>CAJTLW010000001.1 GCA_910577515.1 uncultured Vampirovibrio sp.
GCGGTGACGGGCTCGGCGGATATGCATGTATTTGGTGGGATAAAGTAGAGTAAAATACATAAGACGCTGACACTATTGATTTATAATATGGGGCAAATTAACAGTTTGCCCCATATTTTTTGCATGAAAAGTTTTTTCAAAGCCAATAAATACTAACGAACTCATAAGCCCTGACTAAAGGTAGCATAGGTTAACCTCGAACGACTGACAGAAGCTCGCCCCTGACACTCCTCTAAAAAGAGGGCCTGCGCCAGTAGTGCTACACGTAGTACCACCAGCACTGGAAGAACAGGTAACACTAGCGTAGTAGTCACAGGCTACGAAACTTCCGCCCCCGAAGTTGACGCAGTTGCTACCGTACCCCTGGCAAATGGTCTGAGTGCTACCGTAGCCTGCGTAACAGCCACTAGAGCACCTAACCCAACCGATGCCGCTGTAAGTACCGCTCCACGTAAAGCCCGGGCACTTAGTAAAGCCGCTGGACTTGACGCATTTGTTTATTAACTAAATGAAAAGTTTTTTCAAAGCCAATAAACACTAACGAACTCATAAGCCCTGAACCAAGGCTACAACAGACTGCTGCAGAATGAACCTAAATAGTAACACATAGCCCGCCTCCCGCCGCCAGTAGTGCTACAGGTAGTACCACCAGCACTAGAAGAGCAGGTAACCTTACTGTAGAAGTCACAGGCTACAAAACTCCCGCCTCCGTTGCGGCTGCAGTTGCCGGGACCGTTCGACTGGCAATTGGACTGAGTATTGTTGGCATTCGCGTAACAGCCACTTGAGCACCTCGCCCAATACCAGCTGCTCCCGGTACCGCTCCACGTTAAGCCCGGGCACTTAGTAAAGCCGCTGGACTTCCTGTATGTGTTTATTAATCTAATGAAAAGTTTATTTTTTCAAAGCCAATAAACACTAAACGGACTCATAAGCCCTGACTGTAAGTGAAACGCGCTAGCTACGGAGCCACACGGTATACCTTGCGACACTGCTTCCGGAAAGAAGGCCTTCGCCAGTAGTGCTACACGTAGTACCACCAGCACTGGAAGAGCAAGTAACCTTACTATAGTAGTCACAGACTACGAAACTTCCGCCTCCGTTGTTGCTGCAGTTGGTGGCACCGTTCCGCTGGCAATCGGACTGAGTATTGTTGCCATTCGCGTAACAGCCCTTAGAGCACCTTATCCAATAGATTGAGCTCCAGGAGCCGGTACCAGTCCAGCCCGGGCACTTAGTAAAGCCGCTGGACTGCACTGCATGTGTTTATTAATCTAATGAAAGTTTTGTTTTTTCAAAGCCAATAAACACTAAACGCAACTTCATAAGCCCTGAACCAAGGCTACAAACAGCTGCTACGGAACATATCGCCAACACGAGCGCACACCTGCGGGTAACTCTGCCGCCAGTAGTGCTACAACTAGTACCAGCACCTGAGGGACACGTAACACTAGCGTAGTAGTCACAGGCTACAAAGCTCCCGCCTCCGTTGTTGCTGCAGTTGTTGGAACCATTCGACTGGCAATTGGACTGATTATTCCAGCCATTCGCGTAACAGCCCTTAGAGCACCTCACCCAATAGTTGCTGCTGATTGTACCGCTCCAATTGTAGCTCGGGCACTTAGTAAAGCCGCTGGACTTTCTGTAGGTGTTTATTAATCTAATGAAAGTTTTTTTCAAAGCCAATAAACACTAAACGCAACTTCATAAGCCCTGAGCAGGGGTGCGGATAGGCTGCTGCAGAACACGCCACCAGGCGGAACGGTAAGCCCTCGCGCTTCACTCCCTCCGGTAGTGCTACAGGTAGTACCGCCAGCACTGGAAGAGCACTTAACAGTAGCGTAGTAGTCACAACCTACAAAACTGCCGCCTCCGTTGTTGCTGCACCAGTTGGAACCATTCGACTGGCAATTGGACTGACTATTGCCATTCGCGTAACAGCCGCTAGAGCACCTCGCCCAATAGAGGCTGCTCCAGGAGCCGCTAGGGTGACCTGGGCACAGAGTAAAGCTACCAGAGTGCAGGAACTTAACGAGTTGTATGTGTTTATTTAATGAAAGTTTTTTATTTTTTCAAAGCCAATAAACACTAAACGGACTCATAAGCCCTGAAACGAGGCTGTAAACCGTACGCCCGACAACTGTAACTACACTGAGCAGCGCTGACTCTCAGAGGAGAAACGACTGCGAACTCAGGCTCCTCCGCACCGGAGGCTGCCTGCCAACCAAAGAGACGCCACCAGCCTTAGAAGAGCAAGTAACAGAAGTGTAGTAGTCACAGGCTACGAAACTTCCGCCTCCGCGGTTACTGCAGTTTGTAGGACCATTCGACTGGCAATTGGACAGACTATTGTTGTTGCCATCCGCGTAACAGCCCTTAGAGCACCTAATCCAATAGTTGGCGCCATAGGAGCCGCTCCAAGTGGAGCTCGGGCACTTACGAAAGCCGCTGGACTGACCGTAAGTATTTCAGGAACCTAAAAGTTGCAGGTGTTTATTATTCTGATGAAAGTTTTGTTTTTTCAAAGCCAATAAACACTAAACGGACTCATAAGCCCTGAAACAGCCGATACGAAGGCTTCCATGAAAGTGTCAAGGAACGTACTGCTAACAAACCACGGCCGCCCTGTGCTACACGTAGTGCCACCAGAGCTGGAAGAACAGGTAACCTTACTGTAGAAGTCACAGGCTACGAAACTTCCGCCTCCGTTGTTGCTGCACCAGTTGGTACCATTCGACTGGCAATTGGACTGATTGTTGTTGCCATTCGCGTAACAGCCGCTAGAGCACCTCGCCCAATACCAGCTGCTCCAGGAGCCGCTCCAAGTGGAGCTCGGGCACTTAGTAAAGCTCCCGCTGGATTTGTCGCATGTGTTATTGAACAAATGAAAGTTTTATTTTTTCAAAGCCAATAAACACTAAACGGACTCATAAGCCCTGAAGCAAGTAGCAAAAAGGCTTCTGCGGAAGGCACTGTCAACAGGAAATGCAACCCTGAGAAACTCCGCCAGTAGTGCTACAGGTAGTACCACCAGAGCTGGAAGGACAGTTAACACTAGCGTAGTAGTCACACTGTACAAAACTTCCGCCTCCGTTGTTACTGCACCAGTTGGCACCGTTCGACTGGCAATTGGACTGATTGCTATTGTTGCCTGCGTAACAGCCACTAGAGCACCTCGCCCAATATTTGCTGCTATAGGTGCCGTTGTGAGTTGAGTTAGGGCACTTAGTAAAGCCGCTGGACTGACCATAGGTGTTACCGAAGCAAACTCTGTAACGAGTGTTTTTAAACAAAGAGGTCTTGTGTTTTGCAAATGTTTACATTTGCAAAGTACTCTGTATACCAGAGCTTTAAGCTATCCTAAACACTATCGTGTTTTAAAAACAGCTGCCCCTTTAATTCATACGAGTTGAAAATCCCATACTGCCTGACCCGTGAGCCAAAACACTCTAGGGAAAACTTTTCATAACATGTATTTTAATATTTTGAATACTTATTTGTCAAAAATGTTAAGCAATGTGTCAATTTATATAAAAGCTGCATAAATGGGCACTGAGAAAGACTAAGTTTCCTTTGATTCTGTTTTTGCTGCAGTTTCTTCAGATTCTTTTTTGTATCTTGGGCTTATTATATTAATTTTTGTATATTCAGTATCCGGTGCCGTAAAAGGAGTGGTGGCCTTTTCACAAATTTTCTTTCTGAGCCTGTAACCGTTTACATGATGAAACATGCCAAGATAACTATTGATTTTATTTCTGAATTTTTCTAATTCATCATCCGAAAAGCGATTTTTGTTTCGTTTCCACTGACTAATTGTTCGGAATGAATTTTTGATAATTGTAGTACGAAGGTAAATACGATTTGGTTTTATAACATGTCCTACAAAGTCAAACCCGCGGCAGACAAGATTTAAGTTTTTCTTTCTAGGGTTTAAACACAGAGCAAGTTCGCGTTTTAGAAATTCATCGATTTTGTCATAGCAATAGTTTAAATATTTGACATCTTCATGTAAAAGAAGTACGTCATCAACGTATCTACAGTAATATTTGACCTTTAGGGCGTGCTTTACGTATTGGTCAAGTTCGTTAAGATAAACGTTTGAGAAAAACTGGCTTGTGAGGTTTCCTATTGGGATGCCCTTGATGCTGTCGTTATTAAATATAGACTTGTGTTTTGGGAGTTTTTCCCAAAGAATTTTTGGTGATTTTATAAATACATTTGTTTTGGGGTCATGGTAAATTACCTGTTTGATTAAATCTATAAGCCATTTTTCAGGTACTTGTTTTTGAATTATTTTAAAGAGAATATTTTTATCTATACTATTAAAATAATTTGTAATATCTGCTTTCATATAATAGGCTTTTTTTGTGTAATTTTGAGTGATTGAGCGAGCAAATCTTGCCGCACGGAGGGAACCTGCAAGAGTACCTCTTTCAGGAATACAGCTGAATGTATCATGGATAAAGCGTCTTTCAAAACGTTCTTTTACTGCATTATAAATAAGATGGTGGACTATTCTGTCGCGAAATGCTCCTGCCCAAACTTCGCGCGGTTTTGGAAGAGTGATAACAAAACAGATACTTTTGCCGATTTGATATGTTTTATCTTTAAGCTCACGATACAAAGTGATTAAATTTTTTTCAAGTTCCCATTCAAATTTCATTGATTGCATTGTGTTTCTTTTGCGTTTGCGGCAATCGTAATATGCATCAAAAACTGATTGAAGGGTGAGTTCATGGAGTTCTGTTTTCTTTTGCTGCTTTGGAGGTTTTGAATTTTCCAGTGCGGCTTCAACCGGCTCAAGAATGCCTTCCAAATCTTTATCTTCTGACATTTTTTCTCCTTAAGGGGATTAAATCAGGGTTTTTTCCATAGATTCTTCTACGGTTTTTACTGTGTGGTTTTTCCAGCCGTTTAATTGTTTTTCGATATCTTCAAGCATAAGTGCAAGCTCCATGTAGCGTTCTCTTGGAATATTTTTTAATTCGGTTGCAAGGCGGGTAAGCACGGTAATTTTTTGAAGTTCATCCAAAAGCCTTAAAATATATTCTACTCTTTCAGATTCTTTTGCACTGTTTGCTTTGTAGATTAGAACAATAAACCCTATTGTTGTGCTGTTTAGCTTTTCACCTATTGTGAAACGGAAATCCCTTTGAAAATTTGATGTAATTTGAGTTAACTTTACAAGAAAATCAAAGGATTTTTTGTAAATGTTTAAGTGAAGATACTGTGCCATAACATTCTCCTTTAGTTTAATTCAGCTATTCTTTACTATTTTTAATTGCATTTTTAAATTTGCAATGACAGACGGATAATTGTAATCTTAAAAATTCAGCATATTTATAGAAAAAAGGAGGAGGTGGGATTCGAACCCACGGTACGCTCGTCACGTACGACGGTTTTCAAGACCGCTCCGATAAACCGCTCTGGCACTCCTCCAGATGAATTTATATTATACAAAAAAAAGTTTTTTGTAAAGTGTTTTTGGGTAAATTTGTTTTAGCTTTGGTATAACCCCTATTGGCTAAGAACTATTTGCCCATATTTAATTTTGTTATAACTTTTTGGGTTAAATCTACTGCGCCGAAAAACATGACTCTTGCATCTACCACTGCATCAATTTTGTTTTCTAATGCTACAGATTTAATTGCTGATACAACAGCATCGTCAATTTCTTTTTCTTTTTTATTTTTGAAAGCTTGAAAAGCATTTTGCTGCTGAGCAAAGTTTTTTGCAGTTTGTTCTTCAAATGATTTTCTTTGTACGGGAGATTCTATCTTTTTAAATTCTTTTTCTTTATCAAGTAAAAATCTTTGCATGGAATTTGCTTTATCTTCCATTTCGCTTTGCGCTGCTTTTGCTTTTGAATAGTTTTCAAGAATTTCTCTGTAATTAACACTGCCGACAGTATAGGCGAAAGCAGGTGCAGACATTATAAAAGCAAGAAAAAGGGCAAAAATTTTATTTTTCATAATTTTATCCTCCCGAAAATAATTTTTGTATGTTAAAATTATATCAAAATCTGTATATTTGGCAAATTATCAAAACAGGAGGCTTATGCCAAAGGATAAAGAAAATAAAAAAGAAGTGCGTTCTTATACACACAGGGAACCGGGGGAATTTAACAGATTTCGCGCGTTTTTTCAGTGGTTAACATGCTCTGTTGTATATGGAAGTTATTATAAAATAGCATGCGGTTTAAAAATTTATGGTAGGGAAAATGTTCCAAAAAATAGATTTTTTATTGTCGCTTCAAACCACATGAGTGCAATTGACCCGTTTCTTGTGATTGCAGCTATTAAAAAACCGGTTGCTTACATGGCAAAAAAAGAACTTTTTGAAAAGCCTATTGCAAGATTTTTTCTTAACTTACTTGGAGCATTTGCTGTCAATCGTGAGAAATTAGGGGTTTCAACCATAAAGACTGCCCTTGGAATTAAAAAAACCAATTGGGCGCTTGGATTATTTCCACAAGGTACAAGAGAAACTGATGGCAATATGGATAATATTTCAAGAGGTTTTGCCGGAATTGCAAAAACTTTAAAATGTGATATTTTACCGGTTGCAATAACGGGCGCTTTAAAGGAAGACAGAAAACCTTTTGAAAGCAAGATTACAATAAGAATAGGAAAACCAATTCATTATAATGATGATACCAAGGAGATGATAAAAGTTTGGAGCGATACAATTATAAAATTGTCGCAGGGAGAGGCGGATGTATAATAAAAAGAGGGATAGAAAAAACTATGCTAAGAAAAATGCCCGTGATTTCAATATTTTAACCCGGTTATATCAATTTTATGCATTATATATTCTGTTTTTACCATTTTCTTTTTTGTTTTATTCAATAGAATTTAAAAAGAATAATTTCAATATTAAAAAACCCTGCATAGTGGCTCCAAACCATATTTCATATTTTGACCCGTTTCTTGCAACTCTTGCCGGAGGTTTAGGGCTTGCATATATGGCTAAAAAAGAACTTTTTGAAGGGGATAGTTTTTTGGCTAAATACGTGACAAAGAATGTTTCAAGACTTGGTGCTTTTGCTGTTAATCGCGAAAAGCTTGAAGTTTCAACAATTAAGAGTGCAAGAGAAGTGTTTAAGGCAAATTTTAGCCTCTGCATTTTTCCGCAGGGCGGTATCAGAAAAAATAAACGTATTGAAAATGTTAATAAAGGCTTCGTTGTTGTTGCAAAAATGGCAAAAGCTGATATTTTACCCGTTGCAATTAGCGGAGTTGAACAGTATAACTGGAATATCTTTAAAAGAGGGAAGATTAATCTTGAAATAGGAAAACCGATATCTTATCTTGATGATGAAGAAGATATAATCCAAAACTGGCGTAAACAAATTGCTGATATGACTAATTATGAACTTGTATAAAACTTTAAAAGTTTACAAGTTTTTGTCAAAAAATATTTTTTAGCGGGTTTATAATGTTGAACCGATTATTACTTATTTAAAAATGGTAAATTTTAGTACTACAAAAGCATTATCAACTTTATTAAATCCTGATAAAATTCTTCCTGTTGCTATAATTGAAGTAGCTTGCACCGGAGGGCGCACTTATAACGGCTATAAAAGGGGCGGGGAAATTGAAGGCAAGGAGAGACTTCGGGAAGAAACTGCCGGTGCTGTTTTTTGGCTTTTTGGCGTAAAAGTTTTAAATAAAATCGGTGATTTTATAGGTAAAAAAATCGGTATTAAAAATCTTGATGTTGATTTAGGGAGAGATGAGCTTCGTGCGCCGTTTTTGAATAATGTTAAGGAAGAAGCTGCAAAAACTGCTGCATTTAAATTTGGAAAGGTTGCAAGCAGTGCAGCTATTGCTACATTTCTTTTGGGGTTTGTTTTACCTAAGATAAACCACAAGATAACCGATATGCAACGAAATAAGAATAAATTAAAGGAAGCCGGCACAACCGGGGTAAAAAATGATAATACTTCTTCTGTTGCTCCGGCTAATATTTTAGGGCTTGCTTATCCTTCTATGGATAGTTTTGTTAAAAAAACTAAGCCGCAAAGTCTTGCTTTTAAAGGCAACAATTCCCTTACAAGCTTTTTTTCCACTGCTGCATATAACCTTGAAAACAATGCTGCCTGGCGTCTTATGTCTACGGATGTTGGTATGATTGCAGGCAGGGTAGCAAATTCCAGAAATAAATTTGAAGCGTTTGAATTTTTCTTCAGGGATACAACTTCAACTTATTTTTATTTACTTGCAACACCGCATGTTTATGGGTTTATGAATAAAATTACTGGAAATACACTGATACATCCAGATGCTCTTGAAGTATTCAAAAATCATCTTCTAAATTCTATGGGGGAAGAAAAATTTTCTCCAGAAGAATTTAAAAATCGTGCAAAAGAGACCCCTTCAAATATTTCTGAAATTTTAGAAAAAATTAAATTCAATAAAGATGTTGTAACACTTGAAGAATTCAATGCAGCAACTGCCGATAAATTTAAAGAAAAGGCGCTTTTAATGTCTGAATTACAGCCTAAAATGTTTGAAAAATCAATTTTATCCAAACAACAGGTTGTTGATATTGTATCAGACGGCTGGAATACCAACCCCGAATTTATCAAAAAAGCACTCGATGCAGGAACTTATGGCGCTGCTTCTGATGCTAAGAAATTCGTTTCAAGAAAAACCGTTGAAGGTATCAGAGAAAGCATTGATGATTTTGTGAATAATCTGGCAAAATATGCTTCAAGCAAGGGTGTAAAAGAAATCGATGCTCAGTTTGTTCAAAATTTTGTTAAAAGAACAACAAAGCTTAATTTTGCATTTAGGCTTCTTGGTATGGCAGTATCGGGGCTTGGTATTGCTGTCTTGATTCCAAAAATTCAATATAAATTAACAGAATTGCGTACAGGCAGCAAAGAATTTCCCGGTACTGCCAATTTTAAATAATTTTTTATATTTAATATGAAACTATGTTTTTCAAAGCCACAACACAACGAACAGAATACGGATTGCCGGAGTTGGCGTAGTAACTGCCGGTGCTGCAGCCACTACACTGTGTGCCTGAGAAAATATAGCTCTCGCCCGTGTTACACAAGGCTACCTGACCAAAAGGAGCGTAACTTGTATTACTAGAGCTGGTACACAGGGCAAGGCTTGTACTCTTATGATTGGGAGAGTTATTTTTTAAGCAAAAAGTGTATTAATTGCTATCTTCTGACGGGTTGAAATGCACTCAACTATTTTTACCCGTAAGTAAAAATACTCTTTGAGCAAGCATTTTTCCACTTATTTAATATATTTAACTTTATCTTTTTTTATTTTTTATGTCAAAAATATTAATAATCTCTGTTATCTATTGTGTATTTTACAGTCAAGATTATTGAGATAACTGCTGCAATACCTACTGCAATGTAAATAATTCTTGTAAGTATGCTTTCGTTAAATAAATATTCAACAAGATTGAAATTCATTGTTCCAATCAGACCCCAGTTTAGAGCGCCTATGATAATTAAAATGTAGCAAATTCCTTGTACAATATTTAAAAATTTATTCATTATATTTCCTTTCTTTTGCCTTATTTTATAGCTTTAATATATTTTTTGTTCAATTTTATCCCCCGGGGCGGGGTATTTTAGCTTTGGTAAGTTTATTGTCTTTTTGTGTAATTAAAAAAATATTTATTTTGAATTTAAATCTTTTAAAAGACAATTAATAATTCATTATTCATCAAAGAACGGGAATTTTTTATGAAAAGAGTTTTGTTTATATTATTTATATTTTTATCCACAGCTGCTTTTTGCTTTGCGGATGTTATTTCAGGTAAAGTACGTCAGGATGATAAACTTTATGCGAGAAATCAAGTTGTAGATGCGGAAAGCGGCGAGCCTATTGATAAAGCTCGCGTAAGTATTCCAAAAAAAAGATATGAAACATATAGTGATAAAGACGGTCGTTTTGAGTTAAATACTAAAATTGACTCAACAACTGTATTATCGGTTGAAAAGGAAGGGTTTCGTCCTTATTCTTTAACTATAGATAAAAATTCTTTAAACCAGCCTTTAAAACTTGGCATAGAACGTTCTAAAGCAGGAGATATTCAGCTTGAAGCACAGCTTTTCCACCTTGGTGATGATGTTTTTGCAGATACGTCTGCAAATTCAGGAGATTTTAAAATAAAATCTGCAGGTACATTTTTTACAAAAAGGTTTCAGCTAACGCCTGTTGGCCCAAAAGACGATGCAGTTTTGGTTATAGGGACAGTTATAGGTCTTGATACCAGACTTGCAAAGGAAATGGGGCAGAATAGAATTGCACATGTTTATTCAAGCCCTGCCGAAGTTATTTTTAATGGTCAAAAGATAGGTGAATTACATGTAAATGGTGATAATCAGGAAATTATTATTCCGAGAAATTTAATTGGTCAGAATAATGAAGTTACAATTAGAACAGGCAGAAATCTTTTTCAGCACGCCTATGTTGATTATGATGATATCGAACTTGCAAACATAAGGATTGAAATGCGTGAAAAACAAATGTATGCAGGCGGATATTAGAAATTTCGAACTTTGTCAAAAAACGTTTTTAATAGTATAATTCTTTTATGTTTAAAGAAAAAGAGACGCTTAAAAACATTGAACCATATTCAGTTGATGAATTTTATCCTGATTGTATTTTAAAACTTGATTCTAATGAAAATGTATTCGGGCCTTCAAGAAAGGTGATTGATGCGTTTAAAAATCTTGATTTAAAACGTTTTAATCTGTATCCTTGCTATGGCGAATTAACAGGGATGCTCTCTAAGAAATTTGGTTTTGATAAAGAAAATTTTTTGCTTACAAATGGTTGCGACGAGGCTATAAATATAATTTTATCTGCTTACTTATCTGATAAAGATAATATTTTGGCATTTTGTCCTTCTTTTAGTATGCCAAAGCTTTATTCAAAAGTAATCGGAGCTGATTATAGAAATATTGATTATATTTCAAAATGGGAGTTTTCCGCAGATGTTTTGTTTGAGAATATAAAACCGGATACAAAAATTATATATCTTGCAAGCCCAAATAACCCGACAGGAGATATAATTGAACCTTCTGTTATTGCAGAAGTTGCTAAAAAATGTTTTGATAAGATTATCCTTCTTGATTTAACCTACGTTAATTATTCAAGGTTTAATGAAACAGATTATTATAACCTTATAAAAAAACATAATAATTTAATCTGTGTAAAATCTTTTTCAAAAGATTATGGCCTTGCGGGGCTTCGTCTAGGTTTTATTTTGGCTGATAAAGAATTTATAGTTAATTTTAAAAAGATTATTTCGCCTTATTCTGTAAATTCTATGGCCATATATGCAGGAATTAATGCACTTTTGGATGAAGAATATTTTAAAAACGTTAAAGCTGAAGTTATAAAATCAAAAGAATATTTATATAATGAAATTGAAAAATTAGGACGGCAGTCTGGCTTAGAATGTGATTTTGTTCCATACAGAAGCGAAGCTAATTTTATTCTTGTTGATTTTAAACAGAAGGCAGATTTTGTATATAATAAACTTTTAAAAAACGGAATTATTGTAAGAAAATTTTCTAATCCGGAAATGAAAGGGTGTTTAAGAATAGGAATACCGTCACTTTTAGATGCAAAGAAAATTATTGATGCTATTAAGGTAAGAAAAATGCTTGTTTTTGACCTTGATGGCGTAGTTTTTGATGTTTCAAATTCATATAGATTTGCAATCCAAAAAACTTACGAACATTTTGCGGGTACAAAATGCAGCGCTTCTGATATGCAGGAAGCAAAAAATTTGGGCGGTCTTTCAAACGATTGGGATTTAACAAAATATTTGCTTGATAAAAAAGGGATTAAGGCCGATTATTCAAAGCTTGTAGAGGTTTTTCAGGATATATTTTATAATCCCGAAAAAGAAGGCAGTAAAGGTGCAATTGATAATGAAAAACTTGTTTTAGAACAAAGATTTTTTAAAGCACTGGCTGCTGATTATGATTTAGCTGTATTTACAGGCAGACCAAGAAAAGAGGCTTTTTATTCACTTGAAAAATTTGGCTTGAAAAAATATTTTGATTATTTTGTATGCCTTGAAGATGTAGAAGAAGGAAGATCTAAGCCTTGCCCTGATGGACTTTATAAAATTAAAGAAGCCTGTTATTATGAAGACATTTGTTTTTTTGGGGATACCGTAGATGACATTAAAGCTGGTTGTGATGCTAATATTGATGTTTACGGAATTATTCCTCCAAATGCCAGCGAAATCAATGCAACAATTGCTACGCTCAAAAAATGCGGTGCAAAGGGTGTGATAGATGATGCTTGTAAAATTTTAGATATATTTAGAAATGAGAAGGTATGCAAATAGTTAACAAAACAAGAGTTACAAGAGAAACTGATATTTCTTTAAAGTTTAATTTAAGAGGTGAGGGAAAATATAATATTGAAACACCTGTAAACTTTTTCTCTCACATGCTTCGCGAATTTGCATGTCATGGTAAATTTGATATTGAATTATCTGCAAAAAGCTTGGATGGCGATTTCCATCATTTGGTTGAAGATGTTGCTATTGTTCTTGGTCAGGCCTTTTTGGAAGCTTTGGGAGATAAAAAAGGTATTAAACGCTATGGTAACATTTTTATTCCCATGGATGATGCTCTATGTCAATGTTCTCTTGATATTTCAGGGCGTGCATATTGCGTTTGCAAGTTTAATTTAACAGATGAGCGTACATCTGATTTTGAAACAGTTTTACTTGTGCATTTTTATAATACTTTTGCGCAAAATGCGGGGCTTACACTCCATTTAAGACAAATTGAGGGTTTTGATACACATCATATTATTGAAGCTTCATTTAAGGCCTTTGCAAGAGCATTGAGGTCCGCTTGTATGATAGACGAGCTATGCAAAGATAAACTGCCTTCTTCAAAAGGTGTTTTATAAAATTTTTATCTATAGAATATTTATAAAAACTTCTTGCGTTTTTTTTATATTCTTGGGATAATATATTTGACCAATTTGGCTGGGTAGCTCAGTTGGTGAGAGCGCACGGCTCATACCCGTGAGGTCAAGAGTTCAAATCTCTTCCCAGCTATTTTTTATTTATTGGCTCTAACCATCGCAATTTCTTGAGCAACTTGCGGTACTCCGCCCATTTTAGTTTTATTAATAGATACAGTGGCATTTAGCAATGCTCTAACCCCTGCTATAATGTATTAGAGACTTTTGGATGGCGAGGTTTTGTAAAATATTTAGCATTGACGGCGATTCCCGCCGTTTTTTAGTGTTGAGATTTGCCGGTCAAATTTTGCACTTTTGTCTCCATTCTTGCGCTATTTTGCACTAAGTTTTCAAATCTTTTATTCTAAACTGCCCAAACAACCTATCAAATCGACCTTTTCTCTAGTGCAAAACAGTGCAACAAAGTGCAAAAATAATTTGCCTCTCAACATGGGATTTGATAAATTGTCTTTGAGATTGCAATTTATCATAATTCTATGCTTATGCTACAATGATAAAAAGGAATTCAAAGATGTGTAGCGCGTTTTATTCTAATTCAATAAGTAAATTTTTACAGCAAAGTGAAAATGAAATATTTGGAATTATAGCAAAAAATAATGGATTTAATCTTGTTTGCAAACAAAAAGATGCTTGGATAGAACAAATAAGATTATTAAAAAACGCTTTAAGTAAATATTCTAGTGGTAGCATTATTTTTGAATACACTATTCCTCGTGTTGGTGGTCGAATTGATAATGTTGTTTTAATTAACGACACTGTTTTTGTATTGGAATTTAAAGTCGGTAATGAATTATATCAAAATTCTGCCGCTACTCAAGCAAGAACATATGCCCTAGATTTGGCTAATTTTCATCAAGAAAGTCATAATAAAACAATTGTTCCTATTTTAATCTCTACGCAAGCTCCTGATTATGACTACAAGATAAAAACATATAGAAATAATGTTTATGATGTGATTTATGCCAATGGAAATAATTTAAGCGAAATAATTGACAGATTTATAGACGGCAGCAGAGAGCAGATACCTCTTGAAAAGTGGATAAATTCAAAATATGTTCCAACCCCTACTATAATTGAAGCAGCAGAAATTTTATATAACAGTCATAATGTAGAAGAAATTTCTCAAAATGAAGCTGCAGAAAATTTAACCAAAACTTCAATTGCAGTTCAAAAAATTATTAAATATTCAAAAGAAAACAATCAAAAATCAATCTGCTTTATAACAGGTGTACCAGGTGCAGGGAAAACTTTGGCTGGTTTAAATATTGCGATAGAAAACCAAAAAACAACTGGTAAAAATTATTCTTGTTTTTTAACAGGGAATCAGCCTTTAGTTTCTGTTTTAAGAGAAGCTTTAGCAAAAGACGATAACAAAAGAACGGGGCTTGCAATAAGTGAAGCAAGAAATAAAGTAAAATCGTTTATTCAGATAATACATCATTTTAGAGATGAGTCTTTGAATAATTTAGATATACCACCAGTTGATAATGTTGTTATTTTTGATGAAGCGCAAAGGGCTTGGCAGCAGCCTCAGTTATCTAATTTTATGAATGATAAGAAAGCTGCTATATTAAATAAATTGCCAGATGAAAAGCGTCATAAAATACTTTCAATGAGCGAACCAGAGTTACTTATTGAATATATGGATAGACATAAGGACTGGGCAGTTATTATTTGTCTTGTTGGTGGAGGTCAAGATATAAACACCGGTGAGGCTGGTATTCAAGAATGGTTTGATTCTTTAAGGCACTCTTTTCCTGATTGGAAGGTATTTGTTTCAAATAAAATTACTGATAAAGAGTATGTCGGAAATGCTTCTTATGATCGTTTAATATCAGGGCTAGATTGTAGAATTATTGAAGAATTGCATTTATCAATTTCTTTAAGGTCATTTAGAAGTGAAAAGGTTGCAAATTTTGTTCACCATTTATTAGATAATGAAAAAGAAAAAGCAAGAGATATTTACAATAAAATAAAACAAGTTTATCCGATTTGTATGACAAGGGATTTAAACACTGCAAAAAATTGGATTAAACAACAAGCTGAAGGCAAAAATTCAAGATATGGACTTATTGCAAGTTCACAAGCCAAAAGACTTAGAGCTGATGGTGTTTGGGTTGAATGCAAGTGTAAACCAGAAAAATGGTTTTTAGAAGGAAAAGATGATATTAAATCTTCATATTATATGGAAGAAGTTGCTACAGAATTTGACATTCAAGGGCTTGAAATAGATTATGCTATTGTTGGCTGGGATGCGGATTATAGATATGAAAATGGGCATTTTGAATGTTATAAGCCAAGTGGTTCAAAATGGCAAACTATCAATAAACAAGATAACAGAAGATATTTAAAAAATGCTTATAGAGTTCTTTTAACCCGTTCTCGCGAAGGGTTTGTAATTTTTATTCCAAAAGGCGATAATTTAGACCAAACAAGACTTTGTAAATACTACGATGGATTGTGGAATTATTTAAAAGAAATAGGAATTGAGGAAATTATAGAGCAAAATAACTTAATAACTTCTTGATAATATTTTTAACAAAAACACTTGACTTTCCTTTAAACAAGAGTGATTAATGTGTATGATGAATTTTCGGTAGGGCGTCGAGTTAGCGTTAGCGAACCCAGCCCACAAGAGCAAGAAAGCCGGTGAAGCGACCGAACGTAGTTCGAAAGCGAAGTTAAAGAAAAATAAGAAAATTTTAAAATTTAATACAAATCAGGATGCTGTGCGATATATCTAGACTGCTTTCCCAGATTTTGCGAGAGTTCCAATCTCTACTCTGGCATGTATAGTTCTAATGTCTCCATTCTTGCACTAATTTGCACTAAGTTTTTAAATCTTTTACAATAAATAGCCCAAAACCCCCACTGCTTCAAGCTCTTCCCGAGTGCAATTCAGTGCAACAAAGTGCAAGAATGATTTGCCCCATAAAATGAGATTTGATAAACTATCTTTGAGATTTAGATAATTTGATATTAATAAAACTTAATTTGCAACTAAAAAACAGTTGCAGAAAATGTCAAAATATAATATACTGTTAGTATGACAAAAGTAGATAAATTACTAAAAAGGTTTAAAAGTAAGCCTAAGGATTTTACTTATGAAGAACTTGTACAAGTTCTTAAATATTTTGGCTATATGGAATTAACAATGGGTAAAACTTCTGGTTCTGCTAAAAAATTCAAAAATGATAAAAATGATTTAATTAATTTTCATAAGCCTCATCCAGGTAATATAATCAAAAGTTATATAATCAATCAGATAATAGAAAAACTGGAAAGGAATGGGATAATATAATGTTCAATATGAAAAACAATAATTTATTAAAATACAAAAATTACATTGGTTCTGTTGAATATGATTTAACGGATAAATGCCTTTTTGGAAAAATTCTATTTATTGATGATTTAGTTACTTATGAAGGTTATACAATAGAGGAATTAGAAAATGCTTTTCATGAAATGGTAGATGATTATTTAGAAACTTGCAAGGCAATTGGAAAAGAACCACAAAAAGTATACAGTGGCAATTTTAATATTAGAACATCCCCCGAGATTCATCAAGCACTGGCGGAAATTGCAAAAATGGAAAACGTTAGTTTAAATAAATTAATCATTGCTATTTTTAATAATTTTGTTGAAGATAGTGAAAACAAAAACAAACAACTTTATAATCATGTATTAAAAAGATTATCTAATGCATAGCTAAAATAAGCTTAATAACTTCTTAATAATATTTTTAATAAAAACACTTGACTTTCCTTCAAACAAGAGTGATTAATGTGTATGCTAAGATAAAAGAAAGGAAAGTTATATAGAAAAATAAGAAAATTTTAAAATTTAATACACAAGAAAACAGCGTATAATCTATGGTAAGTGGTTTTTCAAGTTTTGCGAGAGTTCCAATCTCTACTCTGGCATGTATAGTTCTGATGTCTCTATTCTTGCACTCTTTTGCACCACTATAATGTAATAGAGACTATTATAATTATAATGTTGTAATGTATTTAAGACTTTTGGATGGCGAAATTTTATAAAATATTTAGAATTGACGGCGATTACCGCCGTTTTTTAGTGTTGAGATTTACTGGTCAATTTTTGCACTTTTGTCTCCATTCTTGCACTAATTTGCACTAAGTTTTTTAAATATTTTGTTCTAAATAGCCCAAGATCTCCGCCGAATCAATCTCTCCCTGAGTGCAAAACAGTGCAATAAAGTGCAAAAATAATTTACTTCGTAAAACGAGATTTGGTAATTTGTCTTTGAGATTGATATTTAATAGGTAAAATAAAAACTAAAAACTCCTCAAAACATGTATTTATGGATTTTAGTATTTATTGTGTTCAATGCAGCTTTATTATATTATTCATAATATAATATGGAGGTGTTTTGAGTAAACTTAACCTTATTCAGCAAAAGATAATAGAATTAGATGGCGGAAGCTTTCAGAACCTATTTGATGCTTATCTACATGAAAAATATTCTTTCAGCAATATTAATCCTCTTGGCTCGCATGATGGAACAAATAAAGTTACAAAAGGCACTCCTGATACTTATATTATAAATGACGACAACACCTATACATTAATTACTTATGGTACAGTCTCGAGTAATCCTTATAAAAAATTAAGAGAAGATATTTTATCTTGCCTAGATGAAAATAAAACAGGATTACAGAAAAAACAAATCAAAAAGATAATTTGCGGATATTGTTCGAGTAACCTTACAACAGGACAAACCAATGAATTAAAACAATTAGCACAAGATATTGAACTTGAATTAATTGGTCTTGGTACAATTTCGTATGATTTAGAATTAAAATTTCCAAAACTTGCGTACAAGTTCTTAAATATACCTATTGATACAAGGCAAACATATTCTATTGATGATTTTATTGAAGCATACGATAAAAGCAAAACAAACGCCCCCTTGGGTATAAATTTTATGTTTAGAGAAAAAGAATTATTAGAAATAAAGCAGTCTATTTTCAATAATTATACTACATTAATATTTGGCTCATCGGGTATTGGCAAAACAAGACTTGTTTTGGAGGCGCTAAGAAGTGAAGAATTTAGCAAATGCATTATTTTATGTGTTAAAAACAATGGAGAAATACTCTCATCTGATATAAATACATATATTTCAACACCTGGAGATTATGTGCTTTTTCTTGATGATGCAAATCAAACGTCAAATTTTAAATATATTCTTGATTTTGTACATAATCCACCAATAGGAATTAATATTAAACTCGTTATGGCAGTTAGAGATTATGCCAAAGAAAAAATTTTATCAAATGTTTATAATTTCAGCCAACCAAGTTTAATTAAGATCGAAAAATTTGGCAATGATGAAATTAAAGAAATATTAAAAAACAATCTTGGGATTGTTAACAGTTCATACCTTAAAAGAATTGCCGAAATTTCAAAAGGTAATGCAAGGCTTGCAATTATCGCAGGAAAAATTGCACTAGAAGGAAAACTTGGTTCAATACAAAATGTAATTGATATATTTAAAAATTATTATGGAAAAATTTTATCAGAGCAAGATATAGGTAAAAATGAACTGTATTCTCTTTTTATAATTTCATTTTTTAAGGCAATACATATTGATACAAATATATTGTTGCAAGATTTTTTAACTACTTTTCGTATAGATAAAAATGATTTTATTGAATCGGTCATTACTCTAAATAAAAAAGAGCTTGTTGACCTGTATGAAGACAAATTGGTAAAAATTTCAGATCAAAGCCTTGCGGATTACATTTTATACTATACTTTTATAGAGACAAAAGCTATATCAATATTAAATTTGTTAAAAATTGCATTTTTGAAAAATCAAGAAAATACAATTTCTGCAATTAATACTATAATGAATTTATTTTATTCGGAAGACACATATGAATACATAAAAGCCCAAGTTCTTAAAAGTTGGAATACTGCAGATCCGGAAAACGAAATTGTTTACCTCAAAAGCTTTTATTTGTTGGATCAAGAAAAAAGTTTGCTATGCGCTAAAAAAGAAATAGATAACTTGCCACAAGAAGATTTTAGTCTAGTGGATGCCGATTTTGAAAAGCGTTTTAGAAATCATTATTTTTCAAATTTTCTTCCTGAAATGTTATCTGGTTTTAAACATTCTGATAATTATTCAAGCGTAATTAATTTACTATTAAAACTTTCAACTAAGAATCTAAAATGCGCGCTGGATGTATGTTATATTTTTTGCAACAAGTTTTTGTATGACAAAAATTCTTGTACTCATAGTTTTGAGGAAGAATTTTTACTGATAAAAACAGTATTAGAAGCTTGTAAAAGTGGTGAAAATTTTAATCTAACAATTATATTGCTTGAAATATTAAAAACAGCCCTTAAGGCAGAGTTTACAAAAACAGAATCTGGGGAATCTGCAAGAAGCATATGGTTTTCCACAATGACACTACCCTTATCTGATGATGTTGAAAAGATCAGATCTTTTATTTGGAATATTCTTGCTGATTTGTACAAGAATGAAGCCTATAAAATAAGGGTAGAAAAATTTCTTTATGACTATAATACGGGTATTCACGATAAAGATTGCAGAACAAAGTTTGTTCAATATGATATGGAGTGTTTTGAAAAAGAATTTTTTAAATATTTTGAAGAAATAACTTTTGAACAAGCAATTATACTTAATAAATTAGCAAGAAACTATCAATACTTGGAAGCAGAACCTACAAAATTTTTAAATAGATATAAGGAAAATAATGATTTTAAATTAATTAATATATTTATAAGCACTTCTTTTAGTAAAAAGTGGAAAGAAGAACAAGAGGAAAAAGAAAAACAAATAATTAAGGCAATAAGTGATTTTAATCAAGACGACTATGAAGCGTTGTTTAATAATTGCAAAAAATATGAAGAATTAAAACTAGATGAAGAACATCTTGTGGGGCAAGGTTTATATATTATTTTTAGAAAATTAGAAGAAAAACCCGAACGATACATTGAAATAGTTAAATTGTATTTACAAAAAGAAGCTCCTTTCTTTTGGCATGTTGCAGATAAAATAATACAAAAACTTGTTGATTTTATTGGTCCTACAGAGACAAGAAAAATTATTGATAAGACCAAGGGAAAAATTAACAGCACATTAAATTCTGCGTTTTATCGCTTCTTGCCTTCGGATTTTATTACAAATAAAGAATGTGAAGAATTAAAGCTTTTCATAGATAAAGAACTTTTAAATGAATATCCAAGAATAATTGATATTTATTCGCTTGAAAAATATAAAAATGTAAATCCTGTAATATTTTACGATATAAATCATAGCATTATCAATTTTGCAAAAACTACTGATAGAAATGATCAAATCCTGGGCAGTTACCTGGATCATTATTTAAGTGAAGACATGGTTGAAAAGTTGATTCAAATTTTTAAAGACAATAATGAGAAGCTGGAAGAAATTTATTTTGCACAGTTGAATAGTACTGTTGATTTCCAAAACTTGTTATTTGAAAAACTTTTTGAAAAAGGACTTGTTTTTTGGAAAAAATTTATAAAGTTTTTATTTGATGAAAACATTAGGGAATCGCAGCTGCATAGCATTTTTGAAGTTATTTGGAATAAAGATGACTATGTACAATATATTGATGCTTTGATTGAAATTGGTATCTTTGCAGAAGAAAATTTTAAAGTATATAATTTTCATGACATCTTGTCTGCAATTTTTAGTAATGCAAATAAAACAAGCGAAATTATAATATCAAGAAAAGAAAAATGGCTCGAAGATTTTATAGTTAAAAATATTGAAGATCAAAATAAAATAGAAATAGTTTTTGAAATTGTTGTAAATTACTTTGAAAAAAGCAAATTAGAATATTTCAAACTTCTATTTAAACTAGATAAGGATTTTGAATTATTTAAGCGGCTTTCATTGTTCAGATGGAATTATTCTTGGAGTGGAAGTGAAATCCCTTTAATTAATGAAAGAATTAGATTTTTAGAGGATTTAAAAAGTTTGTTTGTAGAAGTTGATTTTATTGAACACAAAGATTATATAAATAAAAAAATCAATTGCCAAAAAGTAAGAAGAAATGATGCTAAAATAAGAGAATATCTTGAAAATTTATAAACTGCTGATTTTAAGTGGTTTTATCTTGCATTTACTGCTCTATTCCCGTATATTTAATAGCAGCTAAACGAAGAATAATCAAATCTTTTCCGAATACGAACAGCACAAGAAAGTGTAAGAATAATCTGTCTCACAAAGCAAGATGCGTTAAAATGTCTCTAAGATTAGGATTTAGGACTTGACTTCTGTCTCAAAACGAGTGATGAATGTGTGTACGCATACATTACATGGAATTTGAGACAATGGAAAACCAAATTGAGACAGATAAATTTATCCCCGAAAAAGCAAAGCAAATCGCTCTTGCAAGGCTCGATTTAGTCCACAAATGGCTTGAGTTTCGCCGAAAATCGAATATCAAAATCCAAGCTGATTATGATTTCGTCAAATTGCATAACACAACAGATTCACATTTGCGTCAGGTCTTGGGCAAAGTCTCCCGCGGCTCGCTCCACCGCTGGAATGCAATGCTTGACGGTTCCGAAGATTACGAAAAACTTCTTCCGCAATACAGATATTCCAAAATCGGTGAGTTTAGAACCACTTTGACCGACGAAGAAATCAAAATCTTTATGAGCCTGCTTTTGCACCCAAATCGAATTTCTATCGGCAAAGCGACCGCCCTCACTAAATACAAATTGAAAGAGCAAGGGCAAGATTTTATCCCTGCCGACGCAACTTTTCGCCGATACGCAAAATGGTTTAAGGCGAACAATTACGACAAATGGGTGCTTGCTCGAGATGGCGAAAAAGCTTTGTCCGATAAGGTTGAGCCTTATATCAAACGCGACGCATCACTTTTAGATGTTGGCAATATTCTTGTCGCTGATGGGCATAAATTGGCGTTTCAGGTGATAAACCCGTTCACCGGCAAACCAAGTCGTGCGACTTTAGTCGGTTTTTTGGATTGGAAATCAACAGCCCTTGTTGGTTACGAGATTATGCTTGAAGAAAACACGCAGTGCATTGCATCCGCCCTTCGAAACGCAATAATAAACCTCGATATGGTGCCAAAAATTATTTATCAGGACAACGGCAGAGCCTTTAGGGCGAAATATTTCACTAACGATAAAGGATTCAACGAACTCGGGTTTCAAGGTCTTTATTCAAAACTCGGAATTGAAACGGTTTTTGCTCGACCTTATAACGCCAGAGCGAAAGTTATCGAGCGATTTTTCAAAGAGTTTCAAGAAGGCTTCGAAAAACTTATGCCAAGCTATGTCGGAAGCAATATCGCAAACAAACCGGCTTACCTGATGCGAAATGAAAAACTGCATTCTGCTTGGCACAATGAGTACATCCCGACCATTGATGAAACAATAAAAATGATTGATATGTGGATGAATTTCAAAAACTCTCAAACTTGCCCCAACGCACCAAACAAAACAATTGCAGAGGTTTTGGAAGATAGAAAGCGTCAAAATATAAACACTGATAGACTTGACGATTTAATGCTTGCGACCGAGGTTAAAACAATTCAGCGAAACGGCGTCAGGTTCTTGGGTTGCGATTATTTTGACGAACGGCTTTACGGATTCAAAAGCAAAGTGCTAATCAAATACAACCTCTTTGACCTCACAAAAATCAAAGTTTTCACCCCGAAAGGCGAATTTTTATGCACCGCGCAGCGTGTAACCGAAACCCACCCGATGGCGAAATTATTGGGCGATGTCAAAGACTATGAGGACTACAAACAAAAAATCGTTCGGCAAAAACAACTCAAAAAGAAAACCGTAAATGCAGTCAAAAACTACTTTTCGACCGAAGAAATAAAATATCTTGAAACTAAAATGGATGAAGAAATTTCACCACCTGTTCAAACCTCGTTCAAAGAGAGTTCAAAAGCCGTTCAAACTATTTTCAAGAACAATTCACAAAAATATGAATACTTAATCAAGCACGATCCAGAAAACTCTTGGATTGGAGAATTTAAACAAACAAAGGAGTACCGACTTTTATATGAAGAAGACTTTTGTAAGGACAAATAACGTCAAAAACTTTATCGGACTTGTAGAAAATCTGGTCAACAAACCCAAAAATATTCCCAAAATGGGACTTGTTTATGGTGAGCCTGGGCTTGGCAAAACGCAAACGGCCCTTTGGCTTGCGTGCAAATATGACGGGATTTATCTTCGAGCTTCAAACCTTATGACAGGCAGGTGGCTTCTTGACGGCTTGATAAAAGAAATGGACGAGTTGCCAAGATACTTGACTTCGGACAATTTCAATCTTGTGGTTAAAAAACTAAAAGCCAATCCGAAAGTGATTTTTATTGATGAAATCGACTACCTGATGAACAATTTTAAGACTGTCGAAATTCTTAGGGATTTGCACGACGAGACCGACTGCCCGATTATTATGATTGGAATGGGTTTGGCACACAGAAAACTCGAGCGATACAAACACCTTTATGATAGGTTTTCAGAAATTTTGAAGTTTGAAACTTTTGGAGTTAGCGACATTGCTCAGATTGTAAATGAACTTTCGCAAGTGCCGATTTCTGCTGATGTGATTGAATACATCCACCAAAAAAATCGTTTCAGGCAAATTGTTCAACTGATAAACAAACTCGAAACCCTAGCGAAAGAAAACAACCTTACCGAAATAAATATGGAGGTGATTAGACAAATTATATGAATATCGAGAAATTGGCAAAATATTTAAAAGAATTTACCCTAGATGAAATCGAAATGATTGCCGAATGCGACGTCTTAGTAGAACTAGAAATACTCATGGCTGAGGGCAAATTGTCGTTTAAAAACGGGATTTACAAATACCAAGGTTTTGAAAACAAGGTCGAGTTTGCCGTATTTGCAAACTTTGAAACTGAAACCAAAAATATAACTTTGAAAACTGTCTCGGAAATTTTCATGAAAGATTATGTAGAAAATTTCTGCAAACCCAATACAATAAAGACTTACACAGCGATTTTAAGAACAAATGTAATCCCGATTTTAGGGAACAAAAAAGTCCGAGAGATTAGTACAGAGGACATCAAGAGATTTTACACGATTTGTAAACGGCGCGGAATGGGCGAAAGACGATTGAAAAATTCGCTCGCACTCTTGAACCAGATTTTAAAATATTGTAAACGCGAAAAGCTCGCCAAAACCGATTGCGATTTTCAGGTGCGACGGCTGACGGACAAAAACAAATTTAGTATTAACAGAATAATTTTTGAGGAGAATATATAAATGGCAAAATTTAATAAATTAAAACAAGCTCAAAAGCTTTATGTACAAGAAAATAAGACACTTGGCGAGATTGGAATGGAACTCGATTTGTCCCGCAGGACTTTGTTCTATTGGAAAAAGAAATACGATTGGGACAAACGGAAGTTTGAATATGAGCACGAAAAAGATGCATTCAGCCAAGAACTGCTTGAACTGGCAAGAAAAATGATGTGGAAACTGAACAACGATTTGGATAAAAACTCACACACAAACCAATCTGAAATTTATTCATTCATGAACATCCTAAAAAACATCCCGCTGCTCAAAGAATACGAATCATCAATTATCTCATCAAAACCCAAACAACAAAACTCCCTCACCCCCAAACTAGTCCGTGAGATTGAACGGGAAGTTTTGGGGATGGAGTAATTACAAAAACTTTGATAAATTATAAATATTTGTACCAACCACTAATGCTCTACCTTCTTGAGTTTGTGGAGGTTTAACTATATCCAATAAACCTGATATACCATCACAAATCATTTCAACTTGCCTTCTATCTTGTTGTGGAGCGGAAGCTACAATAAATTTAGACAACATAAACTTCATTGCCCAATTTGCAAAATCTTGAGCAATAGCATCTCGATAAACTATATTATAATTTTCATTATAATAACTCATAGCTTTATTATAGCATATTTTTAGCACTTTAAGCATGCACAAATTCTTAGAGAATTATAATATTTAACATTTTATGATATGCTAAGAATAAAAAAAAGGGGGGGATTGTGGCAAAGGTTATAAAAATTGATAAAAATAACACTTTAAAAAATTCAGGTAGAAAAATTTCTGAAGTAGAAATGTCTGTTAGTTTTTCTAGCGATAACAAACTAGTTATTTTGGAAACTTTTGGTAGTAAAGATAGAAAAGAAAAAGGGAAAACTTCTCAAGTAATTCATTTAAATAAAGAAATAGCTCAAAAATTAATTGATATACTCAGAGAATGGATATAAATTTGAGGAGTAATGTTTTTATGATACTCTAAAGAAAAAGGAGTATGAAATGGCAATACCTGATTTTCAAACATTAATGTTACCGCTGTTAGAATTATTAAAAGACGGAAAACCTGTTAAATTATCTGAAATGGTAGAAATCATGTCGGATAAATACAATTTAACCGAAGAAGAAAGAAATGAATGGTTGCCTAGTAAAGTACAAAAAACCATGTATAATCGTGTTGCCTGGGCAAAACAGTATTTAAAAAATTCTGAGTTGATTGAATCGCCAGAAAAAGGCTCCTTTAAAATTACTCAAAAAGGTATTGAAATTTTAAAAGAAAATCCACAAAAAATAGATTTAAGATTTTTAAAAAATCTTGATAACGAAAATCAGCCAAATATTCAAACAGAAATTGAGAATGATCATATTGAAGAAAATAAAACTCCTGAAGAATTAATTGAAAATGCTCAATCACTTTATACGGATAGTTTAAAGAAAGAACTTTTGGCAAAGTTAAAGTCTGTTGATCCAATTAGATTTGAGCAAATAGTTCTTGAACTTATGGAAAAAATGAATTATGGCGTTGGTTCTATGACAAAAATGAGCCATGATGGCGGTATTGATGGAATTATTGATGAGGATGAACTGGGACTTGAAAAGATTTATCTTCAAGCTAAACGTTACTCTGAGAATAAAGTTAATGAAAAAGAAATGCAAAACTTTGCTGGAGCTTTAGGCTGTTCTCCTGTACGAAAAGGTGTGTTTATAACAACAAGTTATTTTGATGAAAGAGCAAAAAGAAAAGCTGAGTCAATTCAAGGTAAAGTAATAAGACTTGTTGATGGAGACGAATTAACGCGATTAATGATTAAACACGACTTAGGAGTTCAATTAAAAACAAAGATTGAAATCAAGAAGATTGACGAGGATTTCTTTGGTGAGGAATAGAGATGAATATTAATAAAAAAGTAGGTTTTTGGTTAAGTTTAATTTTTATTATTTCCATTGGAATTTTTTATTTTTGCAAGAAAACACATTCGACTATGTCAGAAATGTCGATTGCGATTATTACAGGTTCGTTTATTTCAATTGTAATCTCTGTAATAAACTACTGGCATGAAAAAGAAGAATTTTTTAACAATTTATTTTACCGTGGAGCATTTATTTATTCTGACCTTGAACAAATCCAACAACTCATATTAAATTTAAATGAAACTTCTAATCTAAAATATGCAATTAACACTCTTATGGGCTATTCAAGTTCGCTCG
Organism: uncultured Vampirovibrio sp.; assembly: GCA_910577515.1. GTDB lineage: Bacteria > Cyanobacteriota > Vampirovibrionia > Gastranaerophilales > Gastranaerophilaceae > MGBC122484. The sequence continues at coordinate 26,553 of CAJTLW010000001.1, forward strand.
ATAGTTCAATATCAAATATTAATTTTGCAAATTATTCACCATTTAACATATATTCAAAAGAGCGAAAAACTGCCGATTACGTGCAATGTTTACATACAGTAGTTCAGCAATATATTATTTTACCAATAAACATTATAGACAGATTGAATCTAGAGTTACATTTAAAAGAAATGACAAATGTTCCAAATAATGAAATAGAAAAACTTCGAAAACAAATAAAAGAAGAAATGGGAATATTAAATAAGAACGCCAAAAACTTACAAGCAGATTATCTTGAAAAAATGAACTATCTGCATAAGAAAACTAAAAATAGGACAAGGTGGGAAGAAGGAACTAAAGCAATAAAGGAATTTACTCAAAATAATATTAAAGAATATGTTAAAAATTCAATCAATCAGCCTAAATAACTTTACATGTGTTCAATATACCAATTAGAATTTCCAAAGTGATTAAAGTTCCAGTGTAGTTCAAAATAAAAGTTAAATTTTATCGAATTATCGTCTTTGAAGTTATATGAGTATTTGTTCAATTGTGTTTTGCAATAGCTTTCGAACGCATCTTGAATTTCTTTGGCAAATTTTTTTCTGAATTCAGGATAAGTTATTTCTAAAGTTTCGCGGGTAAGTTTATTCTTCAGAATCATTGATTTCCCCCATCGGTACTATTTCATCAAGTTCAATATGATAACGTTTCCCTTTTTTATCAACACAGGTCGCAAACCAAATGCTTCCATCTGCAAATTCGTTTCTCCAAGTTTTGATTAACAATTCGATTTCATTTGTTTGACGGTTTAAAATCTTTGTTCCAAATAACAAGTCTAATTTTTCAGTCATAGAATACTCCTTTCAAGCTACACAATTTATCACTCTTTATCAAGAAACATCAACTGTATATGCCTCAAATAGTATCATTCCGACACAAACATTTTTTAAACGCCTTTTGAATAGTATTTGAATAGGACTTAAATGCTGCTTAATTCTCAATTTCTTCTTCATAGTCAATGAAGAACGCATTCAATAAATCCGTATCATATCTCAAATGTTTTACAACCGGAGCAAGATTGTAGCATTCTTCAATCTCCGGTTGGCCTGCTACAAAATAATCTATAACATCGACTGTGTTATAAACATTTTCTGCCCATTTGCTCAGTTGCTTAAAAATTCTTTTTACGTAATATTTAATCCTACTTTTCTATCTATGACATTTTTTTAGGTGTCATATTCAGCACTCAAGAAAAAATAAAAAGCAAGCCTTATTGTTATTCAATATCAAATCCACCATCTAATATAAAATGCTTGAGTAGTTCATTTGCTTTTACGTTTATCATTAATGGGGATAGTTCTTTGCCTTCTGCTTTTTTGAAAAATTCCTTTGCAATATCAATATTAATGGATTGCTTTAAATCATTAAATCTTCCATATGAATTCAAGTTTGATTCGTTAAGGCCAGCATCCATCAATCCTCTTAATTTTGCTTCGTCGAGCCCAAGAGCAATTGCCATTTTATGTATTCTATCATTTTTTGCATTTGACATATATTCATTAACATAATCTTTGAAAGTTTTGCCTTCTTCCATTGTGGCTGCACCACTTTCAATATCAAGCAGAAATGATTTAGCATATTTTTGTTCTTCTTGAGATAAAGTTGCAAAGGACTTATGCAATTCTTGTTTTGTTGACTCTAATTCTTCCGGTGAAATATTTTCTTGTTTTAAATTGCGTAAGTACTTCTCGAAGCGAGAATTCATATAATTGGCATCTATAACTCCGGTGTCAATTTCAGTTAAATATCCATCTATTTCATAAGGAACATCACCTGTGCCGCCATTACCTCCGCGAGGAAGTTCTTTATATCTTTGTGCAAGTATTAAGTAGTCTTTTTCTGTGAAATTAATTTCAACGATTTCTACTTCTTCGTTATCTTTTTTATTAGTATAAGTGGTTTTATTCCAAACAAAGCCCTGTATTCTTGCGGCTTCTAAATGTTCTGTTAATTTTTTAAATAACGAAGCAAATTTACCTCTTACAGGTTTTTCTTCCGGCAATTTATCAAAATTAGGGATGCCTGCATTATTGAATAAGTCAGATATATCACGAAATATTTCGTTCATTTTTGTGACATTATATACAATTTTATTAACAAACAAGCCTATTGGTTTGTCTCCGGAATACAATTTAACTGCACGATTTATATTTCTCTCCATTGTATGCGACTTACGATAATATCTAATATTACCAAATGGTTTTTCATTTCCAAATAATCTGTTTGTTCTTGAAAATGCTTGTATTATATCAGCATATTCCATAAGTTTATCCATATAAAGTGTATTAACCCATTTTGAGTCAAAACCTGTGAGCATTTGATTTACAACTATAAGTATATGTAATTGTTTTTCAGGTTCGTTATATATTCCTAAGTATGGTTTTTTATGTGCAAGTCTTGCTGAAACGTCTTTTTTAAATAAATCATAAGTTGGAATAGTAAATGTTGTACCATACATATCATTGTAGTCTTTTAACATTTCTACAATTCCATCTTCTTTATCAAGTGCAAAATAACTTTCATTGTCTATAGAAGGATCAAATAGAGCTGTTATTTTTAGTTCCGGTTTTAATTTTCTAAATTTTCTATAATATTCTATAGCCTCCGGTATTCCGCTTGTTGCAAATATCGCATGGAATTTTCCACCATGGCTCAATCTTGTCCAATTATCTAATATATCCTTTATTACATTGTCTTGATGAATATCAGTTTGATATTGAACGGTAGGGATGTAATCTTCTATGCCTTTTTTATATTTTCCGACTTCGTCATAATCTCCAGCCATTGGAACATTATTCATAAATTCATAATAAATTTCACTTTTTTTAGGATCTGCAATAGCTTCTTCTTCGGTTTTACATTTTGCCTGTTCTAAAGCTACAATTTTTCTTAAATCTTTATCCTTATATGTCATAATCTTATCAGGATCAAAGCCGAGAACATTTCCATCTCTAATACCATCAGCGATGCTATATCTATGTAATTCATTTCCAAATACTGCAGCATTAGTTAAATCTTTTTTGCTGTTTTCATCCATAATAGGAGTACCAGTAAAGCCGAAGAATATAGCCTTAGGGAATGTTTGTTTAATTGTAATCAACATTTCACCAAAGGTATCACGGTGGCATTCATCTATAATAAAGACAATTCTTTTAGATTGCATTATTTCTAAATCATGGGCCTTTAGTCCTTGCATATCTTGTGAAATATTACTCATTTTTTGAATAGAGGTAACTATTAAAGTATCTTTTGTATCATCGCTTTTTAATTTTGAAACAAGCTCATTTGTATTTTCTGTTTCCTGAACCTCATCGCATTCATCTGCAAATGCACGATATTCTTTTAATGATTGAACGCACAATTCAATTCTATCCATTAAAAATACAACCTTATCTGCATCTTTTGAATTAGCAATTAATTGTGCAGATTTAAAAGAGGTCATTGTTTTGCCAGAACCTGTAGTGTGCCAAATGTAACCACCTAATTGATTTTCTGCATCCCATTTTGTATTCTTTACTTTATCTGAGATTTTACTTGATGCATAGAACTGGTAGCTTCGCATAACTTTCAAAATGCCATCTGCATCATCAGCTACTGTGTAATATCCGATTAACTCATGCGCCATAGGAATTGATAACAATGAAGACGCAATTTGCGACCAATCATTTATTGGTTCATTATTGAAATCAGCCCAATGAAAATAATAATCTTTATTAAATTTGTCATAATGTCCAGGATTTGCAAAATACAAGGTTTCATCAGGATTCATTGCTACAAATATTTGCACTAAAGAAAACAATCCTGTAAATACTCCTTCTTTAGAATATTTTTGGATTTGATTACATGCTTGAGAAACATGAACCCCATTTCTCTTTAATTCTATATGTATTACAGGCATACCATTAATTAAGAGCATTAAATCGCCCCTGCGTTCCGGCAACATTTTTTCTAATGGTTTAAATTTTGGTTGCTTCACAATTTGATATCTGCTTTGCCCTGCTGCAATTTCTTGTCTGTCGTATATTTTCAAGCTGATTTCTTTGCCAAGATGTAATTTATCATCAGGATTATCTCTTATTATAGATACTGTTTTACCATTTATAAAACCATTCAATTTTAAGGGAGATTTAAGTGTTTTTATTTGTTCAATAATCTGTTGCATTTCGCTTTCAGTTAAAGGATAATCCCCCAGCCTATCTATACTTCTATTATTTTCATAAAGAATTTTTGCCCAATTTTCCAATAAATCATTTTCAGTCGGATATTTTATAATATCAGATTCCCAACCGTGCTTGGTTAATACACCTATTAATTTATTTTCAAATTCAGCTTCATTCTTAAATGTCATTATATTGTTTCCTTAATTATTTTTTTATACAAACATCTTTTCCAGACAAGATTTTTTTATATTTTGGAGCATTTTCAACTTACGTTGATGAAGAGTGATAAGATTGTCTAATTTGCTAAAAAATGCGCCTATTTTAGCTTGTTCTTCATAAGACGGATGAATGACCGGAAAGTCTACAAGTATATTTTGGTTTAAATGTTTTATTGTTCCGCCAGTTGCTCTTTTCCCAACATAATCCATTAAAAACGGAGCTTTCAAATATTGGAATAAGTATTTATGTTCCATATTTTTATCGATAATAACAACATTAAAAACTCCAGCATTTAACGTTGCAGGTTTATCTAACCCTTCTACATATGCTACTTTTCCAAGAGTTCCATCTTTTGTAATAAGGATACTTCCATTTTTTATTTGAATATTTTTATCTTGATCGTATCGTTCTTTTTCAACAAAATGACAAGTTTTCAGATCTATTTTTCCATCAATAAAATCTGTTCCTGTTATTAAATAGTAATTTCCGCTATCTAAAAATTCCGAAGTCCTAAGGTTTTGCCAACCAATTCTTGCATGCATAGTGGCAACACTTGAGAGTTTATGCTGTTTCCAAGTATCAGTAAATCCCTTAAATCTTATCTCAGGATTTTTATTCTCGTTTTTTGGAAACATTTTTTCTATACAGGATTTTTTCAAAGTCAAAAGTTTTTCATACTTATGCTGATGAAGAGTGATAAGGTTGTCTAACTTTGATAATAGTTGACCAATAGATAATTGTTCATCATAATTTGGTATACTTGTTTCAATTTCACTAAATGGTGGAAACTTTAAATTCCAAGTATCTTTAGTTAACCCCTGTGAATTAATTTCAAATTTATGTATCATATCAGGCTTCTTAAATGCATAAGAAAAGAACAAAGAATCTGTGTTCTCACGTGGTTTGCAAACAGTATATGCAGGGCTTAAAATTCCACTATATGGGGAATATCCGCTTGCACCTTGCCACATTCTCATAGAGTTATATGCAATATCGCCTACTTCAACTTTTTTATATTTTGATTTATCTGCACTTGAATTATCGTGTCTTCCTAACGCGGATGCTTTTACAATTCCTGAGTTTATGGTGACAGATATCATTTCTCCATAAGCAGAGCGTTCATTTCTTTCTTCAAAAACTTCACCTAACTTACACTGTTCCCAAGTGTCAGAGAAACCCTTAAATCTGATTTGTGGTGTTTGCTTTCCTTCAGACATTATTTTGCCCTCCCAAAAGCAGTTGCCATTCTGCCAAACCTTTCATATCATACTCATTCCCTGTTAATTCATCTATAAATGATGCTAACATCTTTTCAGTTTTGTTTATTTCTGAATCTAAATCAGTTAATGTTGTAGAATATTTTTCAGATAATTTTTCAATTTTATTTGATAACTCTGTTATAACCCCTGTTGGTAAAGAATTTATTCCATCAGTTATTGGTTTTATCCATTTTAACTTTAACAAATCATAAACTTGTTCATCTGATAAATTTTCAATAGTTATCTTTGTTTTTTCATGCAATAGGTCAGAATCTTTTTTAATTTCAGCTTTTAAATTTTTTTCCTTAGCAAACAAGTCATTAACTTTTAATATGATTAATTCAAATTCAGAAGCCTCTTTTTTATCTATATTCTTCGCCATTTTCTTTACTTCTGCGGCAACAAAAGCTGTGCCATCTTCATTTATTGCATCCGAATCTTTGTCATCTTCTGAAATAGAATCTAAATATTCCGCATACTGTCCGATAATTTCAGATAGTTGATCTTCTTTTTCTTTGAGTTTTTTTGTATCATCTTTTAATAAGGTTTGCTGTACCAATTCAAATGGGATAATATGACCTTTCCATCCGATTTGTACTTCAACCTCTTTATTGTTTTTCTTTTTTGTCTCCATCAATGGATCAACTTGTTTTGAAGCTTCAAAGCCCTCTGTATTTAGAATTTCTAAATCAACCGCAATTTTAGTTGTCCAAGCATCATCTAATAACTGATATGCTTCGTATTTATTTATAAGATCGGGATATTTTAAACGTCTTTGAATTTCAGAATTTATAATTTCTTCTTCCATTGCTACGTTAATATTTGACATATTATTTATAAGCTCTTGTTCTAAATATTTGTCAAAGCCTGAGAATGACAAACTATATTCAGTAATAAATTTGTTTACATCTGCGTTGTTTTTAATAGCATCTTTTATATTATCAACAGCAATTTCATAATATTCTTCATTGATATTTCTAAAAAGTGTTGACATTAATGACGGATAAACTTCCCAATATTTTTGTAATTCTAATACTTCAGACTTTGGAATACCTCCAAACATAGAAGCATAAATATCCCAGCTTTCTGATTTTTCAGAAGAATCAACATATCTAGGTATATTTAAGTTATACTCGTTATCTTGGATTTCTTGTTTTGACACAAGTTTTGAAAATTTTGGAATGGATACTCTGCCAACAACAGCATCAACAATTTTTTTAATATCACAAGCACGAAGTTTGTTATTTTTACCTTCTTTTATATAACCCTTTGATGCATCTACAATTAAAACATCATTGTCATTTCGTTTTTGCTGAAGAATCATAATAATTGTCGGAATACCTGTTCCAAAGAAAATGTTAGGAGGTAAACCGATAATTGCAACTATGTTATTTTGATCTATAAGATTTTTTCTAATAGTTAACTCTTCTCCGCCACGGAACAATACTCCATGAGGTAAAACAATTGTCATAATGCCATCAGGTTTAAGGTGATATAAATCATGTAGCAAAAACGCATAATCAGCTTTTGTCTTTGGTGCTATACCATATCTTGTATATCTTGGGTCGTTATCCTTACCTGTCGGATCCCAATTTTGTGAATATGGAGGATTAGATACAACAGCATCAACATACAATGGATTATATGTGCCTACAGGGTCATTTTCTTCAAAGTATGGCCAATCTTCTTCTAGGGTATCGCCATTGCGAGTTACAATATTATCTGGTGAAATATTCCTCATAACCAAATTCATACGAGTTAAGTTATAAGTATTTTGTTTTAACTCTTGTGCGTAATATTTTATTGCATCTTGATTATTGTTATATTTTGCTATTGAACGACCTATATTTATAAGCAAAGAACCGGAACCACTTGTAGGGTCATATATTTGTATCTCTTCCTTGTTTCTCAAATGGTTTGCAATAATTTCACTCATTAATAAAGAAACCTCATGAGGCGTGTAAAATTCCCCAGCTTTTTTTCCGGCGTTGGCAGCAAAATTACTAATTAAATATTCGTAAATAAAACCAAGAACATCGTAGCTTTGTTTGCCACTCATGGGGATATCTTTGATCAGGTATAATAAATCGCTTATGGCTTTAGTTTGCGAAGCAGCACTATCACCTAATTTACTTAAACCAGTTTCAAGAGTATTAAAAATTCCGTCAAATACTTTTTTATGATTATCATTAATTAATCTGCTAAATGCAGAAAGAGCATCTCTCACATTTGATACATTAAAATCTTTTCCCATTTCAAGCCAAGTTGAAAACAAATCGTTGTAGGATATAAAATAGCCAATGTTAGTTCGAATATGCTCAGTTAAGTCCCCATCTTCTTTTAATAGTGTTCTAATTTCATCATCAGTTGCGCCTTGACTTTTTAAGAAATCCAATTCTTTATCAGACAAATACTTATAAAAAATAAAGCCTAAAATATAATCTTTATATTCATTTGCTTCAATTTTAGAACGCATTTTATTTGCTGATTCCCAAATTCTCGCAGCTAATTCTTGCTTATTCAAACTCTGCCCCTCTCTCCGTCATATCCCTAAAATTATAGTACCATAGAAGTTTTTATCTTACATGTTTATTAATTATTGTAATAGTAAGATAAATTAGTCTAAGATGTTTGTAATATAATAGTTTTAGGAATTTAGGTAATAATATGACTTGGAAGAAAAAAATTGGCATATGGTTAACGCAAGAAGAAACGATCCAAACGGCTAATGGACAAGTTGTTCAGGTGTTTTCTTTTGATTACAATCTTGCTGATGAAGAAGCAATGTCAGCCTGGGCTAAACATTTTAGAAACCATTATTGTTCTGATAATAAAATAGATATTTTAAGAAGTGGAACTGGGTTGTCAAAAAAGGATTATTTATTGAATATAAAATTTCCAGATAGATCAATTGTTCCAGGGCCAAGTGTAAGGTCTGGCGACTTCAGTGAAATATTAATATCTGACTATTTTGAATATATGTTGAACTTTTGGGTTCCAAGAACTAGATATTCAAATAAGATTAATAGAAATTCATCTCCTATGGGGTCAGATATAATTGGATTTAAATTATTTGATTCGAATGAAACAAGTGAAGATATTCTTGCAGTTATTGAAGCAAAAGCTTCATATGCGAATACAACTAAGAATCGACTGCAAAAAGCAATTGATGATTCCCAAAAGGATAATATTCGAATCGCGGAATCTTTAAATGCAATGAAACAAAGATATATTGAAACAAATAATATTGAAAATGCTAAAAGAGTAGAACGTTTTGAAAATCTATCGGATAAACCTTATACTATGTTTTATGGTGCTGCAGCATTGTTTTCTAATGAAACATATAACGAAGAGTTTGCAAGAACATCGGATACTTCAAATCATATAGATCCATATCACTTAATGCTCATAGTTGTCAAGGGTAATAATATGATGAGTTTAGTTCATGAACTTTATAGGAGGGCTGCTGATGAAGCTTAAACCAGGTAGCAATTCCAATGAATTATTAGGCATGACTCGTTCTGAAGCAAAAATGTACGAATATGATGTTCCAAAAGAGAATCGTATTCATATTAATAAAGAAAAAATTAAGGATTTATTTTTTCTTACAATAGCATTGCTTGGTGATTATGCTGTAAATTTTTATAAAGAAAATAGCACGAGTGCTATACTAAACGAATTAAAAGAGAACTTAATATTTTCTGCACAATTTTTTGATGCGTATTTTAATGCAAAATTACAAGATAAAGACAACGACTACTATGTAATAATGGGAAGCGCGGCTTATTACTTATGTGATTATATGGGAAGCGCCAAAGTTCTTGCCAATAAACTTAAGTCGGATGAATTAAATTTGGATGTTAATAAATTAGATTTGCTATTATTGGATTTTTTAAGAAATGATTTTTCAGCAGAAATAAATGAAAGTGTTTATATCACATCTATTAATAATATAATTTCTTCTTGGAGTTTATTCTGCTCAAATGGAGAATGTTCAGAAAATATTTTTCATAATTTAGATAATCTAAGAAAAGAGATTTATGAAAACGGTACAGACAGAGAATTACTTTTTATTGATATTTTATGTGCAGTTGTAAAGAAGAAATATTTGCATACTACCTGGTACACAATGCCGTTATTTACAGATATTGACAAAGAAATCTGGAAACCTATTTTGACTAAAATTGGTATTAAAGAATTATGGCCTTCCCAAATTTTAATAGGTAAAAATGAAATATTCAAAGGGAAATCTGCAACAATTCAAATGCCAACTAGTGCAGGAAAAACTAAAGCAGCTGAATTAATTATTCGCAGTGCATTTTTGGCTGATAGAACAAATTTGGCAGTAATAGTTGCTCCTTTTAAAGCACTTTGTCATGATATACAAGATGATATGCAAAAAGCATTTTATGGGGAGAATATAGAAATTGATGAACTATCAGATGTATATCAGGTTGATTATGAACTTGAGGATTCGAGAGAACAAAAGAAAATCCTAGTTTTAACCCCTGAAAAATTATTATATATACTTAGACAAACTCCTGAATTAGCGCAAGTTATTGGGCTGATAATATATGATGAAGGGCATCAATTTGATAGCACTTCAAGAGGAGCAAACTATGAATTATTGCTAGCTTCTTTGAAATTGATGTTGCCAAAAAACTGTCAAACAATTCTTATATCAGCTGTAATGGGTAATATTGAAGATATTAATAATTGGCTAAATGGAGATGATGCTGCTATTATCAATGGAAAAGATATAGCTTCAACATATAGAACAATTGCTTTTACTAGCTGGATAGATACTCGCGGTAAAATTCAATTTATAAATAAAGATAATCCCGATCTGGAAGAATATTATGTTCCAAGAATCATTGAAAGGCAGCAGCTCAATAAAATTGGCAAAGAAAGAAATGATAGATTTTTCCCTCAAAAAAATGATTCAAACTCTATTTCTTTATATCTAGGTAAAAAACTAGTTAATCAAGGAGGTGTAGCTATATTTTGTGGGCAAAAACGAAGTATAAAAAATCTTTGCGACCAAGTAAATGATTTATTAGAAAGACAATATAATTTTGATAATATAATCAATTATTCAAATTTAAATGAAATTAGTAAAATATATAATTTATATAAGGCTAATTTAGGAGAAACGTCATATACGAGTGCTGCTAAAATTGGAATACTAACTCACCATAGAACAATTCCACAAGGTATAAGATTATCTGTAGAAAATGCAATGAAAGAATCATTCGCAAAATTTGTAATATGCACTTCTACTCTTGCTCAAGGTGTAAATATGCCACTTAGATATTTAATTATCAATAGTACACAGCAAGGTGCAGATGCCATTTCTGTAAGGGACTTTCAAAATCTTGTAGGAAGAGCAGGACGTGCTGGAATGTATACAGAGGGAAGTATAATTTTTGCAAATAATTTATTGTATGATTCCAGAAGAATTCCAAAAGAACAGTGGAGATGGAACAGGACAAAAGAACTTGTAAATTTTAGTAATTCCGAAAATTGCAATAGTACAATTTTTAATATTTTTGATCCTATAAAAAATGGTTTAAATTGGGGAAATGCTCTTGAAATTGTGATGGAACCATTAGATTTTGTCAATGCGTATATTAACAATAAAATAGAACAATTAATTAATGATATTATGCGACATGAAATAATAATTAAAAATGAGCAAGATATTGGATTTAAACGTGAAAATGTAGAAGCACAATGCAACGAGAAAATAAACATAATTAGAAATATAGAAAGCTTTATTCTTGCACAAGTAGATTTTCAAGATAATTATGAAGAAGAAATAAAAGAACTAGCAGAATCTACATTAGCATATCATTTAGGCGATCAAAAACAAAAAGAAGAAATTATAGAATTATTTAAACTATTGGGTAAACACATTTTAGAATCAACACAAAATAACGATCAAAGAAAATATTTTGCAAAAACATTGTACGGAATAAACGAAAACATAGAATTGCAGAATTGGGTTGAAGAAAATTCTCAAAAGTTGAAAAGCACTGAAGATATTGATTCATTTTTAGAATTAATTTTTGAGAAATTGATGCAATATACTAACTCGAAATTTTATAATCAATGCAACCAACAAAGTGAGGTTAAAAATATAATAAAAATGTGGCTTAACAGAGAACCGTATTATAAGATATTAGAATATTTAATCAAAAAAAGTATAAAGAGAGAGACTAAAAAAAGAACATTCGAATATCAAATAGATGATATTGTTGAATTTTGCGAAAATACACTTGCCTATGATGGAAGTTTATTTGTTGGTGCCATAATTGAACTTTTACCAAATATTTATTGCGGTTCAGATATTACAAATATTATTGAAAATTTAAAATTAATACAAAAAAGATTTAAGTATGGTTTATCTTCAAAACTAGAGATCATACTATATGAACTTGGATTTAACGACAGAACTATTGTTCAAGAACTAAGTATTTATCTAAATAACATTCCTGAAAGATCTTTGAAAAAACATATTATACAAAAATATCTTCATGATAATAGAGAAATATTTAGACCTGTTTTTATGACATTCCCTTCTTATTTTGCAGAAAAGATGGAGAATATATAATGTCTGACATAATCTATCCTTTGTTACAAAAATACTATAATGCATTAAATAGTTTGAATTCTCTTAATATCGCAAAAAATATCTTTGAAAGTATCCCATTAATAGATAACTTTTTTGCTGAGTTTAGAAATATAACATTTGTTATGCAGAAAAGCTTTAATACTGAGGAATTAAAAGAATATTATACAACAAAACGAGAAGAATTCTTGAATGATAATAACCTAAGATGGTTTATTGATAAAAGAAACGAAACTGTTAAAGAAAATCCGTTTAAACTAGAAAAGGAAATTTTAGTATATGTATATCTTCCAGATTATTGTGGAAAAATAATTGATAGTAGGCTTAATATTGACAATGATGTTCCTTTAGAAACAATTGAGCAAGTTATTAAAGAATATTTGATTAAATATAATAAAAATTCTGATGTTTACTTTAGCATTGAGATATTATTTAAAGAAAATGGGAGTGAAATAGATATTTATTCAAGAATAAAAAATGGAATTATAATAATGGATAATTTTATTAATGAAGTTATAACAGATTATCCATGCAGCTGTTCAAAATGTAAAAATATAATAGAGAAAATTAAAGAACTCAAGACAGGAATCTTTTTAAAAGATTTTACTTTTTCTTGGGATTATACAATAGAAAATAATGAAATTATATGGGGGCAACAAATTGAAATGAGAGCCAGCGATAAAAACGGGCGTCCTATTTCAATGTCAGATATATGTATTCCAATTGATGCAAATTTGCCAATTGGTAAAAATGTAATAAATGATGATATGGAGCTTTTTAAATTTTATGCTTCAATGCATTATACTATATTCAATCTTCAAAAGAAGAATATTATGCCAACATTTATTATTGTTTATGAGGATAATACAGTATCATATATTCCCTTTATACCAACAATAAAAACTACTTTTTATAGAAAAGCACAATATGTAGAAAAAATTGTAAGAAAAAAGGATGTTAGAGTTGTTTATTTTATTGGTGAAAATTATTATTATCCAATAGAAAAAATTAAAGAAATTCAACAATCATATAGTCAACGCATTAAACATGCAAGTACAACATTATTATCTTTAAATATGATTAGCAAAAAATATGAACATGTTATGACAATATCATTTGATATCAACAATATTGAATGCGAAGATTATGCTATAAATCAGATAAACAATCCTTATGAAGAAATGCATTGTTATTGGTTAAATCCAATATTAATTGCAATTAAAGAAAAAGCATAAACAACTTTATACTAATGTAGTAGCACGTTGCAGTGGTAAAGTGAATAAAATTACCTATAAACACGATCAAGTATCTATGCGATATAATTTTTCAACTTTTCAAATAATGCCTTTTTGCTTAAATATTCCTTTGTGCCAAATCTTATTAGCGGTATATTATATTTTTCAAATATTGCATTTTTCATTATATCGCGTTTAAATTGCTTTGTATCTTGACTATGATAGCTGACACCATCAACCTCTATTGCTAAAATAGGGCTTTTATTAATCTTGCTATAAATTAAAAAATCAACATGAGTCCAATCATTTTGAGCATATTTTAACTCATTTTTATCTAATAAACTAAAATCCCTTATTATGCGATTAATCGGGATTCGAACAGCTATGCCATATTTGTTTTCGTATTGTTCTGTTAATACTTCTTTTAGAACCTTGTAAAATAGGTTTTCACTGTCATATTCTGAAATCTTTTTACTATTCTGTAAAAATAATATTCTTTGTTCTATGTAACATTCATATAAATAATCAAATATAGAAAACAATTTACTTTCTTTAATTTCGCAATTATTGTATTCTATATATTTGACTAAATCCGCGATATTATTATCTTTTTGTGTCTCATTTCCATTAATAACTACAATCAATTGTTCAATAGCCCTTGATATAGCAACATTCAATCTGTTTGGATTGTCAGTAAAATCTCTAATAATATTATCTACTGTTGATAATATTATGACCTTATTTTCTTGTCCTTGGAATTTATCTACAGTATCAGCTTTTACTCCGGTGCCTTTGAATTGTTGCTGCAGGGCATTTGTTTGATTTCTATATGGAGTAACTATACCTAAAGAATCATCATCAATATTTAATTTTTCATTTGGAATAATTTCTTCTTTAATTACATCAATTTGTCTTTGATTAAGATTGTTATATGCCAAATTGCCTGCGATTGTTTTATATACAAGGAGTGGCTTTCTGTCTGTTTTAATATCGCTTAGGATAATTAATTCATTGTTATAAAACTTTTTGTTGCAAAATTCTATTATCATCGGATGACATCTATAATGTTCTTTTAATAGAGTATGAGGAACATCCGGAAACATTTCTGTGATTGAAGATAGCAAGCAATGATTTTTGTATCTGAGCATTTCGGGTAATTTACAATTATTAAAAATTGAATCAGATATTGCAGCATTTTTTGAGTCTACGACATTTGGCAATTGTTTTAAATCTCCAACAATTACAGCCTTCTTCGCGCAAGATAATGCTAATGCTCCGGTACATAAATCAACCTGGGAAGCCTCATCAACAATTACATAGTCATACATAACATCTGACGATAAACTATTTCTTAGTGAGTATGTTGTACTTAGTATGACAGGATAATCCTTGATAAATTCTTTTGATTTTCCTTGTAGCTCTGGAAGCATCCAAATTTTTCTTTTTTGTTTTGCATATTTTTCGGCCAATTTTGATTTAAAAATTTTAGCAGATAGCATTGAATAATCTTTCATTTTTTGTGAAAAATTATACGATTCAAGTTCACTATTAAGAAAATAGATTTCATCTTTTAATTCTTTAATTTGAATTTCATAAAATTTCTGTTGAGCTATAGCTACCAGATAATCTTTAGGATATTTTTTAAGTAATTCTTTAGCAATTGTTTTATTAAATTTTTTTATTTTTAAGAATTCTAGTATGCATTTAAGTAACTCAATAAAATAATTGGATTTAATTTCATCTGCTGTTATCTCAAATATAATACTTAATTGAATAGCTTTTTCCCAATCTGTAATTTTAGCTATTTCTTTTGGAGTTTCAAGTGTTTGATAAGTGGATAAATAATTTAAATAATGTTTTTCTTCTATTTCCAAAGCAGATAATTTTTGTTTTAAAATCGATAATTCATTTTGTTTTACCAGCATGTTTTTTAAAACTTTATAGCGTTGTTTTATATCTAAATATAATTCTTTAACTTCTTTTTCGGTTAATTTCCATCCATCAGTATTTAAATCTAAGATTTGAGAATCAATAAAATCTTGCTTATTTTGATTATTTCCAAGATATGCGGCAATAAAATCTACATCGTATTTTTTTAATTTATCAATAATATTCTTTGTTGCTGAATTATTACTTGATACAACTGCAATACTTTCATTGTGCATGATTGCATTGGCAATTATATTTAATATTGTCTGTGTTTTACCTGTTCCAGGGGGACCTTCAATGATAGATAGTTTATTTTTAATTGCTTTATCAACTGCCTGATCTTGGCTAATATTAAATCCAAAAGGATATATTAATGTATCTTCTAGTTTATCATTTTTTGAATTTATCAATTTAAAAAATGAGCCAAAAGTATCTTTTTTAATAATAGGCGTTAATGGGAGTTCTTGATTTAAATAATTGAATAAAATTGAATCTTTTTTAACCTCATCTATTGTTTTATAATTCTTCTCTAAAATATTAATTGATTGCCCTTTTTCATTTTTTACAATTAGGCCTATTTGACTTGCCAAATCCCTAAAATATTTAAATTTTTCATTAATTTCTATTTGTTGTTCATCAATTTTTATAATTTTTATATCGGAACACTTATATGGATATCTTTTCCCATTTTTGAAAGTTATATAATATACACCGTTTTTTGCATACACGCATTTTAATACATCTGATGTTCTATCTTTACCTTTTATAAATATCTTTTTACCTTGCATGCATGCTCCTTTATTAAAGAATAGCATAAAATCCTGATTAGCATTTTGTATCTATAAATAAAAATTCCTATATACCTCATCAATGTCTTCTTGTTCGATGCTGATGTAGCGGAGGGTGATGGATGGGGTTGAGTGGTTAAAAATCTTCTGCAGCATTACTATATCGTCATATTGTTGGTAGAAGTAGTAGCCGAAGGTTTTGCGTAATGTATGTGTTCCGATTCTGCCCTTAATCCCTACCATTCGGGCGGCTTTGTTTATGATTCTATAAGCTTGGGCTCTATCTAATCGATACCCTTTTTGTGTATAAAATAGCGGGATATCGTCGGGTTTATCTTTTACGAATTCATCAATCTCGACTTTCAGGTTTTCGTTAATTGGGAATTTTTTGTATTTATTGGTTTTCTTTTCTCTTAGTTCTATATAATCTTTGCCTTTTACATCTTTGACGTCGAGGGATAGGATATCGGCAATTCTTAAGCCACTGTTTATGCCGAAGCTGAAAAGCAAAGCATTGCGTGGTTTCTTGGAAAAAATTCGTTTTATATTTTGGATATCTTCTATGCTTTTTATCGGTTCGACGATGTTCATTTGCACCTCAAGGTTTTGAGCCACAACATTAATGCCCTAAAAGACAGCAAAAATAAAGCCTCGCAATAAATTCAAACACAAGCACCCCAACCCCCACCACCACCATTTACCCCATCTCAATCTCAAAAAATACAACATATCATTCTAATGTTGTGTTTTTGTACCTTAAAAGCTATATTGCATTTTGTACAATATATTATCTATATATTGACTTTTTAATAAAAATCGTATAATATATTATCCATGAATAAATTTCTTTTTAACTCAAAAACCCCAAATGATATTGCAAAAGAATTTGCTGAAAAGATTAAGCAACAGCGAAAAATGCTTAAAATTTCGCAGGTTCAACTTGCTGTAAAATCCGGAGTTAGCCTTGGTTCTATCAAACGGTTTGAGTCAAAATATGAAATTTCACTAAATTCTTTGATTAAAATTCTGATTGCGCTTAATTTAGAGAAAGATTTTGAAAACTTATTTACGCAAAAAACCTACAATTCTATTGATGAGGTTATAAATGGACAACTATAAATATTTAAAAGTATTTTATAATAATATTTTAGTTGGTACTCTTGCGAAAACTCCTGAAAGAGTCGTCGCATTTGAATATGATTCAGATTGGTTAAATAATGGGTTCAGTATATCTCCTTTTAGTTTGCCGCTTATCAAGAAAGTTTTTATACCAAAATATGAACCTTTTGATGGGTTGTTTGGAGTTTTTAATGACAGTTTGCCTGATGGCTGGGGACGATTGCTTGTTGACAGGTTATTTTTAAAAAACAAAATAAATCCTGTTGAAATTGATAATCTCAATCGGCTTGCAGTTGTTCAGGAAAGTGGTATGGGCGCTTTAACATATAAACCCGAACATAAATTTAAAATAGAAAATAATGTTTCTAACCTTGATATTCTTGCGCAAGAATGCTCAAAAATTTTAGAATCACAGGATTCAGACAATTTAGATGAGCTTTTTCAATTGGGTGGTTCGTCCGGTGGAGCAAGGCCAAAGATTTTGACATCTATAAATAATGAGGATTGGATAATCAAATTTCCGTCATCAGCAGACCCTAAAAATATTGGTGAAAAAGAGTATCAATATTCACAATGTGCCAAAGATTGTGGAATTAAAATGACAGAAATCAAACTGTTTCCGTCGAAAATTTGTTCTGGTTATTTTGGGATAAAAAGATTTGATCGTAAAAATGGCAAAAAAGTGCATATGATATCAGCAAGCGGACTATTAGAGACAAGTCACAGGCTTCCTAATCTTGATTATAATTTGTTGATGAAACTTACGCTTGAAATTACAAGGAATTATGAAGATGTTGAACAATTGTATAGGTTAATGTGCTTCAACGTATTTGCACACAATCGTGATGATCATTCAAAGAATTTTTCTTATCTTTATGATGACAATAGGAAAGAATGGCATTTATCTCCTGCTTACGATTTAACTTATAGTTCTTCTTTTAACGGTGAACACGCAACAACAATAAATGGTGAAGGGAAAAATCCCTCCTTAGAGGATATTTTAACTGTTGCAAAAAATATAGGACTAAATGAAAGGTTCGCAAAAAATATTACATTAGATATTCAAGAAAAATGCAAGAAGTTATTTGATTAATTTTATAATAAATCTTAATCTAAAAGCCTATTTAATCTTTATTTGACTGTTTATTATAAGGAGTGTTTGTTACTAAATCTCTACAAGTTATTCTAGAGATTGCGTTTGCAAATTTTACCATTTTAAAGTCCCTCCTCAAATTCTATATTTTGTATTATATAATTTTATAAAACAGCTGTAGAATGCAAAGGTGGGGTTAATATTATTTAATGGTAAGACATGTATCAAAAAAAACGGAAAGGGAGGGATTCGAACCCTCGGTGGAGTCGCCCCCACACAGACGTTCCAGGTCTGCACCTTAAACCACTCGGACACCTCTCCATTGATTACATATTCATTGTATTAAGATAATGCTTTTTGTGCAATAGGATATTTAATTTAGTTTTTTATTTGTCCCATAATTCTTAGCCTATGCAGGTCTGTTGAATAAGATAAAGTTGGCGATTGCACTGTATTTTCTGTTTCTATAATTTGAGCCGCTGTTTTTAATCCTTTTATAAAATCGCCACTTCTTGTTATTTCAACAGTATCTTTCTGTAATGGTAATAATTTTGAAACTATAACCCCATTTTCACCGTTTGTTTGTATTAATAAATCTTCAGCCAAAATACCTGCGGCAGATTTTAGATTATCATAAGCTTTTTGTGCATCGCCAGACATAGAGGCACTATTTAGCTCTGCAAGTTTTATAAGGGCTGAACCTTGGATTTTTACTGTACCTGTAAAATTAATTTGCATTGTTGTTATCCGTTTATATCAAGCGTTTGTCTTCCAGGAAATGGTTTTCTTCTGATTTTTTCAGGTTTTGTTTGTTCGCTTAATCTTTTGCTTAATTTTATCACGGCATTTCTTAGAGCATGTTGCAGTTTTACTTCATCTGTTAAATAATTTGTAACCTTGTAAGTATCACCATCTAAAACATCTTTAGCTTCAACAACTCTTGCTGTATATTCATCCGCCCCTTTTTCTATAACAATATCTGTTCCCAGCTTTTTTGTAAGTGTTTCTAACTCTTTAACGCTGGCCATTATGTCATTTTGGAGGCTTGAGTGGCCATGGGTATATATCGTATCAAGCAAATCTCTTGTATTGCTGGTTGCATATACTTGTTGAAAAGAGGGTTTGGAAAAATTGTTTTGCGTATAAGGTGATATTTTCATTTTTTATTCCTTTTTGTTTTTATTAAAAACAGTAAAGTTTAAAAATTGACTCTAAAATTAGCCTTTAATGTCAAGTTTTTTTCTACCTGTGTCAATAGGTGTTTTAGTAGGCATAATGGGTTGAGGCGCCGGTGTTTCATTCATTAACCTCTTTGTTTGAAGCTCTATTAACATTAAACCCATAGCATGTTCTGCTGCGCAAATCTTTCTGGTTTCGCTGTCTATTTCTTCGTTATTTTCTTGTTCTAAACTATCATCAGCATCTTCTTCATCTGATATAACCGCTTCTTCTGTGCCAAGCTGTATTGCAGCGTATCTTGCCTCTCTTGCAATGATGTCTGCCATATCAACAGGTGTTTCGCCATCAATTTTATAATATGGCGCCCCTGAAAAATTTATTGATGGGTATAATGTGTAGTTGTTTGATATTTTCATGTTGTTACTTTGCTTTCAAGCTTTAGGTATGTAATAAAAATCCTGAATTTTAAAATTTGCCAATCATTTTTGGGATAAAAAAACTTGTTACAATAATATAACAAGTTTTTTAGTTTATTTTATTTATCGATTATTTTTTCTCGATAACGATGCAATCATCTTGCATTTTCATTAGAAGAGTATCGTTTGCACTGTATTTGCCGGTTAAAATTTCTTCTGCAAGTACATCTTCAATTTTCTTTTGAATAACTCTTCTTAAAGGCCTTGCGCCATAAGCTTCATTGTAGCCTTCTTTTGCAAGATAATCTTTAACATCATCACCTACTTCAATCTTAAGCTCTCTTTCATCAAGACGTTTGAATAAATCTTTCAACATTAGATCAACGATTTGCCTTATTTCTTCCTGACTTAGGTGAGCAAATACAATGATGTCGTCAATACGGTTTAAAAATTCCGGTCTGAAAGATTTTTTCATTTCTTCCATAACGGTATCTTTTAATTTTTCGTATTTATCCTTTTTAGAGTCTTGGGAAACTGAGAAACCAAGCTTTTGAGTAGAAGTTATCATGCTGGCACCAACGTTTGATGTCATAATAATGATTGTATTTTTGAAATTAACAAGACGTCCTTTAGAATCAGTTAAACGCCCGTCATCCAATATTTGAAGCATTATATTAAATACATCAGGGTGAGCTTTTTCAATTTCGTCAAACAACACAACAGAGTATGGTTTTTTTCTTATTATTTCTGTCATGTGTCCGCCATCATCATACCCAACGTATCCTGGAGGAGAACCAATGAGTTTTGATGTTGTATGTTTTTCCATAAATTCAGACATATCAATTCTTACGATATTGTCTTCAGAGCCAAATACGGCTTCAGCAAGAGCTTTAGCTAATTCAGTTTTACCAACCCCAGTGGGTCCTGAGAAAATAAAGCTTCCTATAGGCCTATTTGGTGATTTTAAACCTACTCTTGCGCGCCTTATAGATTTAGCTAGTGCAACAACTGCTTCATTTTGCCCTATAACTCTGTCGTGCAGAGTTTCTTCAAGCTTTAATAATCTTTCTGATTCACCTTCAGTGATTTTTGTAACAGGAATACCTGTTATTGTAGAAACAACAGCTGCAACTTCATCTACACCAACAGTTGGTTTATTTGCATCTTGGGAATTTTTCCAAGCATCTTGGTATTCCCTGATTTTATCTTTGATTTGGGCTTCTAAATCTCTTAAATCTGAAGCTTTTTCAAATTCCTGATTTCTTATTGCATCTTCTTTTTCTTTAATTGTAGCTTTTAATTCTTTTTCAAGCTCTTTTCCTTCAGGGGGAAGGCTTGAAACATTTAAACGCACTTTAGAAGCTGCTTCATCAATAAGGTCAATTGCTTTATCCGGCAAAAATCTTTCTGTGATAAATTTGCTTGAAAGCTCAGTTGCAGCAATAATTGCTTCATCTGAAATGAATAATTTATGGTGTTCTTCATATTTTGGTTTTAAACCTTTGATGATTTGAATTGTTTCTTCAATTGAAGGCTGTTCTACAAGCACCATTTGAAAACGTCTTTCAAGAGCGGAGTCTTTTTCAATGTGTTTTCTGTATTCATCAAGAGTTGTAGCGCCTATTACCTGAATTTCGCCACGTGATAATGCTGGTTTTAGAATGTTTGCAGCATCAATAGCGCCTTCTGCGGCGCCGGCACCAATCAGAGTGTGCATTTCATCAATAACAAGAATAATATTTCCCGCCTGTCTTATTTCATCCATTATCTTTTTAAGACGCTCTTCAAATTCACCTCTGTATTTTGTACCGGCAACAAGCAGACCCATATCAAGCTGGATGATTTTTTTGTTTTCTAAAATATCCGGAACTTCGCAATCAATGATTTTCATAGCCAAGCCCTGTGCAATGGCAGTTTTACCAACACCGGGTTCACCTATCAAGATAGGATTATTTTTTGTGCGGCGTGCAAGAATTTGAATTACTCTTTCAATTTCTTTTTCTCTGCCAACAACAGGATCAAGCCTTTGTTCCTGAGCCGCAAGAGTTAAATCTGTACCAAACTCATCAAGGCTTGGAGTTTTTGCTTTAGATTGAGGTGCGCCGGTTGTTGTTGCTTGTGGGTTTTGGCCACTTCTTGATTCACCCAAAAGCTTAATGACATTGCTTCTGCATTTATTTAAATCAACGCCCAAATTTTCAAGAACTTTAGCAGCAACGCCCTCGCCTTCTCTTATAAGGCCCAAAAGAAGATGTTCTGTGCCTATATAATTGTGTCCAAGTTGTCTTGCCTCATCCCATGACAATTCAAGAACTTTTTTTGCTCTTGGTGTGAATGGTATTTCAACAGCAACAAAGCCCGAGCCTCTGCCAATTATCTTTTCAACCTGCGCTCTTGCATCTTTAATATTGACGCCCATTGATTTTAAGGTTTTTGCAGCAACGCCTGAGCCTTCACCAATCAGACCTAACAAAACCTGTTCGGTGCCGACAAAGTTATGCCCCAAGCGTCTTGCTTCTTCCTGAGCAAGCATTATTACCCTTATCGCTTTTTCGGTAAATCTTTCAAACATTATTAAAACTTCCTTAAATATCGGATTACTAATTCTATTGTAACTTTAGTTTATCACCAAAATTTTTTTTCTCAAATTACCCGATTACTCAATCATATCGATACGTTTTTTATGTCTGCCGCCTTCAAAACCGGTTTTAAGCCAGATATCAACAATATCAAGTGCTAAATAATCGCCAATTACACGTTCGCCAAGACATAACACATTTGAATTATTGTGCGCTCTTGAAACTCTTGCAGAGTATGTGTTTTCGATTGAAACCGCCCTGACACCTTTTGTTTTATTAGCGGTAACGCTCATGCCAAGTCCTGTTCCGCAAACAAGAATACCTCTGTCAAATTCGCCTTGTGCAACAGCTTTTGAAACTTCTTTTGCAACTTCCGGGTAGTCGCTTGCTTCTTTAATATATATACCGAAATCCTTGTGTTCAATGTTGTGAACTTCTAAGTATTCTTTAATTTTTTCTTTTAAATGAAATCCGCCATGGTCACAACCGATTGCTACTTTTAATTTTTCCATTAAATTCTCCTTGTTAGCTTATTTGTAAATTATACAAATTTTTTAACGGAGTGTAAACAGTATTAACTATTATTAAAAAAGCCTTAGAATTTTTTCTAAGGCTTATATTTTATGTGTATATTTGTTTTTTATGCTGCTATCCAAAGCGAACCGTCGATATAGGGGTTTTTGCTGTCTGGATCATCCTGCACTCTTTGTGCTTTTTCCCCAAGTTCTTTCATAAGTTTTGTGTATGATATTTTTTCACTGTCGGTTTCTGCATTATTGAAGTTTGTTGTCAGGTTTAAAAACTCTACCATACTATCTGAATAGTTGTTGTTATCTTGTGCGTTATCGCCGAGAGTAGTCTCTGTTTCTTTAAGAATATCTTCAGTTTTTGTTTTTTCTTGAAGGAATTGGGTATCTGTGTCTTGTGCAATTCCTATGCTTGAATTTACTTTTGTTTGATATGAAGTTAGCAAAGATAGTGTTTTATTGTTTACTTGTTCAAGTTTTGATGTGTCATAAACACCACCTTGATTGATATTTGATATCATATTGTTGTTTAATTCTACTTGTGATTCAACTTCTTTATCGCTAACTTTATCACCGTTTGCTCTATAATAGCTGTCAAGAATATTTGCACTTGTAGTAAATTCTTTTTGTGTTTTAGTTAGAGCCTCTTTATCTTTTTTGCTTGTTATGCCTTTTATATTGCCCATTATTTTAGTTGAAGTTGATTTTATTACATCTTGAACAATAGCCTGTTCTACCACTGCATCTAAATCTGTCATTGACATTTCGGCTAAATCAACTATGTTGATATCAATACCGATTTCTTCGTAAGTTGCAACGGCTTCAAGGATTTCAATTCTTTCTTCAATTACTTCCGGAGCAAAGCCTGCTTCTTCGTAAACCGGCTTAAACACTTCGGCGTCAAATTCACCGGTTGTTGTATCTTGGGATGCAACGGCGTTTCCGAGTGCTTCAACTGTTTCTGTATTTAATTCACCGTTTTGTAAAATATCGCTAACTGCAGCAGTTGTACCTTTAACTTGTTCATTACTTGGTTTTTCAGTGCTACCCTTTTTTTCAGCTTCTGCTTTAAGTAATTCTTCGCTCATTGCTTCTAGCTGTTCAAGAGTTAACTCGCCATTTTGGTACATTTCCTGAATTTTTTTCAATTCGGCTTCTTGCTGTGCTATAATATCTTCATTTTCTTTTTTATAGCCTTCTGTTCTTTCAATGCTTTCTTCGTTTCTTTGAACGATGCCGCCTTTTTCAACAATAGCAGTTTCATCCGCTTCGATGCTTGCCTGAAGTTTTTCTTTTTCAGCTTTGGCAGTTGCTAATTGATTTTTAAGTGCATTGACATCAACTCCGCCGCCAAACAAACCGGTTGCATTCTTAAAGCCGTTGATGAAACCGCCCACAAAGCCTTCGGTTGCTTTAATTTGGGCTTCTAGGTTGTTTATGTTGTTATCAAGAGTATTTAAATTTGCATATTTTGCATTTAAGCCGTTTTGTAATTCGGTGATTTCGGCATTCAAATCTGCATTTTTAGTATTTAGGGAATCAATGTAGTTTTCCTGATTTTCAACTCTTGTAGAATAGTTGTCAATTGTATTCTGAGCGCTTGCTTCACTTTCTTTTAGCGTAGCATTATTTTCCTGAATCTTTTCCATTTGTGCATTTATATCTTCTGCACTCGTGTTGCTTGATGGAACAAAGGTATCCATTCCTGCCGTATTACCTGCTTCAGCTGGCGCACTTGTCTGACCTGCATTAACTGTATCAGCCGTAGCTGTCGAAGTTCCTTTTTCGTCGAATAAGTTTTCTTCTACAGGTGTTTTTTGAGCAGCGGGTGTAGCTTGTGTGCTTGCACCAGGCTGTGTCGCTTGAGGAATCATTTTGTTATTAATTGCATCTGTTGACACTTTTTTGTTGCTCCTGTGATTTTACCTTTCATATATATAAAGTATATACGATTTATTCAATTTCAAAAATTATAATTTTTGTTACATTTGTTTACATAATTGAAAAAGCTTTTATAATGCTAAAAAGCAGGAGATGGTAAAAAATCATCATCCTGCTTTTTGGTATTAAATATTATTTTATATTGCTGTTGCGTGCGGGATATTTCCGGGAATGTTGTTTGTTTCCTCTTGAATGTCAAGTTTTTTAAGCAATCTCAGCAGTTCATTTAATACTTCGCCGCTGAACTCACTCAAGAATACATTTTTTATGCTTGAATTTTCTTTTTTTAGAGCCTCATTTAAGGTCATAATATCATCTTTAGTCATTGAACCATTTTGGAACATCTGATAAATAATTTTTTCATCCGTTCCGAGTCTATTGGTTGTTGCTGCCTTGAATGCCTGCAATTGAGCCTGATGCAATTTTTCCTCTGATACTTCTTCGCGCTGTGCATTTGAGGCGTAATTTTTTGCCATATTTAGATATCCAAGAAGTTCGCTTTCACCGCTTATGAATGAAAAATCGCCTTTAATTGCATCTTCAAGTGAACTGTCAAACAGTCTTTCGTATTCATTTATGACATCAACTAAATCTTGACCTATTGTATTTCTCAATATGTTTCTTACAACAGCTTCATCGGTGCCTGCACGATCCATTGCAGCATGTAGTGCTTGCGCCCTAGCTGTTGCGATATCTGCACGAATTTGTGCTTCACTTCTTTCTTGGGTATTATTTGTGTCAATTTCTATTTTTGGTTTTGGTTGTGTGCCTTCAAGGGTTTCTATTCTTTGAATTAAAGATTTTTGGGTTTCAAAACTTGTTTCATTTATTACGGTTGTTTTTACATTAACTTTTTGGGATTTGCAATATTCAAGGAACGATTTCAATTCAGTATCATTCATGTTTTGGAACATATCGAATAGTACCCGTTCATCAGTTCCGAGTCTATTAGTTGTTGCTGCTTTAAATGCCTGCAATTGAGCTGCATGAACTTTTTCCAAAGTAATTTCTTCCTGTGGTGCGCTTGTGGCGTAATTTTTTGCCATATTTAAGTATGCAAGCAGTTCACTTTCACCGCTAATCCAGCTGAAGTCGCCCTTAATTGCATCTTCAAGTGATGTGTTGTACATTTTTTCATATTCATCCATAACATTAACGAGGTCTTGCCCGACTGTATTTTTCAAAATGTCTCTTACAACCTCTTCATCGGTGCCTGCACGATCCATTGCAGCATGGAGTGCTTGCGCCCTAGCTGTTGCGATATCTGAGCGCATTTCAGCAATTTCATCAGTTTGAGTGCCTGTATCATCATTTGACCCTATTCCTGCAAGTTTATCTTGAAGTTCCTGTGGTAACAATTCAGTTTTCCCGGTTGCTTCAACAGGATTGCCTTGTTCATCAAATATTACAGTGCAAGCGTCGCTAGGTGCGCCCGTGAATTGGTCATAACCTGTTATTGTTATAGATTTTGCAGTTTCGCCATCATCTTGATATTCGGTTTCTGTTTCTTGCAGCAAATCGCCGCTTGAATTGTCATATAACCATTCTGCTTTTTTTGCTAATGTATCGCCTTGCCATTCTGTTTGTGATAGTTGTTTTTCGCCGCCTTCTGTATATTCGCTTTGTATCCTTGAAACTTCATTGCCGTTTGCATTATATTCTGTAACTGTTTTTTTAGTTCCGTCTGCTTTTGTTGCTGTTTCTATATGTGAACCATCGGTGCGAATTTCGTATTCGCACTTACCAACCATTACATCATTTTCGTAATAGGTTGTAATTTTTGGTGATCCGTTTTTGTAATCAGTTATGTTTACATTTTTAACGTTTTCATTTTCATTTTTGATAGTTTTGCTGGTTGTCATTCCAAATTTGTCAAATGTTGTACTAACTTCTGAATTTGCATATTCACCACTTGTATATTCAGTGTTTTCAACCCAGCTGCCATCTTCTGCGTATGCTATGTGACCTGTTCCGGTTACATTGCCTTCTGCATCAAAATGAGTTATGTCACCGATTTTAATGCCATTTTCATATTTAAATACCGTACTTGTTGTTGTTCCATCAGTATTTTGGGTATTTTGTTTTATTGCATTGTTATTTTCATTGTATATTATTTGTTCAATTTGACCGCTTTGCGTCCGGGTTCTTGTTTCAATTAGTGTATTGTCTTCACCTGCCGTAATTGAACTTTCCCACATAAGCTCATCATCTTTATATTGTTTTTTGCCTACAATATTTCCGTCTGCATCAACATAGGTATCTATTTTAATACCGTCTTCTTCGAATGTTTCGGTTTTACTTTTATCTACTGTTGCGCCCTCAGGAATCTTTCCTGCAGCATTAAGTGGTTCCGGAGTCGCAGTTCCTCCATCGGATGGTGTTCCGGATTCTTGCACAGGCTCTTCATCTTGTTGGACATCGCTTGCTTGACTTGCTGTTTTATTTTCAAGCCCCGGCAGGGTTATTTCATCATCAATATATAAAACCGCACTGTGTCTCCCGGTGCCGCCAACTGTAGCTCTTGCCCCATTGCCGTTTTCATCACCATATATGTGCTGGTTTGCATTCATAATTTCTGTTTCTTTATTGCGCCATTCTTCAGAATATGGTGTGATATCAGGGTAGTAATTTCTCATTATATGGTCAAGACAGTCATTTGCGTATTTATTTCCGTCTGAAGCTGTGCTTCCCCACTTTTGAACGGTTGCTTTAAATGCGGCAGCATCACTTTTATCGTCCGTTTCGCCGTTTCTATCGACAGCTTGTGCTTGTTTGTTTTCTTCAGTAGCATCTGTTTCATCAGTTTCGCCGGTGTCGTCTGTTTCTTGTACGACGTCATCTTCTGTCTCATTAAGCCCAAGAGCATCTTTTGATGCCATGGTTACACTATTTAAGATGTCTGCAATGCGGGTTTCGACATCGTATATGTCGCTTAAATTGTCGGTATTATCGTCAATAAAACTTCTTATTTCTTCATTTGTTATTTCATCGTTGCCGTCTATATTAATGGCAACAATGATTTGTTCTGCTTCGTCGCGATTTAAACCGTCTTTTATGTTAAAATTTTCCAGAGTTTTGTTAAGTTTTTCGGCTCCTTTTTCGCCAAGAACGTCTTTTGCGCTATCAATGTTAAAATCTTCAGGTAAATCTCTGAAGTTAATTCCGCTAATGTTAATGTTGTCGCTCATTTGCCGCTCCTTTATAATTTTTTTTATTAATTTTGTTTTTCAAGTAAGTCGTTAATAAATTGACTTACTTCTTCTTTAATGTCATCCTGGTTTTGATTATTTTGCCCTTGTTCTTCGTTATGGCTATGTTCTGTACCATTTATATTATTTGTTTTGTCATCTTCATTGAAATTGAAATCAGTTGAGCTAAAATCAGCAGTGTCATCAACCATATCAGACATATCCACAAAATCATCTTCATTGCTTTTTGGAAGAGAGTCTATTCCCTGAGCTTCATCAGGTTTTTGCGGTGATTTTTTTTCATCAATTTTTGAAGGCGAATTTATGCCTTCTGTTTCACCTAAGCCCTGTTTAAAATAAAGATTATCGAATGGATTTATCCGGTTCATTTATACAGTTTTTCCTTATTTTTCCACAATTATTTTATCGGTATATTTTCTTCTTTCCTTAAATAAAATCAAAATTTTGTTTACAAATATTTACAATAAAAAACAGGGTATTTTTGATACCCTGTTTTTTCTATATTCTATTTTTCTTCATCTTTGAAAAGGTCTGAAAAACTTCTGCTATCTGAATGGATTTGGCCATCGCCGGCATTTTCATTTGATGTGTTGTCATTAACATTATTTCCGACATCGGTGCCAATACTTGAGCCATCACCAAGCTGGCCGGTACCGCCACTGCCTCCGCCGCCTATGCCGCCGCCATCGTCACCTGGCCCGTCATCATCACCATTATCTGTATCGGTGTCGGTGTCAGTATCAGTATCTATGTCTGTATCAGAGTCAGTGTCTGTATCGCCTGCAGGTTTGCCTACACTGGGGGTATCCTTATTTGCATCACCTATTTGTATTGGGTCATCATTATAACCATCGCCATAGGAGTCATCCCCAGGTGTATCGTTATCAGTATCTGTATCGATGTCAGTGTCAGTATCTGTATCGGTATCGGTATCGGTGTCAGAGTCGGTATCTGTATCGCCTGCAGGTTTGCCATCAGGTTCGCCGCCGTCACCTATTCCGTTTTCTGGCGCCCCATCATCTCCGGGTTTGTCATCACCGCAGTCGTTATCAGTATCTGTATCAGTATCTGTATCAGTATCTGTATCGATATCCGTATCAGAGTCCGTATCCGTGTCAGTATCAGTATCTATGTCGGTATCAGTATCGCTGTCTGAGTCTGTATCGCCTGGTAGCGGGATTTCCGGATTGCCTGGTCTTGTATCAGTATCAGTATCTGTATCAGTATCTGTGTCTGTATCTGTATCTGTATCTGTATCTGTGTCAGTATCGGAATCAGTATCTGTGTCTGTATCGCTGTCGGTGTCTGTATCTGTGTCAGTATCGGTATCGCTATCCGAGTCACTGTCAGAATCGCTATCAGAGTCAGAATCACTGTCACTGTCAGAATCAGTATCGGTATCACTGTCAGAATCAGTATCAGTGTCAGTGTCAGAATCGGTATCAGTATCAGTGTCAGAATCGGTATCAGTATCAGTGTCGATATCCGTATCTATGTCTGTATCGCTATCGCTATCCGTGTCAGCGTCGATGTTATCGCCAGGTTTGTCGTCCTTTTTCTCTACGATAGCCTTTGCTGTACCCATTCTTACATAAGTTTCGCTTGTTTTTAATTTAACTGCACTGCCGTCTGCGTTTTTAAATTTGATATTCCCGCTTTCATCATAGAAATTGATGTCCTGAGCTGTTTCGAGGTTAACCTTTCCGTATTTTTCAAGGAAGTTTTCAAGCGTGCCTTCGGCATTTGAACCTTCCGCTTTGCCTAATTTTTTAATAAGGTCATTTCTAACCTGAGCTGCAGCATCCTGTTGACTCATACCTTCGGCTTTTAGTGCTTCAATTTTGCCATTGATTGTGAAATTAGGGTCATCCATTGCTTTTGCAAGTGCTTTTTCATCTATATCATAAGCACCGAACAATTCAAGTTTACCGTTGATTTCTTGGGATGCAGCAAAGATTTCAGGATTGTCTTTGATATTGTTTAACATATAAGCATCTGCTAAGGCTTGAGATGCCTGGTCTGTAATATTGAATGAATTTGGCATTTGAAGAACATCGCCGGGGTGAAGTATTACATCTTTTCTTGCATCTGCAGTGATGTTTTCAGCATTTGTCCTGGCGCCTTCAACTGTACCATCATCTTTTACAGTGCCGTAGATTTCAGGATTTGCATCCATAATTTCTATTACTTTTTCATTCCATTCTTCACTGTTTACTTTAATATCGGGATAATTCTTTTGTATTAATTGATATAAACTATCCCCATTTTTCACGGTAACTTCTTTGTCGCCTTTTAATGCTTCCCCTGTTCTTGGGTCATAAGAATATTTTAAGATATCGGATAGATTTGTAACAGCATTTGGATCATCTGCATTAAGCTTTTCATTAAGTGGGATTTCACTTAGCACTTCGCCGCTTTCAGGTGACATTGCTGATAATTGTAAAATTTCTTTCCCTGCAGTATAATTGTATCTGCCATTTTCGTATTTGATGCCGTTCACAAGTATGTTATCGGGTAATTGTAAACTGCTTACGTCTTCAGAGGTCATTTTCAATAATGCTTCTGCCCTTTGATTGTCATTTAAGCTGCTTGGATTTTCAAATAAAGCTGCATTTTCAGGGCTATTTGCAATTTGGAATACAATTGCATCAAATGCACTTTTATCTTTAACATTGCCATTTTTATCCAGCTCAAGACCATACTCTGCTGCTATTGCATTTTGAACGCTTGTGTGTTTGCCTTTCATAGCATCTGCAAGTTTTGCTTCAAATTCTTCAAGTTTATCATCTGCAAGAATGTTGGGAAATGGTGAATGTCCATCTGTATCGCCATGTAACGGGCTGCCTTTATATTTTTCAGGAATGCCGCCCATTTCTTCAAAGACTTGTTGAATTGCATCTTGTTTAGCAGCATCATATTCTTCTTGTGAAAGAATTTGTACTGTGCCGTTTTCGGTTGAGAATTGTTGCTGTTCAACTTTTGTATTTAATATTTTATTGCTTGAGCCTGGCATTGGAAGTTTTACTTCAGGTACGGTTACTTCCAATTTTTCTGGTTGTTTGCCGGTTTCTGGTATTTTAACTAAATTTAAATCCTTAATTGCATCATATTTATTATTTAAATCATCTAAACTTTCGATTTGTGCGTTTGGATTTTTTGTATTGTATGCTTCAACCAGTCTGTTTGCAAGAGCTTCATTGTTTTGAAGATATTCATCTATAATGTTATGTGCATAAGTATCTTCAATTGATTCAAATTTGAATGTAGGATTACCTTTAGTTTTGTCTTCTGTTACATTGCCTTCCGCATCTCTGTATACAATATTGCCTTTGTTATCGGTTTCGTAGAATTGCGGAAAATCTTTAACGCTAAAAATTGCATCAAAATCATAAGCATCCTGAATTAAATCTTGAATAGTTGTTTGTGCAGATTTATTTGTTTCATCAAAAACTACACTTTGTGTGCCTTTATCTTTAGCAGGAGCCAATGTTTTTGTATTTGCATCGGTTGTGTAAATATCTGTAACTGCTTTGTAGTCTTCATTTACAGAAGTTGTTTTATGTGCATCTTTAAAACTATCTGCAATGTTGCTTATAACGGTTTGCATATTTTTTGTGGCCGCTTCAAGCGCTTCATCCTTTACGCCGCGGTCTTTAAGAAATTTTTGAATTTCTTTATCATTGATGTCAAAATCATCAAGGCCTGTAATGCCTTCATCTTCAAATTCCATCATGATAAGATCAGCTTCTTCATTGCTTACTTTGCCGTCTTTAAAGATGTCCGCCATCTTTTTACCCTCTGCAGAGCCGTCAAATGCGGTCTTAAGCCCGTCAGCTGCTTTTTTTGTTTCATCATTTTCGGGAATATTTTTGTCATTGCCAAAATTCCATTCCCCCGTGATTTTGATGTTAAAATCGTTGCTCATTTTTGCTCCTTTATGCTGTCAATTTTTATCAAAAAATATGCGGTTACATACTTGTTCCACACACCTTTATTTTACATATTTTGTTTATCGTGTCTAATGACTTCTATCTTGAGTTTTTTTGCTATTATTTTTACAAATGTTTACATTTCTAAAATTTAATTTCTTGTTTTATCTTTAATTTTGTTATACATTTAGGGATGATATGTCATTTAATTTTAGGAGTTAAATTCTATGGAAAGAAAATTAGTTAGCACGCAAGAAATGTTTAAAAAAGCTCTTGCAGGGAAGTATGCAATCGGTGCATATAACGTAAACAACATGGAAATTCTTCAGGCAATTGCAGAAGCTGCTGAAGAAACAAGATCGCCGATTATTTTGCAAGTTTCAGCAGGAGCTAGAAAATATGCTAATCAAACATATTTAATTAAATTGGTTGAAGCAGCTTTAGCTACAACAACTGTTCCTATTGCACTTCACTTGGATCATGGTGCTGATTTTGAAATTTGTAAAGCTTGTGTTGATGGCGGTTTTTCTTCAGTTATGATTGACGGCAGCAGATTCCCGCTAGAAGAAAACATTGCTTTAACTAAACAAGTTGTTGAATATGCACACGCTAAAGGTGTTTCTGTTGAAGCAGAACTTGGTAAATTGGCTGGTGTTGAAGACGATGTTAAAGTTGATGCAAAACATGCTACATATACAGACCCTGAAGAAGCTGCAAGATTTGTTAAAGAAACAGGATGTGACTCTTTAGCTATTGCAATTGGTACTTCTCATGGTGCATACAAATTTAAAGGTGAAGCTAAACTTGATTTTGAAAGATTGGCTGAAATTAAAAAAGCAGTTAATGAAGCTGTTGGTTATGATTTCCCTATCGTTCTTCACGGTTCTTCTTCAGTTCCAAAAGAATTCGTTGCTAAATGTAATAAATTTGGCGGAAATCTTCCTGACGCTCAAGGTGTTCCTGAAGATATGCTTAACTATGCTTCTAAAAACGGTGTTGCAAAAATCAATATTGATACCGATTTAAGATTAGCTATGACATCTACAATCAGAGAATTCTTTGTTGAACATCCTGAAAAATTTGACCCCAGAGAATATATGGGTCCTGGCAGAACTGCTGTTAAAGAAATGGTTAAACATAAAATGGTTGATGTTCTTGGTACAGCAGGACATGCTGATGACTAATTTATTTTAGCCAAATAGTCTTAAAAAGTGAGCCTTCCTGAATTGGAGGCTCATTTTTAATTGTCAATATGTTCTTAATAAAATAAATAAAATTTTACGTTATGCAATATTTTGAGATTTTCAAGAATACCTTGTGGTAAACTAAATTATGTGAAGGACAGAAATTAAGAGATGATTTTAAAGGGGAAGTTCAATGAGTGAATACTTGAGCAAAGAAGAAATTAAACAATGGAGGAGTTCTCTGGAGAAAATTACACTTGAAGAGTATGCTAAAAGGCTTGGTAAAGTGCTAAAAGAAGAAAAGCAAACCAGAGATATTATTGATATTGTTCTATCTGATGCCAAAAAGTCTGAAAGCGCTCTTGTTTATTCTTCTAAAATTGAAAGCCCCAAAGCAAAAGCAAGTATTTCAAGTGTCGCAAAAAAATCTGTTGAAATGCAAAATAATATGCCAAAGAGTTCTGTTTTGGATGTAAATAAAAAACAATTTGTATTCAAAAAGCCTTTAACACAAAGAGAACAAATGGTTTTGGATTATTTTGTGGCTAATACTGATAAAATCGTTTATGCTAAAGATTTAGCAAAAGTTTTAGATTTACCTACAGATTATGTTTATAAATATATTAAAAATTTAAGAACAAAAATTTCCGAAGATGTTCTTCAAAATGCAACCAAAGGCGGTTATAAATTAACTGTTTAAGTTTGCCATGACTTTAAAATATACTTTATAATACCTATCAAATGAGTATTAAACATCAGATATTAAACAGTTTATCCGACATTCTGGAGTTAGATTATTCGGGTACTAATGATAATAAGTTTTATTCAGATTTACTTTCTAACCTGAGAGAAGAACTTGATTATACATTTTCATTTGTTTATTTTCTTGATGATGTTTCGCTTTCAAAAAAGGCGCAGTATTGTTCAAAAAGTGTCAAAAACAGTTTTTTTGAGGATAATTTAGATATTTTCGACAGCAATAAAAATGTGCAGCTTTTAAAATTTCTAAATTCAAATAATAAGAAAACTTTTTGTGTTTCTGATAATGAAATTAAAGAATACTTGAATACTGAAGTAAATTTATCCGGTTATTTCTTTCTTGTTTCCAAACTTTTAGTTAAAAATTCGTTTTTTGGTTTTGTTGTTTTGCTAAAAGATGGAAACTTTAGCAGTGATGAAATTGCCATTGTTAACCTTTATTTGAGTATATATTCATATTTAATTAAAGATTATGAATTAAATAATGTATTTAAAATGCAGCTTTCTTTATTGCAGGATGCAATAACTGATAAAGAAAACGCTTATAAAATAATCGAAAAACAAAATAAAAAACTTATTCAATCCGATAATGTTAAAACAAGCTTTCTGGCAAATGTTTCCCATGAGTTAAGAACCCCTTTAAATGCTATTATAGGTTTTTCAGATGTTCTTTTGGGTGAAGTATTTGGCAAATTGAATGATAAACAGGCTGAATATATTAAAGATATTAATCTTTCAAGCGTTCATTTATTAGGGCTTATTAACAGTTTACTTGATTTTTCAAAAATTGAATCAGGGGCTGTAAAGTTAAATTTATCTGAATTTGAACCCAAGCGGGCTATCGGTGAAGTAATTAATCTCTTGACGCCTCTTTTATCTGCAAAAGAAATTAAACTTATATATGAGAGTGGTGAGAAAAGTTCAATTTGTGCAGATTATCAAAAATTTCAGCAAATTCTTTTTAACCTTATAGGTAATGCTATAAAATTTTCCCCTCAAAAAGGAAAAATTTTGGTTAGAACATATAATGATGGGGAATATTTTATATTAGAGGTGGAAGATTTTGGCATTGGTATTGAAAAAAAGTATCATAACTTCATATTTAAAAAGTTTACACAAATTGATAACATTTATACTAAAACTGGTACCTCAACAGGTTTAGGGCTTGCAATTGTGAAAGAATATGCAAAATTGCATAAAGGAAAAATCCATGTTGTATCAAAACCAGGCCAAGGCTCAACTTTTGTGGTAAGATTAAGAAACAGACTTTAATCCGTTCATACAAGTATTATATTAAGGATAGAAATTATGGAAAGCAGAAATATTTACAGATTCATTGATTCTTTAAATGTGAGCAGGGGGTGGAAGAACACTTTCAAAAAAATACAAGTTGCATATTTTCATAATTTTTATCAAGGAAAGGCTAATAATGTGCATCTATGGCGCTATGGGCAGCCTGTGATAAGCTATGGTGCATCTGACAGGTTTAAATTTTTTACAAGATTTAACTTTTTTGCACTTATATTTGGGCCTTTATATTATCTTGCAAAATTTATGTTTATTAAAGGGTTGTTTTTGCTTTTAATTGAAGCGGGATTGATTTATTATTTTGATTTTCCTATAGCTTATTTGGCTATTTTTATACATATTTATGCTGCAATTCTTGCTAACGCTGATTATTTTACACACAAGGTCTTGAATCATAAGGATGTAAGGGAAAATCCGGAGTATCTTTCAGATTATATTGATGAAAATTTTATAAAATCGACATTAAAAGAGCCTAACTATTATTTTCCCTTTGTTATGTCTTGTCTGTTATTTGGTGCGTTGGCTATTTATTTTATTGGGAGCGAATTTGCAACTGATGCAAAATATCAGCAAATTGTAAATAATAAGCAAAAAATTTGCAATGATACAAGTTCTTGTACAAACATTGTACATACTTCGCTAAATAATATTAAGGCCGGTAAAGAGCCTGTAGCTGCTGAATATTTTAATTTGGGGGCTGCTTATTATCACCTTAATAATAAACAAAATGCCTTAAATGCACTAAATCAATCTACAACAAAAGACCCTGAATATTTTCCGCCATACATTTTAAAAGGCATTATTTATACTGAAATAAAACAATACAGCTATGCAAGAGCAAGCTATGAAAAGGCGCTTTCTATATATCCTAGAGGAAAATTTTTATATTATCTTTTAGGAAGTGCATATTATAAAGAAGGTAAATATATAGAAGCTGAAGAAAACTTTGAAAAAGCCGTGAAAGCTTATCCTAAAAAGCCTTCCTATGTTGAAGCTCTTGCATATACGAAAATTTATCTTAAAGATACAAAAGGTGCAAAAGCTGATTTAGAAAAGGCTATTAAACTTCTTAAAAATGAAGATTCAACAAAAAATGTAGCAAGAATTGAAGCACTTGAAAGGTATGCACAAAATTTAAGATAATAATAAACGTTTTAAATGAGGCGCTTTATTTATCAAGTATCTTCTTTGTTCTAAAATTATGGCATACACCGCAGTTTGAGCATTTTGTTTCACAAGGAACGGTAGTTAAAGCTTCTTTGGCTCTATTGTATTCGTTTTCAAACCATTCTTTATTTATGCCTGTATCTATAATATCCCAAGGTAATGTGTTGCCGTAGGAATAATTTTTTGTTGTTTCTTTATCAATATTTAAGCCACATTCTTCGGCTGTTTTGTAATATAAATCATAATTAATATTTTCTTCCCAAGAATCAAGATAAGAGCCTTTTTTATAAAGAGAATATATAAAATCGTTTAATCTAATATCACCTCTTGTAAAAAAAGCTTCAAATTGTGATACAACAGGGTTATGGAAATTTAATTTTATATTTTTAAATGAACCGTTTTTAAGTTTATCCCTCATATATGAGATTTTTTCTTTAACAATTGAAGGTAAATTTTGAGGGCAAATTCCAAACGGCGTAAAGGGCTTTGGAACAAAGGTCGCAATAGAACAAGTTATTTTTGGTAATCTAAATTTTTTCAATCTGCATTGCGTGTTTATTTTGTCTAAAAGGTCTATAATTCCGTCTAAATCAGCGTATTCTTCAAATGGAAGCCCTATTATAAAATAAAATTTAATTTTATCCCATCCATTTTCAACGCTTGCAAGAGTAGCATTTATAATTTGTTCTTCGGTTAAATTTTTATTTATAATATCACGCATTCTCTGGCTTCCAGCTTCAGGAGCAATTGTAACAGAACCTTTTCTTGCCCCATGAATAAGATGTCCGAGTTTTGTTGAAAACCTGTCTGCTCTTTGGCTTGGAAGAGATACACTTACATCTGTGCCTTTAAAATACTCGTTTAATTCTGAAATAATCTCTTCAATTTTTCCGTGGTCATTTGAAGATAAGGAAAGAAGCGAGTATTCATCATATCCTGTATTTTTTACATAGTCTTTCACAAGGCTTATAATGTCTTCTTTGTTTCTTTCTCTGATTGGAAGGTTTGTATGGGCGCTTTGGCAAAAACGACATAATCTTCCGCATCCACGTCTTATTTCAACTGTTGCTCTATCATGAACACTTTGAGAATGCGGGATTGGAGATTTTGTCGGGTGGTCTTGATATTTTAAGTTTGAAATTCTTTTTTTGACTTTTCCTCTTTTTGGGCTGAAAACAGGCGAATACACACCTTCTATTTCGCTTAATTTTTCTAGAATTTCATCTCGTTTTAAGCCCTGATTTTTAATTTTGTCGTAAAGTTCTATTACTTCTAAAATTACTTCTTCGCCATCGCCAATTAAGAATAAATCTATAAATTTGGAAATTGGGTTTGGATTATATGCGCAAGGACCGCCTGCAAAAATAATCGGATGAGATTCATTTCTGTCGGATGAAAATACTGGAATTTTCCCCATCTCAAGCATTTTTAAGATTGTTGTATAACTCATTTCATATTGAAGTGCGAAACCTATAAAATCGAATTCTGTCATTGATTTTTTGCTATCAAGAGAATACAGGGGTTTATTGTATTTGTTTAAAAGTTCACAAAAATCAGGCTCCGGTGCATAAATTCTATCTGCGAGAAAGTTTTGTTTATTATTTATAATATGATATAAAATTTTGTGGCCGAAGTTACTGATTCCGATTTCGTATTTATCAGGAAAGGCTAACAATACCTTGATATCAGCTTTATTGAAATCTTTTTTAATTGATAAAAATTCTCCGCCAATATATCTTGAGGGTCTTTCGCAGTTATGAAGTATTGGAGAATATTCTGATAAAAACTCTATTAAATTTGTCATGCTAAATTATCCGGTGTATGTTTTTCTATTTGTACAATTGCACCTTCAATTGTACCATTAATATAAAGTTCAAAAAACTTATTAAGCTCTGCACCGTTTATAAAATATTCATAAAGAAATGTACCATTATTGGTATTTCTCATTATAGAGATTGTATATTTAAGGTTAAGTGAAAAATCTTCAAGTGATTTTTGATTAAAATTGATGCCATTGACATCTTTTTTTAATTTTACATACTCAAAACCTTGAAAATTCTTTATTTCGGCAAGTTTATTTTTGTTGTTAAAAAACCCTGTTTTTATTTTTCTTGTTGGAAAATGCTTAATTTTATCACTGTCTTTCATTCCCTAATTAAACAATATTTTTGCAAATTGCTCAAATTTGTTAATAAACATTAAAAAACCGCCTTTGAGATCGTTAAGGCGGTTTTTAATTTTGATGTGTATATGGTGTATCTATTAAGCAGCTTGTTGTGCTTGTGCAGGAGCTGCTGCCGGTGCTTGGGCAACGCCTAATTTTGAGAGCGTTTCTTGGGCAGCTTGTTGGATAAGGGGTTCAGGGTCATTTAAAGAATTTTGAAGAACGCCTTGAACGGTTTGAACATCTTCTGGTCTTGCAACATAAGAGATAGCTTGGATACCTGCAAGTCTTATTTCAGGGTTTGCATCGTTTTGAACGGCATTTTTAATTTCGTTAAAACCAATTAAGTCCTGCATTTGAAGAGGTTTAATGTTGTTTGCTCCTTGAGATGCCATATAAGCATCTAATTCATCTCTTTGGTTCTTTTGAAGCATAGCTAATGTAAACATAGAGATAATCTTATTTTTAGCAGCTGCAGTTTGTGGTGAAAGCTGTTGGGCTAATTGAGTTTCTTCCGGAGTTAATTGTTCGCCTTTTGCAGCTTTTTCAAAAATTGCAGTCTGTTCGGGTGTAGGTCCTTGTAATTGGGTAATATCAGTATTTACAATGCCTGCAAGGTTTGTCATAATTTGTTCATTTAAAACTTGTTGTGCTTGCGCAGGTTCACCTTGGCTAAAGTTTGCAATTTCGGTTATTGTTTTTTCTTGTACTGCAGGGTCTGTACTTTGAAGTCCTGCAACTAATCCTGCAACATCAATACCAGCGGGTTGTTGAGTGGGAGCTTGTTGTACTTCAGGTTGTTGCACAGGTGCTTCGATTGCTGCAGCAGACTGTGCTGCCGGTTGTTGAGGTGCTTCTTGAGTTGGCGTTTGTTCTATAACAGGTGCCGGCATTGGTTGGGGTTCTGGTGATACAATTTGCGGAGCTTGTGGTGCAGCTTGAACAGGTTGTTGAAGATATTGCGGCACAGGCTGATACATTGGCATTTGCTGCATTTGGTATGGAGCATATTGAGGTTGTGCGCCATATAAAGATGTTTCTGGATAATTATACAACTGGTTTGTATAATTTGGCTGCATAGTTGGTTGTGGTGAGGCATATGCTTTTGGTTCAAAAATTTGAATATTTACAGCATTTGCACCCGGTGTTCCTTGTGTATACGGCTGTGCGTATTGAGGTTGTATCATCTTTATCTCCTTTGAAATAATATTTTGTTGCTATGCTTTCGCTATCTTAAGTGTCCTGAATAATATTTATTGCTCAAAAAATGAGTTTTGTTTTTATTTATTTGTAAAAATTGCGCTATATTTGCTTTTTAACCGTTTACAATTCTTTACAATTACCTGTTATCCAGATAATCTTTTCTTTCAAAAAGGCTTGTAGCATTTGTTATTGTGTCAAATAGTATTGAAGTACCCATGCCAATAAGTGCGATTGTTCGTATGGCTTTTGATTTTGCGAACATGCCAAGTGTTCCAAAACCTACAGTAAATATATTATTTTTAAGGCATTTTGCAAAGCCTGAAAGATAACCGCCAGCCATTCCGCCAAATTCTACAAATTTATCTGAGATGTCGGCATGTTCTGTAAATTCTTTTATTGTATTGTGTTTATCGCTATCTGTATTTGATTTTGATGCACCGATTTGATCGCGTACAAATTTATCGGCTGAAGCTTGAGCTTTACCTTTTCTTGCACCTCTTTTGCCCATATCATGAGCTTCAATAATTACAGAGGCCAAACCTAAAGCCGATGCTGTTTTAGTTCCTATTCCAAGGCTCATTTAGCTGTTTCCTCCGTATTTTTTGTATCGGGTTGCGGGCTATCATCCGGCACTTCTACTTTTTGGCCTGCCATTTTTAATAATATTTGTGAAGCAAGAATTGAATCTTCGCCATATTCTAAATCGGGTCTGTTTTGCAATTGTTTTAAAATTTCTACAGTTTCTTGATTACCTGTTGCATACCCTGTATCAAGAATTGTTAAACCTAAATATCTTACAGATGCTTTAGGGTCTTGGATTACTTTATTTAAAAGGGCTGTGAGTGCGGGGTCTGCTTTTCTTGTTTTATCTTCTTTAAATCTATCAAGAAGCTCTTTAGCTGCTGTTAGCCTTATTTTGGCATCCTGATTATTTAAGAAGTTTTCAAGTGACTTAATATAATCATCTGTTAAAACAACTTTTTCTTTTGTTTTTTCTGTTTTTTTATTGTCTTCAGCCTCTGCTGCAGGTGTTTTTGTTTCTTCCTGTGTTTGAGGTTGATTGTAATTATTTGTTTGATTGATGGGTGCATTATAGTTCATTGGATAACTTACACCAGGGTTTGCGGTATTATAAAGGCTTGTATTTGGATACATTGGTGCGGCTGCCTGCATTGCGGGGTATTGTGCAACAGGTCCTGCATTGGCTGTCGGATTAAATATTTGAATATTTACAGCGCTTGCTGTTGGGGTCGGATTTGTTTGCATAGGTGCCGGTTGCATTGCAGGTTGAGCCTGTGCAGCAGGATAATAATACCCAGGCATTGCAGCTTGTGCAGAATATTGAGCATATTGCGGATATTGTTGATGTTGAGGGTTAAATCCTGTACTCATGCTAAAAATAAATCCTTACCTATATTTAAATAAAATCCATGACTGCCTAATAAGTGCTAAAATTATAAAAAATATTAAGAAATATTAATTTATTTTTAAAAAATGTTTATGTTAGAATAGTTTCACAATATTTCTTAAGCTAAGGAGCATTTAATGGATTTTGAGGAATTAAAGCAAAAGTATGAAATGGTTATAGGGCTTGAAGTACATGCCCAATTGAAAACTAAAACCAAAATATTTGCACCTGACGGGGCAGAGTTCGGCCATGAACCTAACAGCCAAACTTCTCCTATTACTCTTGGCATGCCGGGTGTTTTGCCTGTTTTAAATAAAGCTGTTGTAGATATGGCAATTTTAACAGGGCTTGCTTTAAATTGTGAAATTCCAAACAGATGTAAATTTGATAGAAAACAATACTTTTATCCGGATTTGCCAAAAGGTTATCAGATTTCACAGTACG
This sequence comes from uncultured Vampirovibrio sp., assembly GCA_910577515.1. Taxonomy (GTDB): domain Bacteria; phylum Cyanobacteriota; class Vampirovibrionia; order Gastranaerophilales; family Gastranaerophilaceae; genus MGBC122484. Next base: position 68,445 of record CAJTLW010000001.1, read on the forward strand.
ATGAACCTATTTGCTGCAAAGGAAGTATAAAAATTTCAAATAAAACCATCGGCATTACAAGGGCGCATCTGGAAGAAGATGCAGGCAAACTTGTTCACGCCGGTGCTGCAGGTATTTACGGCTCATCTTATTCTCTTGTGGATTTAAACAGAGCAGGAACTCCGCTTCTTGAAATTGTATCAGAGCCTGATATGAGAACATCTGATGAAGCCAGAGAATATATGGAAGAATTGCGGAATATATTAAGATATATAGGCGTGTGTGATGGCAACCTTGAAGAAGGGTCTATGAGATGTGATGCCAATATCTCAATACGTCCGAAAGGCCAAAAAGAGTTTAGTACAAGAGCTGAAATTAAAAACGTAAATAGTTTCAGAGCATTGCAAAGAGCTATTGAATATGAATTTGAAAGGCAGATTGAACTTGTTGAACAAGGAGAAGAGGTTGTTCAGGAAACAAGACTTTGGGATGATGCCAAGGGTATAACTTCATCTATGAGGGGAAAAGAAGATGCCCATGATTACAGATATTTTCCCGAACCTGATTTAATGCCTTTAGAAATAAGCAGAGAATGGGTAGAGCGCGTGAAAACTACAATGCCTGAATTACCTGCTCAAAAGCTTCAAAGATATATTGATTTAGGATTATCTGAATATGATGCGCAGGTGCTTGTTAATCAATTAGAAATGGCGCTTTTCTTTGATAAAGCAATAAAAGAAAATGTTAATCCAAAAACTGCTTCAAACTTTATTATGGGTGAAATTGCTGCATTTTTAAAAGAGGAAAAGGTGCAAATTGAAGATTCTAAATTGAGTGTTGAAAATTTTGTAAAACTTTTAAAACTTTTAGAAAAAGGAACTATTTCAAATAATATTGCAAAAACTCTTGTTGTAGATATTTTAAAAACAGGTGAAGATGCTGATAAGCTTGTTGAAAAGAAGGGCTTAAGCGTTTTATCAAATCCTGATGAAATATTGCCTTTAGTGCAAAAGGTTGTAGCTGATAATCCTGAACAAGTTGCAGCTTATAAAGGCGGAAGAGATAAATTATTTGGTTTCTTTGTGGGACAAATTATGAAAGAAACTAAAGGCAGAGCTAATCCGCAGCTTTTAAATGAACTTTTAAAGAAAGAGTTGGAAAAATAATATTTTTCTGGTAATCTAGAAATGCTGATATAAGTTCAGCATGATTAAATGAACTTTTGAAATTTTAATATGCCGATGTGATGAAATTGGTAGACGTGCCAGACTCAAAATCTGGTGTGGTTCACGCCACGTGCCGGTTCGAGTCCGGCCATCGGCATTTTAATTTAATGTCTTAAATTCTCACCGGTTCCCGGTTCTTCCCTCTCAGAAAACTTGACATTTAATCAACTTTTCTTCGGCAGAGTGGCCATCGGCATTTTAATTTAATGTCTTAAATTCTCACCGGTTTGATTTATTTTTTTGTTGCAGGGCAATTTTTTTCAAGCGTTTGTTTTTATTATTTTATATAACTTTTATATAAAAAATAAATAAAAGAGCGAGAGGAAAATAAGCATTATGGCTGAAATTTTTGATTACACTTCAAATTACGCGTACACGGTTTTTAGGGGAATTAATCAAGCAAGACAATTTGCCCATATTAGCAATAGCAGTACTGCTATTGTAGATGCTGCAAAAAATTTCAGCGAAGATGATAAATGCGAATTAACGATTGCGCTTGAGGATTTTAGTGAAAAATTTACCAAATTCCATGGGCAAAATAATTCAAATATAAGCGCCGATGATTGCAAAAGAAAAGGCTTTTTTGCCTGGCTTGAAAATATCGGTTGGAAAAAAACAACTTATGAAAATATGTATGAAACCCCAGAAATGCAGGAGTATATGGTAAATGACGGGAATATTTATCAAAAAGATATTTTTCGCCAAGCTAGAACTGCTGATGATGGTATAAAATTTGCAAATAGTGAAGCTGACATCTATCAATCTGCCTTAAATTTTGCACGTGCAGATATTGTCGCTATTGAGGAAGCAAATTTCCATGCGTCCCTTGATGCAAAAAAGAATGGCAAACTGGAAAAGCATGAAATTATGACTTACGCTGATAAAGATAAATTATTCTATAATTTTATGGAGCAGCTTGATTTGGATGGAGATCCAAAAAGCATTACTGCAGAAGAATACGCTTCATTTCTGATTGCAGCTGATGGATGTTTTGCTGATGAAACAAATGGCATGGGTAGAGGTTATGATAAAGACTCAACCGATGGACTTATCACAAATGATGAAGCACTTGTTTTTAAAAACTATTCAAATGAAGAAGTTAGAAAATTCGCACAAACAATTTATGATAATCATTATAGAAAATAATATTAATCTTTTGAACGTATAAGTGAAACCAAAAGCCCGATTCCCATAAGGGCTGGGTAAAATAATCCCTTCATAATCGAAAACGAACTTATAGAAATTGATGCGGCAAGACTTGTTGCAATCAAAATTTGTGCGCCGTAAGGGATTACACCTTGTACACAACAGGAAGTTGTATCTAAAAGGCTTGCTGTTCTTTTTGGGTCTACGCCATATTTATTTGATAACTCTTTTGCAATGGGGCCAGCCGTAATGATTGCAACGGTATTATTTGCAGTAAAAAGATTGATTATGCCTACTAAAAATGTTATGCCAAATTCGCAGGTTTTTTTATTTGTTATTAAATATTGTGTTTTTTTAATAATATAAGTAATTCCGCCATTATAGCGCACCATACAAAGCAGGCCGCCTGCTAAAAGTGCAACAATAAGCGTATTTGCCATGCTGGTTGTACCATCGCCTATGAAGCTGAATGCACCCCAAATATCAAATAGCCCGAACGAAATACCTATTATTGTATTTAATATAGTTCCTGCAAGCAAAAGGAACATGACGTTAATACCTGCTACACCTAAGATGAGCAATAAAATATAAGGAATTATTTTTATATAAGTTTGAATATCAGGTGCTGAAACTATGCTTGCTGCTGCGTTTGAAGTAAAACCTGGAAGCATGTAAAGTAATATGCATAAAATTGCAGGCAAAATAACTATTTTTAAATTGCATATCATTTTATCGCGCATTTCAACATTTTGAGTTCTTGTGGAGGCTATTGTGGTGTCTGAAATTAAAGATAAATTATCTCCAAACATAGCACCACCGATTGTTGCACCTATAACAATGGCAGGATTTAAGCCCATTGATTGGGATAGCGCAACTGCAATCGGAACAACTGCTGCTATAGTTCCGCATGATGTGCCTACTGCAAGTGAAATTAAGGCAGATACTACAAACAAACCTGAGATGATAAATCTTGACGGGATAAAATATCTTGAAATTTCAACTGCAGCATCTACTCCGCCCATAGCTTGTGCGCTTGCTGTGAAAGCGCCTGCCAATATGAATACAAGACACATTATCATGATGTCTTTGTTTCCCATTCCAAGGGCAAATATTTCAATTTTTTTACCCAATTTTTCTTTATGATTCAAAATCAGTGCAGCTGCGGATGATATTATAAAAGCTACCGTCATTGGAACTTTGGAAAAATCTCTTGTTGCGATTGAAAACCCAAAATAAAAAACAACAAATACAATAAAAGGAATTAAGGCTTTAAAACTAGCCTCTCTCCAGGGTTCTGTTTCTTTGTGCATATATTATCCTTAAAATTTTTTAATTAAATAAATTATACATGATAAAACCGGGCAATTAAATTTTTTATTTAAAAATTTAAAATAATATTATTATGAATACACAATCTTCTGTTGATAAATTATTGTCCGCCCTCGGGTTTGATACTGAATTACAAGAGGATAACTGGACAAAAGAGCATACATACCACGGCATTGGTGAACACTGTTTTAAAAAATGGGTTTCAAGAATATTGCCATGCGAGCTTTTAAACCGTTCTTTGAAAGATGCAGTTAATTCCATCGTTACCTTATGCGAGTGTCATACCTTTTATAAAAAATTTCCAAACCCTGTATTTTCTCCTGATTACGGGAATACTTGGGGAAGAAGTGCTAATTATATTGAGCTGAACAATAGGGCTATTGCAGAAATGAATGGCAATATCTGCAGGAACGGAATATTATCTTCAATTAAAATGCTTCCTGCTATACCGCCTTCTGCTAAAAGCTGGGCCAATTGCGTTATTTTATCCCAAATTTTTCCGAATATTTATGGTGATGGCTACAACAAGGCACCATGGGATGAAAACTCGATTTATGGAATGAAGCTTGGGGGTAAATATAGTGAAAACATTATTTGTTATGATATTGAAGATAAAGTTTCAGCCGAAGAACAATTCAAGGCTTTTAATGATTTAGCGCATTTTAGGGGAATAAAAACGGGTTTTAGGATTGTAATATCAGAAGGTCAAATGAAAGTTTCTCTTAATGACCATGAGGATATTCCTTTTAATTGGGATAACTATGAGCATCAGGAATTATTTATTAATGAATGCGTCAAACTCATGAAGCTTGGATTTGAGGCTATGTTTATTGATTCAGCCAAACATATTGGCGGTTTTGACTGTATTAACTATACTGGTGTTGGCAGATTGCCTAATTACGGGCAAATGCAATATATTTTAAATGAAATCAGGAGCCGTGCTGGTTCTTTTACTATTAGTTTTGTGGGCGAAAAAAGCACAGGCGATTTTGACCGTTATAAAAATTTAGGTCTAACATCGGGTACGGCTTTTGTCGACCCCAATGATTTTCACTCTGTTAAATATTGGGCAGAAAGGTTTAAATACAATAGAGAATATGCTCCCGGTGTTGAAGTTTCAAATGACAATGACCCTGGTGGAGCAAGCTATGAAGAAAGGCTTTCGCGCATAAGAAACTCTCTTTTTGGTACAGATTATCCATCTGATAAACTGCCAAGCTTTATGCAAATGCATGATATTTTTCCCTTAAGATATGATACAAATACGCATCATTTAATGATGACAAATCCTTCTTATTCAACAGATGGCACAAAAGAAAGCCATTTTGAAAATCTTTTTACAAAAGATGACGGCAGGGAATATAATCACAAAGTTGGGGAAATTTTTGCCCACGCTCTTTGCAGGTAAATTTATCTTATAGTGTATCTTTATTTGCAGGATTGTTTCTTAAAAGGTTTTTTGCACTCAATCTATCCATAACTGCAAAATTGAAGAATTTTACATCTTCATTATCATGCCTTGTGAGTGATTGTGGTTCAAAAGAGGTGGCTTCTGTCATAAAGTAGCCAAGATGGTCTATTGCTGAATAATACTCTGCCTCATAGCTTGTAAGATAAGATTTTATGTAATTATCAATCAAGGTATTGTCATCTAATTTTATTCTTTTTAAATCATTATTCAAGCTTATAAAATGTACATTTTTGCCTGCAATTCCGAACTTCTTCTTCATTAATAATTGGAATCTTTCAAGAGTTAGGCCAGTATCTGTATAATCGCAGAAAATAAAATGTTTTTTAGATTTATTTATTCGTTCTTTAGTTAAGTTTTGCTTTTCTAAAAAATCGCCATAATTATCCATGTTGTTATTTTTACAAAATTCTTCAATATCAAGATTTTTATCTTTTAAGCCTGACATTGGCAAGTATTTTGTTTCAACACCCATGCATTCAAATACTTTGCCTATTAAAGACGGAGATGTGCCGATGGATATAAAAACGTAGTTATCCTTTCCGTAAGATTCATCCAGGAGTTTTTTATATTCAAGCGCAATATTGACATTATCATAAGCTGCCAGATAACAAGGAAGCGGCGTATTTCTTCTTATCATTTCCTTTTGGGTTTCATCAAGGCTTCTGAATTCTGAAATTTCTAATTTATTCTGTTTTCTTTCAAAAGCACGGCAAGTAAGGTTTGTTCTGTTGTCTTTTTCAAAGATATCCCTGTTTTTACTTGGCAAGCTGATATTAGTAAACCATTCGGTTGTATTATATTGCTTTGGATTTCCACGAAAAGCTGTATTTGTTATGTTTTGATAAAAATTAATTTTCATAATATCTAAAATGATTTCCTATTCAGTGGGTTTTCTTTTAAAAGTCCCATTGTGCTTAATTTATCCATTATGCTAAAAATGCATAATTTTACATTGTTTGCCGATGCTTGTCCGTAAGTTGTTCTTGTATTTGCACTATAGTCTGCAACTTCTATTGCATGTGCGTTTAAATAATTTAAAAAGCTGTATTCCTCAACTTTTCCAGAGGCTAAATATCTTCTTGCATAGTCTTCCGTTATCTTTCTTTTTGTTCCGTTTTCGTTTAATGTTTGAAATTCTTCATTTAGGCTTCTAAATACCATTTTATCTTCAGGGAATCCAAATATTTCACTTATAAGGCGGTGAAAATTGTTTAAGCTCCTTCTTGATACTGTGTAATCGTAGAAAAGAAATGTTTTTCTACTGCCTTCCATTTTTTCTTTTGTAAGCCCTTGAGATTTTAAAAATTTTCTGTATTTTTCAAAACTGTTTTCTTGTAAGTACTTGTCAAAATCTAAATCTTTATCTCCAAGCCCTGAAATTGGTAAATATTTTGTTTCAACGCCCATACATTCAAGTGTTTTTCCTATCAAGGAAGGAGAGCGTCCTATTGAAACAAATACATAATTATTTTCACCAAATTTTTTATCAAGATATTCTTTTAAATTTCTTGCAATATAAATATTGCTCTTCGCAAAATTGTTAATATCCCCTGTAACTGCGTTTCTTAATTCTTGCTTATCTTTTTTGCTTAAAGAATAATAATCTGATATTTGAAATTTATCTGTTTTGTTTTCAAGATACTCAAGCACCGGGGTCATACGTTTTGCTTTTTCAAAAAAATCGCCATTTGTATTTATTGAAATAACGCGAAATTGCCTGTCGTTCTGGTTTTTTCTAAACAGTTTTTTCCCAAAATTTTGCTCTAAAGAGCGTATATTTAAATTTTGTATTATTCTTGTTTCCATTCAACCTTCAATTTTTAAAAACTGGGGTTAATTATAATAAAACAAGGGGGATAATTTTTTTGCTTTTTTAGTTTGTGGATAGTAGAATGGATTTAATAGGAATTATTATTTCTGGAGGAAAAGAAAAAATATGAGTACAATTCAAATTTCTCACGAAGTTGAGCAAATGTGTCCCATAAAAAGGGGCGTTAAAGGCGAACCAGCTCCGATTCCGCAAGAAGGAGACTGGACAAAGGCCAAAAAAATTGAAGATATTTCAGGTTTAACCCATGGTTGTGGTTGCTGCGCACCTCAACAAGGTACCTGTAAATTAACATTAAATGTTAAAAATGGCATTATTCAAGAAGCTCTTGTCGAAACACTTGGATGTTCCGGTATGACTCACTCTGCTGCTATGGCTGGAGAAATTCTTCCTGGTAAAACAATTTTGGAAGCTTTGAATACTGACCTTGTTTGCGATGCTATTAACGTTGCTATGAGAGAATTATTCTTACAAATTGTTTATGGAAGAACTCAAACTGCATTTTCTGAAAACGGCTTGCCTGTTGGTGCCGGTTTGGAAGACCTTGGTAAAGGGCTTCGCTCTCAGGTTGGTACAATATTTTCAACTGCCCAAAAAGGCCCAAGATATTTAGAAGTGGCTGAAGGATATATTTTAGAGCTTGGTCTAGATGCTAATAATGAAATTATCGGCTACAAATTTGTACACCTTGGCAAAATGATGGAACAAGTTAAAAAAGGTGTAGACCCTAAAGAAGCTTATGAAAAGAATATTGGAACTTATGGCAGATTTGATGAAGCCGTAAAAAAGGTAGATCCTAGAAAAGAATAATTATTACAAAAATAATGAGGAAAAAATAATATGATAAAATTTGAAGGACAAGACAGACGTCAGGCTAAACTTGATAAAGTTTTAGCTGAATATGGCTTTAATTCTCTTGAAGATGTACAAGCATTGTGCCTTTCAAAGGGAATTAACGTTGAAGAAATTGTAAAAGGCATTCAACCTATTGCTTTTGAGAATGCCGTTTGGGCGTATACTTTAGGCTGTGCTATTGCTCTTAAAAAAGGTTGTACATCTGCTGCTGATGCTGCTGAAGCTATTGGACTTGGTTTACAGGCTTTTGCAGTACCTGGTTCTGTTGGTGATACAAGAAAAGTTGGTATCGGCCATGGTAACCTCGGTGCAATGCTTTTAAGAGAAGAAACAAAATGTTTCTGCTTCTTAGCAGGACATGAATCTTTTGCAGCAGCTGAAGGTGCTATCGGTATTGCAAGAAACGCAAATAAAGTTAGAAAAGAGCCTCTACGTGTTATCTTAAACGGTTTAGGAAAAGATGCTGCTTATATTATTTCAAGAATTAACGGCTTCACACACGTTGAAACACAATACGACTATAAAACAGGCAAATTAAACGTTGTAAAAGAAACTCCTTTTTCAAACGGCGAAAAAGCAAAAGTTAAAGTTTACGGTGCCGATGATGTTTCAGAAGGTGTTGCAATTATGATTTCAGAAGGTGTTGATGTTTCTATTACAGGTAACTCAACTAACCCGACAAGATTCCAACACCCTGTTGCAGGTACTTATAAAAAATGGTGCTATGAAAACGGTAGAAAATACTTCTCTGTAGCATCTGGCGGCGGTACAGGAAGAACGCTTCACCCTGATAATATGGCAGCTGGTCCTGCATCTTATGGTATGACAGATACAATGGGCAGAATGCACGGGGATGCTCAATTTGCAGGTTCTTCATCCGTTCCTGCACACGTTGAGATGATGGGTGTTATCGGTATGGGCAACAACCCGATGGTAGGTGCTACTGTTGCTGTTGCTGTTGCTGTTGAAAACGCTTCAAAATAAGCAGCCAAAACAACATAATTTTAAAAAATATCCGCCAAAGTTAATATTGGCGGATATTTTAATATTCTTTGAATTACTGAGGCTTTTATCAGCTGTCTATAATTTATAAATTAGCCTTTTTTCTCATTTGTAATTATTGCTTTTTTAAGCTTCATAATTCTATCGTAAGACTCTTGAATTCTATAAGGTTCAATAAGTCCGCTTAAAATAGCTTCTTTTATTATTTTATTAATATCATCAGCCAAATTTGGATTATGGCGTTCTCTATTTGAGAAAAGCAAAATATCATTTCCGGCATTTATTGCTTGAATAACAGTGTCTTCAAGGTCATAATTTTGTCTGATTGCCCCCATGTCAAGGTCATCGGTTATTACAACGCCGTTATAGCCCATGCTACGTCTTAGAATTCCGCCTATTGTATTATATGAAAGGCTTGCAGGATATATTTCATCGTAATTTTCATTAAAAATATGTGAAACCATAACCATTTGCAAATCATTTTTAAATGCCAAATTTTCATAAGGAACAAGCTCAATTTCCTTATATGTGGCAGTTGCATCTGTAAAATTTAAGTGTGTATCTTCTGAAACGCTGCCATGTCCTGGGAAATGCTTTAATGCCGTTATAACGCCTTTATCAACGTGTGATTTTATAAATTCATTCGCATAAAGAGTTACTTTTTCAGGGTCTTTTGAGTAACTTCTTTGCTTTTTATGAAGAATTGAATTTTCATTTAAGTCAAGGTCAACACACGGTGCAAAATTCAAGTTGAAAAGACTTGCGCTTAGCGTATGCGCCATGTCTGTATATATTTCGCTCGCTTTTTTAATATCATAATCATTTGCCATACTCTGTGCGGAAGGATAGTTTATAAAACCATTTTTCGCATTCATTCTCTGAATTTGACCGCCTTCCATGTCTATTGCAATAAAAGGTCTTGCCGCCATCCTTGAATTAAACAAAATATGGGTCATTTCATCAAGGTTTTCTTTATTTTTTATATTGTCTTCAAAAAATATTACCCCTGAAATTCTTCCTTCTTTTAAGTCGTTTGAAACTTCCCTGAAACCCTTAGATAAAGTGCTGTTTCCGTTGAATCCAAGAATAATCATCTGGCCTATCATTTCATCTAAAGATGTTTCAGCGCAAAAAGCCGGAGTATAACCTAGAAACAAAGCTGAAAGAAGAAAAAGTAATATTTTTTTCATAAACTATTCCTAACAAACTGTCTAAACAAGTTTAATATTTTAAGTATATCATAAATTATATAAAGATATATAAATAAAACAAAAACACCCGCAAATAGTAACTTTGGGATGTTTTTGTTTTTAAATTTTATTTAGTTTAAGAATTAAGCTGCTTCTTGTTCTTTTTCTTCATCTTCTTCAGCTTCATCGTTTTCTGTTGCATTGGCTTCGCCTACTGCTTCAGTGCCGATTGCTTCATCTTCTTCAGCTTCGCCTGTTTTATCGGCTTCGTCTTTTGTTTCAACGTCAGCTACTTTGCCTTCTGCTATGATTGCTGCTGATTTATTGATGGTTGTGATGAATTCTTCATTTAAGCCGTGTCTTAACCACTCATTTTCAAGCTGTTCTCTTAATTCTTGAGCTTTTTCAGTGTAATCTGCGAAGAAGTCAACGTAGTGTTGAAGGTCTTCTGCACCTTCTGCAGCTTCAGCTTCACCGGCTTCGTCTACTTTGTCAGTAGCGTCGATTTCAAGCCCTGCAGCTACTTGTAAAGCATTTCCATCTTTACCTTCAGCTGAACCGGATGAGAAATCATAGTTATCATTTAAATAATCCATATCATCTTTTGTTTGATAACCGGTTGTAAGTGCTTGTCCGCCAACTGTTAAGCCGAATGAACCCAATCTTTCGTTATCATACCCTTCTGCATCGAAATTTTTAGGACCATTAGCTGTATTTGTTTCAGCATCTTTGTTTGCATTAATTTCAAGCTCGCCGTATGTTTCTTCAAATTCTGCGATAGACATTGCTTTTTGTTCATCGCCAATTGTTACCATTACTTTTAATTGCTCATTTGCTTTTAATTCTTCGCTATCAATTGTATCGTTGCCATCTGTGTTTAATGCAGCCATTTCAGACCAGCCATCTTCACCTTTAGCATCAGCTACAGCGCCTAAGAATTCTGATGCATCTGTTACTGTTCCGTCGCCGTCTCTGTCTACGAAGAAATCAACTTGCATTGCTTCCCCTTCAGCTGTTTCCATTTGGAAACCAATCGGGTCGCAGCTTTTTGAACTTTGTTGTGCTGCTGCAGCTGCTTCTGCTTGTTTTGCTGCTTCAAGTTCTTGACCTTTTACTTCGAGTTGAGAATCAATACCTGCAACGTGGTCTGTTAAATTTTTCACTTGGCCTAATTTGTTATCAAGGGTTGTAAGTTCGCCTGCTATCATAAATAAGTCTGAAACTACATCGGTGCCTGCGCCTATGCCGTCAATTTTTGCAATACTTGCATTAATATTTGATTTTAGGTCATCTTTGCTCATCGGCTTATCGCTTTGAGCAGCTTTTTTATATTCTTCAACCTGAGCTGCAATTGCTTTTTCAACTGCTTCTTGATGAGCTTCAAGTTTTGCTTCCTGTTTTTTTGCTGCCTCTTCAAGTTTGCTTTGAATTGTGTCTGTTAATTCTTTAATATCTGTTTCAAGAGCTTTAAGTTCACCCATTGAAGCTGCTCTATCTTCATTTAAAGCATCAATTTCTTTTTGAATTGCATCAGATGATTTATCAGCTGCTTCTGCTTTGCCAGCTTCTGTTGCAGCACCTGTTTCTTTTGTTGCTTCGGTTTCTTCAGTTTCTTTAGCTGCATCTGTTTTACCAAGTTGTGCTTTAAGGTCTTCAGCTGTCATACCGAGTTCTTTAGCAACGTCGTTTAGTGATAAGTTGAAGGTTTCATTATCGGAATCAGTCACCTGAATGTTATTGCCATTTGTATCAAAGCTTAAAAATTCAATGGTTTCACCCTCACCATGTACACTGTTGCCTTCAGCGTTTGCAAAAGCTGTTGTGTTTACTAAGTTTTTAATTAAATCTACATTTCCAAGAGACATTTGTATATCCTTTCACTTCAGGTTACTTACATGTATATAAAAACGATATACTTTATATGATTTCAGAATATACATTTTTTGTTACATAACTTTACATTATGTCTGAAAAGCTTTCTGTAGTGTAGAATATAATTGTTTTTTGGTATTTACAAATGAGGGATATATGGAAGAAATTGTTAAAAAAGAATATATAGAAGGTGATGAAACGCTTGTTTTTGCCTCAACTTCTGTTGTTAAAGTAGTATTGTTGTCGCTTGTGACTTTCGGGTTTTATCATATTATTCTGGTTTTTAGCTATTGGAAGCAGCTTAAAAATAATTTCGGGCATAAAGTATCTCCGTTTTGGAGGGCTTTATTTCTTGGATTTTCAAATTTTGCGCTTTTTCCGATTTTTGAAAAATATTTAAACCATTTTAATCAGAAGGTATTCAACCCTGCAGCGCTTGCCATTATTTTCTTTTTTTGCAACGGTGCTAATAATAAAATAAGCATCAAAACAATGGGCATGACTGAAATCAATTGGGCGCTTGAAATAATTAGCTGGGTGCTTTTAATTGTAATGACCATCATTTTTGCGGTTTTTCAAAATAAAATTAATTTAATCAATGAACTTAATTATCCGCAAGCACCGAAAAATCCTTGGAAAACTTCAAATACTGTGTGGTTTGTTATTTGCTTCTTACTGCTTTCAATAGGATACCTACCTGTTGAGTGAGTATAAGACTTATGGGGTATAGTTTTTAACAATATTGTCATAGGAAATTGTGCCGTTATCGTATAAAAGCTGAATTTGATTGACATTGTATTCAACAATTGTGTTTAAAAGTTCTATTCTGGCGTTATTTTTAATTCCTTGTGCCTGAATTACATCAATCAATATCCCTTCGCCTGCATCCAAGCGAAGTTCAGCCAATTTAACACTGTCTGTGGCGTAATTTAGTTGTTTTTTTGCTATTTCTATTCTTTCTTTTAGAAGTTCTGCGCTGTAAAAATCAGAAATAATATTTTGTTTGATATCTCTTAAAAGCTGCTGCAGATTGTATTTTGCGCTGTCTATTTTTGCCTGCATGCTGTTTGCCTTTGTAACGGTACCTACCCCAAGCCTGCTTCCTATGGGAATATCGATATATCCGCCTACAACATTGTTTGAATATACACCTGCCCTTGCTGTACCTTGAAATTGCCATTGATAGAGAAATCTTGGTTTTGGAACAAATTCTGTATAAATTTTGTTTTTTTGCTGTTTCATTGTTTTTATCTGGTTTTCAAGGGTTTTTACATCATCGCGTGAGTATTTTGCAATTTCAAAAAGTTCTTCGGTTTTTAGTTTTTCATCTACCAATGTAAATGGCTGAACTTCAAGCTCTATAGGAAAAAGGGATGTGTCAACTTCAATTCCCATGACGTTTGAGAGTCTTGCTTGTGCCGTTTTAAAATCTTCTAAATATTTTATCAGACTCTGTTCTGCAAGCGCTTGTTCGCTTTTAGACCTTATGACGTCAAATCTTGTACCCAGGCCTGCTTCCATAAGATTTTGAGTTAATTTTAACTGTGCAGTTCTTTCATAGAGGTTTTTTAGCTGAATTTCCACACTAAGCTTTGCTTTTAAAAGAGCATAATATTTTCTTGAAGTTTCTAAAATTATTTCATCTTTTGTAAAATCAAGATTATTAAGATTGGCGCGGGCTTTTAGTTTTTGTGCCTTTGCTTCAAAAATTTGTTCACCCCCTCTTGTTAGGTCGTGCGTTACATTGACGGAGCCTGAAATTGCAAGCTCTTCAACGTTATCAGGCACAACTCCGCCAACAAGAACATGACCTTTATAATAAATTGTATATCCTTGAAAAACAACTTCGGGTAAAAACTGGGCTAAAGCATTTCTATAATCCCATTTTGAGCTTATATAATCTGAATGTGCAGCTTTGATATTAAAATTGTTTAAAAGCGCTACTCCGATGCACTCATCAAGGCTTACGGGTATAAGCTGTTGTTTAAAATGTTCTAAAATTTCGCCTTCAATATCGACATCTTCTTCTTTGCAGCTTTGGCACCAAGCATTTAAGGAGGTGGAACTGTCGTCAACTATGCCTTTATGGGCATGAACTGTTGTTTGTGCGGAAAATAGTCCAATCGTTATTAAAAATGCTGTAAATACCCATCTTTTCATAATCTTTAGGGTAATAAAATTTTGCTTAAAAAATAATACACCCTCTGGCTAATACTTTATTGGATAATACTTTTATGGTATTTTGTATATATAAAATTAGAAAAAACGGGGAAAAGTATGACTAATTCTGATATTCAAAACTTGCCAACTACGTATGAAGCAAGGGAAAGTGAAAAAGAAATTTATAAATTTTGGGAAGATAATTCATTATTTAAGGCGGATAATACCTCTGAAAAGCCCGCCTATTCTATAGTTATACCACCTCCAAACGTGACAGGTATTTTACACATGGGGCATGCTTTGGATGAAACCTTGCAGGATATTCTTGTAAGATACAACAGAATGCAGCAAAAAGAGGTGCTTTGGATGCCAGGATGCGACCATGCCGGCATTGCAACCCAAAACGTTGTTGAAAAACAGCTTGCAAAAGAGGGTAAAACCCGCCACGACCTTGGTAGAGAGGAATTTTTAAATGTAACTTGGGATTGGGCAAATAGCCATAAAGACAGGATATTAGAGCAATGCAAGCTTCTTGGTGCCAGCTTTGACCTCTCCAGAAAGCGTTTTACCCTTGATGAGGGATGTTCAAAAGCGGTTAAAAAAGTTTTTGTTGACCTTTACCAAAAAGGTTTGATATACAAGGGTTCATACATAGTTAACTGGTGTCCCCGTTGCCAGAGTGCAATTTCAGACATTGAAACCGAATATGAAACAGAAAATGGTCATTTATGGGAAATTTCATACCCCTTAAAGGATGAGCCAGGCGCAATTGTGATTGCAACAACCCGTCCCGAGACTATGTTTGGTGATGTTGCAGTTGCCGTTAATCCAAATGACTTTAAATATAAGGATTTAATCGGCAAGAAATGTATTATACCCCTTACGGGACGCGAGATTCCGATTATTGCAGATGAGTATGTTGATAAATCATTTGGTACCGGTGCGCTAAAAATTACGCCAGCGCACGACCCTAACGACTTTGAAGTCGGGAAACGTCATAAATTACCGTTTATTAAGGTTATTGACGAACAAGGAAAAATGATAAGCCGTGCTGAAGTGCATCCTGAATTACACGGGAAAGACAGATATGAAGCGCGTGAACGTACTGTTGAACTTTTAAAACTCCAGCAGGCACTGGTCAAGATAACAGATCATGAGCATAATGTTGGCAAATGCCAACGGTGCAGCACAACAATTGAGCCGTTACTCTCTGAGCAGTGGTTTGTTAGGATGGAGCCTCTAGCAAAACCTGCTATTGAAGCGGTTAAAACGGGAAAAATTCGCTTTGTTCCGCAAAGATGGGAGAAAAATTATTTAATGTGGATGGAAAACATCCGTGATTGGTGTATTTCACGTCAATTATGGTGGGGTCATCAGATACCTGCGTATTATCATAATAAAACGGGTGAAATGGTTGTGGCACTTGAAAATCCCGACCCTGCTAACTATACACAGGATAAAGATGTACTTGATACTTGGTTTTCAAGTGGTTTGTGGCCATTTTCTACCATGGGCTGGCCTGATACCGATAGCCTTGATTATAAGAAATTTTACCCTACAACCACACTTGTAACCGGTTTTGATATTATTTTCTTCTGGGTTGCAAGAATGATAACCATGGGGCTTGAATTTACAGGTGAAGCGCCATTTTCAACGGTTTATATCCACGGGCTTATCAGAGATGAAAACGGGCAGAAAATGTCTAAATCTAAGGGTAACACAATTGACCCTGTTGAAGTTATTGAAAAATATGGCTGTGATGCCTTAAGATTTACCCTTGCCAGCCTTTGTACATACGGCGGGCAGGATATTAAGCTTTCTGATGAAAGATTTGAATACGGTAGAAATTTTGCAAATAAAATCTGGAATGCTTCCCGCTTTGTTTTGATGAATTTAACAAAATCTAAAGATGAGCTAAAGCTTGATACAACAAAGCTTTCAGCTGCTGATAAATGGATTTTGAATGAATTAAATAATACTGTGAAACAGGTGAGCGAAAATATTGAAAACTACAGAATAGGCGAAGTTGCCTCAATTTTATATGATTTCTTCTGGAACAGCTATTGTGACTGGTATGTAGAGCTTTCTAAAATTGAGAAAAACGAGGCAGTTTTAGTGTATGTTTTGGATAAATTTTTAAGACTTTTACACCCTGTGATGCCGCATATTACTGAAAAAATATGGCAGCTGATGCCTCAAAATAAAGAAACCATGGCTCTTATGCAAGCTGAATTTCCAAAATTCAATTCGGAATTTGAATTTAATACAGCTAAAGCACAAATGGAAACATTGTTTGAATCCATCAGAGCTTTAAGGAATATTAGAAGCGAATTTAATGTTATCCCCGGTGCAAAAATCAATATCTTAATCGATGGCGGAAAAGAATTGCTTGAGCCTGTTCTTCCATACTTAAAACGTCTTGCAAAGGTTGATAATGTTGAATTTGCAAATGCTCAATCGGCTGATAAACAATCTGCAAGTGTTGTTGTGGGTGATATTAAAATTATTGTTCCACTAAAAGGCGTTGTCGATGTTGAAGAAGAGCTAAAGAGACAAAATAAAAAGCTTGAAAAACTTCAAAATGAAAGAAAATCTTTGGAAAACAGAATTAATAATCCCAAATTTGTATCTTCTGCGCCCGAAGATGTTGTGAATTCAACCAAGGCAAGAATAGATGAAATTAAATCTGCCGAAGATAAAATTTTAGAGCTAATAAATAATTTTAAATAAAAAATTATATTATTATGGAATTAAAGGTGCTAACCGTGTGTTAGCACCTTTTTATTTGCAATTTTTTGCGATTAATTTTTTTAATTGTTTTCTGTATTTTCTTTTAATCTTTTTTACGGCAGGATTTTCAAGTGTTTCATCTCCGCAGGTTTCAAAACTTATATCATCCAAAAATGAGTCATATTCGTCAACTGCAATGGTGCTTAACTGTTTTAAATATTTTATTTTTTCTTTTGCGTTATCAGTTTCGCAAGGGCATTCTTTATCTATTTGTGCGCAAATATTTTCAAATTCATAATCTAAACCTTTGAATTTTATGGAATAGGCGTTAAAAAGAATATCATAAAATTTTATTCTTTCTTCATTAGGGCAGAGATTTTTAAGCAAGTTTTGATAGTTATTTTTAAAAAAATCATCAAAGCTGCAGCAGCCATTGCAAAAATCATTTGACCATGATGCTTGGCAAATAAATAAAATGATTAAAGTTATTAATATTTTTAATTTTTTTATTTTCAATTTATTTAATCTTTCCTTAAAACAAAGCTAGCACAAGCCTTTATGCGAATAAATTACCTTTTGGAATAATTTTTGAAAAATCTGTTGACGATAAATTATGTTCCTGATATTGTATATATTGTCGAAGCGAAACATACAATGTTTTTGATTGAAATTTAAATATAATTTGGATTTGCGCTAGTAGCTCAGCAGGTAGAGCACTCCCCTTTTAAGGGATAGGTCCCGCGTTCGAATCGCGGCTAGCGCAAATTTTTTATCCAGATTATTTTTATAACGTCCAGTTTATAGAAGAGAGATTGTAAATGCGAGTACCACCCGCAGTTTTGTCACCCTTTAATTATGCCTTTAAATCCAATTTGGTTTTATTGCCTGAGGATTTTGCGGCATCATATTCAAATGAGCAGCAAAGACAGGCTCAAGAATTAGCTGATACAGCTGTTAAAGCTGATATTGGGCTTTTAACTGTTGGATTAATCAACAAATCAGGTATATTAAAAAAATATGCGAGTAATCCAAAAGCCATTTTGATGGCAAGAATTGCTGCAGATTTAGAAAACAGAATTAAATTTAACCCTGATATTAATGAAATTGTTAAAGAGTATAATGCAGGGGTAAAAGGTGCATTGGAACTTTGGTCCAAGGGTGGTGTACCAAAAACTTATTGTGATAGTTCAGGCAGAAGCTATAATAGCATATACACTGATGGTGATAGTGTTACACATTCGCTTGAAATCGAAAATATCGATGGCGATATAAAAGAAATAGTGGAAGCTAATCTGAATTATCAAAATAATACTATAGAATACAAGTTTTTAAACTATAAACTCGATGATAATCATAAAAATACGCGCATTTATGCTAATTTAAAAACGAATAATGTAATTTCGGTTTCTATTGCAAACAACTGGGCAAGCACTCCTATAGCTTATTCTTTTAAAGATGGAAAGCCGTATATGGCTAGCTATCACACCGCAGAGGGTAAAGCACTGGCCTTTTTTGACAAAAATGCCAGAGTTCAAAAAGTATTTTATCAGGAATATGACAGGGAGTTTGGAACCATGGAGCTTGGAAAGCCAGAAATCTTTATTAAAGATTCAAATGATGAGTTTCTTCCTTTAAATTGGGTATAAATTTTAATATTTCTTTTCATTTGATTAGAAAATATATATAATACCAGAATGGAAACGATTAAACGGGCGATTGAATTTCATAAAAAGGGCGATTACAAAAACGCCGAAAAATTTTATATTCAATTTTTAGAAAAAAATCCTGATGAAGCTAAGGCACATCATCTTTTGGGTGCTGTGTATATGCAAACCGGAGAAATTGAACTTGCCTTGCAATCTTTAAGCAGGGCGTATTTGCTTGATAAAAGTCTTCCTATTGAAACAGATTTTGCACTTTGCCTTTATGAATCAAGAAATTATAGCGCTTCATTTGTACATTTGAAGAATATTTTAAAAGGTAGTGATAGCAGAGTTTTGTATGAAAGGATTCTTGATTGTGCGCTCCGGCTTGGCCTAAAGGAAGAATATCTGGATTATGCTCTTAAGTTTATTGAACTTTTTGGGGAAGAGATTGAGATATTAAGGAATTTAGCCGGTTTTGCAATTGATTTGGATAAGCTTGATATAGCGGAAAGATATTATAAAAAGATTATTGAACTTGTGCCTGATGATTATATTGCACATAATAATATGGCGCTTGTATATGAATTTAAACTTAATTTTCCGCTGGCTGAAGAATATTACAGAAAGGCTATTGAAATAAAACCTAATTTGGATCCTGTTTATAATTTGTCTGTACTTTTAAGGCGCGAAAAGCGCTTTGATGAGTCATTTGATATGCTTCAAAAAGCAAGAGAATACGGCCTAACAGATATTGCCCATGATTGCACATTGGGCTTGCTTAAACTTACCAGGAAGGATTTTTCAGGCTTTCCTTTGTATATGAATTTTGTAAAATCACAACATAAGTTTCTAAAAAAAACACAATGGGACGGTAAGCCTGATAAAAATATCTTGCTTTTATTGTGTGCTACAGAGGGTTTTGGCGATATTTTTATGTTTGCAAGGTATCTTGATTTTGTAGATGTAAATTTATTTAGGGATGTTATTATTGCTTCTCCTGAACCTGTTCTAGAGCTTTTAGCTTATAATTTTCCAAATTTTAAGGTTGTTAATGCAGAAAGTAATATTCCGTATGATAAAAATGATATTATTATGAATTTACCTAATGTTTTTAATCTTGATTTTGAACATATACCATCTTCCGGGAAATACCTGATGGCTCCGCCATTATATCTTGAAAAATGGAGAGGAATTTTTAATAAAGAAAAATTTAATGTGGGAATTTTTTACTCCGGAAGTTATTTAAACAAAAGGAGTTTGCGAAACAGGAATGTTGACTTTGAATTATTGAAACCCTTGTTTGATTTAGAGGATGAATTGAAAAACAAGGTACAATTTTATTCTATGCAGCCTGAAAAACGTTTTACGCCAGAAATTGAAGAACAGAATGCTAAAACAGGAAATATTGAAGCCTTGGAAGGCAAAATTGAGAATTTTTCCGATACTGCAGCTATTGTTGAACATTTGGATTTAATTATTTCAATCGATTCTTCTGTTGCAAATTTGGCAGGAGCGCTTGGTAAAAAGACATTTTTATTGTTGCCAAATTCACCGGATTGGCGTTGGTTTGATAATGACAAGAAAACACAATGGTATGATAGCGTTCAAATTTTCAAACAGTCAAAAGAGGGTGAGTGGCAAGAGCCTGTTAACAGGGTTAAAAAAGCCCTGATTGATGAAATCAGGGCAAAATAGTTTTTTAAAACATAGGCTTAGCCATGGTTTTGTTTTAAAGTAGCGCATGCTATAGCAATTGCAATTTCAGCATCATCTGATGTTTTAATAGCCTTTGGTGCGCTGTTTCCGCCTGCAGGTGCCACCGGAAATACTTTATTTAAATAGTTTACAATGACAGTTTGGATATTCATTGCAATAATTAATATTACAAGAAATACAAAAACCGTTGAAAAACCAATACACATAACGGTTAAGCCAATTTCTAAATTTGCTAAAGCTTCAGGTGACATTATTAAACTCCTAAATTAATCTTCTATCTTTCTTTATTTTATCAAAAACAAGAATAAAATCAAAGATTATATCTCTAAATTTAACTCTAATCTTGATTGAATATAGTCTATATATTGTTTTGCAAGCCTTGGGCTTCTGTTTCCTTTTGACAATGCGAAACTTTCTGCACCTTTGAAAAGTGTTTCATCATCAATTGTCAGGTTTCTATCGTTTTTTATTTCTCTTACAATCTCCAAAAATTTATCCTTATTTGGTACGGAATATGTTACTGTGATGCCGAATCTGTCTGATAATGAGATGGTTTCGTCAATTGTATCTGCAAGATGAATTTCATCTCCTTCACGCGCCTTAAAGCTTTCTTTTACAAGGTGTCTGCGGTTGGTAGTGGCGTAAAGAGCCATATTATCAGGCTGTTTTGCAAGTGAACCCTCTAAAACCGCTTTTAGGGCGCCAAAATTGTCATCATTTTCATTGAATGTTAAATCATCAATAAAGATTATGAATTTTAACGGTATGGTGCTTATTTTTTGCATTAAATCATCAAGATGAATAAGATTTTCTTTGTAAATTTGAATAACCCTCAAGCCATCTTTATAATGTTCGTTCAGGATGGCTTTAACCGTGCTTGATTTACCCGTTCCCCTGTCTCCATATAAAAGCACATTGTTATAGGGTTTTCCTTTTATGAAGCCCAAAGTATTTTCAAGAACAATGTTTTGTTCTCTTTCATAACGTTTAAGGTCGCAAAGGCGAACATTATCGCAATTTAAAACGGGTTTAATTTCTTTGTTTGAAGTATATTTAAATGCCTTGTATTTTGCAAAAATGCCAACACCGTTGTTTTTGTGATAATCGACAATTTCATCAAATGATAGTGGTGCTGCTATTGAATCAAAGCAGGCTAGAGAATCAATCATATCCTTGTCATAAGGATAATATTTATATAATAAATCTTTTAAGTCCTGACATTGAATTTTTGAAAGAGAAATTAAAATTTCAATATCATTTTTGGCTGCATTTTTTATGTTTTCATTTATGGAATCAAATTTTTTAGATGCACATTGTAATGTAAAATAATTTTTATCAAAAAGAATTAAATCATTAATATATTTTGAAAAGTCGCCTTCATATTCTAAATTGTACAGCGGGCTTATCATATCAGACCAAAGTTTGACAATATCGCCAATTTCGTTTTCATAAGATATAAGGTTTATAATTTTATTGAAATTTTGAACAGTGACATCATTTAAAATACTCTTATAAAGAGTTAGCGTGTTAAATAAAGTTTTAAAATCTTCAATTTGCGGCATAAATTTTTTCCTAAACCAACTATAATTATCCTTATTATACTTTAAAAAAACATTCTGTTGACGTTTGTTTGTGATAGGATTAAACTATGGAGTAAATGAAATTTTGGAGGAAAAAATATGACAAAGATTTACTATGCCGAAGATTGTAATTTGGATTTATTAAAGGGCAAAACTGTTGCTATTATTGGCTATGGAAGCCAAGGCCATGCTCATGCACTTAATTTACATGAAAGTGGTGTAAATGTTGTTGTTGGACTTTATAATGGTTCTAAATCATGGAAAAAGGCTGAAGATGCCGGTTTAAAAGTAGCGACTGTTGCTGAAGCCTCCAAAATGGCTGACTTAATCATGATATTGCTTCCTGATGAAAAGCAAGCAGATATTTATAAGTCTGAAATTGCTCCAAATCTTACTGCCGGTAAGACTCTAGCTTTTGCACATGGTTTCAATATTCACTTTGCACAAATTGTTCCTCCAGCTGATGTTGATGTAATTATGGTTGCGCCAAAAGGCCCGGGACACACTGTTCGTTCAGAATATGTTGAAGGCAAGGGAGTTCCTTGTTTGGTGGCCATTCATCAAAATGCTACGGGCAAAGCTCTTCAAACAGGTCTTGCTTATGCGGCAGGTATTGGCGGTGCGAGAGCAGGTGTTCTTGAAACTACATTTAGAGTTGAAACTGAAACCGACCTTTTCGGTGAACAAGCGGTTCTTTGCGGTGGAGTTACTGCCTTAATGCAAGCTGGTTTTGAAACTCTTGTTGAAGCCGGTTATGATCCTGCAAATGCTTATTTTGAATGTATCCATGAAATGAAATTAATTGTAGACCTTATTTATCAAGGCGGTTTTTCAAAAATGCGCTATTCAATCTCAGACACTGCTGAATTTGGGGATTATGAAATCGGTAAACGCATGATAACTGATGAAACCAAAAAAGAAATGAAAAAAGTTTTATCTGAAATTCAAGATGGTACATTTGCTGCCAAATGGATTGCTGAAAATAAAAACGGCAGAGCGCATTTTACTGCTACCCGCCGTATCAAAGCTGAACATGAACTTGAAAAAGTAGGCCGCGAACTAAGAAAAATGTATTCTTGGAATGAAGAAAAATAAAAAATATAATCAGTTTTAAATGGGCGTCATAGTTGAAATTGACGCCCATTTATTAATAAAAAAGGAGGTTTTTTATGATTTTTGATAGTTTAGATAATGCGCAATTTTATCATCCTTTATCCAATAAAATTAAGGAGGCTTTTTATTTTATCAAATCTACAGATTGGAAAAATCTAGCACCCGGAAAATATGTTTATAATGAGGATATTTACGCTAATTTACAGGAATATGATACCAAAAAACCTGAAGATGCTGAATTTGAGGTACATAGAGATAATTATGATATTCAATATGTAATATCAGGCGAAGAGGTTATGGGGTTTGGAAGTCTTGATGATTTTAAGGTAACCAAAGAATATGATAAAGAAAAAGATGTAGCCTTTGGAGAATGCCCGTCATCGAATGTTTTGGTGAAAGAAGGATATTTTACATTCTTTGCACCAAAAGATGCTCATAAACCTTGTTTAAACGTCGCTAATCAAACAAAAAAAGTAAAGAAAGTAATCGTAAAAATTAAAATTTAATCTTAATATTTTGCAATAATTCTTTATGCGGCTAGCAAAAAAGACTATTTTTGAGTTTTTTACTTGCGTAAACAAAATTATAAAGGTGATAAAATGATATCTAAAATTAACAATTCCCCATCTTTTGGTATGGCATTCAGACAAGAAAAAGTGCGCGATGCTCTTATGCCGCTGTCAGAAAAAACGCTTCAGGCATATCAAGCTGCTGCTACAGGTATTGACAAACTTTCTGAAGACAAAGGTGTTGATGTATTCTTAAAAGGTGTTGAAACTGCTGCCGAGACTCTTTCTGAAGGTTCTGAACCTGTTCTTAGTGCATTGAAGCTCTCCGTATCAGGAAAGGGAGAAGAGGCTGTGAGTGTTGCATCTGATATCACACTTGGTGCTATGCCCAAAAGCCCAAGACAAGTTAAAAAATTCTTTGATGGTATGAAAAGTGATATTGCTAAAGTAGGAATTCTGGATGAAATAAGAAATTCATTCGGTATTTAGATAGAATATTGTAAAACAAAACGGGCTATTTGGCCCGTTTTTTGTATATATAATAAATGTCGAAGAAGGGAGTCGAACCCTCAAGGAATTAACCACATGAACCTGAATCATGCGCGTCTACCAATTTCGCCACTTCGACATATATGTTTAGTTTCATCTGTTATTATATCACCAATAAAATTTATAATCCTATCCTTTTATTCTATTGAGTAATGATTTTTTTTTAATCAAAACATAAATTATTATTGCCACGTATTTGGATAGGATTATTATGAGAATTTTGAATAAAATTTTATATCGTTTATTTGTCTGCATATTATTTTTGGCCTGCTTTTCATCTGTAAATTTTGAAGCATACTGCGCACCTGTTGAAAAAACTGAAACAAAGGTTGAAAAAAGTAATGATACTTGCAGGTACCCGGATTACTGTAAAGAATATATAGGTAATGACCGGTTTGAAAAATTTAACAGAAAAATGTTTAATTTTAATGCAAAATTAAACAAATTTATTCTGCGTCCTGTTCATGTAATTTGGGCATCTATTGTTCCAAAATATGGTATGGATAGGATACAATACGCATATAAAAATATTGAATATCCCAAAAGGCTCGTAAGCTCCCTTTTACAGAGAGATTTTAAGGCTGCAAAAGTAGAAACTGCAAGGTTTTTAACCAATTCTACCATTGGCCTTGGCGGAATGTTTGACCCGGCTAAAAGTCTTTTTAAGATGGAGCCTATGGAAGAAGATATAGAACAAGGGCTTTCAAAGTGTAAAGTAAAAAGAGGGCCATTTCTTGTTTTGCCTGTGCTTTCTGCAACGACGCCGCGTGCGCTTTTAGGACGTGCTATTGAAACCGGATTGGACCCTACAACGTATGTTGCAGCTCCTGTTGCTGCTCTTGTTAAAATGGGATTATTTATCAATAGAACTGCATTTATGCAGCCACTGACAGTATTTTTAGAACGTACATACGCTGACCCTTATGATATAACAAGAAAATTATACGGAATTGAAAATTATATCAAAAGTTTTAATTTGGATAGAAAGGATGTTCTGGAAGCCGAAAACAAGCTTATGGATGAAATTGTCGATACCGTTAAAAATGATGAGCCAATTTTAGCTGATTCAAAAACTGAGAGTATTTTAGAAGATAAAATAGAAAAAAAGGAACCGGAGCTTGAAATCCAAAAAGATGTTAAGGCAAATATAAACGAGGAGGCTGAAAAGGAAGAGCTTTTAATCAGTGGAGAATCTGAAAATAAGGTTGATGAAAATATTGATATTATTGATAAAATAGCAACCAATGATACGCTAAAGGGGAACGCATTTGAAGATGAAGCCCCTTTGCAAGAAGCAATTCAAAGCAAGGCTGAGCTTGAAGCTGATATCATTTTAGATAATTATAATCCACAAAGCCCTGTTGTAGATTCAATGAGAACTGCTCTTTTTGATCTTCCTGGTGTAGATGAATCTATTTGGAGCGAACTATCAATCTGGAACAGGTCTTTTTCAAAAAGAATTAAAACCGGCTCAATTGAATTAACACCGGAAAGAGATAAATATAAATACCGTTACATTATGCAAAAGGATAAAAGCGCTCCTGTCGCCATTTTGTATCCTTCAATTGGAGAAGGTATAATGTCAAGTCACTCTGTTCTTTTTGCAAAATTGTTTTATGATGCAGGGTATTCTGTAATTATTCAGGGTAGTCATTTCCATTTTGAATTTTTAAAAAGTATGCCAGAAGGATACAGGCCTGGCTTGCCACAAAACGATGTTGAAAAACTTCAGCTAGCCACCACAAAAATTGTTGAAGATTTAGAAGATAAGTATGATACAAAACTTGGCAAAAAAGTTTTGATGGGAACATCATTTGGCGCTCTTGCAACTTTATTTATGGGCGATTTTGAGGAACATCACAATAAAACACTTGGCATAGAAAAATATATATCTGTGAACCCTCCTGTTGAACTTGTTTATGCCCTTAAAGCTTTAGATAAAAACAATGATGAATGGAATAAAAATCCTGATAATTTAAAGCATAGAACTGCTGTAACTGCGGCAAAAATTCTTGACCTTGTGAAGAAAAACGATGAAGGCGATATTAAAATAGAAACACTTCCTTTCTCCGATTATGAAGGCAAGTTAATTACAAGTTTTATATTAAGACAAAAATTATCTGATATTGTTTTTGCTATTGAAAATGATAAAAAAACTGATAAAGTGGCACTTTACCGCACTATTAATAATATGAGTTTTTATGATTATGCTAATAAATATTTAGCAGGAAACAACGGTAAATCTATAAATGATTATAATTATGCTGCAAGCTTATATTCTGTTTCTGATTATCTTAAAAGAAACAATAATTACAAAATCTATCACACGCTTGATGATTATTTAACAAATAAAAACCAGTTGAAAAAATTAAGAGAATATACCGGTAAAAATACTGTTTTGATAAGCAACGGCGCTCACTTAGGATTTTTATACAGAGAAGAATTTTTGAACGATTTCAAAAAAGAGATTGCACTTAAATAAAAATTCTTAAATAATAAAAATATGAATAAAGATGAAATCAGATGCATGTTTAATAAAATTTCTAATGATTATGATTTTTTAAATAATCTGATTTCACTTTTTTTGCACAAATTTATTAAAGGGCAGGCGATTAAATCTTTAAATATAAAAGCAGACGCAAAAGTACTGGATATTTGTACAGGCAGCGGAGATTTAGCCTTTATTATTAAGAAAAACTGTACTAACTGCACTATTTTTGCCATAGATTTTTCTGACGAAATGCTTACAATTGCAAAGAAAAAATATCCCGACATTATCTTTTTGAAGATGGATGCTCTGAAACTTGATTTTGATGATGAAAGTTTTGATTATATTGTGATGGGGTTTGGATTTAGAAACATTATTGATAAAAATCTTGCTCTAACTGAAATAAAAAGGGTTTTAAAAAAAGGTGGAAGTTTATTACATCTTGATTTTGGGGAGAAAAACTTTGCATCAAAAATATCAGATTTTTTAATTTTAATAGCAGCCAGACTTTTCAGTAAAAATTTTGATGCTTATAAATATCTGATTAAATCCAAAGAAACCTTCTATACTCCAAACGAGCTTATAGACTATATTTCACGGTATGGCTTTAAGTGTATTTTAAGGAAAGATTTTTTATTCAAGGTTATTAGTTGTCAGATTTTTACGAAATATTAGATTTTGTTTTATTAAGAAAATCATTCATATTTTGCGGATTAAGTGTTGGATTTTGAGGAGCTGGTGTTGTGTTTTGTGCCGGTGTATTTTGCATAGTGTTGTTATCTGTTTGTTTTTTATTCTTTATAAATATTTTGCTTATGGCTAATGCAGCAGCACAAGTAACTATAGCTGCAATAACTAATGGTTTTATATATTTATTGCTTTTTACTATCGGCGCAAAACCATCTTCATTGAGTATATTTCTAAATTTTACAATCTTGCTATAAAGCTCAGGCTGTGTTTTATCTAAACCTTTTGCTGCAAAAACTTTTTCAAGGCTATCCATAATATTGAAACCATAACCCTCCTGTATAGCTCTATGGTATGCTTCTTGATAATTTGCAGGAATTTTATAAGCGAAATTTTTCCACGGATGTACAATCCTATTTTCTCCATGCATATTGAAACGCTCTTCCCTTCCAAAAACATCCATATAAAACATCATGTTGTTTTCGGCCATCATGGGTTCAGCCCATTTTGCTTTTGCAAATTGTACAGGGTTTTCAAGGCTTTTTTTATCAAGCTTTAATATTTTTGCAAGAGCATCCAATGCATCGGTTTTATGAACTTCGCCATCTATTTGAATATCAGGCACTCCATTTGCTATCTGTCGTAGCGGCTGGGCATCATGGTTTCCGACACCCATAACATACGGTCTAAAGCCGCGTCTTTCAAGTGCGTTATTTGAACCCCAAAGTTCGTATTGAGTGTCTTTCATATATACGCTATCAAAAATACCTACTCTTTTTTGAACAGGTGGAATAAGGCTTGTGCCGCTAAAGATTTCTCCGCCTTGAAATTCATAAATAAGATTTTTTAAATCGTAATCTTCACCTTTTATTTCCTTAACGGCATTTTCTATAAAACTCAATACATCATCACCAAGATATTTTATGCTGCTTGTACCATCTGCTCTGTTAAGTTTTGGCACTACGTAAGCCCAGCCTACATCAAATCTTATGCCATCATATCGTTTTGCATGTAGCTGCACTTTTCGCTTAAGTAGCTGTGCGCTGCTGCTCTGCGGGTCTTTAATGGTTTCATAATTAAGTGCTGTTGCATACCAGTCTAAATCGCCAATTTGGTATTCTTTACTAAAGGCATCAGGGTAGGCCCAAATTTCATCTCTTGAAAAGCCTATCGGGCAATCACCAGTGAGTTTAATTCCTAAATTATTTAGGTTTTTTCGACCTATTGCAAGATGTTCATCAGCCAAAAATTGCTTAAATTTATAAAAATCAGCTTCGTTTGGGTTTGTATTTAAAATTTCAGTAATTCTTTTAGCTCTTGTTTCTGCGCTAAATGTACTATCGTATAGCCGCCTGTCTATTTCGCTCCAGCAATTAAAATCTAAACCGGAATTTTCATCGGATAAAATTTGGTAAATAGCCTTAGGCTCAAGCCAATCATTGTTTTTAGAAACAAAACGTTTAAAGTCTTGTTTTATTTTTGTATCATCACCTAGTGTTTGAAAACGTGCAAACGCTTTTCTTAAAGCGCTTTCCTGCGCACTGTTTTTATCGACAACATTTGGATAGTTAACCAAACTATCCTTTTCAGCTATCATATTGGATTTTACTATTGAGTCATATTCTTCCTGAGTTAAAATTTCGCCAAAATCTTTTTTAGTTAAGAGTTCGGGGTTAATCTGATGATTTCCCAAAGAAAGTGAAGAGCCTGCATAGGCGCAATAGAAACCATTTTCATTCTTTAATTCTCCTGCAGGAAGTATTTCAAGTGTATTAAAACCAAGATAAGGTTTCATATATGCTAAAAAATCCAGAGTATCTTGAGATGAAAGGGAGCTGACGCCTGTATTTTTACAGGCAGATTGAGGCAAGCATGTGTCATGAACAATAAAAATCGATTTTCCTGTCTGTCCTGCGGCTTTTTTTGCCTTTTCCCGAACATCGGAAAATTGCCTTAATTCCTTTGAATTCAAGGCTCTACCGAAGCTTATATTACTTTTTGCAGATGTTACCAACACAACAACTATATAAGTCCTGTAAATATACTTTTTTGCTCTAAAAAGTGTTAATTGGAATTTAAAGGTATAAAAAAAGACCTGAAAACAGGTCTTTTATTTTGGCTGGGGCGGAAGGATTCGAACCTCCGGGATGGCTGGACCAAAACCAGCTGCCTTACCACTTGGCGACGCCCCATTACAAACATTATCTTATGCAAACCATCTGGTAATGTCAAGTGTTTTTTTAATTAAAGTTGTATATATCTAAACGATATGTATTGATAAAATTTTAAAGTATTTTCATTAAAAAACAGGCTGTTTAGAGCCTGTTTAATTTACTAATTTATTTATTTATTTATTTTATCTTGTTCTTAATACCTTAACTATTGCATCAATAAACATAAGAGCTATTTCTTCAATATATTGTTGTGTTGTAAGCCCATTTATAACGATATCAGCAATTTCCATTGTAGGACGAATATATCTAAAAGCTGTCTGGTTGACATCATGGAACTGCATGTCCGCAGCTTTGCCGATTTTACCTCTTGTAACAGCGCGCGCATACCATCTTTCTTTTATGATTTCAAAAGGTGTATAAACATATATTTTAACATCTACGATATCGCGCATACATTCATTTAAAACGTATAATCCTTCATTTAAAATGATTTTTGCAGGTTTTTTGATAACTGAGTTTTTTTTGCTTTCGCAAGTTACAAAATCATAATAAGGTGAATAAACAGTTTCGCCGTTTTTAAGCTTAATTAAATGCTCTTTCATAAGGTTTAAATCAATAGCATCAGGCGTATCGAAACTAAAACCTGTTTTAAATAATTCTTCGTAGCTACCTGCCTCAATCAATTCTTTTGAAGCATCTTTATAATAATCATCGCAACAAATAACAGTATAAGTATTATCTGTATCAGTTTTAATACAAGCTTTTGCGGTATTTTTAACCAAAGTGGTTTTTCCAGAAGCAGATTCGCCTGCAATAGACATTAAGAATGTAGAGTTTTTTTCTAAAATTGCTTTTCGGGCTATTTTAAAAATAAAAGCTTCATTTATTCTCAAAATTAAAGGCTGCTTTTGCTGTTTATCGTATGCAATAACTTCGCGGATATTCTCCAAAATCTTTGCAAGAAAAGGCATGTCATCCATTTTCATGTTTTGTGAAGTTTGATTTTCAAGATTGTTTGTACTCATACAAACATTTTACACTAAAAAAGAAACTGATTTCAGTCTAATTCATAAAATTTAACAAATTATTCTTCAAAATTTATGATTTCATCCTGCTTTTTTGCTGCTTCTTCGATTAAAGAATAAGTCATATATGCGCCTGCTGCTATAGCTTTTGGGTCAAGTTCAGTTTTATTTGCAAGTTCAATTATTGCTGAATTTAATTCAGGATTTTCTTCTTTTATATAATGTATCATTGATTTGCGCCAAGATGCAATATCAATAAGCATTTCATCCAAGATTTTATTATAGTTTTCTACATCAATTTCTGGTAGCATTCCTTGATTTTAAACCATTAAGGCTTATTGTGTCAATTTTTATGTTAAAATTTGCCTATGAGAAAAAGTATTGACAATAAAAATATTACCGTTCTTGTTGGTATTTCCGGCGGAGTAGACTCTGCAGTTTGTGCTTTAAAGCTAAAACAAGCTGGTTATCAGGTTGTTGGTGCTATGATGAAGGTTTATGATGGAGATATTAAAACCATTGCGAATTCTTGTTATGGTACTGATAAAAATAAAGAAATAGAGGATGCAAAAAAAATTTGCAGCAAAATTGGTATAGATTTTCATTTAATTGATTGTGCAGAGGCGTTTGATAAGTATGTTTTTAAAAAATTTAAAGAAGAATACAAATGTGGCAGAACGCCAAACCCTTGTGTATTATGCAATCCTTTAATTAAATTTGATATGTTTCCTTACCTTGCAAGAAAATCTGGTATTGAATTTGATAAATTTGCAACAGGACATTATGCAAGGATTGAATATAGCAAAAAGCTTGATAAATTTCTCTTAAAACAGGGTATTAATCAGAAAAAAGACCAGAGTTATTTTCTCTACAAATTATCGCAAGAAAAATTAAAAAATATTCTTTTTCCTTTAGGAGAACTTGAAAAAGGGGAAGTGCGCTTCTTTGCAAAAGAAAACGGTTTAATTGTGCATGATAAAACTGATAGTCAGGATTTTTACAAAGGAAACTATGCCGAAATCATTGATGCAAAGGAAAATCAGGGTAATATCAGGCATATTAACGGCAAAATTCTTGGAATTCATAATGGTATATTTAATTACACAATCGGCCAAAGAAAGGGCCTAAAAATTGCCCATGAATATCCACTGTATGTAATTAAATTTGATTTAAATAAAAACGAAGTAATCGTGGGTGAGAAGGAATACACATATTCTAAAGGGCTTTTTGCTAATGATATATGCTGGACTTTTTACGATGATATTCCTGATAAGCTTCATGCAAGTGCCAAAATCCGTTCTGCTGGCCAAAAAACTGAATGCTGCATATACAGGGAAGAAAATGGACTGAGGGTAGAATTTTTTGAATCACAAAATGCCATAACGCCTGGACAGGCCGTTGTTTTTTATGATAATGACACTGTACTTGGTGGTGGTACAATTAAATATGCTTTATGAATTTGAATTAAATTTGTAATATTTAATAATGAATTGTAAAAAAGCAGGGTTTTTACTACCCTGCTTTAATTTGTTGTTTTTGAAATCTATAGAGCGTCGTTACCGCCTCTTATGCCGCCATCTCCGGCATTGCTGTTACTTGAAGAGTCATCAACATCGTTGCTGGTATCTGTATCAGTATCCGTATCAGTGTCGGAATCTGAATCTGAATCTGAATCTGAGTCAGAATCAGTATCGGTGTCGGTATCCGTATCTGAGTCAGTGTCAGTATCACTGTCTGTATCAGTGTCTGAATCACTATCGGTATCTGAATCTAGGCTATCATCTGAAGCAAATCCTCCTGAAGAAGCACCATCGTCACTTGGTCCATCACCATCGCCATCACAGTCTGTATCCGTGTCAGAGTCACTGTCAATATCAGAATCCGTGTCAGTATCCGTATCTGAGTCAGTGTCAGTATCGCTGTCACTATCTGTATCAGTATCGGTGTCGGTATCAGTATCTGAATCACTGTCTGTATCAGAATCACCAGGCAACTCTATTCCTGGATTGCCAGGACGAACATCGTCATCATTATCTGTATCTGTATCGCTGTCGGTATCAGTATCTGAATCAGAGTCACTATCAGTGTCTGAATCTGAGTCTGAGTCTGTATCAGTATCAGTGTCACTATCTATATCTGTGTCGGAGTCAGAATCACTATCACTATCAGAATCTGAGTCTGAATCGCTATCACTATCGCTGTCTGAATCTGAATCAGAGTCACTATCAGTGTCTGTATCTGAATCTGAGTCTGAGTCCACATCTGTATCGGAGTCTGTATCAGTATCAGTGTCACTATCTATATCTGTGTCGGAGTCAGAATCACTATCACTATCAGAATCTGAGTCTGAATCGCTATCACTATCGCTGTCTGAATCTGAATCAGAGTCACTATCAGTGTCTGTATCTGAATCTGAGTCTGAGTCCACATCTGTATCGGAGTCTGTATCAGTATCAGTGTCGGTGTCTGAGTCTATATCAGTGTCAGAATCACTATCTGTATCATTGTCGGTTTTTTCGTTGGTTTTATCTGCAACAATAATGGCTCTGCCAACACGAATATGTGTAGGTTCAATTGTTATTGTTAAGCCCTTTCCGTCAGGATCAGTTATTGTCAGCTTCCCTTCTTCATCATAAAGTTCAATAGCTAAAGCTTTATCCCAGTTTAATGAAGCAAAGTGTTGGAGGAAGTTATCAAGATTGCCATCGGCATATTTATCAATAGCATAAGTGATTAATGCGAGAACCTGAGCCTCAAATTCTTCAGGAGTTTTGGCATCAACATCTTTCATTCCTGCTTCTAAATCTGCTGCAATTGAGCTATCTGTAATATCATAGGCACCAAATAAACTAAAATCTCCATCAATAGTTTGCGGGGCTGCAAAAACATGCGGGTTGCTTTGAATAAAGCTCATCATGTGAGCAGTTGCGAAGTTTTGTGCAGTTTGATCTTTAATATTGAAATGTTCAACGCCATCTTCATCTGTATACATAAATGCTTCGTTTGTTCTTGTATCATAGAAGAATTTAAGTACATCGTTTAAGCAGGTAATGTCATTGGGTTTTGCAAAATTAGGATCGATTGCTGCAGGTAGCTGCATTTCTCTTACGCTCTCACCATCTATCGGGCAAATTGGAGAAATACTGTAAATAGTTGAACCTGCTTTGTAGTCGTATTTTGCATTATTGTTATCGTAAACAATTGTGTTGATAACAATGTTGTCGGGTATGTATAAGCCCTCAATGCTTTCAAGACCAAGAAGTACTTCTACTCTTGCATCATCATCAAGAACATTGATTTTGTCACCTTCGCGCAAATCGCCTGTTTTAACTTCAATAATATGAGCGTTTTCAGGAGCCGTAGCTATTTTTCTTAAGATGGCATCAAAATCTGTATCAAAATCTTTATCGTTGACATCAAGGTGTAGTATATCGATAATTCCATCTTTAAGATTTGAATATTGGCCTTCTTTAAGTTTATCGCTATTTGAAATAATATCTATTCTGGTATCTGCTTCATCAGGTGCAAATTGTTTTTGTATAACCCTATTTGCAACTTTGTTATCCGTTTTATCCATATCTGCATAAGGGATTTCGAAGCTTGGAACAATAACTCTTGTGCTTGTTAATAAATCTTTGCCAGAGAAAAGCACTGTATCAGCTATTTCATCTGGAGTTAATTCATCAATAGAATCAACCTTGTTTACAGTTGTGATTAATGCAACAAGTTCAGGGTTTGATTGTAGATATTTATCAATTGTGGCATGAAAAGCACCTTCGGTATCTACATCTGCATCTTCATCAATGGCGCTGTTGCCTATACCATGAGCTTTATAAGTACCTTCGTAATCATAATTTGCTCTCTCAATTAACTGCCTCAAGGTTGCACCAATACGTGGGTCATCATCTTTTTCTGCTTCTTCAGAAGAGACAATATTTTGCATAACGACGCCTTCGGGTAAGCCATGTGGCTTGAATTCAACAATTTTTAATGTATTGCCTTCAGGTAAAAATATATCGTTAACTGTATCATAATCTTCAAGTATATCTGCTGCAGTGGTACCGGTAAATGTTTCAATATAAGCAGATGGCGGTGTAGTTGATGACGGCGTTTGTGTAGGTGTCGTAGCAGTGTTTGTGGCAGCCCCGGTCCCACCAAATATACTTGAAATTGCGTATGCCGCACCGGTAAGTGTAGCAGCTATAGTTCCGCCAATACCTGCAGTCTTACCCGGGTTTTGTTTTACCCAAGGCATCATCTTACCTTTTCCGCTGAAATTCACTGTATCTTGTCGCAGATCCGAATTTAAAGCGCGTGAAGCAAGATAATCAGTTTTTTTGATTGAATTATTCTTATCTGATAAATTATTTTGGTTATTAGAAAATAAACCGATTTTCATTGTGTTCTCCCAAGTAAAATATGTGTGTAGTTGTTATATTTATACTAAATTTAATGCGCAAAAAGTAAAAAATTTGTTATTATTTTCAGCATGAAAATTAAAATTTTTACAAAACTTAATATTTATTTTTCAATTTGTATAGATATTTAGCAAGACCTTCTCCCATAGACATACAACTTTTTTGTATTCTAAGAGCTGCTTGTGCTTCAAATTCTGCACCAAGGTTTCTTCCACAGACAAATAAGTTGTTAAAATCTTCGCATATTAGTGTTTCAACAGGTAAGTAATATCTTTTTACAGTTTTTAAAGTTGAACTATTTTGCGCATTTGAATGTATATCAACAGGGTAATCGGCTGTTAAAACGGTATTTTTAAAGGTTTTCGATAATGTTATATCAGACAATGAATAGATATATTTGGTTTTAGGACGTTTTGAAACCCTAACTCCGGTCATATCTGCTATTTGGGATATAAATGAATTTTCAAAACCATTGAAATATTGCTTTACAAAATTATGAAGTCTGTAAATTGCTTCTCTTGCCTCTATTAATGCATTGCTAAAGCCTAAAAAGTCGTCACTACATCTATCTTGGAGTCGTGGACAGTTAAATGCAAGGCTGTTTGGCATATTTGCAAGTGTAAATACCTGAAAATAAGCAGTATCAGAGAATTTTAATATATTATTTTGAACTGCATCCTCAAATAGCGGTCTTAAGGCCCAGTTTTTAGAGGTATCGAACGTGTAAGCAGTGGATAAGTGAATATCCTTATCTATTTTGCAAGAAGTTGTTACGCTTCTGTCTTTATCAAGCGTCATAATTTGATTTGAAAATTTTTCCAAATCAATATTTGAAACTATAAAACGAAGTGAAGATGGCTGTGTTTTTTCTTTGTCATCAATAAAATTGCAATTTAAAAATTCACAAAAATTCGATTCACCTGTTGCATCTACATAATATTTCGAATAGATATGTATCGATAATATTTTTGATTTTATTTGAACGGATTCGATAATTTTAGAATTATTATTTATATGTTTATCTATCAATTCGGCTTCAAACAGAATATCTACGCCAGCATCCTTTAGCATTTTTTCAAATACTATTTTTAAAAGCACGGGGTTAAACCAACCATCATTGTCATCCTCGTATGTTATTTGTGCATTGTATTTTTTTGCATATTTAATTAATTCTTTATAAAAATCCGTATTAATATCGCAAGAGCTGCTTTTCATCATAGGAACTACCAGAGCGCCTGTAATTTGGCCGCCAAGGTAGTTATTTTTTTCAACAATGAGTGTTTTTAAGCCAAGTTTAGCGGCAGTATAAGCTGCGCTAATTCCTGCAGGTCCTCCACCAAATATTACAACATCGTATTTTTTAGTAGTATTTTCCATTGTAATATCAATTTTACATTAAATAAAGATAATGGAAAAATCTGTAATATTTGATTAAAACTTTATAGCCTTATAAGGGAATATAAAATAATATGATAATAGTATTATCATATTACGTAAATAAATTTTCTATACTGCACAATATTTTTTGTCAGAAAACTGAATAATGTGTATTTTAACCTTATTTTAGTAATATTCGATATGTAATTATAATGTATATTATGTAAAATAACATAAAAAATACATACGGGATAAAATTATAATTATTATGTTTTCATATAATCATATAAGTAATTCTGTGCGTTTGAAATTAAAACCATATTCATATTCAAATTAAACTTTATTTTGCTTTAATAATATATCCCCTTAGAGCAGACTGTATAATGAATTTGCTTTTTTCTTTTACTAAACTCTAAATAATATTTTAGAAAAATCGGAGAAAAAATGTATAATACAATTCAAGAAAAACCAGCGCAAGAAAAAAATAAAATAAGAATTTTACTTGCTGATGATCATAAGTTAATTAGAGTGGGGCTTAAAAGCCTTTTTACAAAGTTTGATGATATGGCAGTTGTGTCTGAAGCTGAAAATGGTAAAGATGCGGTTGAAAAAATTAAAACACAACATCCAGATGTCGCTATTTTAGATTTAATTTTAGGAGATATCACAGGTATTGATGTTGTAAAGCGCATTGGTGAAGAAAGCCCTGGCACAAAAATTATTATTTTAACTTCTCATATCAAAGATACAGATGTCACAGAATCGCTCAAAGCTGGTGTTAGTGCTTATGTGCTAAAAGATATCAACAGCGAAACACTTGTTATGATAGTTAGAACAATATCTGAGGGGGCAATTTGGATTGATCCAAAAGCGGTGACAATTTTAAGAAATGCTCATAATTCAAGCATTATCCCTCAAAAAACTTGCAGTAGAGCAAATTTTAAAGCTCAGCATTCGAATTTAACAGAGAGAGAATATGAAGTGTTAAAGCTTGTAGTTGATGGTAAATCAAATTTAGAAATTGCTAAAGCCCTTAATATAAGCGAGCATACGTCTAAAGCGCATGTCTGCAATATTATTCAAAAACTTTTGGTTGATGATAGAACACAGGCTGCAGTTAAAGCTATAAAAGAAGGTCTTGTTTAAAATTTTATCAATATATTTCGAATAGATAGCTAGTGATAAAATTAGATTTAAAGATAATATTATTATCAGTATAATACGAAAAGAAATATATTGATAATAATAAAAAGTAATTTATTTAAAAAATTTTAAAAAATTGGCAAAAAAATAAAAAACTACTATAATATTTTTAAAGGTTACATTTTAAAACAGTGCATTACTTGCATTGTTTTCTGCATTTTGTATAATTTGCAGAAAAATCGGTTACAAATCAGCACCCTTTGGAAAGTTGTTTATTGTTATAATTTACTGATAGCGGCATAAAATACTATGCCGCACCGATTTTTGTAATTATAATACTATACAGCAGTTATATGTGCTTTTTAGCCCGTTTATATAATAAAGACACCCGCAAATATTGATTTTACGGGTGCCAAATATTAAAAAGTGATTATTGGTGTATTTTAGGCTATTTTATTAAAACAAGCTGCAAATTTATTGCCTGATAAATCAATTGCTGAAGCTTGATTTGCCACTGCTGCCTGAGTTGTGGCTAACGGAGCAACTGTTTGCGGTTGAACTTGCTGCACTGCAGGAATAACAGGTGTTGGAGTTGCACTTGGCGCAGGTGTAGCTGCTTTTTCAACAGGTTTGGAATTAGACTGTTGAGAAGCACTTGTATCAGTTTTTTTATTGTTGCTATATATCACGCCTGCTGCAACAGCTGCTAATGCTGCAACAGCACCAGCTACCATAACTGCTTTTTTATTACCACTTACAAATTCTTTAGCTTTTCCAATAAAGCCTGTAGCATTTTCCTTTACAGCATCAGTATTTGCAGGATGTAAATCGCCAAGATTTTTATCAACCAAATCTTCTCTAAATTCAAATACGCGTTTAAGCGGATTTTGAGAAGCATCAGACATTGCATGGCGCCTGCAATAAAGTTCTGCGCTTGAAATCATTTTTCCGGTCTGCGGATCAATGCCGTTTAATTTAGCATTGCCAAGCCAGCTTGTATCAAGGTTGCGGTGATTTGCAAATATGCTTTCGGCCACGGCAGGGTTGGTGCTATCATTAACACCCTGTTTCATAGCTGCCACTAATTCATCTTGCAATATTCCTTCTTTAAGTCTGACAATTAAATCGGAATATTCGGGCATATTTTCAAGTTCATTCTTTGCCTGGGAAACAATCTTATCTTCAGGCACCATACCGTAAACTTTATCTTTTGCCTTTTTAAGAAGACTTTCGTATTTTTTACCGAATTTTTCAAACAAAGTAAGATTTTCGTAAGAATAAGGAAAATCTGCTTTTAATTGTTCTTTTGCTGCATCATCCAATTGTCTTGTTTTATCACCAAATAAGTCAATAAGCCTATCAACTTTTTCTTTTGGCATATAAAATTCATTTACTGTTTTATAGCCGTTAATCATTTCGCCTTCAACAGCAGTTCTTGGGTCGAAAATTTGCTGTGATAAGCCTTGCGTGTTTAAAACTATTGGTGTGCAGAAATATTTTTGAGCTTCTGCAGGAGTAAGCCCGCAAGGCTCAAATCTTGAAGAGAAAACGGCAAAGTCAGCTGCGGATGACATTGCATAACCGGGTGCAAAGCCATCAATAAAGGCTATACGACCTTTCAAATTGGGGTCACTCTTTACTTTAGCCATTAAATCAAATATCTTTTTAGCTTCGGTAGTTTCCTTAGGAAGTTCACCACCCATAACCAATAGGGCATTTTTACCTTCTTCTGTATTTGCAAACTTCATGAAAGATTCAAGAGCAATAGGGTGACCCTTTTGAAAATCGCCTCTGCCCCAAGAAACAAACAATGGAACATCTTTACCTGCACTGACATCTTGAATATATTTTTTATCAATAGAACCCATTACAGAGCAATTTCTGCCAGGTAAACCGGTTTCGGCAAATTTAACTTCTTTTTCGCCGAATAAATCACCAAATTCTTCTGTAAATCTTTTCAAGAAGCTTTCTTTATTATGTCTTTTTGCAATTTTTGCAGTTTCAAGCGTTGGCTCTGTTGCATTTTCAATTAATGCTCTTTCTGAAGCACTTACCTGTAAAAGCGGTCTGTTTTGAATGTCAACACTTAGAATTTTCTTGCCTTTAAGTCCATCAAGTTTATCTTGTGATTTATAGTCAATTTCTATTGTTGCATCATCCTCCAGATGAAAAATTGCCCTTCTGAGTCCACCTTCTTTAAATAAATCTGAAATCTGATTTTTAACTACTTCAAATGGTGCGTCTTTTTGAACCTCAAGAGGTATGATCTGCGGATTTATGGCAGCTTTCATATCATCAATTCTATATGTAACATAGGGTTGAAGGCTGACACTTTTTCCAGAACCGTCAGGTGCTGAAAAAATTCTTTGCGTATAACCGCTAAGGCCAAGTTTTTCCAATGCAGAAACACTTGCATCCTCAAAGCCATTTATAATACCGCCAACCTTTCCTTGTTCATAAAGCTCTTTCCAAAGAGAGTGCAACGGCGTTACAGCAGGATCAATTGCCATAGATTTTGCATATTCACCGGAAACAGTATTAACATATCCATTACCGTTTTGTACATGGCGCAACATACCCATATTTGGATTTACGTTTCCAGCATCGTCGATATATCCTTTTACGAAGCGTTTGAAATAATCTTCTTCCCTGCCTATTTCTTTTGCAAAGATATATTCAGGGCTTCTTCTTATTCTTTTGATTTGTTCGGGTGTAGCTTCTGCAAGGAATAAATCTTTTGCGGAGCATTCACCACAATAAACAGCGCCTGTGTTGTGAAAAACGCCTGTAAGTTTAGCGCCTTTGTAGAATTCATCGCCGGCTTCTGCCTGCTGCGCAATAAAATCAGGAATTAACATGGTTTGTTGATCTGAACAAATGATAGTTCCGGCATCAATTCCAGCTTTTTTAACAGCATCTACAACACCTTTTGAGAATTGGTGGTAAGGTTGATTGCTCGTAAAAGCTTTAATTTCGGCTTCTTCTTTTTTTGCAGCGTCCGAAACAATTTCGGAAAATTTTTCAGCAGAACTTATTTTTTTAGCCAATTCTTTAGCCTTAGGTTCACTGCAATAATCACCGTTTGCGTAGGCTTTTGGCATACGAGCTACTTCTTCGGTAAATAACATATAAACATCAACATTGTCTTTACCTTTTAAGGCAGGGTGGTCACTGGCTACCTTGAACAACCTAACGGGGGAATGTTCGGTAAGCCCCCATTGCATATCCGATGAAACAACTTCAGTTAAATGTGTTACAGCGTTTTTATCAGCAGCTAGTCCTGCAGGATTATAAGCGTATTTTTTTGAGTTAACATCGTTAACCCATATTGGGTTACCTTTGGCATCTGTACGAACAGAAACAGAATCATCTTGTCCAATAACGCCATTATAGTAAGGTATAATCAAACTTACTTTTGATTTGCCATCGCCTAAAGCGGCGGCAATGTCGGGATTTTCAGCCTTTAGTTTATCAAACCAGTTGGCCATATTCATATAATCTTTACCAACTGTAGCAACGCCGCCAACTTTCATCCATGGTGGTAATTCGGCCAGAACATGAAGAACATGTCCTTTATCTTTCAAACCACTAAATGAAATAACGCTATGCACTGCACTTGGCCCCGTAACACCTATTGGGGAAGTTGCTACTTTTGTGTTTGAAATCCCATTCGGACGGGCTAAATTCTGGGCGGAAAATTCCGCGTTTGTTTGAATTTGATTAATTCTCATAAATATATTTACCTAACAACACTAATAACTAACACAATTATTGTAATTATCCAAAGATTATAAAACATGTAAAGGAATTTTTTTGCCAATACAAATTGTAAAAATTTGTAAATTTTTGTAAAAAAAATGTTAGACAGCAAATTTTATGCATCTTTAAAATGTTTTAAACGGCAGGACTGGTTAAACCAATCCTGCATCTTTGTGAAAATTATATATAGTATCAACCATCTCGTCTAAAAGTTTATAATCAGCTTCCTTTGGCTTTCCTTTGACAAGAACCGGTTCAATAAGCTGAACTTTTAGGCCAGATAAGATTTCGCCTAATTTGCCAAACAAATTGCCGCCCCATCCGTATGAACCTATAAATGAAGCAAATTTTGCTTTTGGCTTTAACAAATTTGCAATATAGGCAATATTAGCAATGGCAGGATGCGGAGAGGCTAAAACCATTGAACCGCCAAGAATAATAGTTGCAGCATCAACTAAATTCATTGCAATGTCACCTAAATCATCCTCGATGACATCAAAACATGTTACATTAATACCTTTGTTTTCAAGTTTCTCTTTTAAATAAAAAGCCATTTCTTCAACACTTTTATACATTGAAACATAAGGAACTAAAACAAGATTTTTTGGAGTGTCAAATGTCCATTCAGCATATAAATTAAGAATAAAGTCCGGGCTATCATGCAAAGGTCCATGGCTTGGTAAAATCATTTTAGGATTAATTTCTTTAATCATTGCAATGTATTTTTTGCACATAGGTCTAAATGGCATCATAATTTCCGCATAGTATCTTTTTGCAGATAGTACCAAGGTTTCATCATTTTTAAAATAAAGCTCTTCAAATGGCAAATGAGCGCCCAAAAAATCACATGTAAAAAGAAAATTATCTTCTATAAGATGAGTGAACATTGTATCAGGCCAATGTACGCCAGGAGCTAAGATAAATTTAAGGGTTTTATCCCCTAAAGACAATGTATCGCTATCCTTTATGGTTAAAAATTTATCTTCATCAACTAAAAGCATTTCTTTAATGTTATTTTTACAAACTGCATTGGTTACTATTTTTGCATTAGGAAATTTTTCAAGCAATGCGGGCATCGTACCGGAGTGGTCTTGTTCACCGTGATTTGCAATAATATAATCAACATTTGTAATTCCGTTATTATCAAGATTTTTAAGATATTCTTCGCTAAACGGTGGATACATGGTATCAATCAGGGCAGTTTTTTCAGAACCTTTAATCAAATAAGAGTTGTAGGTTGTACCATGTTCCAGGGGTATTAATTCATCAAAAATAACCCTATCGGCATCATTTAACCCGCAATAATAAATATTTTTCTCAATCTCTTTAAATTTCATAGTAAACCTCGTTTAAAATTTATTTCAAAGATAAATTTACCATAAACAAATTGGCAATAAAAATTAAACATAGAAATATAAAAAAATAAACTATTATATTGAATAATATCTTATGCTACAAACCCTTTTATACTTTGTGCCGCAAGATCTTCAACAGGGGTTTTTAAAAACGTAAGCACCTTGGAATTTTTAGGCATCTGGTGGAACATCTTTGCAAGCGCAAAATCGGTTTCACTTACGCTGTTCCTATTTATGTTACTTGTTAAGGAAGAGCGGAGAACTTCTGCTTTTTGGGTGACAAGCTCCTTTGTTTTTTGCGATAAAGATGATGCAGTGTTTACTAATTTTTCTTTTAAAATAATGCCAATATCAATAAACATTTGTACAGCAGGGTCTCTTTGGGTTTCCGCTACAAGTTCTTTGTTATGAAGCAAGTTAACATATCCGCCGTATCTTTTTTCTCTTAATTTGGTGGCTTTTCTGGCTTGTCTTGCAGTCATGCCTCTGTATGGCTTGTATAAATCAATATTTTTATCAAACATTCTAAGCATTTCCGATTTTTTTAAATTGGTGGTAACTTATTAAAACATCAGGAAGAAAAATGTTGTCAGTATCAGGCAATAAAAGTTTACAATTTGAAATAAATTAAGCCGATAAAGGGACTCGAACCCTTGACCTACTCATTACGAATGAGCCGCTCTACCAACTGAGCTATATCGGCCTACAAACTAATTATATTACAAATTTTAAATTGTGAAAAAAAATTTTTGATGTATAATAATTGAGCTTATTTCAGGCAAATCAAGCCAAAATACGGGTGTGAAATATTTTAAAAAATGATTACAGATGCTATTTTAAAACTTATTAATCATCAAAATCTTAAATTTAACGAAGTCAGAGGTGTTGTCGACCAGATAACAAACGGTACAGCAACTGACGCACAAATGGGAGCTTTTTTGGTGGCTTTAAGGATGAAAGGTGAAACCGTAGAAGAAATAACTGCCGCTGCTGAAGCAATTAAGAACAAATGTATACCATTTAACCTGCCAAATCCTGCCGAGACTATAGATATGGTTGGCACAGGTGGTGATTGTTGCGGTACTTTTAATATAACAACTGTTGCAGCATTTATTGTGGCTGCTGCCGGAGTAAAAGTTACAAAACATGGTAACCGTTCTTCATCAAGTAAATCGGGAGCAGCAGATGTTTTAGAAACGTTTGGTGTGGATATATATTTAAGCCCCGAAAAAAGTCTTAAAGTTCTTGAAAAAACCGGTATCTGCTTTCTTTTTGCACAAAACCACAATCCTTGCATGGGGCATATAGG
The DNA here is from genome assembly GCA_910577515.1 of uncultured Vampirovibrio sp. Classification (GTDB taxonomy): domain Bacteria; phylum Cyanobacteriota; class Vampirovibrionia; order Gastranaerophilales; family Gastranaerophilaceae; genus MGBC122484. The sequence continues at coordinate 112,081 of CAJTLW010000001.1, forward strand.
AAGCATTAGAAAACAAATTGCAACAAGAACTGTATTTAATATATTGGGACCGCTTATAAATCCTGCAAGAGCAGGAATGCAGCTGATAGGAACTTATGATGAAAAATTAACCGAACCTATGGCTAAAGTGCTTAAAAATCTTGGTATAACCGATGGGATGGTAGTACATGGTACTGATGGGCTGGACGAAGCTTCAATTACTTCGGATACAATCATTTCTCAAATCAGAAACAGTGAAATAAAAACTTATATAATAAAACCAGAGGATTTTGGATTAAAAAGAGCTGTTTTATCTGATATTTCAGGAGGAAGCCCTGAGGAAAACAAACAAATTATATTAAATATTTTGAGCGGAAAAGACAAAGGAGCAAGACTTGATATTACATCATTAAATGCCGCACTTGCACTTTACATTGCAAAAAAAGTTCCAAGTATAAAGGAAGGTGTTGAACTTGCAAAAGCAACGGTAGATAAAGGTTTAGCTTTAAAAGTTTTCAGCGAATTTGTAAAACTTTCAAGCAAATAATATTTTTAAAATTTAAAATCTCTTTCGCCATTGTGAATCTTGAGTAAATTTTCTTCAACAATTGAACGAACTTTTTCATCTTTAATTTTTATTATTTCATTTGGTAAAAGCTTTTCACCAATTGCTTTTGTAGCATCCGATGCGTAGTCTTCAAGATACTCTTTTAAAGTCATTATAGCATTTGGCTGGCAGAAATTATGAATTTGCTGGCTTTTGCAAATTTCCATAAATCTGTCACCAGTGCGGCCTTGACGGTAGCAGGAAGTACAAAAACTGGGCAAATATCCAAGCTCCATAAGCCATTTTATAACATCATCCAGAGGGCGTCTATCCGAAACATCAAACTGAGCTGAATTTTCATCTTCAGGTGCCGGGTTAAAATATCCTCCAACACTTGTTTTAGAACCACCGCTAATTTGTGAAACACCTAGTTTTAAAAGCCTTTCTCTGCATTCTGCCGATTCTCTTGTAGATATTATCATTCCAGTGTATGGAACAGCAATTCTTATACAGGCAGTAATTTTAGCAAAAGTGTCATCATCAATACCATTGTCAAATGCGGACGGGTCGATGTCATCGGCCTTTTTAATTCTTGGAACGCTGATAGCATGCGGGCCTACACCGTATACGGCCTCTAAATGTTCAGCATGCATTAAAAGCGCAGAAAATTCATAACGATACAATTCTAAGCCAAATAACACACCAAGGCTAACATCATCAATTCCTGCCTCCATGGCTCTATCCATAGCTTCTGTATGGTATTTATAATTATGCTTTGGCCCTGTAGGGTGAAGTTTTTCGTAAGTTTTTTTGTTATAAGTTTCCTGAAACAGTATATATGTGCCAATTCCAGCTTCATGTAGCTTTTTATAATTTTCAACCGTTGTAGCCGCAATATTCACGTTTACGCGGCGTATTGAACCATTTTTGTGTTTAACACTATAGATTGTTTTTATTGAATCCAAAATATATTCAATAGGGTTGTTTACGGGGTCTTCGCCAGCTTCAATAGCAATACGTTTATGCCCCATATCCTGCAGTGCTTCAACTTCGCGTTTTATTTGTTCCTGAGTAAGCTTAATACGAGGAATATGTTTATTAATATGGTGATAAGGGCAATAAATACAACCGTTTACACAGTAATTAGAAAGATAAAGAGGTGCAAAAAGTACAATACGGTTGCCGTAATATTCCTGTTTAATTTCGCGTGCAAGGGCAAAAATTTCTTCCACTTTTTCAGGAATAGTACAATCCAATAAAACTGCTGCTTCCCTGTGGCTCAAACCTTTCTTAAGTCTTGCTTTTTCTAAAATTTTATTTACAACATCTAAATTATTTTTATTCTTTTCAGCATAATCAAGAGAGGCTAAAACCTCATCATGACAGATAAATTCATCGGCATCTTTGGATTTAGGGTTATACATAGACTTTTTCTCCTCAAACTTATAATACCCCTTTAAAAATAAAAGTAAATAAGTGAAATTTATGAGGCGAGTTTGTCTATCATATTGTAATACCAAGCCATTTTGCCGGTTTTATGATTATGTTGATATTGTTCAAGCTCTTCTTTGCTCATTTTCTTGGTCGGCATTGCAGTCAGAACACGGGAAACCATATCTGTAATAACCGTACTGATTGCAACAATTATACCGGCTCCAAGCAAGCTGCCTTGATATTGCGCTTTAAAGAGTTTATTTAATGCTTCTGAAATTGCAACCTGAGATGTCATTCTTGCAAATTTATTCAAACCACGTTTTCTGGCGGCTTTTTCAGCATCTTGTTTATTATCTCCGTTTTTGATTGCAGCATTGTATTCATCATTCATATTGAAACCAATACCAGTTAATGTGCCTGTAATTTGAGCCAATACAGCAATTTGCGAGTTATCAATTTTAGACGAAGTTTTGTTGTTCATTGAGGCAGCACGGGCTTTTTGAATATATTTGCCAAATTCTTCTTCAAGTCTTTGCGGGTCAGAACCAAATTTTTCTTCGAATTTTTTGTAACGGATGTATATGTTTTTAAAATAGAAGTCATCAAGCAGTTTTTCGGAACCGGTTCTTTTTTTCTTAGGAGTAAAACGAGCAACCGTATCTTCAAGCGCTTGCTCTGCTTCTAAAACTTTATTCTGCGCTGCACTAAATTCAACAGAGCTTGGACTGAGTGAATTCAGAACCTTTCTTGCTTGTTTAACATCATCTTCAGCATGTCTGATTTTTCTTGTTGCCTTGGATGCACTCATAGCGTCCGTGAATTTTGTTGCAAGTTTATATGGATAAGTAATAAATTCTTTTACCATCTTAAATGGCGCGAGCAATGCTTTTTTTAATGCTCTTTGTGTAACTGTTAATCCACCTGGTAATTTTATTACTTTGTATTTCTCGCCGATTGTGAACTCTTCATTTAGTCCAAGTTGTTCAATTTTTTTTCTTAATTTGTCATTAACTAAATTTGGTTCACCATATTTGTTTGCAATATTTACTATATTTTGAATTTCTTCAGGTGTAGCCAATATTTCTTCGACACTATTTTTGTATGATTTTTCTTTTATGCTATCTATTTTTTTAGTAATTGCTTTTCCTATGTCAGTGGATGTACCAAGTTTTTTGAGTGCAAAACCTGCACCTATGATTCCGACACAAAGCAATACAAGATTTTTAATTGAAAGAATTGGTTTTTTCGCTTCTTTATCTTTTTCGCTTTGAGTTTTATACGGTTGTTTATTTTTTGCAGCTTTTACAAATTCAGCCATTGAATTTTCAGGCGCTTTCATTCTGGTTAAAGGCATACCGGAAATTTTTCTTGAAATAATTCTTGCAAGCAAGCTGACACCGGTACCGGATAGCACATTAAACCACAGATTTGAACTTGCCTGTTTTGCAAAACATGCCATAACGCCGTATTGAGCGAAGCCTTCAATAACATTTTCTTTGATTTCTTGCCCTTGTTTTTTGCGTTGGGCTTTTTTGGCTTCCTCTTCGCTTTTGCCCTTCAATATAGCTGAATTATAAAAATCATTACCAAGAAACAGAGCTGCGGTCAGCCCTGAAATCATTCTTGTGTTAAATCTTTCTTTTTTGCTGTCGTATATGGATTTATTAAGTTCAACAGATGAGTTTAACTGCTCGTTAAATTTTTTGGCAAAATTGTCGCAAACCGTTCTGCATCCTTCTGTGCAATCTCCGTTCATCGGGGGCGCAATTTTACCGGCATTTACTTCTACGTCATTTAAAAATTTTGGGCCATAATCAAAAAGCCCCTGAAAAGCTTTTACTCTGTTTTCATCTAAAATATGCTCTCTGTGTTTTTGAAGTATGCCGAGGTTGTTTAATCTTGAATTTGGAAAGTGTGAAACTATGTCATCTAATAAATCAAGAGGAAGTTCTAAAAAATCTCTTCCTGCTTCTATTAATTTTCTTCCAAGTGTTTCCTCTTTTGATATAAAAACATCATCCACCTGCTCGATTAATTCGGGTGCTTTTTTTTGCGTAGTATCTACCAATGTATTATAAACACTTTGAAGCTTTCCGTTTTTACAAGCAGCACGCTTTGCAACAGCAATGGCACTATCAAACGGTATACCTTTTCCTTTAAAATTCAGGGAAGATTTTATACCATCATGCAAATTATTATAAAGATTTTTAGAAAATATTTGCATTCCAACCTTTTAGCATACACACTTTATATATTTAAAGTTTAAAGATAAAAAAAATTGCCCAAAAGTAACAAAATGTAAAGGGAAAATTTATCTCTGGATTGCCACGCTCCCGTTGGTCGCTCGCAATGACAGAATTAGAATCGATGTCATTGCGAAAAGTGTAACAACGAAGTAATCCAGAAAAATATTAAAGCTTTGGATATAGTAAACCAAAGCTTTAAATGTATAATATTTTGTAATATGTAAAAATCTCTAGTAATCTAAACCAAATAATCTGTTTTTAAACCAATCATCTTCGCCGGGTTGGTCTTTTGGAAAATAGCCATTGTTATCAAGATAAATTGCAAGTTCGGCTGCTCTTTCAAAATCTTCGGTACTAGTTAGTTTCTTTTCCCAGCCAGACGTATATCCATAAATTTCATTAAAATCATCGATATGCGATTGCATAAGTTCGTCAGCCTCCTGGATTCTTTTTTGAGTTGCTTCTGGGCGAAATTCTCTAAGGCTAACTAATTCTAATTCATATACATCGTTTTCAGGATTTCGTTTTGTAGTTTCTGTGGGTTTAAGATTTAAATATATTGAGTCCTGCAATGCTCTATAGTAAGCACGGTTATTTATAAGCCTTACACCTGCAAAACGCTTAACTAATTTTTCATAAGTTTTGTCAAACTTTCCAAAACTTACTGTATCCATCATTGGGGAGCGTTCTAGGGAATTATTTGAAGATATATTTTCATTTGATTTACGGGGTTTACAACATTTGTTCAAGCTGTTTAAAGCAAAATTTTGAACTTCTGAAATTCTCATCTTATATTATCCTAACTTTTTACTCTTTTCTGTGTCATGTATAAAACATGTAAATTTTATTTTTTGCTAGTAAATTTTAAAAATTATCCTATTGGGCTAGGTGGTCATAACACCATTTTGACATATCGTTCATCGGGTCTAGAGAATCGTCTCTTTGGATATATCCATGGCATTCAAGATATTCAGCAAGCGCTGCAGCCTTTTCAAGGTCCTCTGTAGTAGATAAATGTTTTTCCCAACCAGCTTTATAACCATGCATTTCATTAAAGTTTCTAATATGCATTCTCATAGTGCCATCATAGTCATCAACTCTTTGTTGAGAAAAATCAGGGCGGAATGTTTTACAACTTATTAGTTCAAGTTTATACTCACCATTTTTAGGATTAATAATAGTTTCCTCTGTGGGTTCAAGGTTAACGTACGTAGCATTTCTAAGTGCATCGTACGCAGGAATATTATCAAAAAGTTGATTAAATACATATTTTCTTACAAGAGGGTAATATTTTTGATCAAACTTTCCAAAACTTACTGTATCCATCATTGGGGAGCGTTCTAGGGAATTATTTGAAGATATATTTTCATTTGATTTACGGGGTTTACAACATTTGTTCAAGCTGTTTAAAGCAAAATTTTGAACTTCTGAAATTCTCATCTTAATATAAAACCTAACATTTTACTCTGCTATTCTATAAAGCCTCTGAATTTTAAAATTTGCGCAGAATATTAAGAAATGTAACACTTAATTTTCACACCGACACGGCATTTTTTAGTATAATACTTTTATGAAAAATTTAGTATTTAATTCGGATGATTTCGGCATAAGCGAGGAAACAAACCTAGCCATTATGGAAGGCTTCAGCGAAGGCGCGGTGACATCCACCTGTATTCTTGCAAACGGTAAATTTTATAAACACGGAATAGACGAAGTTTTACCCGAAATTCCATCTATCGGGCGCGGGGTGCATTTAAATATAATTGAGGGCAAAAGCCTTACAAACCCTTCTTTAATAGTGAATTCTGACGGAGAATTTAACAGGGGATACGGTTATTTTCTTTATAATTCCTGCAATAAAAAGCTTTTAAGCCAGATTGAAGATGAGTTTCGCGCGCAGATAGAAAAAATTATGGCTGATACCGGAATTGACCATATCAATTCACACGTTCATACACACGCTATACCCAATATTTTTAATTTAACCCTGAAGCTTGCTCTTGAATATAAAATTAAATTTATAAGAACGCAATATGAAAGACCGTATTTTGTTTTTAAGAAAATGCTGGATAAAAAATATCCTGTTAATCTTTTAAAACTAGGACTTTTAAACACTTTTAGCACAATAAATAAAGGGGTTATTCGCAACCTTAATTCTAAAGGTGATAAAAAGATAAACATTAATGATTTTATAATCGGCGTAGGATATACCGGCTATATGGATGAAAACAGTATTTCTCGCGGATTATCTGCTTTAAAAAATATTAATAATGATACTGTAACTGAAATTATAATTCATCCAAGGTCTTTAGGATATGGCGGATATACATCAAACTATAAAGAATTTTTGGCATCTCTAAATCCTGATATTAGGACTACAATTGTGGATTTAGGATTTAACCTTACAAATTACAGAGATTTACCATTATGATGAATTTTGCAAAATATTCATTTCAAATTTTGGTTTTAATTCTTATTTTTCCTTTAATTTGCTTATTTTTTTATTCGAATAAACAAATTAATCATATTGAACATGCTACGTCTAATAAAATTTTGGATGCAATTTCAAGAGAAATAAACTACAGCATAGAAAATAATCTAAAAATTGATACTGTAGATACTATAGAAAAACTCTATGTTGTCAATAATAAAGAATTTTCAAAAGAAGAAATTAAAAAAATTTTTAAAGACTGTGATGTTGAATTTTTAAATAAATTTCCAAACAAAATTACTTATTACTATGAGGTTAAAAAAGAAAATTCTCCAAAAATATACAGCATTGTTATTGCTCCATATCCAGGAAAAGATTTTAACGGAGTGAAGGTTGCAAGGCAAATAAACCCTAAAAATTTAAAGCTTCCGGGGCCTTATTTTGTTGAACTATATTCCGGCGATAAAATTAATGATAAAAACTTGATAGATTACATTGCCCCTGAAATACCCCCAAAGACGTTTTTCTGGTTTAATAAATATCTTGCCACAATTCCTTTAGGTATTCCAAATGATAAAAACATTTCCTATAAAACCTTTGAAATGGATAAAAATTATACAAGGGATGCTGTTACCATTTTGGTTAAAACAAGATGGCACATTTCCCCTGCCAACCCTTACGAAAGAAGGGCTGGCTTAATAATAATTTTTATTGGTGCAATTTTGCTTATTGGGGTTGCAAGATATATAAATATTTGCTTTATAAATCCTTTTATAAAGCTTTCTGCAGCTTCTAAAAGGGTAAAAACCGGTGATTTAAACCTCAATCTAAAAACAAAAATTAAACAAAAAAATGTGCAGGAAACCTACAATAATTTTAATGATATGGTACAGGGGCTAAAAGAGAAAGAAGAATTGAGGTCAAGTTTTATAAGAAACCTGACACATGACCTTAGAACTCCATTAATTGCGCAGGAGCGGGCGCTCTCTATGATATCGGATAAATTTATAGAGCTAAATCTTAAAGAAGAAAAAGAGCTTGCAAAATCACTTGAAAAAAACACAAGCCACCTTCTTAGAATGGTAAATTTAATTTTGGAGTCATATCAGTTTAATTTAAAAAAGGAAGATTTAAACTTTGAATCTGTCAATATTTCAAAAACCGTAAATGATTGTTTTATAAAGATAAAGCCTATTGCAGATGAAAAGAAAATAAAACTTATTAATGACATTAATCAATCAACTATATTTTATTCTGATGTTACATGTTTTGAAAGAATAATAATAAACCTTTGTGCAAATGCTATTGAAAATCTTTCAACTGGGGGCTATGTAAGGATTTTTGATGAAGTTATTAATAATAAAATTAAATTAACAATAGAAGACAATGGAAATGGAATTTCAAAAGAAGATTTGGAACACATTTTTGACAGATACTATAGTTCAAAATCTTATACCAAAAAATTAGGTTCAGGACTTGGACTTGATGTTGTAAAGAAGCTTGTTGACATTATTGATGCTAAAATAGAAATTAAAAGCAAAGTATCCGAATTTACAAAATTCACCATCACATTTGATAAGAGGGAAGATATAAATGACAAAGATTATTCTTGTTGAAGACCATGAACTTACCAGAAAAGGAATTATTTATGGTTTAAAACCATACAAACAAATACAAATCTTAGGAGAATTTGAGGATGGCAAATGTGCCGTTGATTTTGTAAAATCTACACCCGATATCAATATGCCAGATGTTGTTTTAATGGATATTGCAATGCCTGTATTAAATGGTATTGAAGCTGCAAAAAGAATTAAAGCAATAAAACCGGATATAAAAATCATAATGCTTACATCAATCGATGAAAAAGAAACTGTTTTCAGTGCATTTAATTCAGGCGCTAATGCTTATGCTATGAAAAACATTACGATTGAAAAGCTGATTTCAATTATAGATATGGTAATGAACGGGGAGGTGTGGATTGCACCAAATATTGCCGATTATATACTAGATGTGCTGACAAATTTAAACATCAACAAAAGCAATGAAGGAACTAAGCAATCTTCAGATTTCAATCTTACAAACAGGGAAAAAGAAATTTTGGGGCTTATAGCAAAAGGAATGAGCAATAAAGATATTGCAAATAAACTGATAATCTCACTTTATACAGTAAAAAACCATGTAAAAAGCATTATTCAAAAACTTGCAGTTGAAGACAGAACACAGGCTGCAATTTTAGCTTTAACAGAAAAACTGGTATAGTATACATATAATAAATTTTAAATGGGGATAAAATTTGGGCCTGGTGGGACTCGAACCCACGACCAAAAGATTAAGAGTCTCCTGCGCTACCAACTGCGCTACAGGCCCATGGTATCAAATACATTGTCCTGCGCTACCACTCTCATAAAACCTGACATTTAGTCAGCTTTTATTCGGCAGAGTGCAACAGATCCAAAGTATTTCGGCGGTAACGGGACTTTGCAACTTGTTTGCAAATACCATACTTGGTAAATTGGTTCAAATCCCGTTTTATATTTCCAAAGTACAAATTTTCGGCGGTAACGGGATTTGAACCCGTGTCAACAGAATGAGAATCTGCTATCCTAACCCCTAGACGATACCGCTAAGGATAGAATAATTTTAACACTAATATTTTCCACACGCAATTATTTTTTACATGTGTGGGAAATATACAGGCATTCTGTGTGATTTACCAAGCAAGAAATCGAATCCGCCGGATAAAACAACACCTGTTCTTCCGCCATTCCTTATAAGAGCTTGAAGATAGCCGTAGACATTATCACCTGTATTTTTTTGAATTCCAAGGCCATATTCAACATAAGGCTTAATGGATAATTCAGGAAGAGCAATATCAGCTGCTGTAAATTTAGTATCATCTAATATATTCCACCTCATATCTGCGCTTAAATAAGGCTGCCAGCCGCTTTCAGAATTTGCAAATAATCTGATACCCGGAGCTACCTGAATTGCATGCAGCGGATCAGATTCGATATCCAGGCCTCTTGCATTTGTATAATCAAAAGCATTTACAAGGCTGTAAGAAAGCAATAAATTTGGTTGAAGAACAAATTTACCACCTAAAAATTCCATATTATAGCCGCTTTTAGATGCAACACCTGTCATAAACATTGGAAATTTATCATTTCCAAACATAGTCGAAGCAATTACAGCGCTTGCACCGGCATTTGCAGTTAAAGCAGTAAAGAAATTATCTTTATATAAAGATGCTGTAGCACCAATGGTTCCGCCATTTTGATACAAACTATTTCCATCAAAGCTTTGGTGCGAGCCATTATAAGCCAAGTAACCTGATAACTCTGCCCTTTTGCCGTTTTTAAGAAGAAAAGTTTTGCTATCAGTTCCAATAAACGTACCATACATAATATTGTCAACATCCGGACCATTTTTGAAATCAATACTTTCAAAAGAGGTATAAGGCCTAAACCAGCTTGTTGAAGTTTCATCCTCGAACAAAATTTTATTGCCAGAATTATTTTCAGCAAGCGCATATTGATTTTGTTTGCCTGATGCATGACGCAAAATCTTTGGCTGCATCATTTTTGATATAGTGTTTTGAAAAGCATTATCATAAGCATTTAGCTGAGTTGCATACCCTATCTGGGAAGCAACAGGAGCAACCATTATGGCAGGATTGTAATTATCATATACGGGCGGAGTAGGGTTTGTACCGTTATTTCCGCCAGTAGGGCCGCCTCTTTTAGTTATAGATAATGAGTTATTCTCGCTATCTAAGTCAACATCATATTTAAATACGTCCCCAAGTGCAATTTTTGCACTATCATCAAGCGTAATGACATCCATAAGTTCTTCATTATCACTAAGTATTAAATCAACACTATCACCTGTAAATGTACTTGTTAAGAGATTAATATTTTGAATATTAATTTTGGAATCGTTTTCAACAGAAACACTTGAAGCTTTAAAATTATCCATAACGCCTAATTGTGCATCAGCATCTAATGAAACATCCAATGTGCCGCCAAGTTTAAAATTACCAAAATTGTGAGTCTGCACTACACCATTTGCAAGGTTTAAAGTTGAAGCATTATTAACATTGAAACTTTTGGCATTATTAAAGAATGTACCATCTTTACCAACTTTTAATGTACCGCCAAATATATCTACAGAACCAGTATAGCCTTCCATATTATCATTTAAAACAATCGTACCAGCCTTGCTGCCATTCTCTCCATTTGGAGCATCATTTGGAATTCTGTTTGAATAAGGCCAGGTTTCTTTATTCCATGTTCCTTTTTTGTTTATTGTTAAAACTGCATCTTTGGTGGATGTAATTTTGTCGTTAAAAATTATTTCTTTGCCATCAGCAGAGTTTAGGTTTAATGTTCCTCCGGCATTATGAATGGCATTTTTATCATTTCCGGCCATGTTGCCATCAAAAATAACACTGTTATTATTAGCAATTATATTTACTGTACCACCTTTTTCATTATAAATTGCTCCGCCAGAAACTGCTCCGCCAATTGCCTTATTATTTGTAAATGAGGTATCGACTGCGGTTAAAATTCCTCTATCAGCAACATAAGCGGCTCCACCACCGAATTTAGCTTCGCCGGTTCCTGATGCAGAAGAAATTGAGGTATTAGAATCAACTACAGAACTATTGAGATTAACAAAGTTTAAAGTGCCTGTATAAATTGCACCACCCATAGCACCTGTATTTGCAACACTGCCTTTTGATTCAGCACTATTGTTTGTAATTTGGGAATTTTCCAAGTTAACAGTCACTATATTTGATGTGGTTTTTACATCTAAAGCAGCAATAGCTCCACCAATTGCAGTTCCCTCAGATGTAACACTATTGTTATCAAAATTAGCTGTTATAAAATGTTTACCTTTACGATCTCCTGATGCTGAATTTGTGGCAATTGCTCCGCCTGCAGCCATAACATCAGAAGAAAGATAATTATTAACAACTTTGTTACCGCTAAAAACCGTTTTATCAATATTTGAAATAGAATTAGAAAGATACAATGCTCCACCTGCAGCAGAAGAGCCTTCCCGAATTGCAACGGCACCATCATTAAAAAGAATTTGATTATCTTTAAAGGTAGTATCCGATACGTTTAAAGTTGCATTAAATTTTAAATTAGGATTTGAAGCAAGATCCCCTATTACATTATCACCTTTATATATCGCGCCGCCTCTTGCATGTGTAGCTGAAGTATTTGCAGCAGAGGGATTTATTATAGCTTTATTAGATAAGAATAATGAATTTGCGATGCTTGCATCATTTAATACATAAATAGCTCCACCTGAAGCTTCGCTTCTAGCTCCCGTTACATAATTGTTTTCAAAAACTGTTTTATTGAATGTATGCGGTTTAAATTCAATGCCGGCTTCAGGCGTATAACCATTAGCCCAAATCGCACCGCCTTGAGATTTTGCACCCGATACATAATTGCCGCCAAAATACGAGCCATCGATTTCAAGCCTGCCTGAATCGTTTGCTATGGCTCCACCTGCAGCAGCATAAGAGCTTGTTGATGAGGGGTTTGCATTAACATAGTTTTTTGTAAAATAGCTGTTTGAAATATTAAATACACCATTTTTCTGCTGGCTAAATATAGCTCCACCAAGTACAGAGCTTGAAGAGGTTAACCATTCGCGATAATTTTCTGTTATATAACTATTTGAAATAGTAAAACCAGAACCATCAGAATCATTATTTCCGTAAAAAACTGCGCCGCCTTTAGAATTTGTATTTTTTGCAGTATTTTTGTTTCCCTTGATTACTGTATTATCAATCGTTAATTTATCACCGGAATACAGAAAGCTGCCGCCTTTTGTACCACCTGTTGTAGTAAAGCCATATATTGAACCGTTTTCAGTGATAGCATAGCGAACAGCTTCATTATTATCATTAAGTTTGATTATAGTTCCATCTGTTACACTTCCAAGTAAAGGGGTTAGTTCAAAATTACCAACATTTATTATCTGGTTATGAAGCCCAGTACCTGTAAAGCTACTAGTGTATCTAAGCCAGGCACCGCTTGAATTGTTTCCTGTAAAGTTTGAACCATTAATCGAAAAACCGCCGCCATTAATTATAGTGTCGGTGCTTGAACTATTGCTTATATTTTGTATATTGCTACTAACAGTTGCATTACCGGTCAGGGTTGTTGTTTTATTACCAATACCATCAAGCCTGGCGGCATTAGCGGAGCTTGAAGTCATAATACTTAAAATTACGGCCAAAAACAATATTAAAAAAGTTTTATTTTTTCTTGCTAAACTACACACTTCTGTTATTCCTTTTAAAATATTTTTGCATTTCATATTATAACTGAATAAAACATATAGTTACAAATATTTACCAAATTGTTAAGTTATTTTATGATAGAGTTTTCTATACGCAGTATTATTGCTTTAAATAAAATATAAAAGGAAATAAATAGTGGAAGAAACGTTATTCCCGATAGTTGTAAAAATTAATGAATATTTATCAAATTATATTTTGGTTGTACTACTTGTTGGTATTGGGCTTTGGTATAGTATCAAAACAAGATTTGTTCAGATTAGATGCTTTGGCGAAGGCTTAAAAAATGTATTCGGCAAAATAAACATGTTTGATAAAGCTGAAGATAAAAGTATGACATCTTTTCAGGCACTCGCAACAGCAGTTGCTGCACAAGTTGGAACAGGAAATATAATTGGTGCTTCGGGTGCAATTTTAATTGGCGGCCCAGGTGCAATTTTTTGGATGTGGGTAATAGCTTTTTTCGGTATGGCAACAATTTATGCCGAAGCTACGCTTGCAATTAAAACCAGAATTACCGATAGAAACGGGGTAATAAAAGGCGGCCCTGTTTATTATATAAGAAGAGCCTTTAGAGGGCATTTAGGAAAAATTTTGGCAGGTTTTTTTGCCATTGCAAGCATATTAGCGCTTGGTTTTATGGGTGCTATGGTACAGTCTAATTCAATTGCAAATTGTATGGAGACAGCCTTTGGTGTGCCTGCTTGGATTGTCGGAATTTTTCTCATAATTGCCTGTGCATTAATTTTTATTGGTGGAACAAGGCGCCTTGCAGTCGTTGTAGAAAAAATTGTTCCGCTTATGGCAATATTGTTTATTATCGGATGCGTTGTAATCTTAATTTCTCGCATTAAATATATTCCTGAAACTTTTTATATGATTTTCAAATATGCTTTTGAACCACAGGCAATTTTGGGCGGAGGTTTTGGGGCTGCCTTCAAAACAGCAATAAGCCAGGGAGCAAAACGCGGTTTGTTTTCAAACGAAGCTGGTATGGGGTCTACTCCGCATGCACATGCACTTGCCCATGTTAAAAATCCCCACATACAAGGTACAGTTGCTATGATTGGCGTATTTGTGGATACATTTGTTATTCTTACGCTTAATGCCTTGATTGTTATTTCAACGCTTTATACAAGCGATGGCGCACTTGCAAACGGCTACACTGAAGCTGTTATGGAAATTTTAAATAAAACAAACCTTGTGCAGACAGCTTTTGGCTCGATTTTTGGCAGCTCTTTCGGGGCCATATTTGTTGCAACTTGTTTATTTTTCTTTGCTTTTTCAACAATTTTAAGCTGGAACTTATTTGGAAAAATTAACGCTGTTTATCTTTTCGGAAAACATCACCCTAAGGCTGCAAAACTTATATATACTACAATTGCACTCGGTTTTATTATGCTTGGAAGTCTTGTTTCAAGCGATTTTGTTTGGGAATTAACAGATATGTTTAATAATTTAATGGTAATACCAAACGCAATTGCTCTGTTTGCACTAACAGGTGTTGTGGTAACCATTGCAAAGAAAAAATGCGGTTAAACATGAAATTTACGCCAAAACCATTTTAAAATCTGCGCAAAAATTTACTGTAAATTAACACTAAGTTTGAGAATTTATAACAGAAGATTTGAAAAATCAGCTTTTTAAGAGCAAACGAATTTCGTTTTTTACTTTTATAAATTGACACTGATATTGAGAAAAAGTGACAGGGTATTTTGAGAAAAATTTATAAAATTGTTTAATATCTTGCATTTTCATGCTAGCATAATCCAATAAGGAGTTGTTAGGTGATACGTGAAAAAGATCAAATTTCATTTATTCGAAATTTCCTAGTAAGCAATAACATAGACTTTTTTCTTGGCTCAGGTTCATCTTTATTAGCCGGTATTCCAAGTGGACAAAATTTAGTTTGGCAATTTAAAAAAGAAATTTATTGTTCAGAAAATAATGTTTCAAGAGAACGTTTTAAAGACATGCAATCTGAACGAAATAGAACCAAATTGCAGGATTACTTTGACTCTTTAGATGGCTTTCCAAAAAGGGGCTCAAAGAATGAATATTCATTTTATTTTGAAAAATGTTATGACAATACTACAACAAGAAATGCTTATATCCAAAATCTTGTTGCAAATATTGAACCAACTAGAGGACATCTTTGTCTAGCAAACTTATTTATTAATAATAAAGTTAAAAATATCTGGACAACAAATTTTGATGAATTAATAGAAACAGGTGTCAAAACATTATCACCACAATATTCGTTTAATGTAGTATCTTCTGTACAAAAAGATAGCATCTCGCAAATAGCAAGCAATAACTTCCCAAATGTTATAAAATTACACGGTGATTATAGGTATGATTGCTTACAAAATACAGAACCTGAATTGCAAAATTTAGAAAACCAATTATCAGATTTATTTTGTAAGAATTTAATGAATAAAGGACTCATTGTTATGGGTTATGCCGGAAATGATGACTCTGTGATGAAAGTTCTTGAAAATAATATAGATAATAAAGATTTTTTAAGCAAAGGAATATATTGGTGTAAACCACAAAATACAATACTATCTGAACGAGCAAATGCTTTTATGAAAAAGGCTTGCCAAAACAATGAGCTGTCCTGTGTAGTTGATATTGATGGTTTTGATGAATTTTTAAATTTGATATACCAAAATTATGAGAATAAAAATCCTATAATTGACGAACGATGGAAAGATTTTGATAATAGAAAAAAAGAAATTAATTTTTCTTCAGATAAAATAGCTCAAAGTTCATTAAAAATGAACACCTTCGTCTCAACAGAATTACCTTCTTGCAACGTATTTGATACAGATATAAAAAATTGGAAAGAACTACGAACAATAATAGGTGAAAACAACGATATAATCGCAGGATTGTTTAACGGAAAAGTATACTCTTTTTCTAATAGTGATAAACTGAAAGAAATATTTAAAGGGCATGTAAAGTCAGAAATTACAACAGTATTTCCTGAAACAGAACTATTAAATAAAGAGAATTTTGTATATTTGGGACTGCTTTATGAATTAATAAAAATCTCATTATTGCAAAATTCAAATATACAATCTTTTGGGAGAAATAAATACTACTTTGTAAATTCTATATCAGACCATCAAAATAAAGCTCGTTTCACATACAAAAGATATTCTGCTTTTGAAGTTCAATTGTCGTATTTAAATGAAAAAATTTACCTATCTATAATACCAACTGCTTATTTAACCAATAAAAATGGCAGTGAAGTCAATAAATTATACAAACAAGTTGAAATAAATAGCATAATGTCAAGCATATATAATGCTGATTATGGCAAGATCCTAAAAGATTTAAATGCATTTCTTCGCACAAAAGGCAGTAATGAAATTGTATTCACAAATGGAGCTTTTTCTATAAAATTTAACTTTGTATGTTTTTCATACAAATTATTGTCAGATTCAAAATATCCACAGGTATCTTCACATAAATTTGATGAACCCAAAATGTTATTTGACGTTAATGATAAAAATCGTACAAGCATAAATCAATTAAAAGGTTTGCAAAGGTATGCACCTATTGATTATTCTTTTGAAACTACTGAAAAATCGCCTATTAGAATTGCTATTTTATCTCCAATTCAACAAATCGATAATATTATAGGACATTTAAATAATATTAATGTAAAACATTCTGCAAAAAGTGGTGAAATGTTTTTACCGAATTATGAAGGATTTTATGATACATATAAAAGAAGTCTAAATATCCCTGATAAAAATAATAATCAATTATGTAGAACATATGATGAAACTGCAACATGCAATGGGAATACGAAATCTTTTGTTGACAGTATAAAATCGCAAATAGATTATTTTCAAACTCAATTATCAGACTTTGATGTTTTAGTTGTATATATACCAAAATCATTTGCAAAATTTAGAGAAGATAACAATTATGATCCAGATTTTAATTTACACGATGCGATAAAACTATACGGAACCAATAAAGGTGTAAAAGTTCAATTTATAGAAGAACGTTCTCTAGCGGCTTATGATAAATGTAAAGTAATGTGGGCTTTGTCTACCAGTTTATACGCAAAGGCTTCCGGTGTCTTGTGGCATCCTGTAGTTTTAGATGATGAGACTGCTTTTGTTGGAATTAGTTATGCAAAGTCTAACACAAAAGGAATATGTATAGGTTGTAGCCAATTATTTGATTCAACAGGAACTGGTATAAGACTAATATTGAAAAAATTAGACAATCCTCAATACATTGGCAAAAATCCATACATGAAACAAGATGAAGCAAGAACGACAATAAGTAAATTGAGAGAAGAATATTATAAATGCGATCCTGTTGCAAAGCTAAGAAGAATTGTAATACATAAAACTACACCTTTTACTCCTCAAGAAATTGCAGGGTTTACTGAAGCACTAGAAGGTATTGAAGATATTGAATTATTGCAAATTCAGGGATATTCCCCTTACAGAGCTATAAAATATTTTATAAAAGAGGGAAAAGCTCTTCCTAACAGTTTTCCTCTTGAACGAGGAACTACTATAAAATTATCCAATGACAGTTTCCTACTGTGGACGCATGGTTGCGTTATTGGTGATGATATAGGGAATTGCAGATATAATACATACTATAAAGGTGGAAGAGGAATACCTATCCCAGTTTTAGTAAAAAGATTTTATGGAAAAGCTTCTGGAGATACATTAGTTAAAGAAATATTAATGCTCACTAAGATGAATTGGAATAGTGGAGATAATTTATACAAAAATATGCCCGTTACTCTTGATTTTGCAAAAACGCTATCTAGGATGTCAAAGCAACAAGAAGCTTTGTATAATAAATCTTATGACTTTAGATATTTTATGTAAAGCTTTATTCTAACAGAGTTTTGTACCAAGATTTAATTTCATGTTTATACTATAATTAACCCATGCAAAAGTTTTATGAAAAAGACGATATAACTTTATTTCAGGGTGATTGTATTGAAATTTTAAATCGGGCAACTCCCGAATCTATCGATATGATTTTTGCAGATCCGCCATATATGCTTTCGAATGGTGGAATAACCTGTCAATCCGGAAAAGTTGTTTCCGTAAACAAAGGGAAATGGGATGAAAGCAAAGGTTTAGATGAAGATTTTGAATTCCATCAAAAATGGATTAATGCTTGTAAAAGAGTATTAAAACCTAATGGCACAATTTGGATATCAGGGACTTATCATTCAATTTATGCTTGCGGTTTTGCTCTGCAAAAAGCAGGTTTTAAAATTCTAAATGACATATGTTGGTTTAAACCAAATGCTTCTCCAAATATGAGTTGCAGATATTTTACGGCAAGCCATGAGACTTTATTATGGGCAAGAAAAGACCCAAAAGGCAAGCATACTTTCAATTATGAAACAATGAAAAATGGGGACTGGAGCGATGATATTCTTAAAAAGCCAAATAAACAAATGCGTTCGGTTTGGCAAATAGATACTCCAAAATCTTCAGAAAAAGAATTCGGCAAGCACCCGACTCAAAAACCTTTAGAATTGTTAAGACGTATAATCCTTGCGTCAACTAATAAAAGCGATTTAATACTCGATCCATTCACAGGAAGTTCAACTACTGGTATAATGGCATTAGAGTTAGGTAGGAAATTTATTGGAATAGATTTAGAAAAAGAATACTTAGACCTTTCTGTCAAAAGGTTTGAGCAAGTATTTTCAAAGAAAGATAAAGCATGGCAGTAGTTTTAGAACAATTAAAAAACGAAACATACCCAATCGTTAAATGGGTTGGCGGTAAACGCCAACTTATGTTTGAATTGCTTAAAAACATGCCAAAATCATACAACCGTTATTTTGAGCCTTTCATTGGCGGTGGTGCTTTATTTTTTGAATTACAGCCGGAACAGGCTTATATTTCTGATATGAACGAAGAATTAATTAACCTTTACTCAGTAGTTAGAGATAATGTTTACGAACTTATTGAGGATTTAAGCAAGCACGAAGTTTCAAAAGAATATTTTTTAGAAATTCGAAATATTGATAGAACTGAAAAATATGCAAAATTGTCAGATGTAGAAAGAGCAAGTCGTTTTATTTACTTGAATAGAACCTGTTTTAACGGAATGTATAGAGTAAATTCTCAGGGACAATTTAATGTTCCATTTGGGCATTATAAAAACCCTCGTATAATTGACGAGAACAACCTTTTGAATTGTTCTGAACTATTAAAAAAGACTGAAATTAAATGTGCCGATTTTTCAGAAATTTTAACTGAAGTTAAAAAGGGTGATTTTGTTTATTTTGACCCACCTTATGTTCCATTGAATGAGACCTCAAGTTTCACTTCATATACAAAAGACGGATTTGATATTGATATGCAATTCAAACTGCGCGAGATTTGTGATGAATTGGATTCAATGGGTATTAAATTTATGCTTTCAAATTCAGATACCAAATTAGTAAATGAATTATATGCAAATTACGAAATTAAAAAAGTTTTTGCTTCTCGCCAAATCAATGCAAATGCAGATGGTAGAGGCAAAATTACAGAAGTTTTAGTGAGGAATTATTAAGGTTTTGGGACCCCAGACATAAACATTGCCCTACCAGAATAATTCCAATAGCGTATATCTTGTTCAATAAAGAACCATTTAGCAACCTTTAGTATCAAATCTATAGGATATCCAGTATTAAAACTTAAATCTATTTCTGGGATTTCTTCGCAATTATAAACATCTTCAATGAGTTTATATAATTTTGCATATTTCTCAGGTGATTCAGCTTTTTTAACTTGTAAGTCACTAAAAATATTATCATGCGATGGATTATACTTTATTCTATTTGTTGTTGAAAAATTTATATTTTCGACATTAATAAGAAAATCAAAACCATTATGTAAATTTGCGGGTCTTTCTAAATAAATTCTATTGCCATCATTTAACGTTTCAACATAATATAAATATTTGGATTGATTATCACCATTGCCTGTTCCTGGCATTTCTTTAATAAATTCTGCAATAATTCTTTCTCTAACTTCATTTCTAGTACCAGAGTTTGAAAAGAATTTTTCTATTTTATTAGCTACAATCATACATTCCTTTTCTTAACAAATAACAATAAATTGCATGCTCATGCTATCATAAAAATATACAGGAGAATATATGGCTAGAAATTTTAAGGAATGGTTATCTACATTTAGACCATGCATTGCAGATTATTGCTACTATGTAGATTTTGATAAAGTAAATAATAATATTGAAGATATTAAAGTTGAATTAAATATTTTAAATTCGCTAGTTGGCTCAAAAAATATCGAAAAAGATTTTGAAGATATTATCACTAAATATCCTGAAACTTTAAAATGTATTCCTTTACTCTTGGCGATTCGTTCTAACGAGATTTCTGTTACAGATGCTGATGGAGAATATAATTTCTCATTTAAAAAACAAAACTACAGCATAGATGATTATAAAATGTTTATGAGAAAAACTAAGCTATTTGATTTGTTGGAAAATCATATTGTAAGCAATTTAGTTGATTATGCAACTGGTGTTGAAACAGGGTTAGACAGCAATGGACGTAAAAATCGTGGCGGGCATTTGATGGAAAATCTAGTTGAAGATTACATTCAAAAAGCCGGATTTATTAAAGGTCAAAATTATTTCAAAGAAATGTATATTCACGAAATTGAACAAAAATGGGGCGTAAACCTTTCTGCAATTTCAAATCAAGGCAAAATGGAGAAACGGTTTGATTTTGTAATTAAAACTGATAATCAAATTTATGTAATAGAAACAAATTTTTATTCAAGTGGTGGCTCAAAACTTAATGAAACCGCAAGAAGCTATAAAACTTTAGCACAAGAAGTTGCAACAATAGATGGCGTAACTTTTATTTGGTTTACTGACGGATGCGGTTGGAATAGTGCAAGAAACAATCTTGAAGCAACCTTTGATGTTTTGGATACAATTTATAATATTCAAGATTTAGAAAATGGAACATTAGAGAATTTACTATAATGAGAAAATCTATTATTGATAAAATAAATAATGCAAGCATCAATTATTCAGATGAAATGATAAGAGTTGAACTTATTTTTTCCAAAGCTCCAATTGTAGAACATATTTTTGCGGGAAATTTTGGATTACCTGCTGCAAATATGATCACTATTGAAAAATATATTAACGATTTTCTTTTTATTAAATATGAATATGCTGGAACTTATATTTCAGTTAGAGATATGCGAAGTAGTTTAGGGATTACAGAAAAAGACTTAAATAAAAATAATAAAGAAAAACTCTTATTATATTACGAATTCATACTTAATATGATTTCGCTATTAAATAGAAAGCTTTTACCCACCGACCGATATAACCAAAACAGCGTAAATAAAATATTAAATAATATTCAAATAGTATTAGAAAAACTTAATTATAAAATAGCTAAAGAAAATAATTATATTTACATTGTAGAAAAAGATATATGCTCAAGTGCTATTAGTGAACTATATCCGGAACTTTCAGAAACAGTTATCGAATATCGAAGATATGATTTAAAGGGTAATATAGTAACTAAAAGAAACATTTTACAAGCATTATCGTTAAAGCTTGAAGGAATTGAATCAAAATTAAAAGGCACTACATATAATCCATTAGTAAAAGATTTAAAAAATTTATATAACAATTTGCATATTAGACATAATAATTTTGGAGAAAATCCAAATAACAACATAATTGAAATGGATGATAAAACGCTTGAAAATTGGTATGATATAACTTATGATACCACTCTTACTGCGCTTATGATATGTAATTATCTTGATTATCGTGCAAAAATTGATTCTTTGCCGAATTATTACCAGAATAAAAATTAATAATTCTATTATGTTAAAATGTAACTTCTTTCTTATCTTCACTAGCTTTCCTCTATATTTGTCAGTAGTGTGTTGTGTGTCAAAAGGAGGATAGATTATGAAAGAAGTTTGTGGTTTTAATATTACGGATAAAGAATTTAAATTATTAAGCAAGAAAGCGGAAGCAGTTTATAACATAGCTGTAGTGGCGAATTATTTTTGCGTAACGCAACAAGAAATCCATTTCTTCTCTTGTAATAGTCATAATAAACTCCTTTCTTTATTTTAAATTTCTGTAACTAAAACCAAGTTCGTAATATATAAATATTTCAAACTCTTTGCTGTAACGTTCTCCGTTAATCAGTCTTGTAATATAAGATTCAGACTTATTAAGCATTTTTGCCATTTTCTTTTGATTCATGTGCTTGATACGCATTTTTGCTCGAATATTATCGGCTCGTCTTTTTAGAAACATAATTTCTTCCTTATACTTCTTATTTCTTCCGGTGAAAAGTCTTTGCGTAGTCTTCGCCTGAATGTCATTACACTCGGAAATTTTTCTAAAGGTATTTGAAAAATTTTTGCGGTATTTTCTCTGCTTTTCCTGATAGATATACCGTAATTTGATAAATAAAACTTCTTAAATATCGCATAATACTCTTCCATATCGGGATAATATGGTTTTCTTGGAGTCCCAAATTTTGAGATTAATGCAACATCTCCATATCTGACATAAGCATTTCGTTTTCGTATTAAATTTGCATAACTTGTTCGATTAGAAGGATTTAATCGATTATATTCATCAATAAATTCCATTAATTTCTTACCATGCAATCCGTTTGTTATTTTTAGCAAATGCAAATATTTATCTCTTTTCTTTCGATTGTATTCAGGGATTTCTTCCAATTCTTGCGAGGTTAAATTCTTAGTATTTGGAGTAACAATTTCGGTAAATTTAACGAATTCCTCATCTTGGATAAATCTTGTTGCGGTGTTTTTAACAACAGGTTCCGTTGGTGGTGGAATTTGTATAAATTCACAAAAAACAAATCCCTGATTAGTCTTTTTTAAAACTCCTTCTTTTACCAATTCTTGTAATGCATTTTGTAGTTTTTCTTTTGGTGTTTCTGCAAGCAGAAAGATATCTTCAAAGGTAAATGCTTTTAATTTTCTGGATAAATAGCGTATTTTCTTCATTTAACCTCCTTTTTTAAAAAATTTGTAACACATTTTAAATCTATTTCTTTTAAATCATTCGCTTCGGCAAGTATTTCAGATTTATTTACTAATTTAACAATTTGCCTGAAACCAAACCCTGTTTGATGTATGTATTTTATTGCATCATCAGTAAACCTCACTTCGGATAATCCGTTTACTAAAATTCCCGTTTCGTCAGTTGAGAACGGTTCAAAATGTAAAACCTCAGAAAATCTGTCAGTTAAATGGGCATATCGTTTTAAATTTCTTTTTGCAAAACGCATTCCAATTAAGATAATAGGGGTATGAGTTCTGTCATGGATATCTCTCAAAATTTCAATACCACACTTGTCTTTTGTTAAATAGTCTACTTCATCGATAATTAAGACTTTAGGATCTTTAATCAGATATTGAACAACTTGATTAAATAAATCAGAACTTCTAAAAAGTGGCACTTCTCCCATTTCCTTTACGATTTCTTCTAAAAGCGAACGCGGAGTTGTAACTTGAGTTGCACTTACAAAAATTGCATCATTATTAGCTGACCACCAAGTAGCAACTCTTGTTTTACCAAGTCCCGGTTCGCCATATACAAGTGCCATTCCCGGAACTCCTTTTGCTCGATTGATTAAATTATTCGTAAGAGTAATAAAATTCTTTACATTGGTTGTTTTAATAAATTCGATTTTCATTTACAGCCTCCCCGTATATTTGTTTATATTCGTCAGACAATTCATACCTTTTAAACCAAACAAAATCGGCATCATTTTCAAATCCATTTTTAAGATGCCATTCATATCTTTCATATCGGGATTCAAAAGCAGGTCTGCCGTTATTTTCAAAAACTTCTTCAACTTCTATGTTTTGGCTTGAACGTGATGTTATTTGAGGAACGTTTTGCCATTCTAAAGGTTTAATATGCTCAGTTTTAAAATATTTTTTGATTTCTTTTACTGTTTGTTTTTCAAGAGTTTTTTGCTGTTTAATCTTGAATTTTAACTCTTGCTGATCCTTTATATCACCAAGATATTCAGCCATAGGATGAATTGGGGCGATTCTTTCTGCTTCACAAATAAATTCATTTTTAAGAGAAAAAATTTTAATTTTAGTTAAATCAGATAAGCTATACTTGATAATTACTCTGCCCTGTAAACCATACAAAGCCTCGTTATAATAATCGGCTTTTAAAAATCTGATACCGTTGCGATTTATTGTTTTAATTTGTGTATGCATCATTAAATCGTCAAGTTCATTTATATTTATTCCCTCACCTTTGCCTTCCTCAAAAACTTCACCAATAGTTTTTCCTTTAAAATTAGGACATTTCAAACTTCTGTGGAACTCCATATAGCAATCCAACATTTGTGTTAATTGTTCAACTGTAGGGACAAAATCGTTATGATATTCTTTATGGAATTTTTCGTTACGTTTCATATAAGCGGGTTTATCTACAATATTTGAACCGACAAATGACGGTAATAATCTTTCAAAGCCGTCTTGTAGTTCTCTGAAAAATCGCTCGATAACTTTTGCTCTTGCATTATACGGTTGAGCAAAAACAGCAGTAATGCCGAGCTTATTAAATAATCCGTTAATGCCGCTCTCATAAAAATCACCTGTGAAAAATTTTGCTCTGAAAGCTTTTCCATTATCCTGATAGCATATTTTAGGAATTTTCCCAAGATTTATAATTGCATTTCTCAATGCAGAAGTTATTGCTTGAGTATTTTCTTCAAGCATAATCTCGTAGCCGACAAGAGCTGTTGATTTCCAATCCAGATACCCTATAAGTGTTGCTCTGCATGGTTTACCGGTAAACGGATTTAAACATTGAACAGCCAGTCTGTGCCCATCCGCAACCAAAACATCACCGACTTCCAGTTGAGTAATATCACGTGCAATATATGGCTGAACTTTATCTCTTAATGCTTTTTGTCCTTCTCTTGCAAATATCCATTCGTCATAATGTTTTTGTTGATATATTTTTGCATATCTGCGAAAACTTCTTTCGCTTGATGGCGAACCATATCCTTTCTTGTTTAAAATATATTTTGTTAATTTTGTAGCTTTTCCAATATTGATTTTATTAGGAGATAGTAATAGTGATTTGAAACATAATTCTTCTTCTTTTGTTAAATTGACACTACATTCTTTTTCTCCATAATCGTAATTTGGAATTAAAAGAGTATAGTCATCTTTTGTTTTAATTTGTTTATGCCATCTGTAAATTGTTCCTATTGAAACTTTTCCGACAATATTGAAAATAATCGGATACATTTTTCCTTCATTATATACACGAAGAAAATCCTTACCTGCTTCGGTTTTGTTTTTAGATTGTTTCTTGTAATCAACCCATAAGTTTACTAAATCATATCTTGCCAATGCTATTTGTTTAGCATGTGGAGGAATTATTGTATTTTTTCTTAAATTTGGTTCATCTCTTTTCTCAATATTATTTTTATAATTCTCAAAGTCGATTAAATTTTGAGTATCGTAATTTAAAGATTGAATAAGAATTTCATACTTGGAGCCGGTTGAACCGTCAACTAATCGGGTTACATATTTATTTTTGCTGACGGCTTTACGAACGGCTCTTGGGGTAATTCCCTGAATATTTGCCAAGTCTTTTACTGTAATCCATTCTTTATTCAAGAATTTTCTCCTTAATTTTTGCATATAAAATTACACCTTTAACTACTCCATACATTACCTCTAAAGTTACTGTTATTGGAGTGTTTAACGGTTTATTTAACTTTTGTGTAGCATGCAAATTTTAAAACGTTATTCAACTTTTAGTAAACTAACAAGTTGATTTTTCTAAATTTACATGTTATATTTTATTCAGATTATAGATTACAAATTATTATTTGTCAACTGATAGGTTTACAAAAGGTGATGAACGAAAACGAAAAAATTAAAGAAATCAGAAAAGAACTCGGATTAACCCAACAAGAAATGGCGGATGAACTGTGTGTCAGCAAACAATACTTAAGCAAAGTTGAAAACGGTTTAACAGAGCTAAGCAAAGAAAAAATCATTTTATTGTGTGAAAAATTTAACATTTCGGTTAATTGGTTGCTGATGAATAAAGGCTTTATGTATTTGGGTGAAATTGAGCAATATAATGGATTTAAAGATAGTGTAGAAAAACTTATTAATTCTAATGAAAGATTAAATTTATTTTGTAAATACTATATGGCAATACATGATGTAATAAAAAATAAATATAAAAAAGCCACAATGGAAGATATCTTAGATGTATCTAAAATCATTTTTATTACGGAATTTTCAACAAGAAAATTAAAAAACAAAAATACATTAGAAATAATAAAACAGTTTAATGAAAATAAATTTACTGATAAATTCAAGGAAAAAATTTTTAACGAATACTGTAAGTTATATGTTGAAAAACATGAGAATATAAAATAAATTAAAAGTCACATTAAATTGACAAAAGAGTAATTTCAAAGTGATTTTTGGTTAGATTCTATAAAAATTTTATACAAAAACACCTTAAAAACTGCCTCAAAGGGCAGTTTTTATTTGCAAAATATCGCAATTATTGACTTCAATTCGGAAGTTAGAATTAGTATTATCTTTTAGTTTAAGGGGGAACTTGGTTCCTCTTTGGTTCCTTCTTGACAAAAACGGACATTTTGAGAACTTTGCTTGAACTCCGAAACTCTTGATTATATTTGAATTATAGCCGATATTTTTATAAAAAGATTTTTTATAGTGACCATTTTGAGGACAGAAAAGATACTTTTGAACCCACTTTTGTCAATTTTACTTATCAGCCTCTATCTCAAACACCAAGCCGACTTCTATCCCATTTCCCCCTTTATCATTCTCCTATTAATCTATATTAGACAACAAATCGACAGTTAAACGACTTTTCACGACTTTTGAAATGATTATTTTTCGACACTTCCGACCGCTTAAAACCTAAACAAAAAGCCCCTTTTGGGGCAATAATCTTTTTAACCGTACATAATACTTTTGTCCGTTATAATACATTTGCACAACAGACAAAGTGTGTGTAAAACTTATATTATATTTCAGGTAAAAAAATAAAAACTCCCGGACATGGATTCGAACCACGATTGAATGATCCAGAGTCATCCGTCCTGCCGTTAGACGATCCGGGAATAAAAACATGTTTATAATAAAAAACTCCTCAGGTTGGACTCGAACCAACAACCTACCGGTTAACAGCCGGTTGCTCCGCCATTGAGCTACTGAGGATTATATTTGTTTATGAATTAAATAAAGAAGACTTACAAAGTCAGAAAGACTGTTGTTAAACTTCTCTATGAAATTTATTATATCAATAAAACTATTTTTTGCAAGAGATTTTATATAAAAAAATAAATTAATCATTCAAGTTTATTATTTTATCATAATAAACACCCAAGGGGTTTAAAGAGAAGGTAAAAAATGCTATAATTATCAAATCTTGATAAAAAGGAGAATTAAAATGTGCAAAAAAAATAATTCAATGGGCTTTGCGTTTGGCATTTTAGCTGGCATTGTTGGCGGAATTGCTGCAGGGCTTTTATATGCGCCAAAGCCTGGTAAAGAATTCAGGGAAGATATTAAAAAAACCGTGATGGACGCGGCTGAAAAATATTCCCCTGAAATACAAAAAGCTAAAAAACAAGCCATGGACATGATTAAAGGCTCTAAATGTAAAATTGAAATGGAATATAAAAAATTTTTAGACAACATGAAAGCTGAAAAGCTTGCAGAAGCTAAAAATATTGAAACAGATGTTTATAATATGTAATTAATGAGGTGATGTGATGGATTCTACAGTGCAAATCGGTTTAGTGGTATTAATTTATACAACGGCAATTTTATTTATTTTAATTGCAATATTTTTAATAAAACTTATGCATACATCCACAAAACTAGCTAAAAATCTATCTAAAACATCACAAATGATTAATCAGGAACTAGAGCCCACCTTGGCTGAATTGAAAGAGACTTTAGGCTCAATAAATTCCATTGTAAAAAATGCAGATGAAAAAATGGAACAAGTAAAAGGTGCAATGGATAAGCTTTTAGGAGTACCTTTTATGATTGGAAACAAGATGCGGGGGCTTTTTTCAGGCCTAAAAGAGGGCTTAAGCGTCGGCATTAAATTATTTAGAAGATAAAGAAAGGAAAATATTATGTCAGTAGGAAAATTTTTAGTAGGTTTCGTTGTAGGCGGCGTTGTTGGTTCTGTTATCGGCGTTTTACTTGCTCCGCAATCAGGTGAAGAAACCAGAGAACAAATTTCTAAAACAACCAAAGATGCTTTAAATAAAGCTTCTTATGCCGTTAAAGAAATTCAAGAAAAAACAGATGATATGGTATCTGAAGTTCAAAAAAAGGGTGAAGAAATTATAGATAGAATTCAAGGCTTGATTAATAAACAAAAAGAAGCTCAAAACTAAGACTATAATTGATTTTCAGATTTTACACGCTCCGATTTTCGGGGCGTTTTTTATACAAAGAAAAATCAAATGGGTTAAAAAGTTTGCTGCAGAGGTATTTTCAGGATAAAAATATGTTATTTTGATACTTTTTCAAAAAATAAATTTTAAAATCTCATAAAAGCGCCATATAAAAGCGTTACATAGATTTAAAAATGCCAGAATTCTCTTTATCATAGCGTTTAAGGTTTTGTTCAATCTCAACATCGCTTATGCCTGCCGATTTTACTATGTTTTTTATATACTCAAGCGCAAGTTCAGGGGCTATACGGCTTTTTTTTAAGAAATTCAAAATAATTTTGACGCCGTTTAAATTTACAGAAAGCGCTCTGGTTAGATATAATATAACTTTTGCACGTTCAATATCTTCTGCACTATAGCCGCGCCTGTTGGTATCGCTGCGTTTTGGCGATAATAAATTTTGCCTGTCATAAATTCGCAAAGTTTGAATATGAACATCCAAAATTTCTGCCGCTTCTCCAATTTTATATAATTTTTCTTCAGATTTTAATTCCAAGTTTAAATTTCTCCAAATAAATCATAGTCAGAAAAATCTGTTACTTTAACATCCCAAATGTCGCCCGGCACAAGGATTTTGTCGGTTTTTGCATAAACAAGCCCGTCTACATCTGGTGCATCTTTATAACTTCTTAAAACAACAAGCCCGTCATCTCTTATCTGCTCAACAATACACGGGATTGTTGCCCCTAAAAGCGCCTTATTGATTGAATTTGAAATATTTTTTTGTAGCTTTAATATTTTATTTTTACGTGTTTTTTTAACTCTGGCGGGTATTTGGGGCTTCAAACTGTATGCGTAAGTTCCTTTTTCCTTTGAAAATTCAAAAACCCCAAGACGGTCGAATTTTGCCTCTTTTACAAAATTATATAAATGCTCAAACTGTTCATCAGTTTCTGTAGGATATCCTGTAATGAGCGTAGTTCTAATGCAAACGCCATTTATTTTTTTTCTAAGCTTTTTTATAAATTCAATCCCATTGAGCGGCGGGCGGCGCATGGCGGATAAAACATCCGGATGCGAATGTTGAAGGGGGATATCAACATATTTTACAACTTTATCAAGCCTTGCAATTGCATCAATTAATTCATCATTAAAATTAGTCGGGTATGTATATAAAACCCTTATCCAATTTAGGTTTTCAATTTTATTTAGCTCTTCTAAAAGCTTTGAGAGCATGGGTTTTTTATATAGATCAATACCATAACCTGATGTATCCTGAGCTATTAATATAACTTCAGAAACACCTTTATTTGCAAGGGTTTCGGCTTCCTTGATAATGCTTTCCATTGGGCGGGAAATATAAGGCCCGCGCAACTTGGGGATTACACAATAGCCGCATGAATAATTACAACCTTCGGCTATTTTAATATACGAACTTGACCCTACCGTAATTTGCACTCTATCAATATTTTCCGGGTACTTGCAAACGGGATTTTTGGTAACAAAAAATGTATCTTTTTTATTCTTGAAATTTTCAATTAAATCTGTAATTTTATCAATATCAGAGGTGCCAACAAACCCTATAGCCTCAGGTATCAGGTCTTTTAGCTCTTCGCCGTGTTTTTGGGGAAGACATCCTGCAATAATAACTTTTTTGCCAGCAGCTATCATATCGAAAATGCTTGAAACACTCTCTTTTTCTGCATCAAAGATAAACGAACAAGTGTTTACAATGACAAAATCAACATCTTCAGTGTAATCAAGGGTGATTTTATGCCCTCTTTCTTGAAGCGCACCTAGCATAAGTTCTGTATCTACAAGGTTTTTAGCACATCCATGGTGAATTATAGCAATTTTTGTCATTAATTTTTCCTTTCAAAAACCCGGATTAAATTTTTATTTTGCAATTTAGCAGTATTTTCTTTGCCAAATTGAATTTTTTGTGTATAGTTTTTGAGAATTGCATTACAAAATTCTACCCCAAAATCAGTACAGATAAAGGTTTTATTGTAATCTTTATAGTTTCTTGGTAATAAAACAAGATATTTTGGCTGATTATCCATAAATTTATCAATAAGATACTTTTCGCCATAAGCATCAAAATCAAGCGGCGTAAAGCTTGTATTATAAGAAGGAGAAGGTTTTCTAAGCAAATAATTAATCATAAGGCCCTCTGGGAGTACCAAAACAGTGTCGTTTCCATTCAGGTTATCGTTTAAATATTTGATTGCATTATTCATAGAAGATGCGGTGTTTTTTTTGATAGAAAATTTACCCCATACGGTTTTAAGAGGAGTATTTTTATAACCAAAAAGAAAATTATTATTAAGTAAAAAAATAACAGCAATTATGCAAAACGAGTTTTTTAGACTGGTTATAAGCAGGCTTCCGTGTTTTTTAAAGATAATAAAAAGTGCAATCGTAAACGATAGAGCCACAAATGGTATGTAATAAGTTCCATAAACTAAATTAGACAGGCCATATAAGCATTTTAGCGAAAATAAAAGTGTAAATAAAATAAAAACAAGGGGTATAAAATTCTCTTTATTAAGACTTAAAGTTTTGGTTTTAAAGCATTCAAAAAGTAAGACAAAGCACCTGAATGCAAAGAAGATAAGTACAAATAAAGGTATGTAAATAAAAATATAATCAAGCGAAAAAAACCATATTATAGAGCCAAAGACAAGCGATACTGCAAATTGGGTAAATATTTGAAAGAATTTATTTTTAATTTTAGATGCAAAATAAACTAAAACACCAGCTAAAGCAAAACAAAGAAGAGATACTAAAAAGGGAACTATAAACATAAATGTTTTATTAAAGCTAAAAAAATAGCCCGTAGAAAAAGTATAAAAATATTCTAAAGATGGTGAATGAGCCATATTTGATATCATTTTAAAGTTAAACATTAAATCTTGCAGAGTAACTTTTTGAATTAAAAATATTAAAAAAAGTATTAAAAATGGTATCAAAAATACTGCAACTATGCGTAAAAAAGCTTTCAAATTAAGCATCTTACGATATTTAAAAAGCACAATTAAAAACGGCAATACGCAAGGAATAAAATCAAACTTAGATAACAAACACAAAGATAGTAAAAAAGCTGACGTATAAAGGTTTTTAAGGGAAAGCAACGAACTATTTTCTAAACTTTCAATCTCATCTATAAATTTAAATAAATAAATGAGGTGAAAAAGTGCGAAAACAAGGCTATAAACCATTGCATAAGAATAGGGAAAAATATAATTAAAAATAGTGGGGTTAAAAATACAGCAAGCAATGGTGATTCCTGATAGAGCAAAAGCCAAACCAGGGCCAATAAAACGTTTTGAAAATTTATAAAATCCAAAAAGAAAAATTAAAGAAAGCGCTGCGCCGATAATGTACATCGTATTTAAATTTGCGCCGAAAAGTTTTACAAAAAAAGCATTTAGATAATAAGGCACAGGGCCGTATATACAAATAATATCTTTAAATAAAACTTTACCTAAATCTGCCATAGCATAAGGAATATAGGCTTCTCTACCACAATCAATTACTGGGTCACCAAATCTTCCCCAATACAAAAATAAAAATATAAAAAATAAAACTGTTGCAAAAGTAAAAAATTTATCCACAAAAAACTTATTTTTTATTGCAAATAATATCTTTTTCAAATTTTCCATAGCAAAATTCTATGAAAAAATTATGCAAAAGGCAATTATTGAAACATTTTTGTTTTTATAAATTTAAGGAAAAAGTGTAAGGAAAATTATATGCTGCTAAATTCAATAGAAAGAACTGCACCTATAGTAGGTTATGACCCTTATGCATTCATTATGGGCAAAAAAAGCAATTATATGCAAGGAATAAGGCAAAGCGGCAGCATTGATTATTATGCAAAAAACCCTGAAAATATTTATACGACAGGTGAAAAAGCCAAAAAAAGATTTAATATAACACCGCATTTAAAAGGATTTTTTACACTCGGAGCGGTTTTAATCGGAGCAGCGGCATTATTTTTAGGAAAAGATAAAGCAAAGGCACTAAATGCTGCAAGTAGCACAATTTCCAGCGCAGGTAGCACTGCGGCCGGGGCATCTGGAAGCGGAAATAATTCAAACGTTTTAATTACAGTAAAAGATTTTATTGTTAACAATGCAAAAAAAGCCGGAAAATTCTTTTCAAACAAGTTTAATGCTGTAAGTACATTTGTAAAAGGAAAAATTCACAAACCATAAAAACATGTTTATATGTTGCCATAAGTAATAAAAACGTTATTATATTAGATATGAGAAAGTTTTTATTAACGTTTGTATTTTTACTTTTTGCAGGCATCGCAAAAGCAGATGATGGTATGATGGATTTAGATTATCAATTTATTGATAATGCTTTTTCAAACCCAAATCCTGCTACAAACAAACAGTTTGAAGATGTAATGAAACAATATGAAAACAGGGAACCCAGAGGGTTTTTTTATAATTTAAGAAAGTTTTTCAATAAGAACAATCCTGCTTTTGATAAAGATTTCAAAAAAAAGTATGAAGATAGTCATAATCAGCCTTTAAGACTTAAAGACGAGCCTCAAAGCAAACCTACGGTTACAATAGGCGCCAATTTTTATAATTCAAACGGAGAAATAATACAAGCAGGGCATTATCAGGCTGATTATAAAAAAGATGGTGAAAATTACACTATAGTACTGCTTCAAGGCAATACAAGAGTGGCCGAAATCAAAGGGAAACCTTTTGAAGATGATTGGGAAACACCTGCTGTAGTTTATGCCAGAATTGTTAATGTGCGCAGCAATCTTGTTAAAATCATATATTCAAATTTAGACATGACAATTCAAGGATATATAAGACTTGAAGGAAATCTTCAAGAATAACTGTATTTTCCCTCACAATTTAGTTATTTTACTGCAGCTTCTTCAATTTTAAGCTGTTTTGCTTTATTCTTCTGTCCTACTGCAGCTGAAATAAGCCCTAAGAATAAAGGATGCGGCTCTTCAGGCCTTGATTTAAATTCAGGATGGAATTGAGAAGCAACAAACCAATCATTTTTAGGGTATTCAACCATTTCCGCCAAAAGACCATCAGGAGAAGTTCCACAGATAACAAGACCAGCATCTTCAATCTGTTTTTTATACTCATTATTTACTTCGTACCTGTGACGGTGACGCTCAGATACAACTTTGGCACCATATGCAGTTTGAGCCTTTGTACCTTCTTTTAGATGGCAGGGATAAGCCCCAAGCCTCATTGTTCCACCATATCCTGCTACATCTTTTTGCTCAATCATAAGGTCAATCACAGGGTATTTTGTGCCTTCTGCAAATTCTGTACTGTTGGCATTTTCTAAGCCCAAAACGTTTCTTGCGTATTCAATTACGGCACACTGCATGCCAAGGCAAAGTCCCAAAAACGGCAGATTGTTTTCTCTGGCATATTTTATAACATTCAATTTGCCTTCAATGCCGCGAACGCCAAAGCCCCCCGGTACAACAAGTGCGTCCACATCAGAAAGCATTTCCTGTGCATCTTTTGTAGTTAAACATTTTTCAGAAGCAAGCCATTTAATTTCAACCTTGCATTCATGCGCAAGAGCAGCATGCTTTAGAGATTCAACAACCGAAATATAAGCATCATTTAAATCTGTATATTTTCCAGCAACAGCAACTTTTACAGTATCTTTAGGGTGTTTAATTCTATAAACAAGCTTTTCCCAGTTTGAAATATCAGGCTTTTTATCTTCCATCTGAAGCTGCTTTAATACAACAGATGCCATATTTTGTGCCTCAAGTGCCAAGGGTACTTCATAAATCGAATCCATATCCTTACATTCAATAACACAATCCTTTTGAACTGAACAGAAGAGAGCTATTTTATCTCGTTCACCTTTCGGAATTTCCATTTGCGTTCTGCAAACAAGGATTTCAGGCTGAATACCATAACTTCTTAAAGTGTAGACGCTGTGTTGTGAAGGTTTTGTCTTAAGTTCACCCGATGTCGGCAAATAAGGAAGGAGGGTAACATGGATTGAAAGAGAATTTCCAACCCCTTCTTCTGCCCTAAACTGCCTTATGGCTTCAATGAATGGTAAACTTTCAATGTCACCTATAGTTCCACCAATTTCTGCTATTAAAAAATCAGGGTTAAATTTTTTAGCACATCCTTGAATTCTTGATTTAATCTCATTTGTAATATGCGGAATAGTTTGTACCGTTGCACCAAGGTATTCGCCCTGACGCTCTTTATTTATAACAGTTTGATAAACACTTCCTGATGTTACATTATTTATCTGGTGCAGTGATGTATTTGTAAACCTTTCATAATGGCCTAAATCGAGGTCTGTTTCAGCACCGTCATCAGTTACAAAAACTTCACCATGTTGAAAAGGACTCATAGTTCCGGGGTCAACATTTATATATGGGTCAAATTTTTGGATGCTAACTGAAAAGCCTCTTGCTCTCAAAAGACGCCCAAGACTTGCTGCAACAATCCCCTTTCCAAGCGAACTAACAACCCCGCCTGTTATAAAAATGTACTTTGTCATCCTCATCTTCCCCTTATTTATCAAACCTTAAAAATTAATTAATCTTCGGAACTTTGAAGAAATCACCTTCAACATCCGGTGCATTTGCCATAAGCTCATCTTTTGTAACTTCATAAGTTTCGACATCTTCTCTCATGACGTTTGAAAAATCAATTGAATGATTCATAGGCTCAACCCCTGTAGTATCAACCTCATTCATCATTTCAACATATTTTAAAATATCACCCAATTGGCGGGCAAATTTTGGCTTATCTTCTTCCTCAATCTCAAGCCTTGCAAGCTTTGCAACATGCTCAACATCTTTAATTTCTATCATAAAGCTTCCTTTGGTAAAATCCTTATAATAATTAAACTAAAGAAGCAAAAAATTGTAAATAGAATGTAAAGAATAAATAATAAGCGAAAAAATAATATATAATGAGGGATATGGAAAAAAAGAATATTTTAATAGTTGAAGACCATGCACTTACCCGTTTTGCACTTTGCGCTTCATTGAAGGATGAAGACTTTATAGATAAAGTTTTTGAAGCAAAAGATGCCTACGAGGGGTATGAAATAATTTCAAAAGAAAAAATTGATGTTGTCTTGATGGACTTAGGATTGCCCGGAATAGACGGTATTAGCGCTACTTTTGAAATTAAAAAAAGATACCCCGATATTAAAATTATTGTAATCACTTCGCATAATGAAGAAAAAGAAGTGCAAAAGTGTATGCAGGCAGGAATAAATGCATATTGTTCAAAAGATATAAAACCCGATAAATTAATTGCTCTTATAAAAGATGTTATAGGGGGTGCAATCTGGTTTGATTCCAACATTTCAAAATACGTGCTAAATATAGCAAAAGAAAATAAACAAGAAATCAAAAAGGAAACAATTTACAACCTTACAAGCAAAGAGTTAATGGTTTTAAGGCTTTTAGCCGAAGGAAACTCAAACCTGGATATTGCAAAGAAATTAAATATTTCTGTTAATACAACAAAAGTTCATGTTTGCAGCATATTGCAAAAATTATCGGTAGATGACAGAACACAGGCTGCAGTTAAAGCATTAAAGGAGAATATTACAGGATAAAATGGCATCATCATCTTTAGGAAATATTTTATTAATAGATGACAATCCAAAACTTATAAGGGATACGCTTCCTATGTATGGATATCATACCGACTGTGCTGAAGACGGTGTTTTAGGTTTGGAATTTTTGGAAAAGAATTATCAAAACATTGATTTAGTATTGCTGGATATTATGATGCCAAAAATGGACGGCTGGGAAACATTAAAAAGAATAAGGGAAAATAAAAAATTTAACACAATTCCAGTTATAATGCTTACTGCTGTTGATGAAGATTACAAACAAATTTCAGGATTAAAGATAGGAGCAGATGATTACATTGTAAAACCTTTCGTTTTGCCAAATTTGCTTGCAAGAATTGAGGCCTTAATTAGACGTTCAAGATGGAATAAAAATAAAGAAAACAGAACGGTAACCAACGTAAAAGCGGCCGAAAACATAAGCAAATTAACCCAAAGAGAACTTGAGATTTTAAAGATGGTAAGCAAAGGGGCGTCAAATGCTGATATAGCAGAAAAATTATTTGTAAAAGAAGTGACTATAAAAACACATCTGAATAGTATCTATAAAAAACTTAACGTTGAAAACAGAGTACAAGCCGTACTTTTAGCAATTGAAACAGAAATTGTTAAAGAATAATTTATTTTACCACTTCACATTGTATGAAAAATATGGCAAAATAAAATGTACCCATAAAAAATTAAAACTGTTATAAGATTTTAAAAGGAAAAATAAATGACTTCTAAAGAAGAATGGATTGAATTATTATTAAAAGACAAAGATTCATTTAACACTCAAAAAGCAGGTAAAGAACTTGACTTAAGCGAGGTTGAACTTTCGGTTTCAGATTTAGCGGATGCAGATTTATCTAATATAGATTTTTCAGGTGCAAATTTTAGCGAATCTTCAATTGTTAACGTTGATTTTTCAAATTGTGACCTTACAAGCGCAGATTTTTCAAGATGCAAAATAGAAGAATGCAATTTTTCAAACTGTATTTTAAACGGAACAAATTTCAGCTATGCAACATTAAATTTCTGTAATTTCAACGAAGCTGATATGGCAGGATGCGTGCTTTGCGAAGCCGAACTTACGGATTCTGATTTTGCAACAAGTGAAAATCTCTCCGCCTGCAGATTTGACGAAGGTACAATCTGGCCTGATACAGAAAAATTGCCCGAAGATTTTGATTCAACATATAATTACGACCTGTCTTCACTACAGGATGAAGAAGAAGGCAGCTCTAACAACGATTTTGAATATTAAAAATTCGCCGGACTTTTTTATCAGATAAATCGTCCGGCGATTTTTTTTATGGTATAACATTATTATGTTAAGAAGACTTGTGGTAATAATACTTTTGATGGGGGTATTTCTGCCGGAGTCCGCATTTTCGGAAGAAATTCTGCTTCAAAATGCGGAAGAATATGAAGTGGAGCTGGATAATCAGGTAAAAACTTTAAAAGGCAGCTTGTTTGTTAACGATACACAAGACGCGCAAATTATTGTAAACAAACAACAGGAAGCCGATATGGAGGATTTGGAGAAAATCTGGGAAGGCACTGTAAATAGCAATCCTCTTATAAAATTTACCCTGCAAAAACTTGCAATCCCTGAAGAAGACAGACGCGTACATTCATCTTTGCTTGCAAAAAGTATGGGTGCAATAATTAGCGGAGCTGCAATGCTGCCTTCTTTTATGGGTATGAACTATGGGATACAATCAGCTTCATTTGCATCAGCAAGGCTTGCGCATAACCTTTTAAATAAAAAAAATTCAAAAATTCTGCAGGAATCACCTTTAACTGATACAGAACTCATTGAACTTGCAGGGTTAATTGAAGATTTACAAGGAGAGATTGTAACTACTTATTACTGTTATAAACATACACTTCAAAGTTTAAAAGACACAAGGGCAGAGCTTATTTTATTAAATAAAAATTATGCAAATGCACTTGCAAGCGGGGATAGCCTTGAAATCACCGTAACCAGCGCGCGCTGGGAAGAAAAGCAGATTGAAGAATTTAAACTGAAACAAGAAGCAAAAAGATATTATTTAATGCTACAAAGGCTTGCAGGAAAAGAAACTGTAGATGATTTAAATGTTGCCCTGTACGATTTAAGCACATTGAATGTTGACCCAAATGATATAGATTTTTCAAAAAAAGAGATAAAAATAAATAAAGAATGAAAAAATTTTTAACAATATTATGTTTTATAATTTTAACCGGTAAAGCCCATTGTGCTGTATCGTATGATGCTTTTGCGCCTGCACAATTTTCAGGCAGGCTCGGGGTTGGAAACAGTATAGAAAATAAAAAAGAAATTCAGGCAAAACTTGAAGAAAAAAAGAAGGAAAAAAAGATTGAGGCAGTTGCTAGAAACAATAACAACCAGCCGTTAACCTATGCTGATTTAAGCCTTAAAATGATTTCAAAAGATGTAACAGGCGAGATGGATGCAGAATCACCTGAAATTCTTTCAGACCTTAGTATCTTGTATAATAGTGCAGTTCAAAGAAGCGAAACTATAAAATACGCAATTTACAAGCTTTCAAATCCTGAAGAAAATAAGCCCAATGAAAGTGCTATAAAAAAGATTTTAAAACCTATTGCAAGCTTTTCAAGCATAGCAGGAACTGCACTTTCTGCTAATCCCTATATGGCAAGCGGAGCGCTTATCGGAGGCGGACTTTTAAACGCTTTTACAACCGGCGACAAAGAGGCAAATTATAAATTTACAAAGGTAAATGATGCCGATATGGTTCTTTTGGTAAAAAAAATTGATGAATTGCAAAAAAATCTTTTAAATAACTACATGAACTACAGAAGCCAAAAAGAGCTTTTAGGGCTTGCTATGCAAAATCTTGAAAATAGAAGAAAAATTTATAATACAATGCAATCCGGCGCAAACCCTGCAACGCGGGAGCAATTAATCGTGGCAGATACTTATTACAGGAATGCTCAAAATACCGTCAAAAAAGCACAGGCAGAGTACAATTTAAGCAGGGTAATTTTGGAAAATATTGCAGGCAAAGAAGCTCTTGATGCAATCGAAAAAAAAGCACAACAATAAAAATTTATTTAACCGCCTTAATTATCCAGTTTGTTGAATTTTCAGAACCGCCTCTGTTTAAATCGGGAAGAGTATCCAGCCCGCCAATAGCTGCTCTTAAAGCTTCGTATTCAGGCCCTGTCACAGGTTGTCCGTTTAAGGGAAGCCATCCGTTTGGATAATTTGTACCCCACCAGGCCACAATTACACCTACAGGAGTTGTATCCATAACCTGAACTTCAGGAGATTTATTTCCTGGAGGAGTTATGATTACAGGGGCTAACACTGCAAGCATTATAGATACAACAACAAGTGCCATCATGACTTCAATCATAGTAAAAGCTTTTATTTTCATATTTTTTCTTCCATTAATAAAGTTAAATAATTCAGTACAAGAAAATGATAATTTAAAAATAAAATTACGCAAGCCCTATAGTTTGCATTAAATCAGCTGAATTTTGAGCTTTTGAAGGATTGTAATTATATCCTGCTCCATAAGCCCTAATGTATTCTAGAATTGCACCGCCCGTTTCTTCTTTAGGGTCAAAATATTTTGAAACAGGATAATTTATTTGCTTATGAAGCATATTACAAAGCGGCCCAAAAGCATCCGGTACAAGAATTTTTCTATAAATTCCAGAAAGCATAACTTGAATTTCGGGTGAATTTGTATCATTAAATCTTGCAAGTACAGGGTAGATAACATCGAGAGCCTTTGCACCATTTTTTGTTTCACTATTCATTTTATCTGCAATTTTATCAAGTGTATAAAGTGCCTCTAAAATACCGTTTTCATCATTTGAGGTTTTAAGATAGTTTTTAATATAAGATAAACTCTCAGGTGCTTTAGCAACCAAAAAATTCACCTTGTTTTCATCATATATGCAATAATTTCTTTTTTCATCCGGTTTTTTAACATTTGTACCCAATGTTTTAATATTTATCATAATGTGCGGATTAAAATTTACCGTCATAGTTCTTTCACCATTTTTTCTATGAATATACAAACGGAGGGCCGTTTTTAATCTCGAGAAGAATATTGTCTGCCATATTTTTCAATTCCTCTTTTGAGGCGCCAGAGTCTAATTTTAAATTAAATTCATCCATAAGAGGTTTTATAGCGCTTTCTTTTTTGGCTTTAAAATTTCTGATTTCAGTATCAATAAGCCTTTCCTGCAATTGTTTTTCAGTATTTTTGTTTTCTTTAATGACAGCAGCTTCCTTCATTCCTTCAATTGCTTTTTTAATTGAATATCCTGCAGCATTTACCGCACCCAACGCAAGAACAAGATAGCCCGTAAATGGATTTTCAGGATTCATAATCCAGTTATAAACATGGCCTCTTGTTTCATCTAAATAACAATAATATTGAATCTGCCCTACTTTGCCACCTAGAGTTTCAGGTGCGTCGCCATAAATGGATTTTATCCCTGTCATCACTTCGCCTGTAATGTTTTGGATATCCTTTTCGTTTAAAAAATCAAATTCACTAAAAATTTCTCCCGTTTCTATAGAATTTGCCCTTTTAATTTGGAGCAAATTTTTAAGCACATCAATATCAGATGCAGCTGCATCTTTATTTTGAGCAGTTTTAATTTTATCAGAGAGCGCTTTTATTTTCTTTTCAATAACATCTGTTTCATTATTTACATATTTTCTAATTTCACTATCAGCTGCAACGATGTTTTTAAACATTTTCCTTCCTGCAACAACGCCTGCAGCAAGTGTTGTTATTGTAAGCACTGCAAGAAGAAGCGGTGAATTTTTAATATCAGATTTTTTATCATCCAATGCATCATCAGAAGCAGTAAAGATTTTAGATTTATTTCCCTTAAAACCAAAGAAATTTAGAAACGGAGAGCTATCCTGTATTTGTTTGGTTTTTCTACCTTCAGGAATTAAATCCAGCGCCTCTTTAAAATAGTTTGCTTTATCCGTAAGTTCTTCTCTTATAATATCAAGTTTTCCCGCAAAAGTTCTCGCTTCAATATTAATCAGCTCCTCTTGCAGCACTTTATCTGCATCGGCTTCTTTTTTCTTCAACCAGATTTCCTGAATGCCATCCACAAGATTTTTACCAATAAGTGTTATACCGCTTGTTAAAAATATTCCAATCATAGCAAGTATAGTCTTTTTATTTGGATTTCTAAGCGCCATATAGGTGCCAAATTCGTGTTCCTGTTTAATATTCATATTCATACCCAAATTCGGCAGTCTTTCACTTCTTAAAAGCTTTGGATTATTCAAAGATGAAGCAGATTTCTTCATAATAGCAGTAAGCCCCAAAGCACCGCCAACAAGAGCAAGTGAAGCCGCAATCAAAGGGGCAGCACTTCTTAAAATTGTAGAATTTTTTTCTTCTTTCTTCTCCTCTTCGGTAACAGGCTGATTATAAGCACTTCGTTGAAAGTTATCCGATATTACAAGCGAATTACAAATATCATCCATACTTATATGCGGATTTTTGTTATCTTCCCTTATATAATTATTAACAATGGCGCCTTCTAGCGTTTTATATATCTGTTTTTGCTGACTTTGGGTTTTATTTTTATTCTGCCTTAAAAGCTCGGAAGATTTTATATAGGAATTATTTAAAGAGCTGCTATGGCTATTATAGTTCGTTTTAGAACCTTTAGCGTTTTTCGGGGCTTTATTGCCGCCATCACTAGTAAAATTAATATTATTCAGTATCATCGTCTTCCATTTCTTTCTTTTCATCTTCGCCAAGTTTCAGGCCAAAAATATTTAAAATTTCATAGGTTTTCTTTGTAAGTTTTTTAAAGCTGTCTGAGAGCTTTTTTTGAATAAAGTTTTTAATTTCACCAAAAACTGAGGCAAGCTTTTCTGCTGCAGTGTATATTTCCCTTTGAATATTCTTGAAAAATTCATTAACATTCTTTACAAAATTTGGGAAATTTCTGATAATATTTATAATGGGCTTTAAAATATTATTTATCGCTGCATTAAAAACGTTTTGCAGGGGTTTTGGAAGAAGGTTTTCAATTTTATTTAAAACATTTATGAGCCTGTCAGCCATTTTTGAGAGCATCTCTTTGGTTTGAAGCATTTTTTCAGCTTCAAGTTTCACATTGTTTTCATTTTGAAGTTTTCTTCTGTCTGCTGCTTTCATTCTCATCCAGATAGCATACATTTCCCCGTAAGACATCTCACTTTTCGGCGCAGCGGTTGATTTTTTAACACCACCTCCACCGCCGCCAGGGTTGCAGACAGGGCAAGCACCCGGAGACATTCCATGGGGGCAAGTGTGGATATTTGTTGTAGTTACAGGGCTTATAGACATAAAAATCTGCTTTAATATTTCTCTTAAATCCAATCAACAAGGAAGAGCCAAAGCAGAAAAACAGGTGATTAATTCTTAAAAAATCCGTTAAGAAAAAATCTAAAGTATTCCGGCTTTAACGGCTGCGGCTCAGCTAAGGATTTTCACCTTATTTCCTTATTTTTTTAAAATTTATATCATACACAATAAACCCCGTCAATTTTAAAATTTGCGAAATAGGCAATTAAGCATAATAAAATTTGTAAAGATTACCTTAAGGGATTATTTTAGATGGTAATATGTTGTTGATATAATTTTAAATAAAAAAATGAACCATAATAGTTTTAAATCGTTATAGATAATATATAAATTTTGGAGAAAAGCAATTTTTAAAAGGATAGAAACATTACTAATATTGTGCTTTTTTAGTCTGAACTTTTTCAGCCAGGCTTTTGCACTTGGAGAAATTAAAGAAGGAGATATTTTAAGCCTTAAAGAATGTATCGATATTGCTTTAAAAAATAATCCCAACGTTCAGATTTCTAAAAATAACGTTAAATTAATTGAAAGCAGAGTAGGGCAGGCAAAGTCTGATTTTTTCCCAACCTTTGGAGCATCCGGCGGATATACCGGAAGCAACATGTGGAACGATAACATTTCTGGTGGAAATGATTATTATTACACAGCAGGAGTGAGCCTTCGCCAGCTTATTTTCAACTTTGGTAAATCAAATACACAAATAAAATTGCAAAAATTCAATAAAATTGCAGCTGAATTTGATTTAGAACATACAAATTTAAAAACTGCTTACGATGTTAAAAGCGCATATTACGGGGTTTTAGCAGCCAAGGCGCTAGTTGATGTTGCAAAATCAAACTTGGAAATAAACAAAAGGCAATACACTCAAATCAAAGCCTATTTTGAAGAAGGGTTAAAATCAAGGATAGATTTTGTAAATGCTGAAGTAAATTTA
Source organism: uncultured Vampirovibrio sp. (assembly GCA_910577515.1). Classification (GTDB taxonomy): domain Bacteria; phylum Cyanobacteriota; class Vampirovibrionia; order Gastranaerophilales; family Gastranaerophilaceae; genus MGBC122484. The sequence continues at coordinate 155,434 of CAJTLW010000001.1, forward strand.
AGTAATTCTGAAATAGAACTTATAGCAGCGCAAACGGCATATGAAAACACGCTTGTAAAATTAAATAATGCAATGTATATAGCTTATGCGCCAAGTTATTCCATCAAAAACACTGAAAGTTTTAATTTAAAAAAGGACTGGACTGATGTTAAATTTTTAAACATCGGAAACTATAAAAAACTTGAAGAAGAGGTTAATAAGCCGGGCGGGGTTAATGAAACAGAGCCTTTAAACTACACGACACCAACCCTTTCAACCAAGGTTGAAAAAAGCGATATACTTGAAAATTACGTTTTTAAACCTTTAGGGTTAAGTTTTGAAGAAGCATTAGATAACGCAAGAGAAAACCGCCCTGATTTTAAATCGTATTTAGCCACAAAAGAAGCTATGGTTGAAGCTTTAAAATATGCAAAAAAAGAATATATGCCAAATATTTCGGCAACTGCAGGGTATACCTGGAGAGAATCTGATGCGCCTACTTCAAACAGTTTTAACTATGGCGCTACGCTTGATTTATCAAGTGTTAATTTTATGAAAACAAAATACAAAGTAGATGAAGCCAAGACACAGCTTGATATAGCAGAAGAAAATATTGATTTAATTGAAAAAAATATATTTTTCGAGGTACAAGATGCCTATATTAATATGGTTCAACTTGAAAAACAAATTCCACTGTACCAAAAAAGGGTAAAGCAGGCTTTAGAAAATTTTGAACTGGCAGATGGCAGATATGGCGTCGGGCTGTCAGATTTTATAGAATTGCAGGATTCAAGAAGCCAATATTTAAACGCACAACAAGAATATGTGCAGACAATTTATAATTATAATGTTGCAAAATCAAAGCTTGAGGTTGCAATGGGGGTAATATGAAGCGAATAATTATAATAATTTTAATATGCCTTGCAGGGCTGCTTTTTATAGCAGGAATATTTAAAAACAAAAAAGAGGCAAAACATTATGTAACAGAACCTTTAGAAAAAAGAACAATAACACAGATTGTTGAAGCATCCGGCACAATAAATCCTGTGCAAACGGTAAGCATTGGTTCACAGGTTTCAGGGCAGATAAGTGCTATATATGTAGATTACAATTCTGAAGTAAAAAAGGGGCAGCTTCTGGCTGAAATCGATACATCACTTTTTGAAGCACAGGTCAATCAGGCAAAAGCCACGATAGATAACGCAAGGGCAAATTTAGCCAAAATTCAGGCAACAACTGCAAATGATAAATTGACATTAACAAGGTACAGAAACCTTTATAAAAAAGGGTTTATTGCAAAAAGTGAACTTGATTTAGCAGAAAGCACATACAGTGCAGACCTTGCACAGATAAGATCTGCACAGGCACAGATAAATCAGGCACTGGCATCTTATTCAACAGCAGCATCTAATTTAAGATATACAAAAATAACTTCTCCTGTGGATGGCGTTGTCGTATCGCGTGCGGTAGATGTTGGCCAAACTGTTGCAGCAAGCTTTCAAACACCTGAATTATTCTCTGTCGCACAAGATTTAACCCAAATGCAGATTGAAGCAAGCGTTTCAGAGGCTGATATTGGCAAAGTTAAAAAAGACCAAAATGTTGAATATACGCTTGATGGATATCCGGATGAAACCTTTAAAGGCAAGGTTACACAGGTAAGAATTTCACCTACGACCGTTTCAAATGTTGTAACATATAGTGTTATTATTGATGTTGAAAATGATGAATTAAAGCTCATCCCTGGCATGACAGCAAACGTTTCAATTATTACATCAAAGAAGGAAAATATCCTGTGTGCTAAAAATGCAGCACTAAAATTCACCCCAAATACTGACGGCACCGGTGAAAAATTTAACAAACAAGGCATTTGGCTTTTGGCAGACGGCAAGCCGGAGCGGGTAGAAATAGAAACCGGTGTGAATAATGATACTTATACTGAAATTATTTCAAGCAGATTAAAAGATGGCGATATGGTTATACTTTCCGTTGAAGAAAAAGGTAAAAAAAATCAGACAGGAAGAAAAGGCCCAGGGCCAAGGATGTTTTAAAAAATGGCAAACACGCTGAAAAATTCCGATAATGCATTAATCAGAGCGGAAAATATAGTAAAAACCTATACAACAGGAGCCGGAGAAGATTGTACATTTTATGCTCTTAAAGGGGTATCTTTAAGCATCAAAAACGGTGAATTTGTCGCCATCATGGGTGCTTCAGGTTCCGGTAAATCAACCTTTATGAATATTATAGGTTGTCTTGATAAACCGACTTCAGGAGATTATTTTTTGGATGGTAAAAACATTGTAAATACAAGGCTTGATAAACTTTCAGAGGTTCGAAACGCAAAACTCGGGTTTGTTTTCCAAGGATTCAACTTAATTTCAAGAACATCTGCTCTTGAAAATGTTGAAATGCCAATGATTTATAAAGGCATTCCTCCAAAAGAGCGCAAGGAAAGAGCAATGGAAGCACTGAAGATTGTCGGACTTACAAATAAAGAACACAATATGCCAAATCAGCTTTCAGGCGGGCAGCAGCAAAGAGTTGCCATCGCAAGAGCTATTGTGAATGATGCACCTGTAATTCTGGCAGATGAACCTACGGGAAACCTTGACACAAAGACAAGCTATGAGGTTATGGATTTTTTTGTAAACCTGAATGAAAAAATGGGCAAAACCATTGTGCTTGTGACCCATGAAGATGATATTGCAGGATATTGCAAAAGAATTGTGCGCTTCAAGGATGGAAATATCACATCAGACAGTATAAATACACCTGTTTATAGCCTGAGGGAGGGTGTATGATAGATTTTTCATCCACTTTCAGAATGGCTTTAGTATCACTAAAGGTTAATAAAATGCGTTCAATTTTAACGAGCCTTGGGATAATAATAGGCGTAAGTGCTGTAATTATTATGCTTGCAGTGGGGCAAGGGGCAAGCGTTAAAATTCAAAAAGATATGTCTTCAATGGGAAGCAATCTTTTAATGGTATCAAGCGCCTCTGTAACTTCTGGCGGTGTTCGTATGGGACGGGGAACAAAACCTACACTCACCTTAAAAGATGCTGTTGCAATAGAAAAAAATTGCCCCTCAGTTGGTTTTGTTGCACCATATTCAAGCGAAGCAAAACAGGTGACATACGGAAACCAAAACTGGTCTACAAGTATTGCAGGAACAACACCTGAATATATGGCAATAAGGGATTGGAAAATTAATTTAGGCAGAAACTTAATACAAGAAGATATTTCAAATATGTCGAAGGTTGCAATAATCGGAAATACGGTTGCAAATGAGCTTTTTGGCGACCTTGACCCTATCGGAAGAACTGTAAGAATAGGTGGCGTTCCCTTTAAAATTATCGGTCTTTTAGAATCCAAGGGGCAAAACTCTATGGGGCATGATCAGGATGATTTTGTAATAATTCCAATCACAACAGGACAAAAGAAAGTCTTTGGCACAAATTTTCCTGGCACAGTCAGTATGATAAATATTAAAGCAAAAAATTCTGAAAGCATAAACTCTGCAGAACAGGAAGTGACAGAGCTTTTAAAATTCCGCCACAAAATAGGCAAAAAGCAGGAGGATGATTTTCAGGTAAGAAATTTAACACAGATGATGGAGGCTATGCAATCTGCTGTTAAAACAATGTCGCTGCTTTTAGGGTCTATTGCGGGGGTATCCTTACTTGTCGGGGGTATAGGGATAATGAATATCATGCTTGTATCTGTAACGGAAAGAACAAAAGAAATCGGCATCAGAATGGCAATAGGGGCGAAATCATCCGATATTCAGATACAATTTTTAATTGAAAGCCTTTTATTATCAATAATAGGAGGGATTATGGGTCTTCTTTTCGGCATCATAGGAGCTAAATTAATAGAATTTTTTGGCTCAATGACTGTATATATAAGCGGTTTTTCAATAGCATTGTCCCTTGGTTTTTCCGGGCTTATCGGGGTAGTTTTCGGATATTATCCTGCTTATAAAGCTTCTCTTTTAAACCCAATCGATGCATTAAGATATGAGTAGTATATTAAATCTTTTGACAAAAATATAAAAAAGCATCAAAATGGTAATACAAAATGGATATGCTTACCCAAAGAGTGCTTTTATTCAAGGATAAAAGCAGTTGGGCGCATTCTAATCCGTCGGAAGGTAGCACTCAAATTGCTTAATAATAAACCCTTCCACCTTACAAATATGCGCCTTGCCCTGTGTACTAACCAGAGCAGCGGTACTGTTTTTAGCCAGGTAGCCCGCTGCAACGACGGCGAGAGCGTTATTTTCTCAGGCCAGTACTGTAGCGGTTGCGGCACCACTAATTGGAACGCCTACCCGTACCATGTATGGGCTAAGGAGCCTACTTCCAGTTCGCAGCAGAACTACTACATCGGCTACCTGAATACGAGCTATGGTGGCAGCAACGCCAACTCCGGCTTCCTGATTTCTGTTCGTTGTGTGTGGCTTTAGAAGATTAAGCACCATTTTGTAAATTCATTATGCAAAATAGAATTTTTAAAGAAGTTAAGTTATGTAACAATAATAAGGAAAAACTTGCAATGAAAAATTGATTTGCGATAATGGAGTTCCAGTCTGAGGTTTAGAGAAACATTTATAACGCGAGTGACTGTTAAAACAGTAGTTTTTAGGCTTTTAAGCTTAGACAAAATTTTCACCCTTTTTGACCTTAAGGTCCTGTGTAAATTCCTTTTATACAGGGCTTTATTTTTATATTTAAAAGACTAAATTGTATTGCACATTTCTTTATATTTATCATTTAATCTATTTGCAAGGTCAGATTTTGAAATAGAGCCATCAGAATTTAAATCCAGTGCAGAATTTGCAGAATATGCCCAATTTAAAGAACCTGTCGAAGAACATAAAACTTCATTTTTAGCTGCGGCAGGCAAAAAACAGATTGCATATAAACTTCCAGCATCCAGCTTATCGCTAGCTGAAAAACCACTCATGGCCTTAAACTCTAACAAAATATCAGAAACAACATCAAGCTGTTCAATGGCAGGCATATCAGCAACCCTTTCTGGTGAATATCCATTTGCAGCAAGGGTAGAAGGCATAAACTGAATAAGACCCGCTGAACCACTTAATTCATTTTTTGCACCAGGATTAAGCCCCGATTCACTATACATCATAGAAATAAGGTCTGCTGCATTGCAATTAAGCTTTTTTGCTATAGTTTCGCATTTTTGGGTAAATCCGCTTCCAAGCTTATTATCAAGCCGGTTTGCAATATCATTTGAAATAATTTTGTTTTCATATACGGAATTGTCGGCATCATCTTGAAATAAAGAAAAATTATTTCCTATAGAATGCGCAGTGCTTGGAGGCAGAAAATTAAATTCATTACTTGAATTGTTGAGAGCAATATTCAAGATTTCAATATTTAAACTCCGCATACTATCTTCACATGCTTTAATATTCAGCTTTAAATTAGTAATGCTAAAATCCAAACTTGAAAGCTGGGCTTCAAGAGTATCTTTCGGAGTTTTATCATCATTGCTATAGTTCTCAATTTGGTTTTTGAGCAAATTACGAGTTTGTTCAAGCTCTGAAAGTTCAATTTGCTGTTTATAGTATTCATTAATGGTTTGAAAATACTCTTTGTTTAATATATCCGCCGCCTCATTATTGCCAGAATCGATTGATATATCGCATTCAACAAGGCTATCTTCCTGTGCTTTGGCAATATTCGATGTATTGATTTTAGAAGAAGTAAAAACCGTCTTCAAAGAATCATTTGAAGAAGTATTCCCTTTTATCTGATAATTACTTGTACCCGGCCTGATTTCCAAAAGAAATAACCATCCATTACTGCCTATTACAAATATATATACGGTATAGAAAAAGAAAGCTTTAATATTTCATAAAAAAAGTTACAAAAGAGTAATATTGCCAATATTTTACCCATCAAAAAAGGGTTCAAAAGAACCCTTTAAAAGTTTGCTCCAGACCAGACTTGAACTGGTACGAGGTTTGACCCTCATTGGATTTTAAGTCCAACGTGTCTACCGATTCCACCACTGGAGCGGAAGAATAGTCATGTAGTTTGACTATAAGATTATTTTATTATAAAAAAGCTGTCTGTCCAGTTCTTTTTTATTATTTCATATAAAATTATGATTTCTTTTCAATTAAGTCGTTGATTTCACCAACCATAACTTCAGGGTCAACACCGTGAACTTTTGCGCCGGCTTCTAAGTTTTCAAACCTTGCAGCAGCACAGCCTATGCAGCCTAAGCCATACTTTGCAAATACTTCCAAGCTTTCAGGATATTGTTGAACAATATCAATAATTCCCATATCTTTAGTTACTTTTCCCATAATTCTTTGCCTTCTTAATATTTAACATTAAACATTATACTATGAAATATTTAAAACTTACAAATAATGAACCGATTGGAATTTATAATAATCTAAAATGCTTGCGCCGTACCGAATTTAGTTTCGAAACAGTAAACAGAACATTTCTTGCAGCCATTATTGGTCAGATTCAAAGTTTCTGTTTATTAATTTTTCAAAATCGGAGGGTTTAATATCCTTAATAAAGTTTTTAAACTCCATGGCTTCTTCTTCATCTTTTTGAGAATCAACAGAAACTGCACCATTTAAAAGAACATTTGAAGTTACAAATATAGAAACCTCAGCCCTTATTGCAATAGCAATTGCATCGGATGGGCGTGCATCAAGCTCTATCTGGCTACCATCTTCCTTTTTCAAAATAATTGTTGAAAAATAAGTTTGGTCATCAACATCGTTTATTTCTACCCTGTCAATATTATACCCTGTAGCTTCAATTAAATTTATAAACAGGTCATGGGTCATGGGGCGGGAAGATGGAATATTTTCAATTTTTCTGATAATTGAGCTTGCTTCAGCAGAGCCTATCCATATCGGAAGAGCGCGCCTGTTTTCTAAATCATTTAAAACTACAATCGGAGAGCCGCTTCTTGTGTCAAGTGCAATACCCATAACTCTCATTTCTATCATAAAATTACTCCAAAAAATCAAAATAATATCAATAAAAATATTATACAATAAAAAAATACTCCTTATTGTCTTTAAGGAGTATTTTTAAAACTTATAATATTTTATCAGATTATCTGTTCTTCTTTATTGCCGATACTATTTAAATATTGCTCAAGCTCGCTGTTTGCATCAATATACATTTGGGAAAGCTCATCAACGGTTTTGGTTTTACCATTTATTTCAAGTGTGCCGCCATTTTGAAGAGCCATTTGCCAGTATTGTCTGTAAAGGTTTGCTGTCTGCTGTAAAACATCCAGCTGTGCGGTTTGCGAATAAGTTAATTGTTTTGAATTGTTGGATGCTTCAACCATTTGTTCATCCTCATCCGGCTTTAAGGTTTCATTTGCATTATCAATATTTTTAAACATTCCGGATAAATAACCACTGTCAAAACCAGCGCTTTGAGCTATTTCGGATGACTCTTCATCTGTTTCAAGTTTTTTTAGAACATCAGTAACTTTAACACCTGATTGCTCATAATAATATCTTTGGAATGCGATTAATTCTTCTTCAGATAAGCCTTCTAGAGCTTCTTTAAGGTCTTCGCCGGCTTCTTGTGCTTCCTGCGCAGCTTCATTGTTTAATTTTTCGGCCTTAGCTTCATCAGACGAATTTACTATAGCACTTGCACCCCAGCCAATAAGAGCGCCTGCTGCTGCGCCTACAAGTGTACCTACAACGGGAACAGGTATAAATGAACCTACCGTACCACCTATCTTAGCTCCTATGGCAGCTCCTGTTACACCGACAGCTACTGCACCCGCTGTAACACAATCGCCTGTTTTATCTTTTGCTTTAATTTCTGTTTTACTTTGCTTTTCCGCTACTTTGTTTATCAATTTTGCAATGCTATCAAATTTATGTTTATTTGCTTCTGATGCATTTAATTCATTAATTTTTGCGCTTTTTTCTTTATCGACAACACTATGCGTTAAGGGATCAATTGTTTCATCAGTATTTAAGCCTGCTGTTGAAGAATATGAAGTACCTGAAGTTTGTGCGGCATTTAATCTGTTTAAAACATTTTGTGATGTTAGCGCAAAAGAACTTCTGGCATCGTTAGCATAAGAGTTATAATTTAAATTGTTAGGAGTGGTTAATAAACCAAAAGAATTCAGAGCAGCTTGAACTTCACCATCTTTTTGCTCTTCTTCTTCATTTATGCCTTTAATAACAAGCGAGTCACCCGTACAATCAAATGTTACACCCATTGACTGGCTTGTCCAGATACTATTATTGTTAGCATGATTATCACGTTTAAGAACATAGTGACCGGTATCAGAATCCTGATAAACAGTGTAGCCATTTTGATTCAAAACCTCAGTGGGTGCAGCCGCAATATTCGCCATACCGGGAATACTGTATAAACCAGCTACATAGCCTGTCATTTGTCCTTGTAAATTGCCAACCTGACCCGCCTTGCTCGGGTTCCAAAGTATTTCGGGCATTTTCTCTCCTAAATATTTTTTTCTTATCCTCGTACAATAATAAAGTTATTTTGTTTATAAAAATTGCCTAAAAAGTATATATTATTTATTCAAAGTCTTGATATGAAAGGATTTTCAAGGTTAACAAAACTTAACAAATATCTGTGTTAATATGAACACAAAGGAGAATAGATATGTTAAAAGGACCTTTTTTAAGCAAAGATTTTATAGGTGCAAACGATGATTTTCAAAGTTCAAAAATAATAATGATGGGCATGCCCTTTGATGGCACGACTACTAATCGCCCCGGAACAAGATTTGCCCCGCAACAAATAAGGCTTGAGAGTATTGGAATTGAAACATATTCTCCAATATTTGATAAAGATTTAGAAAATTGTAACTTTTTTGATGCAGGGGATTTAGAGCTTCCTTTTGGCAATGCCCAAAAGGTTCTTGATATTATTGAAGAAAATACCCGTGAAATTTATAAAAACAGTAAGAAAATTTTAGGAATTGGCGGAGAACACCTTGTAACATTGGCTGAAATCAAAGCTATAAAAGAATTTTATAATGATATTGCAGTTATCCAATTTGATGCACACACTGACCTTCGAGAGGAATATTTAGGAGAAAACCTTACCCATTCAGGGGTTATGAAGCAGATTGGAAAGCTTATCGGTTTTGAAAATATTGCCCAAATTGGCATTCGTTCAGGTGAAAAAGAAGAGTTTGATATTATGAAAACCTATTCAACTCAAAAATTTTCATACAGCGAACTTGATAAATTTAAAAATAAAAACATATTTATTACAATTGACCTTGATGTTTTAGATCCTTCAATTATGAGCGGAGTAGGTACACCTGAAGCAGGTGGCTTAACCTATAACGAGCTTATAGGATGGCTTAAATATTTAAAAGATTTTAATATTATAGGGATGGATGTTGTTGAGCTGGCACCTGATATTGATACAAGCAAAAATTCAACAGCACTTGCTTGCAAGCTTATAAGAGAGTGTTTAATGATTTTATAAAATCATTAGCTTGCTTATAAAGGGCTTCTTTTGAGCTTGAATTATCAATAACAAAATCACAAAGCGGAATTTTTTCAGATTCAGAACTTTGGGAATTTAATCTTTGGAGAGCTTGCTCTTTTGAAAGATTATTTCTTTCCATCAGCCTTTTTAGCCTTATATTTTCATCTGCTTTAATAAAAACAATTTTATCAAAATATTTATCAAAACCAGCTTCAAAAAGAAGGGCGGCAGAAACGAAGACTACCGGTTGTGCAGTATTTTCAGCAAAAAATTTATTCATTTCATCCATAATTAAAGGATAAATGAAGTTTTCAAGCTCTTTTTTTAAAAGTTGATTTGAAAAAACAATCTTTGCTATCTGCGCTTTATCAATTGTATTAAATTTTTTTAACAAAAAATCTTTTAAAACGGGAGAATTTTCATATAAAAAAGCAGTGACAAAATCAAGACATAAAACCTTATAACCCGCATTTTTAAGACAATTTTCAAATAAACTTTTGCCTGAAGCTATATTACCTGTTATCCCAATTTTTAGCATAGCTTTATTTTACATAAAAATCGTAGTATAATTCAATAACAAACTTTGAGATTTTAAGGGGAGAAAATAAAAAATGACATCAAATCCTATGACAAATACAAGGGTTTATGAAGGTTGTGCAATAACCGATACACCAATGACCGTTGCCGGTACTGCCAATAAAACTTTAGGACTTCTTGCAATAGTAGTACTTGTTGCAAGCTACACCTGGCATTTGGCCTATACAGGCATGGCAGATAAACTTCAAGCAATTATGATGGCGGGGATTTTCGGCGGCCTTATTCTAGCTATAATTGCAGCCTTTAGACCACAAAATGCAAAACCTTTAAGTATGGGCTATGCCGCATGTGAAGGGCTTGCTCTCGGTGGAATATCTGCTTATATGAACGCCGCATTCCCAGGGATTGTTGCTCAAGCAATACTTGGAACATTTGTTGCAATGGCTGTTGTTTTGCTTCTTTTTAAATCAAGAATTATTCGCGCAACAGAAACATTCAGAGCGGTTGTAGTCTCTGCGACCATTGGTATAGCAATAGTTTATGGCGTTAGTCTTATTATGAGCTTTTTCTTCCATAATACAGCTCTTAGCGCAATGATAAATTCAAGCGGAACTTTAGGCCTTATAATTTCAGGCGTTGTTATAATTATTGCATGCTTAAATTTTATCCTTGATTTTGATTTTATCGAAAGAGGAGTAGAGCAAGGCGCACCAAAATATTTAGAATGGTATGGCGCATTTAGCCTGCTTGTTACATTGATTTGGCTGTATCTTGAAATTTTAAGACTACTTGCAAAACTCCAAAGCAGAAAATAAAAATTAGATGAAATTTTGGAACATAAAAATTAAAAATGAAGCAGACGGTTCTTATAAAGATGAGAACAGTTTGCTTCATTGTCTTTTAAAATCAAGAGGGCTTGAAGAAAATGAATTTGAAAATTTCCTGAACCCGCTTGAAGCTGAATTGTCTTCTCCGTATATTTTTTCGGATATGAAAAAGGCCAAGGAGAGGATTGAAAAAGCCATTCAAGATAAAGAATTGATTCTCATCTGGGGAGATTTTGATGCGGATGGCGTAACCTCTACTGCTATTTTATTCAAAACCTTAACCGAACTTGGTGCAAACTTTGATTATATAATTCCAGACAGGGAAAAGATGGGTCATGGTATAAGCACCAAAGTGCTTTTGCCCTATATTGCAAAGAAAAAACCAAAAGTATTAATAACTGTTGATTGCGGCATTTCAAATGATAAAGAAATTAAAGTAATTAAGGCTCTTGGGGTAGACACAATTTTAACCGACCACCACAAAGCGCCTGAAATCCTTCCTGAAGCCTTTGCCATTATAAACCCCAAAGCGGCAAACTCTCTTGATGAAAAACTCAGTGTATCGGAAATTAAAAATGTTTCAGAGCTTGCAGGTGCAGGGGTCGCGTATAAACTTGCTTCAGCACTTCTGGAAAACACTGATAATGAAAAATTGAAAAACGAAATTTTAATTCTTGCAACTGTCGGCACTATAGCAGACGTTGTACCGCTGTTATACGAAAACAGGGTAATTGCAGCAAAAGGATTGGAACTGATAAATAAAGGACTCCATAAGGGAATTGACATTTTATTTAAGGCAAATAAAAAGGATAAAATTTCAAGCTATGATGTTGCTTTTATATTGTCACCAAGAATAAATGCTGCAGGAAGACTAAAAACTGCAGAACCTGCTTTTAAACTTTTAACAGAAAATGATGAAAAAATATTAAAAGAAGCGCTAAAAGAGCTGGATACCTACAATAAAATAAGGCAAAACCTTTGCGATAAGACCTATGAAGAAGCTATAGCTCAAATCGAGCAAGATAAAGACTTCAAAAACAAGAAGGCGGTCATTTTATTTAATAAAGATTGGCATATTGGCGTTATAGGCATTGTAGCTTCAAAATTGGTTGAAAAATATTATAAACCAGCATTTTTAATCACAAAAGATGATGAAAATAAAGCAAGATGCTCAATTCGCGGAATCAAAGAATATAATATTGTTGAAATTTTAGATGAAAATAAGGATTTATTTACCGAAGGATATGGCGGACACAGCCTTGCGGGTGGTTTTTCTTTTGATTTAGAAAAAGTAACCTTTGATAAGGTTAAGGAATCGCTTTTAAATACCTTTAATTTAAAAGAAGAAATTAAGCCAAAAGGTGCAACTATTGATATAGATGCGGTTTTGCAGCCTGAATACCTTAACAATAATTTAATAAGTTTAATTAAAAAACTTGAACCCACCGGACAAGATAACCCTGCACCTGTTTTTTGCATAAATGATATTTGTCTGCTTTCCAAAAAAACAATGGGCAAAGAAGGAAATCACCTTAGCTTCAGGGGGGCTAAAAATAATAAAGAACTGAATTGTGTCTGGTGGCGGCATTCAGATATCCCTGTAAGTCCAAATGAAACATTTGACCTTGTTTTTGAGCCTAAAGAAAATCAATATAATGGTGAAAAAGAAATAAGGCTTTATACCCTGGATTTAAAATGCGAAAATATGAACACGGAAGATGCAGGCAGGATAAAATTTTATGACCATAGACAAAAAACGGGAATTTTGGCACAAATTGAAGAATATGTCAAAAGACCAAATGTGGATGTTGAAATTTTTGCAAAAAAAATAAAAACCAAAACGGCTTTAAAAAATTACCCGGCTCTAAATTCTAAAATCAAAGAAGAATTTGGCGACGGAGATTTAATGTTTTTTGACTATCCTGCATCAGAAGAAGATTTTATTCAAATTTTAAAAAACAAAAAAGAAAATGGCGACTGTAAAATTCATTTAATGAAGGAAGATGTTGATTTTAGCATTGAAAACCACATAAAGCAGTTAATTGGAATGTTGAAATATGCAACAAATAATAAAAATGGAGAAGTTTTAATTTCAGAACTTTCGGATATTACAGGAACGAGCGAAATTTTTATACAACATGTTTTTAATATTCTAAAAGAATTAAATTCTCTTGAAATTTTTGCAGCTAACAAAATAAAATTTTTAGCCCCGCCCTCTATGGATAATTTTTATAATTCTGAAAATTTTGGCGCCCTTAATGATGAATTTAACAATATAATTGAATTTAAAAAATATATCGCCCAAGCTTCCCTGGACGATATAGAAAATTTATTAAATTAACTTTAATTTATTATAGTTGTGTTTTTAATTAATATTGTTGTTTAACAATTTTTTCATTTTTTCAATGTTGTTCATTTTCTTTTGAAGCGCTCTGTATTCTCTTTTTAATCTCGCAAGTTCGGTTTTTTCATTTGCAACCTTAAGCGTTTGGTCATCAACAAGAACCTTATAGCTTGCAAGCTGCTCTCTTATATCTACCTGTGCTGATTCAATGTTATTTACAGCACTTTTAAACTTTTCATTTGACAATGATTGTGTCGGTGTTTCATTATTTACAGCATTTACAATTTCGGCTTTTACGCTTGAATTTGCCGGTTGAAGCTCAACATTTTGAGTCGGAGCATTGTTTGAAAATACAGCATCGTCTGCCATTGCAGCAGATAAGGTTAAAAAAGAAACCAAAGTAAGTACTAAAAATCTCTTTATAGTATACATAATTTTAACTTCCTCCATAATTTTATACTTATATCGTACATTTAAAAAACGGAGTCTGTCAAATCTCTTCACACAAATGTACTATTTTTTAAATATCTTCTACCCAAATAGCGTTTACAGGGCAAACCAGTGCTGCATCAATACAATCCTGCTCGTTACCGTCAACTGCACCATCGTTTACATGCGCTACAACATCTACAAAGAAAACATCCGAATTTATGGCTTCACATGCGCCGCAGCCAACACAGCCATCCATAATACAAACGTTCATAAAAGTTTCTCCTAATAAACTATTTGTATGTGATTTTATTTTGAATATGTAAATTTTTAATTGCACAAGAGCATCAGCCATTCAGGCAGTTTTGATAGATTTTAAAATTTCATCTCTATCTAAAAGTCTTTTGCATTGAAGAACAGTATCATACCCTAAAATTACTCCCAAAATAAAATCTTCATATAAAGAAAGCTTATCAAGAGGCTTATTTAAAAATTTTTCAACAACCTCAATACATTCTTTTCTGCCAAAGAAAATATTTGCTTTTGATGCAGAAAGATTTTGCACAAAATAAGAGATATTTGCTTTTTGCAATTTAGGTAGTATCTTCTCTAAAAGTATACTTTCACATGTGAGAAGTGCTGCAGGCTTTGTGCCTTTTGATACCTCATAAAAATAAGTATTAAAAACCTTCATAAATCCATCCTTCTTCTTGTTTAAAAGATGGATTTTAGTGTTTTTTGTTCCTAAACAATACACGAAGTCCTGCTTTAAAATAATTTTTAAATTCTGCAAAGCTTCTAATTTGAAAAAGCATCATAAAAATATAAGGTAATCGAACATAATAGCCTTTTACTGCAGCTTTGTGGAGTTCAAAAACCCTTTCTTTTGTAAGATGATGAGTATTCACACTCGGGTAAAAATACGGCATATCATAATTCAGGCTGCCGAGATTATGTTCTTTAACATAATCATAAAATCTGGAGCCGCAAAGTGCCGTTGCTGTGTAGTAGCTTACAAAATGAGTATTGAGTTTTTTGGAAAATTCAATAGTTTCCTGTGCAGTTTCTTCGCTCTCCCATGGAAGCCCCAAAACATAGTAAGCATACACTTTTATCCCTGTTTTTTTAAACAATGCAACAGTATTTTTAATATCATTAAGTGTAATTTTTTTACCCATTTTATCCAGCATATACTGCGAACCACTTTCAATACCTATAGAAACAAGCGAGCAGCCTGCTTTTTTCATTAATTTAACGGTTTCAACATCAGCAGTATCTGCTCTTGAATTTGTAGAAAAAGTAATCTTTAAACCACTATCAATTATGGCTCTACAAAGGCTTTGCACCCAGTTTCTATCAAGGTTAAAAATATCAGACCAAAAGATAAAATTTTTAATTCCATATTTTTCATGGCACTCTTTAATTTCACCCAAAATATTTTCAGCACTTCTGTAGCGTACTTTTGCACCTGATACAGGTGTTGCAAGACAAAAGAAACAGTGAAAAGGGCATCCTCTTGAAACTTTAATAACAGCCTGAAGTTCACCAGTATCGGGACGCCTGTAAATATTATTATCCACTAAATCGCGTGCAGGATAAGGGAGCTTATCAAGTTCATTATTAAATGGGCGGTTATCAGTTGATAAAATACCGTCAGGCATTCTGTATGTTATCCCCAAGATTTTATTATAGGGTTTACCTGATAAAATTTCACCAAGTGTAAGCTCTGCTTCACCTCTTATTGCAATATCAAGCCCCGAATATTCTTCAAGCGCTTCTTTAGCTAAAATATTAAAATGCGCGCCTTTGGCTATAGTTTTAATATCAGGAAACTTTTCTTTAATTTTAGATAAAATTCCTAAATCGTTTTTCAAAGTCGGAGTTGCAGCATTTAAAAGAAGAAAATCAGGCTTAAATTCTTCAATATCAGCCAAAACATCGTCAATTGTTTCTTTATTTAAGCTGTAATCTTTAATTTCCGGTTCAAACTCTTCCTGTCTTGCAATTGAAGCAAGATACATTAAATCAGAAGGCGGCAAAGGGGGTATAACGATTAAATCATCAGTCGGCTGCTGGCATCTATCCTCCCGATTCATTATAGGAGACGGCGGGTATATCAAAAAAATCTTACCTTTATTGTTCATTTTTAATACTTTTCCTTACTCTTCTATTCAGTGTGTATCTTATAATTTTGTTTAAAAATTTTTTCGGGATAAATCTTGCTAATGATGCAAAATAAGCATCTTTACCTATTAAATAAGAACTTTTGGGATGTCTCGCTTCAATTGCTTTTAAAATTACTTTTGCAACATCAAAAGGGCTTACTCCTTTACTTGCATTCTTTTTAGCGTTTTGAAGGAGAAATTTACCAATATTTTCATATTCTCCGTCAAAATTTTTAAAATTGCCTTCATTTAAATTTATACAATATTGCCAGAATTTTGTACCTACAACTCCCGGTTTTATTGAAACACAAGGTATTCCTGTTTCTATTTCAAAAGAATTTAACAAAATATCAGCTGCAGCTTTTGCAGCGCAATAGGGGGAAATAAACGGAAAAACCCCAAATGATGCCATTGAAGAAATATTTATAACTTTTGAATTTTTATCAAGATGAGGATAAATAAACCTCAGAAGTCTTGCAAGACCAACTGTTGAAACATTAAATTGCAAATTAAGGTCATCAGAATTTAGCTTCGAAACAGGCGATGTTATAGCAACCCCTGCAAAATTTACTACAGCATCAAATTTAATATTTTTAATTTGTTCTTCCAAAGTAAAAAAAGAATTATCGTCACATAAATCAAGAATAACAGGAGTGAAAGCTTCTTTTTTTTGAGGCAGATTTCTTCTATAAGCTGCAAAAATATTAAATTTATTTTCACTTTTGTTTAAAAGCAAATCAATCAAACTTTTTGCAATATCTGAATTTGCTGCTACTAATAATATGTTTTTCATAAAACCATATATACCACTAAATTTAACAATTTGTCTAAAGATGTAACAATTTGACACACAAACGGTAAATATGGTAAAGATAAGGTATGGAAGAGAAATTAGACATAATTACCATAGGGGAGAGTCTCATAGAATTATCTACCTCTGCATCTCTTAAAACAAGCGAATGTTTTAATAAAAATTATGGCGGAGATGCACTGGTAAGCGCCATTGCGGCATTAAGAAGCGGCTCTAAAGTAGGATATATCACAAAAGTTGGGAATGATACTTTTGGTGAATATCTCATTTCTGCTTGGCAAAAAGAAGGCCTTGATGCAAGCACAGTAAAACTGTCTAAGGGGCAAAACGGCATTTATTTTGTAGGCCACGATAACAATTCAAGAGAATATCAATATTACAGGCAAAAAACAGCTGCAAGCACGCTTTGCGTTGATGATATAGATTTTAATTATATAAAATCTTCAAAACTTATTTATGCAACCGGATTTGTGCAAAGTTTATCCTTAAGTGCAAGAGAGTGCGTTCAGGAAGCTTTTAAATTTGCAAAAGAAAACGGCATAATTACTGCCTATGACCCTAATTGCCAGAAATACAATACAATTAAAGATGAAGCGCTTGAAAACTTTAACCTGATAAAAGAATATGTCGATATAATATTTATTGAAACAAAAGACGGTGAGCAGCTTTTTGATACAACAAGCGTTAATATGCTTATTACAAGATTATCAGACCTTGGTATAAAAATGATTATTGTAAAAGACAAAGATACCGGGGTTACGATTTATAAAAATAATGATACGGTAAATATACCCCCTATTTTAACCGAAATGATAGATGCAACAGGTGTTTCAAACGCTTTTAACGGCGGTTTTTTAAGCCGCTACCTGAATGGAAAAGATATACACAGCGCAGGAAAATTTGCAAATGCGCTTTGCTTATTGCAAATGCAAAGTGTGGGGGCTATAAAATCTATTCCGTATAAAAAAGATGTAGAAGAATATTGCGAGAAAATTTATGGGTAAAGGTAAAAGAGTATTAATTTCAGGATATATAGGCTTTCAAAACTTTGGCGATGATGCCATTTTGGGGCTTCTTGTTAAATATTTAAAAAGAAACAATTGCAACGTGACGGCGCTTTCAGGCGACCCGCGCAATACGCAAAAAATGTTTAAAATCAATGCACTTCATTATACAAATATTATTCAGATTATCTGGGGTATTATTGATTCAAATGTTCTAATAAGCGGGGGCGGAAGCCTTATCCAAAACGGAACAAGCTCTTTGAGCCTTTTGTATTACCTTGCAATTATAGGGCTTGCAAAGCTTTTAGGAACTAAAGTCATAATTTTTGCACAAGGAATAGGGCCAATTTATGGTAAAGGCTGGCAGCGTTTAAGCAGGTTTATCCTTAAAAGATGCGATTTAATTCTTGTTCGCGATATTTATTCACAAAGAATTTTAAAGAAATGGGGCATCTCTTCAAGGTATGTTACAGACCCTGTTTGGGATTTGAATGTTCCACCTTTGGATAATCAAGGTTGTGTCGGCGTTCAATTGAGAAGCTATAGATTTTTACACCCGACATTATTACAAGAGCTTGCAAAATATATAGGAATTTACTTTGGAGATAGAAAAATTAAGATTTTCTCATTCCAAAATGAAGAAGATTCTGATCTTGCATACAAATTTGAATATTGGCTGAAGGCTCAGTGCAGCGATATTAAAACGGAAGTTATTTTACCAACTTCTCACAGACATTTGATTGAAGAATTTTCACATCTTGAATATTTATTTGCCATGCGCTATCATGCAGTTCTGTTAGCTTTAAAAATGGGGATAAAGGTATTACCTATTTCTTATGATGTTAAGGTTCAAAACCTAGCTATGGAATTTAATATCCCTTATATTGAAGCTTGCGAAGAAAGCGACTACTATTCTTACATCAGAGATTTAAAAAATTACAAAGAAGATGAGTACTTTGAAAGAAGAAGAGAAGAGCGCTTCAACTGGGAAGTTTTAAACAAATATATTAAATAGTTTTTAGGAAGGCAATTTTTTAAAATGATAATTCCAAGCATTGACCTTATGGACGGCAAAGCAGTTCAATTAAGACAAGGAAAAGAAAAGGTTTTAGAAAAAGAAAATGTTATCGAACTTGCAAAATATTATGCAAGATTTGGTGAAATAGCAGTAATTGATCTTGATGCCGCCATGAACAAAGGTAAAGACAACGAGGATATCATAAAAGAAGTTTGCAAAATTGCCGAATGCAGGGTAGGCGGCGGCATTAGAGATATTGAAAAAGCAAAAAGAATTTTATCTTATGGTGCAAGAAAAATTATCATAGGAACTGCCGCAAATGAAAATTTCCTATCAAAACTTCCAAAGGATAAGGTAATTGTCGCAATTGATTCAAGAAATGGCAAAATAACAGTTGATGGCTGGCAAACAGATACTGAAGTGACAACAGAAGCCCATGTTCACAGGTTTGGAAATTTTTGCTCCGGATTTTTATACACTATCGTTGAAAAAGAAGGCATGATGCAGGGTACCAACCTTGATGCGTACCGCGCCATCAGAAAAATTACAAATATGCCGGTTGTTGCAGCAGGCGGAATTACAACACTTGATGAAATCAAAGAACTTGAAGAAATGAACATTTCCTGCCAGCTTGGCATGTCGATTTATACAGGAAAAATCAATCTGGAAGAAGCATTTTGCGCCTGTCTTGACTTTAATAAATCAAAAGACGGTTTAATTCCTACAATCGTACAAGATAAAAACACAAAGCAAGTTTTAATGCTTGCCTATTCAAACAAAGAAAGTGTCTTAAAATCTTTAAAAACAGGCAAGGCTACATATTTCAGCCGTTCAAGACAAGAATTATGGACCAAGGGCGAAACTTCAGGAAATACACAGGAATTGGTTTCAGCAAAATTTGACTGCGACAGGGATACAATTTTATTTAAGGTTAACCAGAGCGGAAATGCCTGCCATTTAGACAGGTATAGCTGTTTTGAAGATAAAGATTTTTGCGTATATGACCTTTATAAATTAATTGTAGACAGAAAAGCAAAAATGCCTGAAGGTTCTTATACTACAAAGCTTTTTAATAATGAATTTTATTTAAAAAGAAAGATTATGGAAGAAGCCTTTGAATCAGTTAATTTTGAATTTGGGGACGGCCTTGGTTGGGAAGCCGCAGATTTAATTTATCATTTGCTTGTATTTATGGCAATGCACGACATTACACCAAATGATATTTTAAACAATCTGGCATCACGCGCAAAGTAGAGCTATGAGAATATACACAAAAGAAGAATTAAATAACAAAGAAATAAATGACGCTTTTTACTCCGTGATTGAGTTTGAAACACTTGACGGTGTTCAAAAAATCATTGAAGATGTTAAAAAAGGGAAAGACAAAACCCTAATTGAATATTCAAAAAGCTTTAATGATGGTGATTTTAGCACTGCCGATGATTTTCTTGTTACAGAAAATGAAATCGAAAAAGCTTATAAAGATACAGACCCGGATGTCATTAATGCCATAAAAGAAGCTCACAAAAGAGTTTTAGAATTTTCTAAAAAACAATTTGAATGCATAAAAGAATTTGAAATTAATGAAAATAATTCAACACTCGGGCATAAAATTATTCCGCTCAACAGGGTTTTATGCTATGTGCCGGGCGGAAATTATCCGCTCCCAAGTTCCTGCATAATGACAGTAACGCCGGCTAAAGTTGCAGGGGTTAAAGAAATTTATTTAACATCCCCAAAAATCCGTCCGCAAACAATTGTTGCAGCACACATTGCAGGTGCTGATAAGATTTACAAACTAGGCGGAGCGCAAGCAGTATCAGCTTTTGCATACGGCACAGAAAGCATCTTGCCTGTGGATAAAATTGTAGGCCCTGGAAATAAATATGTGACTTTTGCAAAAAAATATGTTTATGGGGTGTGTGATATTGATTTTCTTGCCGGGCCTTCCGAAGTTTTAATAGTGGCAGATGAAAACGCAAACCCTGAGCTTATAAGCGCCGATATGCTTGCTCAATCAGAGCATGACAAAGACGCAAGAAGCTACCTTGTTACAACTAGCAAAAAACTTGCAGATAGCGTTCAGCAATCTGCCTTAAAACAGCTTGAAACCCTGCAGACAAAGGAAATTGCACAAATTGCATTTGAAAAATCTATCGCAATAATTGTAAATTCAATTGATGAAGCAATTGAAATTTCAAATAAAAGAGCGCCGGAGCATCTTGAATTAATGTTCAAAAAAGCAGATAAATATAAAGATAAATTTACAAACTACGGCTCCCTTTTTATAGGCGAAAATTGCGCTGAAGTATTTGGGGATTATTGTTCCGGCACAAACCATGTGTTGCCTACAAATAGGGCAGCAAAATATACGGGCGGCTTAAGCGTTTTCGATTTTATTAAAATTTTAACAGTGCAAAATATTGATAAGTTGACAGCAAATGAACTTGCAAAAACCGCATCAAAGCTGGCTGCGGCTGAAGGGCTTTATGCACACAAGCTGGCTTCCGATTTAAGAAAAGGATAAAAAATGAGATTTGAACCTAAATTTATAAGCAAACAACAACAGGCAAAAATTCTCGGTTTCATTGTAACCGCCATTTTTAAAATAAAAAGACATTTTTATGATTGCAAAGTAATTAATTATCCAAAAAATACAAATTGTCTTTTTGCACTTTGGCATTCAAGGCAATGTGGCGTATACGGCATACCGGAGCGCGAAAAACTTCATTGTCTTATAAGTAAATCTAAAGACGGTGAAATTATCGCAATGGCGGCAGAGGCTATCGGCATAAAAACAGTTAGAGGTTCTCAAAGAAGGGATGGGGCAGAAGCATCTCTTAAAATTTTAGATATTTTAAAAGAAGGAAACAACGTTGCAATAACAATAGACGGGCCAAACGGGCCAAAAGAGGTTGTAAAAAAAGGAATTGTTGAAATTGCGAAGCTTTCCGGTATCCCAATTGTACCTTTTGCTTGGCATAACCCGGGGCGCGGATTTATAAAATTAAAAACATGGGATGAATTTTGCTTTCCACTATTTTGCAAAAAGCTTTGTCTCTTGTGCGGTGACCCAATCTATGTAAACAAAGATGCAGATGACGCTGAAATTGAAAGAATAAGACTACAGGTGGAAGAGAAACTTAAAGAACTTCAAAATGAAGTGCATAAAAATTTCAGGGAATATTTTAAAAACGGCGAACCTTATCAGAAGATTAAAAGCAACCTTTAGTCTATATTTCAAATGCATTTTAGATACGCAAATATTTCCTTTTTTGTGTTTTAATAAATTATCTTATGAGAGTTTTATTAAATACTTTTAGAATATCGGGTACAAATGCAGTACAAGAAAAGAAAAACACTGCAGAAAACAATAGCGCCAATCATTTTGAAGAATATAAAGTTCCAGATTATTCAAATTTTAAAGCAAATTACCTACCTGTAAATTTGCCAACAGCACGTGCTTTAAACTTTGGTGCAAGAATAAAAATAAGCAAATTTGGACTTTCAGAATATCGAAGCAACATTTCCTGCCCCTGCTGCGGCGAAAAAATGAAAGATTTTAATCAAGAACATGCTGAGGCAGTTACAAAAGAGATTGCACCAAAAAGAGGTAAAGAATTAGCACAAGCACTTTATGATAATATGAGTGAATTTCAGGCTTCAAAACGAAAACTTGCAGCAGTAATTGCAAAACAAGCAGTAGAAAACCCTGCCTTAGAATTTTCTGAAATTTTAAATATGATTTCAGATAATTACAGGGAACGCCTAAGAATGAAACAAATAAGCGTTGTAATAGATTTAACAAACCATATTATAAAAAAATATCCCAAAAAAGAGGCTCAAATTGAAAAATGGAGATATCAACAAATAAAGCTTGCAATGAATTCAGAAGAAGAGGGTGAATTCAGAAATAAAGCATTAATTGATATGCTGCTTAAATTCAATAAAGACAATAAAATTAAAATCCAAAGAAAAGAATTAGAGCCTTATTTCAGCAGATTGCCAAATTCTAAAAAAGATAATGATGCTTTTGTTGTTAAATATAAAAGACGAAGCTCTGAAGAAGGCATATACAACTTAATAAAACACACAACAGCAACAATTGAGCATATTGATCCGTACTGTTCTTCAGGTAATAATCAATTCAGTAATCTTTTATTAATGTGTTCCGATTGCAATAATGCAAGAGGAATTATGCCATACAGAGATTTTTTGGATGAACATCCCGAAATGATTAAAAACGTTAAAAAATACTTATCTGATGCAGAAAATATTCTTAAACAAAAAGATACACCAAAAAACGTAAGAAACCAGTATAAGGGCTATATTGCAGAAATCAAAAGAACATTAAGGATTGCATCCGGTAATATACTTTTTGAGGAAAAATTAGCAGAAACTACCCCCCCCCCCCCGTAAAAAAACAGGAAGTAATATTTAGGCCTGTTTTAAGTTATATTTTATCACCTTCAAGCTTGTGTTTCGCCTCTTTGCGCCTTGATTTTATCCATAATTTCTCTAAATTCATTATCATCAAGGGTTTCGCGTTCTAAAAGTTCACGTGCAATTTTTCTTAGCATATCTTCATTTTCCAGAAGCAAATTGCGGGCAATTTCATATCTTTCATCAACAATTTTTTTCACTTCTTTATCAATTTCAGCAGCAATTTCATCTGAAAAATCACGACTATGGCCAAAATCACGCCCCATAAAGACATGTTCCTGACTTTTTCCATATTGGAGATTGCCCATCTTTTCACTCATACCATAAACAGTCACCATTTTACGGGCAATGGCTGTAACCTTTTCAAGGTCATTTGAAGCACCAGTCGTAATATTTTCAGAGCCGTAAATAATTTCTTCAGCCACTCTGCCGCCAAGCGTCATTGTAATTCTATCTAAAAGCTGATTCTTTTTCAGCGTCAAATGGTCTTTTTCAGGAAGAACGGTTGTAATCCCAAGTGCCATGCCTCTTGGAATTATTGAAACCTTATGCAGCGGATCGCAATTATCCAAAAGCAGCGCCAAAAGGGCATGTCCTACTTCATGGTGTGCTGTATTTTCTTTTTCTTCATCTGAAATTATTCTTGATTTTTTCTCAGGCCCCGCCATAACCTTATCTATGGCTTCATCCAGATGCTCCATAGTAATTTCCGTATTATTATGTCTGGCAGAGAGAAGCGCCGCCTCATTCAATAAATTCTGCAAATCTGCCCCTGTAAAGCCCGGAGTCCTTTTTGCAAGCACTTTAAGGTCAACATTTTTTGCAAGCGGTTTATTTTTGGCATGAACATTTAAAATCTGTTCTCTGCCAAGAATATCAGGGCGATTAATTATAATCTGGCGGTCAAACCTGCCCGGTCTTAAAAGCGCATTATCAAGAATATCTGGGCGGTTTGTAGCTGCAAGTACAATAATATTAGTATTTTCATCAAAGCCATCCATCTCAACCAAAAGCTGGTTAAGGGTTTGTTCTCTTTCATCATGTCCACCGCCCATTCCGGCGCCTCTTTGCCTACCTACTGCATCAATTTCATCTATAAATATTATACAGGGCTGATGTTTTTTAGCCTGCTCAAAAAGGTCACGAACGCGGCTTGCACCAACACCTACAAACATTTCAACAAAGTCTGAACCTGAAATAGAGAAAAAAGGAACGCCGGCTTCCCCTGCGACAGCTTTTGCCATAAGGGTTTTACCAGTACCTGGCACACCAACCAAAAGTACGCCTTTAGGAATTTTAGCACCCAGTTTGGTATATTTTTCAGCATTTTTCAGAAAATCAACAATTTCTTCAAGTTCCTGCTTTTCTTCATCAATGCCTGCAACATCTTTAAATGTTACTTTTACCTTGTTTTCCTGCATCATTTTAGCTCTTGATTTGCCAAAATTCATTGCAGCAGAACCACCTTGCTGAATTCCCTTTAAAATTAAAATTATTAATCCGATAAAAAATAGCGGAAGTAAAATAGAGCCTAAAGTGCTAAATATAGAGCCATCCTGAGGTTTTTTAATATTAATTTCAACACCTGCAGCATCTAAAAGAGAATAAAATTTCGGGTCATTTTCAGGAATTCTCACTTTATATTGCAGCACCGGTAATTCTTGTCCTACAGGGGTAATCAGCCTCGAAGCCAAATCATCGGCAGGTGTTTTTTCTTGTTTGGTAGCTGTTTCAGAATTTTTATCTTCGTTCGGCACAGCAAACAAAGTATCTTTGGCGATTGTAACACTCTTAATTTCGCCATTTTCAACTCTTTCAATAAAATCAGAATACGAAATCTCGCTTGTGGAGGTCACAGGACCTGCAAATACCATTGCAAGCACAATCAGAGCAATTATTCCAACTATAATATATACCCCTAAAGACTGATTATTCTTCATTTTTTATCCTTTTTAAAATACTAATTTTTCGGTTTTTTGACCTGTTGCCATTATATCAAAAGAATAATAAAATGTTAATTATATTGAATATAATGTTTAAAAAAAGAAGGCAAAATGGCGCTAGTATACCTGTCTTTAGGCTCTAACAGGGGCGATAGACTATCAAATATCCAGCAAGCGGTAAATTTTTTAACCGCCGACAACTCAATAAAATTGGCAGCTTCCAGCGCTTTTTATGAAACAGAACCCTGGGGGAACAAAAAACAAAACTGGTTTGTAAATGCTGTAATAGCGGTAAGAACTGAGTTTCAGCCAATTGAGCTTTTAAGAATCTGCCAGAGCATTGAAGCAAAACTGGGCAGAAACAGGGAAGCTGAAGAACATTGGGGAGAGCGGGCTGTAGACATTGATATATTATTTTACGATAATTTAGTTTTTAAAAACGAAATTCTTGAAATACCGCATAAATACGTGCATCAAAGGGCTTTTGCACTTGTTCCCATGCTTGAAATCAGTCCGAATTTTGTTCACCCTGTTTTACAAAAGTCTGTAATGCAGCTTCACGAAGAGCTTTCAGACCCTGAAGATGTTTTTCTGTATGGAACAATTTTGCCTCAATCAAGTTTTGAGTCAAATTAGAATGTTAATTTGAAGGCAAATTTTAAAATTATGTTAAAAAACAGTGCCATACACAAAAAGCAAAATCCTCCTAAAAATCCCGTCAGCAGTAAAATTGCAATAGTCGGAACGGGACCAGCCGGCGTATATTGTGCATTACGGCTTATTGAAGAATTTAAAAAAATGGGGCAAAATCGCTACAGTATAACACTTTTTGACCCTAAGGAAACATTATCAACCATTCTTCCAACAGGCGGAGGCAGATGCAATTTGGCATTTGGCGAACACGATTTTAAAACTCTTGCTTCGTTTTATCCAAGGGGTGAAAAGTTTCTCTATTCAATATTCTCAAGGTACAGCACGGCTGAAACGCTTGAATATTTTGAAAAAATAGGGATTAAAACCTATACACAAGAAGACAGACGGATATTTCCCGTATCAAACAGTTCTAAAACCCTTCGTGCGCAATTGATTGCAGAACTTTTAAAATCTAAAAATATTAAAATTATCAAAAAAGAGATAAAAAACATTGAAGAGCTAGACAAGTATGATATTGTAGTACTTGCGACCGGCTCAAAGGATTGCAGCGGCCTGGCTAAACAATTTAAACACACCGTAATCCCCCTTAAACCAGTACTCTGCGGCTTAAAAATAAAAGATAAAGGCGAAAATTTTCCCATAGGAGTAAGTCTCGACACCAATGATGGAGGTATAATCTTCACGCACGCTGGTGTTTCAGGCCCTTGTATTTTTAAAATTTCATCAAAAAATGTAAATAAGCCTTTTCCTTATGAAATAAATATCCCAATACTCAAGCAAGATAAGCTTTTAGAACTTTTAGCAAAAAATTCAACAAAAAGTTTTGGAAATGTCGTAAGTCAAATAATACCAAGGTCTTTGACACAGTATTTGTTTGAAAAATATGAGATAGATTTTAATAAACAGGCAGCACATGCTAAAAAAGAAGAAATTAAAAAACTTGAAAATCTGACATTGATTGCTGAAAACATCGATGGCAAGGGCGAGATAGTCCATGCTGGCGGGGTGGATTTAACCGAAATTGACAAAAATTGTCATTCAAAAATTGTATCAAACCTTTGGATAATAGGTGAAAACCTAAACATAGATGGGTTTTGCGGTGGTTTTAATTTACAAAACTGTTGGAGTACCGCTGCAATTGCAGCAACAGATATTGTAAAGTTTTGCAACAAAACATTTATCACTCAGAATAATAATAAAAATGAAATTGTAACCTAAAAAATAAAAAACGATAAAACTTAATCAGTATAAGGGTTTTAGTGTACAGTGCAGAAAAATATCCTGTACTGCAAGTGTAGGCAAAACAGCAAAAAAGCGGTATGACTCCGCCCCAAGCACAGAAGCCAAGCGGTAAAGCGTTATTTGAGTAGGGTAAACTTTGCCGCGCTCAATATTTGAAAGGTTTGATTGTTCGATATTTATAAGCTCCGCAAGGTGTTCCTGTGTATATTTTTTTTAAATCCCTAAAATATTTAACCCTTTTCCCAAAAAGAATTTTAAATTCACTAAATTTTTCCTCAAAAACTTTGCCAGACAAGAGTTTTTTTCATCCTCAATCACGATAAATCTTCCTCCAAAAGAAATAATATAAGATTTTACTGGATTGCCGCGCTGCGCTCACAATGACAGGTTTTATTCAAAATCAAAAAGGTCTTTAACTTTTATACCAAGAATATCTGCTATCACCTTAAGCTTCGTAACAGTAACATCAGTCTTTGATGTTTCGATAAGACCAACCATAGAACGCGAAATGTTTCCACAATCAAAATCGTCCTGTTTTAATCCCTTTTCCAACCTTAATTTCTTTAGATGTTTTCCTAACTTTTGTAAATATTTCTTGTTCATTTTTAAATTGTTAGCTATACTAACATTATATTCAAATAGTGACACTAACAAAAATAAGGTAAAATGCTTATGAACAAAGATTTAGAGAAATTTTTCACAACAGCGGAAGATATTTTGAACACCGCAGGTATTGTGTACGATATTTGCAAAGAAGATGACGGCGAAACAACGGTAAAAATAAGGCCTTTAGTTGAATTAATTTATAAAAAGGCTGATAAAATATGTATACAAATCATAAACGGCGAAGAAAATCAGGGGTGAAATTTAGCGCCTTGGAAGGTATCACGTTCCCAAAGAATACGGTCAATTTTATTCATGGTTTCAAATTTATTTCGCGCCCAAAGCGGGGCAATAAGTGTGGTAGAAAGGCCGCTGCCGCCGACACGGTGAACGGTTGTAGTTTTTGGCAGAATTTCAATAATATCACACACCAAAGAACAGTATTCATCTTCTGAAAGCAATGTAATAGGGTTTTCGGCGTGCATTTTCGCTAGGGGAGTATTTTGAAGAACGGTTAAAGTATGGAGCTTAATACCGTCAATTTCAAGGTTTGATAATATTCTTGCTGTTTTCAACATATCCTGCGGAGTTTCCCCGGGCAAGCCCAAAATAATATGCACACAGGCTTTTATGCCTCTCTTTTTAGCTAAAAGATAGGCGTCTTCAAAGGTTTTATAGTTATGCCCTCTATTTATGAGCTTTAAAGTCTTATCATGAGCTGATTGCAGCCCAAGTTCAAGCCAGGGATTTTTATATGAAGCAATTAAATCAAGCTTTTCTTCATCAAGACAATCGGGGCGCGTCCCTATTGAAATGCCAACCACTCTATCATCACAGAATGCCTCATCATAAGTCTTTTGGAGAGTTCTAACATCAGCATAAGTGTTTGAAAAAGCCTGAAAATAAGCTAAAAAAGCTTCTGCTTTAAATCTTTTGGGCAAATTTCCAATAGCGGTTTTCACCTGCTCCTCAATTGAAAGATGAGAAGAGTGTGCCAGTGAAAAACTTCCGGAATCATCGCAAAAAATACATCCGCCTCTTGATATTGTTCCATCCCTGTTCGGGCATGAAAATCCGGCATCAAGAGTGATTTTGTACACTTTTTTGCCAAACTTTTGAAACAAATAATCGTTAAAAGTAAAATATCTTTTGCCGTTTGCGTTAAATTCGCTAAAAACAGCGTTATTCTTCAATTTCATCGTCTTGAAGGGGAGGGTAAATATAGTGTTCGCCACATTTTGGGCATACTACTTCCTGCTGCTTGTTATCTGATAATACAACAACTTCAAAAAGCTCTCTGCAGCTTGAATTTTGACATCTAATTGCCCAAGTTGGTCTAACTATTCTTGCCATATTAAAATCCTTTATATAAAATTTAAATTACAAAAATATTCTATAATATATGAATAAAAATGGCAATAAAAGTAACATTTGAAAAATATGATATAATAATAAAACAGAAAAAAGAAGGATTTTTAAGAAAAAGATGAAAATTTTAATTTCAAATGATGACGGGATAACGGCTTTAGGCATTAAAGCCTTGATGACAAGATTAAGCAAAGAGCATGATGTATATGTTGTAGCACCAGATAGAGAAAGAAGTGCTGCAGGGCATTCTTTAACCTTGCATACGCCAATTCGTGTAGAAGAATTGGAATCAAAGTTTGGTGCAAAAAGAGTATGGGTAACATCTGGAACACCCGGGGATTGCGTTAAACTAGGGCTTATTGAGCTTATGAATGAAGGAGAAAAGCCGGATTTAGTTATTTCAGGCATAAACCACGGGCCGAATTTGGGGATAGATATTTTATATTCAGGTACAGTAAGTTGCGCTATGGAAGGCGCTATGCTTAATTATCCAAGCATGGCAGTAAGCCTTGCCAGCATGAGCTGCGACCCTGTATATTTCGATGTAACAGCTGATTTTATTGCAAAATTTTTACCAAAAATCGAAAAAATAAAATTTCCTGAAAAAACTATTTTAAACGTGAATACACCTGCACTTGAAGAGATAGATATTGCAGGGGTTGAAATTACAAAGCTCGGTTCAAAAATGTTTACAGATGAATATGAAAAAAGGGTTGACCCGAGAGGCAAGGTATATTACTGGATGGCGGGTGAATTAACCACAAAACACGAAGAGGATGGCACAGACATCAGTGCAGTACGCGCAAACAGAATTTCAATTACACCGATTACATTTGAAATGACTCATAAAGCCATTATGGCAGAACTTGAGCGTGAATTTTGTAAAGATGGAATTTGTGACTGGTATGGATACGGCGCAAAGCAGAAGGGATAAACCGCTTTCTATAATAGGCTTGTATTAAATATAAAGATGTATTAAAATATAGATAGACAGGACGGTAGCTCGTAACTACCATACCCTGATTAAAAGTCGAAGTAACACCTAGCGCTTGCGTTGGGTGTTATTTATTATGATTAAAATCAACAAAATCAATAATAAACTTATATTAATTTCTTGCATAAGCAACGCCTCCTTTCACTTAAACTATCAGCCAAAGCCGAAGTGTTTTTGTTGTGCTGAAGTTTAATTGAAAATCAAGGTGTCCTGCCTATTTATATTTCAATGTTCCAAATATAATTCAACTTTAGGTGATATTATACAATACTTATTTTTGTTATACAATTAAGGGCGGGGAGAAGAAAAAATATGAAAAAAAGAGCATATATAAGCGTTTTTGACAAAACAGGCATTGTAGAATTTGCTAAAAAACTTGTTAAATCAGGATTTGATATAATTTCTACCGGCGGAACATTTGATTTATTAAAACAAAATGGTATTAAAGCTGTAGAAAGTGCTGATATTACGGGGTTTAGAGAACTTATTGGCGGTAAAGTAAAATCCTTACATCCTAAAATTTTTGCAGGAATTCTTGCAAATGAAAAAGAACGCGAATGTGTTGCTCAAGAAGGAATTGAGCCTTTTAGCCTGGTATGTGTAAATTTATACCCTTTTGAAAACTACAGAGGGTGTAATGCTGAAATAGAAACACTTATTAAAAACATTGATATAGGCGGAGTTGCCCTGCTTCGTGCAGCAGCAAAAAACTTTGAAAACGTGACTGTGATATCCAATATTAAAGATTATGATATCGATATTGATAATATTGATATAAAAACAAGGGAAAAGCTTGCAATTAAGGCATTTTCAGTTACTTCAAAATATGATGGCATAATTGCAGATGAACTTATAAACAGGTTTTCTACCGAAAAAGAAGATGGAATGGCAGAATTTCAAAATCTCAATATGTCAAAAATAAAAGATTTAAGATACGGTGAAAACCCGCATCAGCCTGCTGCTTTATACAATTACGATAAAACTGTTGATTATGAATTTTTAAACGGAAAAGAATTTTCATATAACAATATTATTGATGCTACGGCAGCTTTGAACATTGCAGCTGAATTTTACGATGTAAATGCAGCTGTTATTATCAAACACACAAATCCTTGCGGGGTAGCGCTTGGAAAAACTTTAAAAGATGCCTGGGAAAAAGCACTTGATTGCGATCCTTTAAGTGCATTTGGCGGAATTGTAGCATTTACAGGAAAAATCGATTTAGAAATAGCCAAAATGCTTACCGCTATGTTTTTAGAGGTTGTTATAGCTCCTGATTTCACGGATGAAGCCGTTGAAGAGCTTAGAAAAAAGAAAAATTTAAGGGTTGTAAAATTAAACACACCTTTAGCTGAATATTTAAAATTTACATCAAAAGAAGTGCGTTTAACTCCTTTTGGCGCCCTTATTCAGGAAAAAGACAGCAAAGAACTTGACCCTGAAACGTTTAAAACTGTTTCAAAAGAAAAACCTACTCAGGAAATGATTGAGGATATGGTTTTCGCGTTTAAAGTTTGCAAACATTTAAAATCAAACGCAATTGTTATAGCAAAAGATTTAAGGACGCTGGGACTTTGCGGCGGGCAGACAAGCAGAGTAGGGTCTGTCGAAATAGCACTTAAAAGAGTGTGTGACAGCGCAAAAGGAGCGGTTCTTGCAAGCGACGGCTTTTTCCCTGCAATTGATAATATAGAAGCAGCAGCGCAAGAGCGCATAGCAGGGATAATTCAACCCGGAGGCAGCATAAAAGACCCTGAAGTCATTAAGGCAGTTGATAAATACGGGCTTGTAATGATAACAACAGGAATAAGACATTTTAGACATTAGGAAAAATTTATGACAGAAGCATTAACAGCAAATAAAAAGGCAATTTTCGGACTTTCCATGGGGCATTTTATGGTTGATTTATATGCATCAGCCTTAATTCCTCTATATCCTATGCTCACATCAAATTTAGGAATAAAATTATCTACAATAAGTCTTATCATTGCTTGCGGGCATTTATTTTCTTCAATGATGCAGCCATTGTTTGGTTTTTTTGCAGATAAAATGCGCCACCGTGTTTTTATGATATGGGGGCTTGTTATGGGGGCAGTTTTTATTCCGCTAACCGCTGCTGCAAATCAAGCTTCACTTATGGCCACATGCCTTTTAGTAGGAATGTGTGGAAATGCACTTTTTCACCCGCAGGTAACAAGCCTTGTTAATACTTTTAATTTTAATAATCCAAATTTATCAAAATATATGGGTGCATTTATGGGACTTGGAACAATTGGCTATGCATTAGGGCCTGTAATGTCTTCATCACTTGTTGAAAATTTTGGAATTTATTCATTGAGCTATGTTACGATTTTAGGGGTATCTACTGCGATTATTTTATATTTTGCGGTGCCAAAAATCCCTGTTTCAACAGTTAATCAAAGTAAAGAAAAATTCTTAAACATAATGAAAATTATATTAAAGAACAAAACTTATCTTTCTTTAGTATGGATTGCAATTGTAAAATCAGGCGTAAGTATAAGTTTTGGAACTTATGCACCATTTATCTTTAAAGAAAAAGGCTTCACCTTGAGCCAAATAGGAATTATTATTACACTGTTTTTCATATTAAGCGGTATATCAATGATTACAAGTTCTAAGATTGAAAAGAAAATCGGGGCGGAAAATATTATAAGACTGTCATTCTGGACAATTCTTCCGATGGTATTATTGTTTATGTATACAATAGATAAAATACCGCTTTTTGCCGTTTTAATATTTATTTTAAGCGGATATTTTGTATTTTTATCAGTGTCTGTCACAATAGTTGCAGCACAAAATCTTATGAAAGAACATAAAGGGGTTATTTCAGGGGTTATGCAAGGATTTAGCTGGGGAATAGGCGCCTTAAGCCTTGCACCTTTAGGATATATAGCAGAAATTATCGGGGTTGATAAAATCTTAATTATTATGGCACTTCTGGCTTTTCTTACAGGATTTTTCGGAATTACAAAGAGCCTAAAACAAGTATTTAAAGAATGCGTGTAATTTTATGGAATTTGGTATTGAAATCTTTATAATTGAAATAATTGGGATAATTGCATTTACCATATCAGGCGTCATTGTTGCTTTCAAGAAAAGATTTGATTTGCTTGGGGTGGTAACTTTAGGTACAATTACTGCTGTTGGCGGCGGAGCTTTAAGAGATATACTTTTAGGAATTTTGCCCCCTTCAATGTTTAAAAACGGCATCTATGTACTGTTTGCCTTTATTACAGCTATAGCCTCATTTTACATCGGTATTCTTGCAATAAAAACAATTAAGAGAAAACGTGTAAAATATTATAATTTAATCACTTTTTTTGACGCTGTCGGGCTTGGTGTTTTTACAGTTGTAGGGGCAAATACAGCCATTGTAAACGGTTTTGGAGATAACGTTTTTCTAACAATATTTGTAGGCGTTATAACAGGCGTTGGGGGCGGGGTGATACGCGATATTATTGCAAACACTACGCCATTTATTATGTATAAAGACCTTTATGCATCTTCTGCCATAATTGGGGCGTGCCTTTATTATGCGCTTTATCAATTGCATTCTAACAGTTTTTTATGTATTTCAATTTCAATTGTCGCAACAATTTTTGTAAGGCTGCTTGCACAAAAATATAATTTAGGATTGCCGAAGTTTGGAATATATAAAGATAAGGATGATTAAAACGTTTATGGATTGCCGCACTCCCGTCGGTCGCTCGCAATGACAAGTTTAATTAAGAATGCCGGGTTATTTGAGGGTATTATTAAGAAATATTAAGATAATTTAAAATATTAAGGCAATTTTTAGAGAATAAAATACTTTATTAAATCAGGAAGAGGCAATTTAAAACTTAAGGGAGTTAAAGCTTTTAACAAAGGAGTTTGGAACTTTTAAAGGGAAGTTTTAAAAAGTCTTTAGAATAAGGATATAATTTAATAAAGGGAGACAAGGTCTTATGGCGATAGGTGCAAGAGATAGAATTGATGCGATGCTTGTAAAAAAATATGCAATGCAAAAAGTGGATAACCCCACAATTCAAACGTCAATGATAAATCCGGATAAAATGTATGAAGCAATGAATGATTATGCACAGATGCATCTTTGTATGTTAAATATTCAGCAAAAACTGAAAAGTACGTGTATTAGTGCAATTTCAGGAAGCATACAATATACAAAATCACGTAATATAAAGATGAAAAAGCCGGAAATGTTAGCAACCGCACCTTAAAAAAGGTTTATGGTATAATCGGGGAATGGAAAAGATTATTTTAGCTTCAAATTCCCCGAGAAGAAAAGAAATTTTAGCAAAATCAAATATCGATTTTACAGTTGTAAAATCAAATTACGAAGAAGAATCGTTCAAATTTTATAACGAAAGCTTCATAAAAAAGAATTCATTATATAAAGCTCTTGATGTTGCAAGACGTATAGATTATACGGCAACGGTAATCGGGGCAGATACAATGGTAATCCTCAAAGAAGGTAATAGTAGTGTGTGTTTATTAAAGCCTCAAAATTATGATGAGGCTTTTTCTATGCTTAAAAATTTATCAGGAAAAACACATAAGGTAGTTACTTCTATCTCTCTTGTAAAAAGCCCTGATTTAAAAGATACCACAGAAACTGTTGAAACATTTGTTACTTTCCGCGCCTTAGAAGATGATGAAATTAAAAAATATATAGAAATATTTAATCCGCTTGATAAAGCAGGAAGCTACGGCATACAGGATTTTTTAACACAAGAGCTTGAAATTTCACCTGAATTTAAAAAGTTAATGCCGAATTGCAAAAGTTTTATAGAAAAAATTGAAGGCGATTATTTTAACGTTATGGGAATATCTTTAGATAAATTAAAAGAGATGCTTAAACTATAATATTGATTGCGTAAATTTCAATTGTGTGGTGTAATAGAGGTATAAACAGGGTTAGTCAAAGAGAGGCAAAAGGTATGCTTGAGATTTTCAAAACACAGGATGATAAAACCCTTAAAACTTTAAATATTAATGATGCCAAATCCGGCTCATGGTTTAATATGATTGACCCCAGCTTTGAAGAAATCCAGAAAGTTTCCCTTGTTTTGGATTTGGATGAAAGCTTTTTGAAGAATTCTCTCGATATGGACGAAAGGTCGCGTATTGAATATGAGGATGGAAACCTCCTTGTAATTACAAATGTGCCTTTTATGGATGATGAAGGGAATTTTGATACTCTGCCTTTGGGTATAATTTATACACCTGAGAGCATTATTACAGTTTCATCTATGGAAAATAAGATTATAGGCTCATTTACGCACGAAACCGCAATGTATTTTGATACAAGAAATAAAACCAATTTTATGCTGAATATCTTATTTCGGGCTGCAAAATTTTATTTAAGATATTTAAATATAATCAACAAGCATTCTGAGCGCATTGAAGATTCGCTTAAAAAAACGACAAATAATAAGGCACTTTTTCAATTAATGGAAGTGCAAAAATCTCTGGTTTATTTTACAACAGCACTTAAGGATAATCAAATTGTGCTTCAAAAACTTTTAAGGGTTGCAAATTCAAATAGTATGCAAAGTGCTTTGAAATTTAGCGAAGATGATATTGATTTGCTTGAAGATGTAATTATCGAAAATAAACAGGCAGTTGAAATGGTTGAGATGCACAGAACTATTTTAGAAAGTATGATGGACGGGTTTGCATCAATTATAAATAATAATGTGAATGTTATTATGAAATTTTTGGCTGCAATTACAATTATCCTTTCAATTCCTACAATGATTGGCACCTTCTGGGGAATGAATGTACCCGCACCTTTCCGTGAAAACCCTTTTGGCTTTATGATAATTGTAACACTATCAATTATAGCAGCAGCAGGAGCCGCGATATACTTTAATAAAAAAGGTATGTTTTAAGTTTATTTAAAATATTCAAACGGAAATTTATAATCAGAAAAACGCAATTCTTTTGTAGAATGACGGATTGCACCATTATAAAATACTTTATTTTCAACATATCTTACAGGAGAGGCGTTTGAAAGCGCTTTAACAGGCTCATAATCATAATGTTTACAATCAAACACAAAACATTTGTTGGAGTATTCAGTGCCTGCAGCAACCGTGTATTTTGAATCAAAGCCTGCAATAATACCTCTTTTAAAAGTGTATGCAAAATCAGAATAAAATCTATCGTAATTAATATCAGCTCCACAAGAGCCGGTATAACGCCTTAGAGAACCAGAACGGTAAGAAAAGCTCTCTTTAGCCTTTATTAAATCATTATCTTCGATATTTTCACAATCAATAAAAACTGTAAATTCTTTGGTGGGGTCCTCATCATAAGTATACTCTGATTTTAATTGCAATGATGGGAGCCTGTTAAAAAGAATTACATTATTATTTTCATAATCTTTTATAATTTCAATATTGCCATCCCTGTCAAATGCTGCCTCAGTTTTTATAACGCCATTATCATCTTTTATTCTGAGTGTTCCTCTTGAGAAATCACGATTATTAGAAATGCAAACTTCAAGATAAGTATCGTTCACTTTAGATATTGTATTTTTAGCATAGGAGTGGATATTTTCAGCTTCATCAAGAATAGGCAAAAAGGCAGATGTGGTTTTTTCGGCTTCATTAAAGAGTGCTAAAATATCAGCAGATGCAGGTTTTTTAACATTTTCAATATTTGGCTGAAACGGATAATCGGTTTGCACATCATTGTGTTTCGTTGTATTAAAATAAATGATACCCGAAAAAGCCGGATTTGCATTTGCATGTATACTTGCTACTCTCATTTTTAAACAATTTCTTTTTAGTGCGGATTAATATAAGGTTTATAAAAGTTATTTTTTGCGCACCATGTTTAAAAATATTTACAATCCTTTACCGCAGCAATTTTTATATTTTTGCCCGCTTCCACAAGGGCATTTATCATTTCTGCCAATTTTATCATCGTTTATTATAGGAGCATTTTTAACAGGTGTTTCGCCATCTATATTATCCTGAATTTCAGCTTCATTATTTACAGAATTTTTAAGAGCTTTGGTAAGTTCCGTTTCAATTCCCCTATCTTGCCCCATAAGCTGGCTTTGAGGCAACACAGCCCCTTCTGTAAGCGGCGTATCACTTAAAGATAAATCTGCTACTTCACTGTTATCAGGGCTTACTATTTGAACGCCAAATTTTGTTCTCATAATGTGTCTTACGGTTTCAGATTGAATATCAGACATCATAGAATTAAAGAGATTAAATGCACCTTTTTTATATTCAATAAGCGGGTCTTTTTGCCCGTATGCAACTAAACCAATGCTATCTTTAAGATCATCAATGTTTGCAAGGTGGTCAATCCATTTTGCATCTATCACTTGCAATAAAATATCACGCTCAAGCTGCCTTATTACGTTATTATCAGAGAAAGCTTCCTGTTTTTCTTCATTAAGCTGATATCTTTCAATAACAGAATTAAAATTATCAACTGTTAATTTCTCATGGTTTTTATATGCCATTTTTGTAAGGTTTTTAAGGTGATTTGACATATCAGTATATCTAAAAGTTTTAATATCATCCACAGAAAGCGTTGTTAATTGAGGGAAAACAGATTTCATCTCATTAATCAGCATATTTAATTCTTCAGGAACATATTCGCTCGGGGACATATCAGGCGAAATATACTGTCTTAAGATTTTATCAACCTCTTTTTCAATCATATAAATAATATCAGAATTAAGATTATTTGAATTTAAAACTTTTTTCCTTTGGGCGTAGAATTTTTCCCTCTGGATATTTATAACATCATCATATTCTAAAACCGATTTTCTTATATCAAAATAATGAGTTTCAACTTTCTTTTGGGCGGATTCAATCTGGCGTGAAATAAGCGGAGAATTTATCACCATATCATCACTCATAAACTGTGCTATAACATTTCCGCCGAATTTTCTCATTAAATCATCTTCTAAGGATAAGAAAAATTTAGTAGACCCAGGATCCCCCTGCCTTGCAGCACGGCCTCTAAGCTGGTTATCGATACGGCGAGATTCGTGTCGTTCTGTTCCTATAACATGCAAACCGCCAAGCTCTATTACTTTTCTATGCTCTTCTTCCGTAATTTCTCTAGCGCGGATAAGTGCTTCTTCTTTTAATTCTTCATATTTAGGATTTTCAGGAGTAATCCCTTTAGAATCAAGTTCTTCCTTTGCAAGATATTCAGGGTTCCCGCCCAACAAAATATCTGTACCTCTTCCTGCCATATTGGTAGCAATCGTTACAGCACCAACACGGCCTGCCTGAGCTATAATGTAGGCTTCTTTCTGGTGATGCTTTGCGTTAAGTACGTTATGTTTTACACCTACCTGTTTTAAAAGGGCAGAAATAAGCTCAGACCTTTCAATACTGATAGTTCCAACAAGCACGGGACGCCCGATTTTAGACATACGTACAATTTCTTCAACAACTTCTTTGTATTTTACAGTTGTCTTATTAAAAATGGCATCAGGTTCATTTATTCTGATATCAGGTTTGTTAGTCGGAATTGACGTAACAGGAAGATTGTAAATTTTGCCAAATTCCGCCTCTTCTGTCATAGCAGTACCTGTCATGCCGGATAATTTCGGATACAATCTGAACAAATTTTGGAATGTAATGCTTGCAAGGGTTTGGGTTTCATCCTGAATAGGTACGTTTTCTTTAGCTTCAATGGCTTGATGAAGCCCATCTGACCATCTTCTTCCTTGCATCAGGCGCCCCGTAAACTCATCCACAATCATCACTTCGTTATCACGAACAACATAATCCGTGTCTTTTATAAATAGCTCTTTTGCCTTCAGAGCTTGCAAAAGATGGTGCGCATACTGGGTTTGGATATCAAATAGATCATCAACTCCTAATAGCTCCTGTGCTTTATCAATACCATCTTCTGTAAAAATTATATTTTTATTTTTTTCATCCACCTCATAATGGGTAACTTTTTCAAGCTGCGGCGCAATTTTCGCCATTAATCTGTAAGTATCTGCTGATTTTTCAAGACGGCCTGAAATAATCAAAGGAGTTCTTGCTTCATCAATTAAAATACTATCAACTTCATCAATTATGGCATAGTTATACGGTCTTTGAACAAGAGCTTGCGTGCTTGTTGCCATATTGTCACGAAGATAATCAAACCCAAATTCATTATTGGTACCATAAGTAATATCACAAGCATAAGCCGTTTTTTTCTTTTCGAAATCAAAACTATCTGTTGATAAAATAACACCAACGCTTAAACCTAAAAATTCAAAGATTTTTCCCATCCAATCACGGTCACGCTGAGCAAGGTAATCATTCACGGTAATTATATGAACACCCTTACCTGTTAGAGCATTTAAATAGGCAGGCAATGTTGCAACAAGGGTTTTACCTTCCCCTGTTCTCATCTCTGCAATATGCCCTTCATGGAGAAATATGCCGCCAATTAATTGCACATCAAAATGACGCATATTTAAAACACGACGTCCGGCTTCGCGAACAACCGCAAAAGCTTCGGGGAGAATTTTATCCAAAGCTTCTTTTTCAAGAGCCTTATCGGTTTTATAATCGGGCGAAGTTTCTCTTTTCGATAATATTTCTTTAAATTCAGCCGTTTTAGCTTTAAGTTCATCATCAGAAAGCTTCATAAAATCTTCTTCAAAATGATTTATATGCTCAACAACAGGCATGATTTTTGAGATTTTCCTGTCATTTGGATCTTTGAAAACTTTAAGCAATA
Source organism: uncultured Vampirovibrio sp. (assembly GCA_910577515.1). Classification (GTDB taxonomy): domain Bacteria; phylum Cyanobacteriota; class Vampirovibrionia; order Gastranaerophilales; family Gastranaerophilaceae; genus MGBC122484. The sequence goes on from CAJTLW010000001.1 coordinate 195,048, forward strand.
CGTCTATAACGCCCATTTATAAATTTCTCCCCTAATAAGTTTTATGTAAATCCATATTACCACAAACAAAGAAAAGTGATTAACCAGTAGGTTATTATAAAACAAAATTGACTATAATTTATGATTAGGTAAAATTAAGTAGATTAGTATTTTTATTTGAGGAGGATATTTTGGAACATTTGCATGAATTAGTGCAGCAAAATGCCATTATGGTTAGCGCTACAATTCTAATCATAGCGTATATTTTTATTGCATGGGAAAAGATTTCAAAAGTAACCGTTGCCCTTCTTGGCGCGTGCGCTACTTTATTTTTAGGGCTTTTAAGCTCTGATAAAACCCCTGAAACCTTAGGGCAATATTTTATTAATTTTATTGATTTTAACGTAATATTTTTGCTTGTTTCAATGATGATAATTGTACATATCTGCGCGCGTTCAGGTATGTTCAAATGGATGGCAAATGAAATGTTAAAGCTTACAAAAGGAAAACCGAAGCTTGTCTTATTTGCTCTTGCGTTATTTACAGCTATTGCAAGTGCATTTTTGGATAACGTTACAACGGTTATCCTTGTTATGCCAATTACATTTGTTGCCTGCAAAAAGCTAGAACTTGACCCCATTCCGTTTTTAATTACAGAAATTTTATGTTCAAACATTGGCGGTACTGCAACATTAATCGGTGACCCGCCGAATATCATAATAGGTTCTGCTGCAGGATTCAGCTTTATGGATTTTGTAAAAGAATTAACCGATATTGTTGCTTTTATTTTGCTTATAACTATCGGCATTTTGATTTTTGTATTCAGAAAACAGTTAAAAAGCACCCCTGAAAAAATGGCTATGGTAGCTGAAATTGATAATTCAAGAACAATTTTACACAAAGGGCTTGCAATCCGCTCAGGAATTGTTTTAGCACTTGTAATTTTAGGGTTTGTAACACACGACATTACCCATATTCCTACTTATTTAATAGCAATGATTGGTGCTGCCGTTCTTATGGTGTTTGAAAAACCTGCAAAGCTTTTAATAAGCGTAGAATGGAATACAATTTTCTTCTTTATCGGCTTGTTTATCATAATTGGCGGCTTAGAAGCTTCAGGTGGTATTGACCTTATGGCAAAATGGCTTTTAAAAGTGACAGAAGGCTCTCAGGCTGCAACATCTATGATTATTTTATGGGCATCCGGTATTTTATCAGGTATCATTGATAACATTCCATACACAGCAACTATGGCGCCTATGCTTGCTACAATTCAATCTATTGAAGGCGCAGAATATACACATCCTCTTTGGTGGTGCTTATCATTGGGTGCATGTCTTGGCGGAAACATGACAATAATCGGTGCTGCAGCAAACGTTATAGTATCTGAAACTGCTCATAAAAATGGTTACCCAATTTCATTTATGAGATTTTTGAAATACGGTTTTTCTATAACAATGCTTGCGCTTTTAATAAGCACTGGGTACATTTGGCTTAGATTTTTAAGATAGATGATAATTTCAGACGACGACAATAATAGAAATAACTCCCCAAAACGGGGAGATAAGGTTCAAAAACTGCCTCCAAAATCTAAAAATTTAGAGGCAGTTTCGAATGAATTTGATGAAACTTATGAAAAGACTATCCGCCCGAAAACGTTTGATGAATATATCGGGCAAGGTTCATTGAAAGAAACACTTAAAATTTCAATTGAAGCTTCAAAGCGAAGGAATGTACCACTAGACCATCTTTTATTTTACGGGCCTCCGGGGCTAGGAAAAACGACTCTTGCAAATATTATTGCAAATGAATGTGGAGTGGAAATTAAAATAACATCAGCTCCTGCACTTGAGCGTCCAAGAGATATTATAGGCATTTTAATGACACTCAAAGCTGGAGAAATTTTATTTATTGATGAAATTCACCGTTTAAATAAAATAGCAGAGGAAATTTTGTATCCAGCTATGGAGGATTTTTTTATAGACCTTACCACGGGAAAAAGCCAAACCGTAAAAACAATGAGAGTTCCTGTTCAAAAATTTACACTTATTGGCGCTACAACAAAAGCAGGCGCGCTTTCAGGGCCTTTGAGGGATAGGTTTGGAATAGTTCACAGGCTTGAATTCTACAATAGTGAAGAACTTCAAGAGATTGTTAAAAGAAGTGCAAAAATTTTAAATGTAGAAATTGATGAAGATGGAGCAAAAGAAATTGCTCTTCGTTCACGTGCAACGCCAAGAATTGCAAACCGTTTAATTAAGCGTGCAAGCGACTATGCAATTGTCAAGGGAGATGGCAAGATAACAAAAGAGCTTGCTAATTTAGCTTTAAACAATTTAAATATTGACCCTTTGGGGCTTGATAACACAGATAGAGCTTTGTTAAAGCTTATTATAGAAAAATATAACGGGGGGCCTGTTGGAGTAGAAACATTAGCTGTAGCGTTAGGGGAAGATATCAGAACTATTGAAGATGTTTATGAGCCGTATTTATTGCAATCAGGGCTTTTAATGCGTACACTTCGAGGTAGAACTGTTACAAAAGAAGCATACAAACATCTTGGTTATAAAATCCCTGCAGGGCTTGATAATGGCCAAATAGGGCTGTTTGATTAAAAAATCCCACAAGCCCTATTTGTATTGCTCTATTCTTTAATATTTATCAAAGGAAAAGTTTATTCCCAATCTCTGGAAGAATCACCGTCGCCGCTGTGATATCCCTCATCCCCTTCACTGTCACTATCGGGATAATATTCTTCTTCACCGCCACTATCATTAATAACACATATCCGTTCCACAACACCATTTTTCATTACAATATCATGAACAACATCACATTCTCCAACTAAGCCATATTTTTGACATAATTCGGTCAATGTAACATTTTTTAACGTTTTGCTAAACCTTTGAGTTTTAATAACATCTAGCATTGCGGCGGCAGCTTCATCGAAACTGGGGCGAGGTTCATCAGCTTCTATGTCCAAATCACTATCGGAGTCTGAATCAAGTGTTCTATCAGTTTCTAAGTCTAAATCTGCATCACAGTCTGAGATTTCAACTATTCCTGCGTCAATACCAGGGGCGTCTTTTGATGTCTTCAAAATAGCTCTGCCATCTTCGATGTCAAGATATTGAAAACGGGAACCACCAATACCAAGGCGGGCTAAGGCGTTCTTAACATAATTGAAAAACCCTTTCTTTTTTGCAGGCGTGCCTTCTTTTTTAGACTCAAGTTCAATATAATCAGCATCCATAACTTCATGGCGGTTTGTATTAGCATCATGTCTATAATTTTTGCCTCTGCCTTCAAAGTTTACATTAGAGGCATAGTTAACACTACTTACATTTAAATTCATAAGATAAACCTGCTTTTCTAAAAACTAATTACGAAGATAATAAAACGGCTAAATATAAAAATTGACAAAAACCATAAAAGAAAATTACAAAAGTTTATATCTTTCTTAAAAATCTGAAAGCTGATCTAAAAATATTTGGGATTTTGCAAGAATATTTTCTCTTAAATTAAGCGAATCTGCCAAAGATACCTGCAGATAATCTAAAATATCCTGATTGATTGACATTGTTTCATATTTTAGAGAAATTAGTCTATCTGAAATATAAACTATACCAGCCGCAAAAGGAATTTTGGCCATTCTTGGAGCATGGTGATAATACAAAGTATCCGATAAAATCGCAGGAAGACGCCATTTTTCACATAATTTTGCACCAAGAACAGAGTGTGTAATGCCAAAGTTTTTCATCTCAGCAGCTACAAGTACATCATAGTTGCCCTTGGCTTCATTATAAATATCAATATACTCAGGATGCCTTATTTTTAAAATAACCTGACCTATATCATGTAAAAAACCCAAAATAAAAGCATCATCAACATTTATACATTTATATTCACTTGCAAGAAATTCACAAGCAGTAGCGCAGCGAATGGAGTGTTCAAAGAGGTCGGCAGGGCCTTCTGTTTCGTACAACTTTTGCAAAACAAGTGCAATTATTATATTTTTCACCTTCATTGCGCCAAGCGACAACAGTGCCTTATTTATTGAAGTTAATTGTTTTGATGAAGAACTAAAATAGGGTGAATTTACAAGCTTAAAGGTTTTACTTGCAAGAATAGTATCTTGCATTAAAAGTCTTGATAATGCCCTGGTATCCACCTGAGGTGAGCGGATGGCTTCAAGCGCACGCGCCATAGGCTCTGACAAAGGAGGCATATAGTTTTCAAAATCTTTAATTATTTCATCATATTTATCGGGCATTGATTAAACCTGCAAATGCTTTTTAATACTCATCAAACTTCCGCTTGCAGAAAATACAACACCCATAAGAATTACAGACAGCACCACAAGCGCCTGCGCATAGTTAAATACGGGAATTGAAAAATGCGCATGAAAAGCCTGAAAATACTTTTGCAAAATATTAATAGGTACAACAGCAAGTAAGGCGCCTAAAAAACCATATATCGCTCCTTGCAATACGAGCGGGCATTTAATATACCAATTACTAACACCCATAAGGCGCATTATTTCAATTTCATCTTTTTTAGATTGTATTACCAATTGAATAGTATTATTTATAATTGTAATTGTAAGCAAAGAAGCAACAAACATAACAACAAGGGTAACTGTATGGCTAATTCTGTTCAGAGTTTCAGCCTTTTGTGCCAATTCTTTTGCATAACCCATATCTTGAATATCTGGGAGCTTTTTAACACCGGTCATTATCGCATCAATATTTTTCATATTGTCAACCTTTACCCTTAAAACATCGGGAAGAGGGTTATCTATATCGGGCATTTCAATTTCACGTTTCAAATCGTTCCAGGATTTTTCTTTTGAAATAAAACCAACGTTTTTAACATGCTTAATCTTTTTAATATTTTTAATGGTGCCATTTACATCTGCCTGTGGCTCAAGATATACACTAATTTCAAGCGTGCCACCCATTTCATCAACCAGGCTGGATAATGAAAGTGTGGTTCTAAATATAGCTCCGAATATCAGAAGAATTGCAGCCATAGATGTAATGATTGCAATATTTATAACAAAACCGGTCTGGCCGATACCTTTAAATGTTTCAATCAAAATTCTGTAAGCTATTCTGATTTCCGTTAACCAATCTTTAGGTATATGTGATTTAACTTTTTGTTTTAATCTGTTTCTGGTTGAGCCGTTAGTCATAAGTACCTGCCTGTACGTCTTTTATTATCTGTCCTTTTTCAAGAGTTATTACACGTTTTCTAAAATGATTTACTATAGCATGATCATGGGTTGAAACCAAAATTGTAATCCCCCGTTGGTTAACCTGTTCTAATATTTGCATAACTTCCATAGAGTTTTTAGGGTCAAGGTTCCCTGTCGGTTCATCCGCAATTAAAAGTGGAGGGCCGTTTACAATAGCACGGGCGATAGAAACCCTTTGCTGTTCACCACCGGAAAGCTCTGAAGGTTTTGATTTTGCCTTATCTTCCAACCCTACAACTTTAAGTGCGCCAAAAACTCTGGCTTCAATTTCTTTAGATGAAATACCCATTGTTCTTATAACGTATGCAATATTGTCATAAACCGTGTGGCTTTGAAGAAGCTTGTAATCTTGAAACACAATACCCATACAGCGTCTTAGGTTTGGAATTTTATTTGGATGCAGATTTGCTATGTTTATACCACCAACTAAAACCTGTCCTCTTGTCGGCTTTTCTTCCATATATAAAAGCTTCATAAGGGTAGATTTACCAGCACCCGATGAGCCTACAAGGAAAACAAATTCTCCAGGGCTAATGTGCGTTGTGATATTGTATAGTGCAAATTTATTTTTATACTGTTTAATTACATCTTTTAAAACAATCATACTTTGTTTTCCAAATCTATTTATCTAAAAATTTCTTAATTTTTTCATACAATCTTTCGGCTGTAAGGCCATAATACTCCATAAGCACTCTTTGCTCACCGCTTTGCCCAAAAACATCATTTGTTCCAATTCGAAGAACAGAGCAAGGATAGTTTTCAGATAAGGTTTCACAAACAATAGACCCTATGCCACCGATAATACTATGGTTTTCAATAGTTATAACTTTTTTGGTTTTTTGGGCTGATTTAATTAAATCATCTTTCGCAAAAAATGGTTTAATAACCGGAATATGAAGAATTTCCGCTTTAATATCATCTTTTTCAAGCATTTTTGCAGCATTTAAAGCTTCAATCAAGGTTTCTCCATTAGTTACAACCGTTACATCAGAACCTTCTGTTAATTTAACTGCATTTTTAGGGTTAAATTTATAATTGCTTTCATCAAAAACAGTTTTTAAATTTGTTCTTGAAACCCTTATGTAACAAGGTCCATCAACTTCAAGAGCATATTTTACAGCCTGTTTAACCTCATTGTAATCAGATGGTATAATTACTGTCATATCAGGCAAAGAACGCATAAAAGAGACATCTTCAAGAGCCTGATGCGAAGCACCGTCTTCACCAACTGTAATGCCGCCATGGGTTGCAACAATCTTTACGTTCAATTTTGGATAGCAAATAGAATTCCTAATCTGGTCAAGACATCTTGCTGTTGCAAACATTGCAAAAGTGCTGACAAAAGGAATTTTGCCGCCAATTGCAAGGCCAGCTGCCGTTGTCATCATATCTTGTTCTGCTATACCCGAATTAAAAAACCTCTCAGGAAATTTTGATGCAAATTTACAGGTTTGGGTAGAGCAGCTTAAATCTGCATCTAAGACAACGATATTTTTATTTGTTTCACCAAGTTCTACAAGGGTTTCACCATAAGCATTTCTTGGAGATTTAATTTCACCATCTGTTTTTAAAATCGAACTGTCAAAACTCATTATTTAAGTTCCTCCATAGCAGCCTGAAGTTCGGTTTCTTTAGGCGCCTTACCATGCCAGCCGGCGTTATTTTCCATAAAGGAAACGCCTTTGCCCTTAATTGTATTTGCAATTACTGCGCTCGGTTTTGATGATTTTTTAGCATTTAAAAACGCATTTGTTAATTCATCCTCGGAATGACCGTCAACTGATTGAACGTAAAATCCGAACGCTTCAAGTTTCTTTTCCAAATCTCCCAAAGATTTCACATCATCACAGCAGCCGTCAATCTGGAGATTATTTTTATCTACAATTACAACAACGTTATCAAGTTTTTTATGCGCAATTGACATTAAAGCTTCCCAAACGCTTCCCTCCTGCATTTCGCCATCACCCGTAAGGACAAAAACATTTGCAGGGTTTTTATCCAGCTTCAAAGCAAGTGCAACACCTGCCGCCATTGAAAGCCCCTGTCCAAGAGAACCCGTTGATGCCTCAATACCTTCTAAACCGTATCTTGTGGAAGGATGCCCCTGAAGACGGGAGCCGAATTTTCTAAAGGTCAAAAGTTCGCTGCCATCAAAAAAGCCGCAGTGAGCAAGAACACTATATAAACAGGCGCTAGCATGACCTTTTGATAAAATAAACCTATCTCTTTTTTCAAAATCAGGCGATTTTTTCCAACTGACAGGCACATTTAAAATCTTACGATAAAGAACGGATAAGATTTCAACACAAGATAAGGAACCACCCGGATGACCTGATTTAGCTTCACAAATCATCTTTAGAATATCCTGCCTTACACATTTTGTAAAATCTTTAAATCCGCAATTTTTTATCATAATAAAATTCTTCTTCCCAGATTTTGACTATTATTCGGCTTTACCGCCTACAGCATCCATTATACTGTGAAAAAGGAATAATGGCAAAGTTGGAAATATTCGCTTAAACCTTTCAGGCTGCTTTAAAGTGCGATAAAGCCATTCTAAACCAAGTTTCCTGTAAATTGGCGGGGCGAGCTTTACAGACCCTGATAAAACATCAAACGTTCCGCCAAGGCCGATTGATGCTACCCCCTGGGTTATGCTTTTTAATTTAGCATTAAATAACTCCTGCTTTGGCGCGCCAAGAGCTGTAAATACAAGATTTGCACCGGATTTTTTAATATCATCAATGATTTCATCGTCATTTTTAAAATATCCGTCATGGGCATAAACAATATTTAATTCAGGATATTTTCCTTTTAAAACCTCAACAAGTTTTTTGTTAATTTCAGGTTTTGCACCTACAAGAGCTAATTTATAGCTATTTTTTGCAGAAAGTTCAATCAAACTTTTTGCAAAATCAACTCCTCTTATTTGCTCCTGATTAATTCCTTTAAACTTAAGTGCAATTTTTATTCCGACGCCATCTGGAACAACAAGCTCTGCATACTTCAGAGCATCAGAAAACTCAGGGTTTTGCTTAGCAGCTTCAATCATCTCAGGGTTTATTGTAACTATTTGTATATTCTCTCCGTTATCAAGCGAGGTTTTTACAAAATCTAGTGCCTCATTATATTTTAAAAGGTTTATTTTAAAACCTTGGATTTTTGCGGTTTTTATCATAACAACATAATATCATAAAAACATTTTTCAAGATTGACTTTAATCCATTATTTTATACAATTAAAGATATAAAAAACGGTTAAAACTGTTGAGAATACTAATAAATTCAAGGCGAAATTATTATGAAAAACGAAAAAAGAAACATTGGGGTTATAGGATGCGGAATTTGGGGAAGAAATATTGTAAGAAATTTTTACAACCTTAACGCCTTAAATACTGTCTGCGATATTGATAAAGACAATATCGAGATGATTAAAAAGAATTATCCTTCAATAAATGTTACAAATAATTTTGAAGATTTATTAAACAATAAAGAAATAGAAGCTATCTGTGTCGTAACCCCGAGCCATACACACTTTGGAATTGTTCAAAAAGTGCTTGAAGCAGGAAAACATGTTTATGTTGAAAAACCAATTTCAACGGTTGCTGATGAAGCGCGCAAATTGAAAGAAATTGCAGATTCCAAAGGATTAATTTTAATGGTAGGGCATCTTTTATTATATCATCCTGCTGTAAACAGGCTTCAGATGCTTATAGCAGAAGGTGTCTTAGGCAAAATCAGATATGCACAAAGCGACAGATTGAATATAAATTATTTTAAAAACGACAGAAGTGTAATGTGGGATTTAGCTCCGCATGATGTTTCAATGATTGCGCATGTTTTGGGGAAAAACCCCGTTAAGGTATTAAATGCAACGGGCTGCTGCAGCGAAGATGACAATATCTATGATATAACCCACCTTACAATTGAATTTGAAGATGGCATTACAGGGCATGTCTCAGACAGCTGGATACACCCGCAAAAAAGAGTAAGTTTGCTTGTAAGGGGCGAAAAAGCAACCGCAATTCTGGATGATACTTTAATGGAAAATAAATTACAGGTATTTGATAATAAAACACCCGCACAAAAGAGTATCGAGATTTTTGATTATCTTGAAATAGAACCTTTAAAACTTGAATGTCAGCATTTTATTCACTGCATTGAAACAGGCAAAAAACCACGTTCAGATGGAGAGAATGGCTATATTATAACAAAAATCTTAGAAGATGCAGAAGAAATGCTTTTAGATTCAAATAGAAGGAAAAAGCTTGATAGTGTTGATTTTGCACTATCGCGTTCTAAAAGATAGATATAAAAAATTATCACGTTAAAAGAGGCTTTTATAAGCCTCTTTTTTATTAGAAAAAATGCGCAGCAAAAAGGCGCTTCGGGTGGTGGGGTGAAGCGCCTTCTCGCTAATCTTTCAAAGACATATGCAAACTTTGACGGGGTGGTGGAGGTGCCAAAGCTTGCGCCTTTGAAAATTCAAAGATACCGGTTAGGCATTGGCGGTGGTAACCGATACCTTCAATAAGTATTATAACAATCATAAAAATTTTTTCAAGAAAATATTTAAAAAAATTAACCGCCAAGTTTTCTTGCTTTTTCCATAGTTCTTTTTATGGTTTTAAACAAGATTTCCTCAATGTTTGAATTTGAAAGAACATTGTTACCAACTTCCGTGCAGCCTCCGGGTGTTGTAACCGCTCTAATCAATTCTTCAGGTGTATCTGGCGTCTTAAACATCATTTTAGCAGACCCTAGGGCAGTTTGTGCCGATAATTCAAGGGCTGTTTTATAATCAAGGCCAAGCATTTTACCGGCTTGTGCCATTTTTTCAATAATATAATAATAAAAAGCAGGGCCAGAGCCTGAAATGGCCGTTACAACATCAATATCTTTTTCATCAATATAAATTGCTCTGCCAAGTTTTGAAAACATATTATATACAAACTCTGCATCATAGTCGTACGCAAAAGACCCTTTGCACACAGCACTCATACCTTCTTCAACAAGGGCAGGGGTATTTGGCATAACCCTTACAACGCGGGTATTTGGAAGATTTTGTTCATAAAATTTTAAAGATACTCCAGCCAAAATTGAAATAACAAGATGATTTCTAATTTTATCCTTAATTTCATCAATTACATTTTTAATTACAAACGGTTTTGTAGCAATTAAAACTATGGAGGTTTTTGCCATAAGTTCTTCTAAAGATGCAACAGGGGTAATATCAAGATTTTTGGATGAAAATTTCAAAGTATCCTGATTAACATCAAAACCGAGGATGTTTTCTTTTTTAATAAAACCCGATGTAATAATTCCCTTAATAATGGCTGAAGCCATCTTGCCAAGACCGATAAAGCCGATTTTTTGTTCTGTCATGTCGTTCATAATTTTACAATAATCTCCTGTTAAACTTGACACCTGAATATGTCTAAACTATTATATTTCATACTGATAATAGAAAAATGTCAAGGAGAAAATAAATGCGTCGCACACTTGAAGGCACTAAAAGAAAAAGACAAAGAGTAAGCGGGTTTAGAGCAAGAATGGCAACACCTCAAGGTCAAAAAACCCTTAACAGAAGACGTGCTAAAGGTCGTCACAGTTTAGCTATCACAGCAAAGAAACGTGCTTAAGGAAGATTTTAGATTAAAAAAGAACTCATCATTTAAGGCAACATATTCACAAAAAAGAATTGCCTCGGATGAGTTTTTTCTGTTATACGGCGGAAAAACCAAAGAAAATCCGGAATACTCAACAAAAATAGGTTTTGTTGTAAGTAAAAAAATTCACAAGCGCGCCGTTAAAAGAAACAGAATAAAAAGACTTGCAAGAGAAGCAGTAAGGCTTAGTCTAAACAACAACGACGAGTTTCATAAATTTCAAAGTTTAATTTTTATGGCAAAAGAAGGAGCTTTGGATTTAGACTTTGAAAAAGCCCGATTAAGTGTTACAAAACTTATAAATAAATTAGCAAGAAAATTTATTTAGGAGTATTATAAATCTATCATGAATAGTTTACTTGAAGATTTTGCAGCGCACAAAAGTGACAAAATTCAAAAGCCAAATTTTGAAACCCGCATGGGTAGAGAGTTTCTTGCGTTTTATTTAAAAACAAGATTTAAGCAAATTATAAATTGGGATAAAAAAACTGGTCAAAATCTTTTCATTTCAATTAAAGATGATTTCATTGAAAGGTTTTTAGACAGGCTAATTAACGAACCCAAAGAAAGAATTTTAATCGGTATAACCGGCGAATCAGCTTCGGGCAAATCTACTATTTGTAAAGAAATTGCAGACAATGTTCAAAAATTACGTCTTCCTGTAACACTTTTAAGTTCTGATAATTATTTTAATGATATTTCACATTTGATTAAAAAATACGGTGATTTTGATAAATTAAGGGATGCCGGATACGACGTTGATGCGCCTGAAAACTTTCAATTGGATTTAATGGCAAAAAATTTAGCTGAATTGAAAAACGGAAACGATATTTTAGCACCAAAATATTTGGTAAACGGCACAGGAGTAAGTGTTCCTTGCGGCTTGCCTGTTAAATCAAACAAAATTATTGTAATTGAAGGCATGGCAACTATGCTTGAGCCTGTAAAGAATTTGTTTGACATCAAAATTTATGTTGAAACTGATGACAGAATAAGAAAAAAACGTTTTATAGGACGCGCAAAAGATAGAAACCAAGATAAAGATAATGCACAAAAACATTGGGAATATGTGCTTTCAGCTGGTCAAAAATATGTTCAGCCATCAAAAGATGAGTGCGATATCATAGCATCTGGCGAATGCGATTTGGAATATTTTTCAAAACTTTTAGAGTATATAAATCTTGCCACAAACAGCTTCTTGGAAGAAGTTTAGATTTTAAAATACTTTTTAATATCTGCAACAAGAGGTTTTGTGTTTTGCTGAAGAGTAGCAAAATCAAGACTATTGTCTATTTTATAATTCCAGCCCGTGTAATTATCAAGTGCAACTTCCGTTAAATCGTTTTCGTTTGTAATAATCCCGCGAGCTTTGCGTGCATCAAGCGAGGCTTCTACTCTTATCATATAGGCATTATTGGCTTTAAATATATCTAATTCATGTTCAAGCCTTAAATCAGGAACGATGGTATCTTCTTTCATATTCAAGATAACATTCAGCCAATAGTCAGGATTCTGTTTTCTCCCCCAATCACCAAGCTCTATAAGCCCTGTTCTGTATTTTGATTTATCAGCCTCAATCTCTTCATAGGTAAGCCCGTTTTGCTTGCCATACATTATCTTTATGGCATCACCTATGCCTATTCTTTTAAAACTTTTGAATTCTTCCAGCAAAAGCTTTGCTACAGTGTCTTTACCAGAGTATTGTTTTCCTGATAATACAATTAATCTTTTCATACAGATTATTATATTACAAAATGCTATATAAAAAGTAAAAATCCGCAAAAATACTTTTGCGGATTGATAAAATTTTCTCCATAAAGTCCGTAGCCGTTAAGCCCAATATATTTTTTACAGAAAAAACACTTTACCTTATTTATCACTTATCACATTTATATAAAAACATTTAGTATATACAAATTGCATAGAAAGTATATATCTTTACAAAACTTAATAAATGTTAGCAAAAATAGCAATCTTTGTTAAGAAATTTTTTTTATTAACGTGTAAGAGATTTTAAAACACCAAGAGATTAGAAAACCACACGAGAGATTTACTAAATAACTTTAGGAGAGTACAACTATGGGCTGGGTAACATTATCACTCAGAAAAATGGCCCTGAAGCAAAGGGTATCAAACCTTGAATACCGTCTTGTTCAGATAAGCCAACAACAGCAAACACTTGCTAACCAATCATCATACGCTCAAAGATATATGGGCGCTATGCAAAATCAAAGCATGATGCAATTGAATGTTGACCGCCTAAATTATTTAAAAGATGCAAGAAATAATTTCTCTTCTGGTGATGCCTCTGATTATCAATCTCAACTCGATCTTCAAACAGCTTTGGATGAAATAAATCTAAATTATCAATTTGAACAAATGAATATGGAATCAGTATTCCAGGCGCAGGAAGATTCTATGTTAAAAGAGGTTAATGCTCAACAACAGCAATTAGAGCTTGAACAGGAACAAATTCAAACACAACTAGCTGCAGCACAGGCAGAATTAGAAAGCCTTGATTCAGCAATAACAAACGATATTAAAAACAATGCAATCAAATTAACTTCATAAAATAAGCATAAAAGTTAAACAAAATAACGGATAGGGAAAATAGGTTTATAGTATGCCTGAAATTAAGGTGCATTTGCACCTTGATATTCAGGCTTTTTATTTTATATCGGCATTAATAAAAAATTGCAAAATAAAACCCGGATTTTAGAAAGATGACAAAATTCATTGCATTTTTTCCTTATTTTTCCGGGTTTGAACAGTAGCAAATACGGCATTACCCAATAAGACGATATTCAGTTTAAAAAGTTTCCTTTTTGCAAAAATAAACCCGCCAATTAAAAATTGTTTAAAGTATAATAGTTTTTATGCGAAAGTTTATAGATGATATCAAAAAATTAAATATAAAATTTTTGGATAAAAAAGAAGATATTTATCCTTATGCTTTTGATACAGCCCCTTTAAAAAAAGAAGTAGAGTTGCCTTTTTGTGTTGTTTTTCCAAAAGATACAAACGATGTACAAAAAATAGTTAAATTGGCCAATAAATTTAAGCTAAACATAGTACCAAGGGGCGCTGCAACATGTCATACTTCAGGGTGCAAACCTGATAGAAATTCTGTTGTTATTCACCTTTCTTTAATGAATAAAATCATAGAAATTAATAAAGAAGATTTAACTGCTAAGGTTAAACCTTACGTTACCGTTAAAGAATTGCAAAAAGAAGCAGAAAAAGCAGGTCTTTTTTTTCCTCCTGACCCTTCAAATTTAGCAGTTTCAACAGTTGGCGGGGCTGTTGCCTTGTCTTCAGGAGGCCCAAGGGCTTTTAAATACGGAACAACAAAAGATTATGTTATAAATTTAGAGGTAGTGCTTCCAACGGGGGAAATTCTTCAGACGGGGTCAAATGTTGCAAAAAACGTGACAGGATACAATTTAACCCAACTTTTTACAGGGTCTGAAGGAACACTTGGGATAATAACCGAAATAACATTCAGGCTAATCCCAAAACCAGATAAGAGGCTTGTTACTTTGTGTTACTTTGACAGCATTTTAGATGCTACACGCGCTGTAAATAATATCATAAATGCACTAATTGTGCCTTCTACATTAGATTTGCTTGATAAAAATACGCTTTCAACTATTGAAAAATATAACCCAACAGGGTTTATTGAAGAAAAAGAAGCGGCGCTTTTGATTGAAATAGACGGTTCTGAAGCCAAAATTAGGGAAGATAATGAAAAATTATACACAGTACTTCAAAATTCAGGCGCCGTAAAAATAATTCAAAGCAAAAACGAAGAAGATAATGAAAACATCTGGAAGGCAAGAAGAAGCGCTTATGCTTGCGTTACAAAATTAAAGCCAAATGTAGCAACGGAAGATGTAGTTGTAAATAGAAGTAAAATTTTGCCTCTTGTTGAAGGTATTCAGAAAATTTGTACAAGATATAATATGCTAGTCTGCATTATGGGGCATGCAGGAGACGGTAACATTCACCCGAATTTTGCACTTGATTTAGAAAATGAAGAAGAAAAGAAAAACTTTGAACTTGTTAAAAAAGAACTTTTTGAATTGGCAGTTTCCTTGGGGGGAAGCTTATCTGGAGAGCATGGAATAGGCTCTGAAAAAAAACCTTATCTTGAGATGGCACTTAACCCTGTCACTTTAAAATATATGAAAAAAATAAAAGAACTTTTCGACCCTGATAATATTATGAACAATGGAAAGATATTTTAAAACAAAAAAAATGATTGCATTAACAAACAAAATTACAGAATATAAAGACTACGCCAAACAATTAATAGAATTATCTATTCCTATTATTCTGGGTAATGTAGGAAATATGCTAATTGGTGTAGGAGATGTGATTGTTGCAGGAAGGCACAGTACGGTAACGCTTGCAGCCATAAGTATTGCAAGTGCTATTTTTATGACATTTTTAATAGCAGGCATCGGCTTTATGGCAAGCATTTCTCCTGTAGTATCAAACCTTCGGGGGCAAAGAATCCCATCTAAAAACCTTTTCAGGGTAACAACTGTTTATTCGCTTTTAATAGGGTTTTTATTTTTTATTTTAATAAGGTTAATTATTCCGCTTGTACCTTATATGAATTTAGCGGATAACCTTGCATATTATGTTGTTGAATATCTTGAAATTTCAAGCTGGGGTACATTTGCAGGACTTTTATTTGTTGCTTTTAAAGAATTTCTACAGGCGTATGAGATAGTTGTATTTCCAAATTTAATAGTTGTTGGAGCAATATTTTTAAATGTATTTTTAAATATCGTTCTTGTTTTTGGGTATTTCGGCTTTCCTGAGCTTGGGGTAAAAGGATTAGCTATTGCGAGCTTAATTGTAAGATGGCTTATGGCAATCATCCTTTTTATCTATTGCATGCCGTTTTTAAAATGCAAAACCGCAAAATATAGAAGCTATATTAAAGATTTAATTAAAACAGGCTGGCCTATTTCACTTGCTATGTTTTTTGAATTCTTGGGATTTAATATAACAGCGGTTTTAGTTGGAAAATTTTCAGCAGTGTATGCTGCCTGTCACAATATTATTGTAACCATGACAGGAACAACCTATATGATTCCTTTATCTATTTCAAACGCCGCTGCAATAAAGGTAGGCTTTGCAAACGGTGAAAGAAATATGCAGAATATAAAAAGGTACGCCCTTACAGGATATATCTTAATTATAGGGTATATGCTTTTAAATATGGTGATGTACGGGGCTTTTCCTACCCAATTGCTTAAGATTTTCACAAAAGACCCCGAAGTTATTCAAACATGCCTGCCTGTTTTTGGTATAGTTTTATGTTTCTTATTATTTGACGGCCTGCAATGCGCCTGCGTTGGCGCTCTTAAGGGGTTAAAAGAAACAAAACCCATAATGTGGACAATGGCTTTTGCATATTTAATTGTAAGTATTCCTACAGGCTGTTTTATGGCCTATAAATACAATATTGTTTTAAATGGTTTCTGGGCAGGGCTTGCTTTGGGTATTATCTTTGCCTGCATCATTTCAAATACAATACTTATTAGAAAAATCAACAAAATATCAAAAGAATACAACTAAGGAAGTTTTGATAAGAATTTTTCAATATTTTCCTTAGGCGTAGTGCTGTTCATAATGGCGCGCACTACTGCAACCCTTGCAGCGCCAGCTTTTACAACATCATCTATATTATCAGGCTCAATTGAACCAATTGCAAAAAATGGAATACTGACATTTTCACCTGCCCATCTGACATAATCAAGACCAACAGGAATTCTTCCGGGTTTAGTCGGCGTTTTAAACACGGGGCCAACCCCAATATAATCAGCCCCGTCTTCTTGAGCCTTTATAGCATCATCAGGGCAGTGGGTTGAAATTCCAATTATAAATTCATCTCCTAAAATTTCACGGGCAGCTTTTAAAGAGATATCATCCTGCCCTAAATGCACACCATCAGCTTTAACAATTTTTGCTATATCAATTCTGTCATTTACTATAAATAGTGCATTAAAATTGCTTGAAAGTTCTCTTATTTTATATCCTAATTCTATAATTTCTTTGGCAGGGCGGTTTTTTTCCCTGAGCTGAATAATATCCACTCCGTTTTTTAGCGCAAGAGCAACTCTATCCAAAAATTCATCATCAGATTTAAAAGCATCAGAATTTGTCACAAGATACAGTTTTCTTTTATCAAGTAAATATTTTTTTATGTTCATTTTTATTCCTTCAAACATTTCTTTTTCAATTGTGTAGCTTTCATATCTTAAACTATCTTCAAGCCCGCCGTATTCAGCAAGCATTCTTAAAGATTGCTGCAGCCTTTTTATATTAGATTTAAAAATATTTTCAATATTCAAAGTGCGGGAAGCTTTTGTTTTGTTTTCAATATCAACCCCGACATCATTTTCTGTATCTCTTGATTTTAAAAGTTCAATATATTTATTATCAAAAAAATTACAAATAAAATGACGCATATTTTTTAATTTTTCACAAAGTTTTTTATCATCAAGATAAAATCTTGCTATTTCTTCAAGTGCGCGAAGTGCTTCCGTTGCCCTGTTTATATTTACATCAATTATTCTTTTCAAATTAGAACCCTTTGATAATTGCCAATGTGATTATATAACAAAGAATGTGGTTTATTAAGCAAAAGTTGTTTATTTATAAACTTATGAAATTAAAGTTTAAAAATGAAACAACAGAAAACTTAATTCAAAAAGCACAAAATGATGATTTTGAAGCACTTGAAGAAATTATAAGGCGCGAAGAAAAGAACATTTACGCCACGCTTTACTATATGAATGCAAAGTGCGATGAAATATCCGATTTGGTGCAGGAAATTTTATTTAAGGTTGCAAAAAATATTAAAAAATTAAAAAACCCTAAAACATTCAGAGCCTGGCTAAATCAAATTACAATAAGACAATTTTATGATTCGCTTCGAAAAAAACAAAGAACACCTATAAAAATAACTCTCGAAAATGATTATGACGACAAAAAAGAAATTGAAATCCCCGATACTTCAATAAACCCTATGGGGTGCATTTTGAATGATGAACTTGATTTAGTTATAAAAAAATCAATAGATAAATTAAAAGAGCCGTTTAAAATGACAATTGTGATGAGGGAATTACAAGGTTTAAGCTATGACGAAATTGCACAGGCAACAAATTCAAGTATAGGGACGGTAAAATCACGCATCGCAAGAGCAAGATGCAAGTTACAAGAATATATTAAACCGTATATGTGCTAAATTACAGCATGGCAGAAATTTAAGATAAGGAAATTTTTATGTTAAAGGGAAATTTAACCTGCACAATTGTTGGAAAACTTTTAACCCACTATGTTGAAGACAATCTTGATAGAAAATGCAAAGAGATGGTGTCATTGCATCTTAGAAACTGCCCAATGTGCATGGAAAAATATTCTGTAGTAAAAAGACTCTTTAGTGAAGCAGAGAAAAAAAGAAGGCTAATTAAGGAAAGAGAGATGATGTATGAAGAAATTTCTCTTTATCTGGACGGCGAGATGGAAAAATCAAGAATTACAGATTTTGAAGCCATTTTAGCTAAAAGAAAAGAATACGAAGAGGCACTTTTAGGTATAAGCAAATTAAAAAGAACTTTAAATAATTCATTCTACAGAATAAAATATAATCTTGATACAGATATTTCACAAAGAGTAATGGAAAGATTAAAAACAAGCGGTTTTAAAAACAGGGTAAGGGCCGCTGTAAAAAGATTTTTTAGCTGTTTTCATTAATAACAACGCCGCTTTCTTTAAGAGTATTTATAAAATTATCAGCAGCAAGTTTTTGAATTTCCTGAGGTACAACTCTTAAAAGTTCAACGGTTTTAGAAAGCACAGGGTCAGAATCATACCATCTATTACCAAGAATCATAGGCTTTACCATTTCATAAAACCTGTCTACAGCTTCCTTTGAAACTTCTTCTTCAACTTTTTTTAAAAATATTTCAGCTTGAGATTTTAATTCGTTGGGGTAAGCTCTTAATAAATCAATAACCTGCATCAACAGAGGATCATGATCATACCATCTTTTGTATGTGTGCGTCATTAATATCCTTTCAAATTTATATCACTATTTTGAAGCAGGTACCCCACCGTTGTCAAGTATTTCATAGTCCTTAGCATCATAAGGCACTCTTTGTACATTTACCCCAAGTCCCTGAAGTTTTTGTGTAAATTTTTCATAGCCCCTGTCTATATGATGAAGATTTTTAACTTCACTTTCGCCTTTTGCCATAATTGCAGCAACAACAAGAGCAGCACCGGCTCTTAAATCTGTTGATTGAACGGAAGTGCCGACTAACGTTTCAACCCCTTTAATAATTGCATGGTTTTTAGATTGTCTTATATTCGCACCCATTCTCCAGAGTTCTGAAATATGCATAAATCTATTTTCATAAAGACTTTCCGTTACAACGGAAACACCGTTTGCAGTAGATAAAAGAGTCATAGCAAGCGCCTGTAAATCTGTTGGGAAACCAGGATAGGGCTGCGTTATAAAATTCATAGCATCAAGCCTTCTGTCTGCCGAAATTTCCATTGCATAAGGTTCAACAAGCCTTATCTTTGCGCCCATTTCTAAAAGTTTACCTGTAAAAATTGTAAGGTGGTTAGGATAAACATTTCTAATTATCCCTTTTCCACGTGAGGCAATGATTGCAGACATAAATGTTCCGGCTTCAATTCTATCTGGAATTGTAGCATACTCAACTCCGTGCAAGTCGCTTTGTTTTACACCTTTTACAATAATTTCACTTGTGCCAGCGCCATCAATATTTGCACCCATTGCAATTAAAAAATTCGCCAAATCAACAATTTCAGGCTCTTGTGCAGCGTTTTGAATTCTTGTTGTACCTTCAGCTAAAACAGATGCCATCATAATATTTTCTGTAGCACCTACAGATGGTATATCAAAACAAACATCAGTACCGACAAGCTTTGCAGCTTTTGCATGAACATATCCGTTGTCAAGTTTACATTCACACCCTAATGCCTGCAGGCCTTTTATGTGAAAGTTTACACGTCTTTCACCTATCTGGCAACCACCAGGAAGTGCAACATAAGCTTCTTTCATCCTGCCAACAAGAGGCCCTAAAACAACAAAAGATGCTCTCATCTTTGATACAAAAGCATCTGAAGCATAAACGCTTGTCAAATTTGTTGCATCAATCGTTAAAAACTTCTCATCTTTATTATATGTAACTTTTGCGCCAAGCTCTCTTAGAACATCAAGCATAATTTCAACATCGGAAAGTTCCGGTACATTTCTTATAACAGAAACATCCTCACAAAGCAGAGCTGCTGCCATCAGCTTCAGCACAGCATTTTTAGCACCGCCAACTGCAACTTCACCCTTAAGCGAATTTCCGCCTTGTATTATTAACTTTTCCTGAATTTTTGTCATTATTTTTACATGCCCTGTAAATACTATTTTAATACAAGAAAGCTTTATTTTACACTAATTTAATTAATGTAAATTAAAGCGTTCTATAAAGAAATAAATTTTGAAACACAAAATCCCGCCAATATTAACCAAACAAACATTATAAAAGCCAGCAGAACCGGTTTAATTCCAAGTCCTTGAATTTTTTTAAAATTAGTTTCCACACCAAGAGCGAACATGGCAAGAGTTAGAAGAAAAACATCAAACTCAATAATGCCCAATGTTATACTGGCAGATATAAGGCCTGTTGAATTAATTCCGCAAGCAACAATAAATAATATCGCAAACCATGGAATTTGGATTTTACTCATTTTTGTACCAGATTTTTTTGCCAAATACAAGCTTAAAAGAAAAAGATAAGGAACAAGCATCATGACCCTTGTCAATTTGACAATTACTGCTGTATCCATAGCAGGTTTTGAAACTGCAGAACCTGCTGCAACTACCTGTGCTACTTCATGTACGGTAGAACCTATATAAATTCCAAATGCATCTGCTCCAAGAAACCCTAATTTATATATAAAAGGATATAAAATCATTGAAATTGTACCAAACAAAACAACTGTTGCAACCGCAAGAGAAACCTTGTGAGATTTTGCTTTTAAAACTGAATTTGTTCCAAGTACAGCCGCTGCCCCGCATACAGAAGAGCCAATTGCTGTCAGCATACATAAATCTTTATCCAGTTTAAAAACCCTTGTGCCAAGATAATAGCCTAAAAGATATGTTGTAGAAAGCATAAGTATATCGGCAAAAAGCCCAGGTACACCAACACTTGCAATTTGAGCAAAAGTTATTCTAAACCCATAGAGAATTATTGCAAATCTTAAAATTCTTTTAGCTGAAAAAGAAATTCCTGTTTTAAAATTTTCAGGAATAAACTTGTTTAAAGCATTACCGATTAGCATACCGATAATAATTGCTAAAGTTAAAGAATTGATATTGTATTTAATAAAAAAATCAAGTTTGCAGATAAAATAAGAAGCAAGTGCAAATAAAGCACAAAAAATTATACCGCAATAAGGTTTTTCATCTTTTGGCTGCTCTGTTTTTTCTGATTGAATTTCAGATAAGTTTATCTGTTTATTTTTCTCTAATGTAATCATATCAAGATTATAGATGAAAAAATTTCAGCAGCAAATTATTTTACAGCAGATGGTGCAAATACTTTCTGTACTTCTTCTCTGTCATCAAAATGGATTGTTTTGTCGGCTAAAATTTGATAATCCTCATGCCCTTTTCCCGCAACAATGACAACATCATTTTCTTTTGAAATTTTTGATAAAAGCTCAATTGCAAGATGTCTATCAGGCTCTACAAAAACTGTTTTTGAATTAATTAATTTTAAGCCCGATAAAATATCAGTTATAATCTGTTGAGGATCTTCAGAACGCGGGTTATCAGATGTTATAACAATTTTATCGGATAAATCCTGTGCTATTTTTCCCATTTTGGGTCTTTTTGTAGCATCCCTATCGCCGCCGCAGCCAAATAAACAAATTAAATTACCATCTTTTGGGGTAAGCTCGCGTGCTGCACGTAAAATATTTTCCAAGCCGTCAGGAGTATGAGCGTAATCAACAATAACCATTGGGTCAGAATTCACAATTTCAAAACGCCCTGCAACAGAACGAGTGCGCTCAAGTGCTTCTTTGCATACCTTCATTGATATTCCCATGGAAAGGCCTGTACCTATTGCTGCAAGTGCATTATAAACGCTAAACATGCCATTTAAATGAAGCCTGATTTCTTCTTTTTCATCTGCACAAACACAGGTAAAATTTACCCCGCGCGATGTAAATTCAACATTTTTTGCCATAAGAGCTGAATTTTTCTTTACTCCGTATGTTAGCACTCTAACTCCATCAGGAACTTCAGCTAAAAACCTTTCTGCCCATTTGTCATCATTATTAATAATTGCAAAAGCACCTTGAACAAGTCCTGAAAAAAGTTTTGCTTTTGCTTTAAAATAATTTTCCATTGTAATATGAAAATCTAAATGGTCTTGGGTTAAATTTGTTAATACCGCACCTGAAAATTTACACCCTCTAACCCTAGATTGTTCAAGGGCATGAGAAGATACTTCGGTTACAACGTTTAAAATATCTTTCTTTAAAATTTTAGATAAAGTTTTTTGCAATTCAGGTGCTTGCGGAGTAGTATGTTTTGCTTCAAGGTAGTCATCTGAAGATGACAATTTATACCCCAAAGTACCGATAAGAGCGCATTTTTTCTGGTCTTCTTCAACAATTTTTTGAACAAGATGAGTGACGGTGGTTTTGCCATTTGTACCCGTAACACCTATTAAATTCAATTCCAAAGTAGGATTGTGATAAAAACAACATGCAAGGTCAGCAATTTTTTCTTGGCAAGAATTTACAATAAGCTGCGGAATTTCAATATTCAAAGGTTTTTCCGTCATAAGAGCAACAGCGCCTTTTTCAAAAGCCATTTGTGCAAAATCATGACCATCTACATGCTCGCCTTTAAGGCAAACAAAAATTTCATGACTGTTTATTGTTTTTGAATTATATGAAATTCCTTTGATATCAACATCTTTATAGTTTAAAACCTCATTTGGGCTAATTGCTTTAATAATTTTACCAAGTTCCATTTTTAGTTCCTTTTGATAATTGATTTTACTAATATTCTAACCCCAAAAACTTAATTTTGTTAAATTTTTGATAAAAATACACAATTTATTTCACATCAAGCGGCACTTTTCTATCCGGAGTTAAATTCATAATTTTTGCAAGCTCTGTTGCAATATCCTTAAAAATAGGTGCAGCAACGGTTGAACCCCAAACATCTCCCTTTGCGCTGTCTATTACTATATAGATTAAAATTTTAGGGTCAGATGCCGGAAGATATCCTACCATCGAAGTATACATTTTATTTGTATAACCTACACCATTATCTTTTGGCCGCCTTGATGTACCTGTTTTTGCAGCCAGCCTGAAATCCTTCATTCTTGCAATAGATTTACTTCTATCAATTGACTCAACAAGAATATCTGTTAAATCTTTGGACATTTCAGGGGTCATTATACGCCTTCTTATTATTTTTTCTTCTGCTTCTTTTTTATCATATTTTATAACATGCGGCGTTATCCATTCCCCGCCGTTTGCAATGGCAGAAACTGCTGCGGCCATCTGAATAGCCGTAACAGAAGTTCCATAACCATAACCCATTGAGCCATGCGTTGCAGCATCCCAATTTTTAGGCTTTGGCAAAATTCCTGCAGATTCAGCAGGAAGATCAACTCCGGTTTTTTGACCAAAATTAAACATTTCAAGTGTATCATAAAATTCCTGATCGTCCATTTTTTGCGCCACTTTTACACTTGCAACGTTACTTGAATGCTGAAAAAGATAAACTAAATCAATCAATCCCGGAGCTTTGCCATTTATATAATCGTGGTTTTGAATTTCCCACCAGCCGATTTTAATTTTACCAGTGTCTAAAATCTGTGTATCTTTATTAATTTTACCGTTTATAAAAGCAGATGCTACAGTAATGATCTTAAAAGTAGAGCCTGGAGGGTAAACATCAGTTAAAGCCCAGTTTTTCATTTCAAGAAGGGAATATTTATTGTAGTTATTAGGGTCATAATATGGATAAGCCGCAAGAGCAAGAATTTCACCATTATTCGGATCCATTACAATGACAGCCCCCCTTATTGCATGGGTTTTTTGCATTGAAGAATAAAGATATTTTTCACATATATGCTGAACTGCAGAATCTATAGTTAAAGTTAGTGTTTTACCTTTAATTGGTGCCGTTACATCTTCAGGGTTTGTTGATAAATTGTAGATTAAATCACCGTTAGGAGTTTTTTCATGGGTTATATTTTTATCAATATATTCAAGATAGCCTTTTGCAATATATTCAATGCCTGCAGCAACATCTGCATCAGAGTTATAATAGCCCAAAACATGTGAAGCAAGACTCCCTTGCGGGTATGCACGTTTATTTTTAACTTCAAGAGAAATTTCTCTTAATTTAAGCGCCCTTATTGCTTCTGCAGATTTTCTGGGAATTGACTTTTTTAAGAGAGTAACTCCTTCGTTTGATGACAGTTTTTGAACCAAAACTGCTTTATCGCCTCCTATATAAGGATAAAGCTTATCTGCTAGTTCATTTGGAGTGTAATCATAATATTTTTTGTGTGCATAAACATCAAAAGAAGTTTCATCCACGGCAAGTTTAAATCCGTTTCTATCAAGGATTTCACCCCTTAAAACAAAGATTTTTGAAGCACGCTGGCTTTTTGCTTTTTCTCTGTAGTGCCTTATATCAAAGATTTGAAGCAAAAAAAGATAAATTAAAAACAAAACAATAAAGGCAAGAAAGCAAAATTGCAGACAGCCGATTCTTTTGTCAAAATCCCTGTATTTATCTTTTTCCAAAGCCTACTTCTCCCTTTTTAAAAATTAATAGCCCATAGACCAGCCAGGAGCAGGGGAAGCATTTTTATTTTCATATTTAACATTTGGAAGATTTGCAGCTGATAATTCCATAACCTGTTTTGCGGTTTGAAGAATTTTTGTTTTTGTAACTTGTTTATCAACATTTGAGAATGATTGAAGAATATCAAGCTTATGCTGCATATCTTCATTTTCATAGTTTATAGCAAGTGTTTCTTTTCTTATCTGATTAAGTGTAATTTCACCATTTATAACATAGTAATAACTAACCAGACAAACCAGTACAAGAAGCGTTAAAACACCGCATAAAAAGTTGTTAATTCTCGCTATAACCATTTCTTTGTAAGATTTTTCCTTAATAAAATAACCGCTGATAATTTGATTTTGCTGGGTGTTCCGGTTATTTTGCTTTGCAGAACGGGGATTTTTTTCACCTGTTGTAAGGCTTCTGTTGTTGGTTTGAGGTCTGTTTAAAGACGGATTAGAAACCGGAGATTTGCCCAGTCTTGGAGTTTGCTTTATACCAGATAATCTGTAGGAACTCCTCAAGTCACTTCCTTCTCTTGTTCTTGAAGATGTTTCCTGCATTGTATCTTGAATATTGCTGTTTTTAAATGTCAACAAACTCAAAACTTTCTCTCCTTGTTTACCCATAAAACTAAACCCTTTGTGCTATCCTTAATTTCGCACTTCTGGACGGAGGGTTAGCTTTCACCTCATCATCACTTGCTAAAATCGGCTTTTTTGTGATGATATTTATAAGTTTTCCGCCACAATCGCATTTAGCTTCGTTAATACCGCATCTGCATTCCATAGAAAAACGTTTAAAGGCCGTTTTTGCCAATCTGTCTTCCAGAGAATGAAAACTTATTACACTAATTATAGCACCGTAATCTAATAATGTAACCACTTCATTCAATGTATTTTCAAAATTTAACAACTCTTTGTTAACTTCTATTCTCAAAGCCTGAAAAACCCTTGTTGCAGGGTGAATTTTAGATTTTATTTTTGGTGTAGATTTAACAATTAATTCGCTCAATTGTGAAGTTGTATTAAGAGGTCTATTTTCAACAATTGCCCTTGCAATCCTTTTAGAAAAGCGTTCTTCACCGTATTTTGAAAAAATCTCAACAAGTTCATCGGCAGAATATTTATTTACAATATCCCATGCTGAAAAATCCTGCTCTTGATTAAAACGCATATCAAGCGGGGCATCTTTTGCAAAAGAAAAACCGCGCTCGGCTTTTGTTAATTGGTGATATGAGGCACCAAGGTCAAAAATTATCCCGCCCGTTATTTTTTCAATCCCTAACTTTTGAAGATTTTCCCTAATATTCGAATAGGAATCATTAACTATAGTCACGTTTTCATAAGATTCAAGCTTTTTTGAAGCAGCTTTTATGGCATCAGAATCAACATCAAAAGATATAAGCCTGCCATCTCCCTCAAGACGTGAAGCTATAAGCGCGCTGTGGCCGCCGCCTCCAAGAGTAGCGTCAACAAAAATTTTATCGGACTTTTTGCCATCAGGAATAAGTGCATCTACTGCTTCGTTTAACATAACAGTATAATGAACAAATTCAGAGTTAAAATCTTCTTTTTTGTTTGGGGAATTTTCCATAAAAAAATAATACAACAAAAAATTTTAATAAGATAAATTTGTAAAGTTAATTAAAAAATCTGTAATAAAAAAGCGCCCTGATTGCCATAAGACCATCTTTATAGGTGATTTTTTTGCCATCCTGATAGCTTCTTGCATTGTATTTAATGGGCAACTCTTTAATTTTAGCACCTTTTTTAACAAGCTTTGCCGTAATTTCAGGCTCAAGGTCAAATTTGTTTGATTTGATATTTAAACCTTTTACAAATTCTCTTTTTATAGCTTTGTAGCAGGTTTCCATATCGGTTAATTTTGTACCGTAGAGAATATTTGTTAGAAGTGTTAAAAACTTATTTGCTACAAAACTTAAGAACATAAAATCTTTAAAAGGAGTACCTAAAAATCTTGAACCGTATGCAACATCTGCTTCACCATCAACTATTAATTTTAAAAGAGGGGCATAATCTGAAGGGTTGTATTCTAAATCGGCATCTTGAATAATTACGATATCGCTTTTTGCATTTTCAAACCCAACATTCACGGCGGAGCCTTTTCCGCCGTTTTTTTCTTTGTAAATTACGGTATATTTTTCTTCATACCTTTTTAAAATCTCTCTGGTGGCATCAGTGGAACAGTCATCAACTATGATGATATTTTTCTCTAAATTGCAAAAGTCAGTATTTTCCAAAATTTCCAGTATATTTTCAATGGTTTTTTCTTCATTATAAACAGGTATAATTATATCTACGCTTTGCAATTTGTTCTTCCTTTTTTAATTGATAATAAAAGAATAGCAGAAGCTTATAAAATAATAAAATTTAATAAAATTTCTTAACAAAAGCTAAAATTTAGGGGTTTGAACACTTGATATACTTAAAACCTGATGTCCTAAACGAAGAGCAAAAAACCCTTTAAAAAGATATTCGCTGCGTACAATATACCCTTCATTTTGAGAACAGATTATATTTACATGCAAAAGATTTTTATTAGAATCTAAAATAAGCAAATCAGGACTTTGGCTTAAAACTGAAAGCTTTATATTTTTATCAAGATATTTTTGCGTTCTTTCTTCAATAAGATTTAAGATATCATCATCCGGATTAGAACATAGTTTTTCCGCATCATGATAAGTTGCAATATTGGCACTGATATCATCCGCAAAGGTTTGATTGGAGTGGATTGCTTTAAAATAAAGGGCAAATTCTATTATAAAGATAAAGATTAAAAATGAGATTAAAAAAGCTGCAGGTCCTTCAATCATAGCCTGCGCTTTAAGTTTTAGAGGTTTTTTAATCAAAAGTTTCATATATTTATAAATTTTTTAAGCCTTGCAATAATATTTTCTTTATTCATTTCGGGATAAATTAAAGTTTCCCCATAGAAATCATTGTACTCCTTTATAATGTTAACAGGAATATCTTCTCCGTTTTGCAGCAATTGCGCCATATTCAGGATAAATTCGTCCTGTTCTTCCCTGTAAATTTCATCCTTTTTTCTTATATCTTCATCTGCTTCAAGGTGCATTAAAATATGAAAACAAGTATTGACACTTTCATCATGCGAATTTTTAGGAAAATTTGAAAGCGCATTCAAAACTGTTTTTTGCCCCGATAATACCAAAAAAAGAGTATTTGAAACTTCTTTTCTAAGCTTTATTTTTTCTTCTGGTGAAATTTTTGTAGCAGGCTTTTTTGGTTTTACATATAAAAACCTGTTTAGCTTTTTTACAATATCTGAAACAATATCTTTAAGATTCAATTTTTAAACCTTGATTGAAGAGGTTGAATTTGCAATAGTGCTTGCAATTGAAGCTAATTTTGAAATGTCACCCCCGCAATATTGGGTAGCAATTTTTTGAAGAGAGGTTGTAATTATATCATTGCTTGAGTATGCGGTTCTATAATAGAATTTTTTACCTTGTTTAATTCTAAGTAATACTTCTTTTTCATAAAGCCTATCCATTACGGTTTTAATTGTAGTATAGGCTCTTTTGGTTGAATTGGTACTATTAATGTGTTCGAAAACATCTTTAACCGAATTTTTATATATACCGCATTTTTCAAGCTCCCAAAGAGAGTTTAAAATTACACTTTCCAATGACCCATGTTTGAAATTCATTATCAAAATCCCTTTAAAATACAAAATTTGTGCATGATTTTATTACTACTATTATAACACTTATGAAAAAAATTAAAAGCAAAATTTTGCAGGCGTAAAAGGAAAATCTTAACAAAAATTAATCAATACAAACAAGGCGGCTTCCTATGCTTCAAAATACATTATGGTTGAATTGTCTTTACTTTCTTTAAAGCCATTTGCATGATAAAAAGGCTTTAAACGCTTAACAGCACACAATTGCAAAATCTTGTCTTTATACAAATTCTTTAATGAACTAAGCATAGATGAACCTATATGGTTATATTCAAGATAGCTGTCTGGATTTACCTGCAAATAACTAATCCGCACTTTATCTTCCGGCAAAAGTTCGCACAACGCGAGAATTTCTTCGGGGTTTGCAATTGTAAAATACTTTCTTTGGGATGTAATGGCATAGAATTTTTTTTCAGGCTGTTTAATGTTTCTTTCGTTATTTGAGAGCAAACTTTGCATAGAATTGCTGATGGCTTTTGAATATTCGGGGCTGCCCCATATTTTTGAAGCCGTGCTTACGGTATCTGTGTCATAGGGGTTTAACGGATCAAGTTCAATAAAAGAAACATTGCAAGGTTCTTCTTTGCCGCTTAGACGGTCAGCTTTTAGCACCGAAGCAGAAGCTATATATTTTGCGGTGAATGGAATATTATTATACGAAATCATTATTTTGCCTTATTTTTAGAGGTAAAATAACAAAACCTGAAAATAAAATTTTTTGCAAAGACGTTATTTTAGCATATTTTTGCTTCTTAACTTTTTATGATAGGTAACAGCAAAGCGGTGAGCTTCATCACGGACGCGCTGAAAAAGATGAAGCGCAGGCGATTTTATCGGGAAAATAACAGGTTTTGAGATGTTTGGTTTAAAAACTTCCTCTTCTCTTTTTGCAAGAGAAACAAGGTCTATATTTAAGTTAAACCCTTTCATAATCTCATAAACGCTAGACAGTTGGCCTTTTCCACCATCAATTATTATTAAATCAGGCGCTTTTTCGTTACCCGCAGTTATTCTTTTAAAGCGGCGGGATAAAACCTCCCGCATACTTTTAAAATCATCCACTTCACCCTTTTTAATTGTGCGAAGTTTATAACGGCGATAGTTTGATTTTTTTGGCATACCGTTTTCAAAGAAAACACGGCTTGCGACGGTATTTGTACCTTGAATATGGGATATATCATAGCATTCAATAGTGTGCGGAAAATTTTTAAGCCCGAGTTTTTCCTGGATATAGGCACCTACCTCATTGTAATCGTTTTGAAGTTCTGCATATTCTTTTAATTTTAACTGTTCAATATTAAACTCGGCATTTTTTTGCGCAAGCGCCAAAATTTCTTCTTCCTTTTTATTTTTCGGCACATTCAGGCTTACTTTTTTGCCCAAACGTCCTGATAACCAAGCTTCGTAAATATTTTTATCATCCGGAAGAGCATTTAGAATTATGGATTTTGGAATATCATTATCGTTTAAAATTGAATAATATTCACGCATCACGGCTTTTGAAATTTCTGAAAAATCTTTATTTTCAGAAGAGTTGTTAAGCTCTGCTGCATCATCTAAATCAGCCTCATTTAGGGTTTTAGGCTCGCTTGAATATTGTGAAAAATCAAAATCTTTTTTATTTATAAGACGCCCTTCTCTTATTTCTAAAATAGAAACAGAATAAAGATTATTTTCTTTTACAATACCGATAAAATCTTGATTTACCTTAGTATTTTCGGAAACTATCTTTTGTTTTTCCATTGTTTTTTTAACATCAAGATAAGAGTTTCTATACCTTGCAGCTTTTTCAAATTCAAGATTTTTAGAATATTTTTTCATTTCAGCTTCAAGCGCATTCAAAAGCTCTGTTTGTCTGCCTGATAGAAACATTTCAGCGTCTTTTAATATTTTTTTATACTCTTCGCTTGAAATCATTTTCTGGCAAGGGGCGGTACATTGGCCGATATCATAATATAAACAGGGGCGGGAATTGAATTTTGGCGTTTTGCATTTTTTCAAAGGAAAAATTTTTCCCAAAAGTTCAAGCGTTGCCCACATAGCCCTAGAATCCGTATAAGGACCAAAATATTTACCCTTTTGCGGGTTTTTATTCGCTTTTCTTACAACAGTAATTCTTGGGTATTCTTCATCCGTCACAAGAAAATAGGGAAATTTTTTATCATCTTTGAGCAAAATATTATAGCGGGGCTTGTATTTTTTAATAAGTTCAGCCTCTAAAATAAGTGCCTCAACCTCGCTATCTACCACAATACATTCAATTTTGGCAATTTTTGGCACCATAACATTCACCTTAATTGAATCGTTGGATGTAAAGTAGCTCTTTACACGGTTGAACAGGTTTTTTGCCTTGCCAACATAAATCACCTCGCCTTTAGCATCATAATATTGATAACACCCCGGCAATTTAGGCATTAATTTTACCTGTTCAAGCACAAATTTTGAAACATCTTCTTTTGGCATTTTTAAATTTCAACCACCTCTATAACATCTTTTTCAGAAATTTTTACAGGTTCATTTAAATATTCTATCGTATATTTTGCTCCAAAAACAGGCGGAAGAATTTTATTTTTTGAAATTTTTGTAAAATGACTCAAGATTTTTCCATCTTTGCCGATAAATAAAGCATTGAAGATGACAATACAAAAGAAAGAATGAATTGAAGCGCAATCCCTAAATACAAGGGCATCACAGGCTAATTCTTTTTTAAACATAAGTCCGCTTAAGCGCTCGAAAAAAGAGTTCATTATCCTTGCTTTTGGAAACAAAACCTCACCATTTAACAAAACTTTACAAAATCTCATACATATTATTTTAATACAAAATCCTTTAATTTTGCAGTTTAGAAAAATAAATGGGGTATAAAAATGGCAGAAAACACAGTTTTAGAATTCAGAATTGATGAAGCAAGCGTTCAAAGCGCCTGGCTGCAAACACTTTACGATTTAGCAGATGAACTGAATTGCAAATGCCAAACATTTTTTGAGGAAAAATATAGTGCTGCCCGAAAATGTTTTGCACAAACAAGGATTGTAAAAATTATGGGCGCAAACACAATGCTTGGGTGGTTAAAACTCCGTATGGAGCGGTATGACCATTTTGTTAATTCGTTAAATGAATATGCGGAATTTTATTCATCCACCATTGATAGCACCGATGATACTGAATAAAATATAAAAATGGCGCCAATATTATTTTGGTGCCATTTTAAAATAATATTCCAAATCTTAAACTGTTTTAAATTCAACATTTAAGATTGTATTGTTTGAATATTGAATTTGTGCTTCCTGAACAGTTGTTTTAAATGTTTCTTTACCAACAGAAATTTCAAAAACAGCCTTTGGAGCATTTTTATATGCCATATTAAATTCATGAGCATTAACCTGAATGCTTTTTGATTCCATACCTTTGCCATAAACAGTTGCAGGAAGAAGACCTGCTGCTCTTAACTGGCGGGGATTTTTATCAGCTTCGCGCACATCTGCGTTGATTTTTACAATAGTTTGTTCCATTTTTATGTCTCCTAAATAGTAATTATTGAATTATTTCTATTATATTTGTAAAATAGGAAAATGCAATTTAAAGTAAGAAGAATTTTAGAAAAGAAAATTGAAAACGAAATTCAAAAAATAGGTTTTAGCCCATCATATCTGGATTTTGGAGTTTTAAAACACAAATTTTTAAATATTAAAATTTTTAACCTTAAACCAGAAGCTGCAACTATTATCAAAGAAACTGCATTAGCCTCAAATTGTGATGCAGCTATTCATAGAGGAGTTTTAGACCATTCAATTGAAGCATCAGACCTTATTTTATCAGGCAGTGCTGCACAGCTTGAAAATGTTGCTGAAAAATTGAAAAAACAACAGTTTTCAATGCCAAAAATTTCGGATGAAATTTTAAGAGAGCTGGAAATTTTTAAGCATGGCGGGGATCTTAAAGATACAAAACCGGATATGCCAAAAATAATGGGGGTTTTGAATATAACACAAGACTCATTTTCAGATGGCGGTATGTTTTTAGACCCAAAAAAAGCAATCGAACATGCAGCAGAAATAATTGAAGATGGCGCAGAAATTATCGATATAGGCGCTGAAAGTACGCGCCCCGGGGCTGAAAACATTGAGGCAAGTGTTGAAATAGAACGCATTAGCCCTGTAATAAAAGAAATAAGGGCAAATTCGGCTTTTGATAATATAAAAATAAGCATAGATACAAGAAACGCAGACACTGCAAAAGTTATGGCCGATTTAGGTGCTGATATTATAAATGATGTTTCAGGACTTACACATGATTTAAATATGAAAAATACAATTAGAGAAACGGGCTTAAACGCGGTTATTATGCACTCCAGAGGCAACCCAAAAAATATGGATGAACTTGCGCTATACAAAAATTTAGTTGATGAAGTTTATTTTGAATTACAGGATAGAGTGCAAAGTGCCATAGATAGCGACATCAACCCTGATAAGATTATAATAGACCCCGGATTTGGTTTTGCAAAAAATAATGAGCAAAATTTTGAAATTTTAAGACACATAGAAGAGTTCAGAAGCCTTGGTTTTCCTATATTAGCAGGATTATCAAGAAAACGTTTTATCAAAAGCGTTTTGAATGACGGTTTGAAAGCCTCTGATAATAATACTTTAGACGATTTAACAGCACATTTAAGCTTTTATTTTGCACTTAATGGAATAAAAATAATAAGGGTGCATAATGTATTAAAAACCAGGCAGGCGCTGGATTTAGCGAGACATTTTATTTAAAATTTCTGAAAACTTTTCAATAGGTTCAAACCTGTAACCACACCCTTTTGCAAGTGTTCCGCCCATTTTTAAAATTTCTTCCATAGGATAATCTCTGCAGATTTTTGCACGTTTATTGTGGATTTTACAGGTGTGCGTAGCTTCATCAAGATTTTTACAAGCAAAAAGCAGGCCCGTAGAGTCTTTTCCAATTATTTCAAGGTCAAAATAAAATGGGTGTAAAGGTTTCAGCCTATTAAACAGTTTAGGGTCAGAAATAAAGCTGCTGCCGTGTTTAACATAGATGTTTTTGCAGCATTTGCCGCATTTGGCACAGCTTCCAACCCTGTAATATTTTCTTTTTAAGATATTTGTATAAAAAAATTTTTTAATTTCTGATTTAATTTTTTTAAAGTCTGTATATGTAAACATTTATTAAGCCTGTAGGTCATCAGAAATATCAAAATCGGACGGGTCAAAGGAGGCTAAAATATCAGTAAAATCAGTGCTTTCAAGGTCTTTCAAAAATCCTTCATTCTGGATCAAATTCAAAACCGCCTGCTCATTATCAATAGATACAGTATTTTCAAGCTCTACAGCTCTTTTGATATCTTCTTCTGTTATAGTTTCAATATCATTAAGCGCAAGAGCCGAAAATTTTCGTATGTCTTCAAGCCTTTCATATCGCTGAATTGCGTCTTCCAAGATTGAAATTTGCTCTTCTGAAATTGCAATATCAGAATCAAGGCCGTAAGGGCTTGTAACCCCCAAAACATCTTTTAAAAGAGGGTCTTGCATCTGTTTTGAGGCAAAAGTATTAAGAGTATCGTTTACTACATGATTTTGCATAGTAATATTCTAGCATTTTTATGGTATATTGGCTATAAAATAAACATTTTTTTCAAAGGAAGGGATAAAATGAATCAAAACAGAGTTCTATTGTGTATTTTAGATGGTTGGGGCGTTTCTGAAAAATCTGAATTTAACGCCGTGAAAACCGCATGCACACCGAATTATGATAGTTTTTTAAAAAACATGTCAAATACAACAATCCATGCTGATGGGCTGAATGTAGGGCTGCCAGAGGGTCAGATGGGAAATTCTGAAGTGGGTCACTTGAACATAGGTGCTGGAAGAGTTGTATATCAAGAGCTTACAAGGATTAATAAATCAATTGATGAGGGAGAATTCTTTAAAAATGAGGAATTCAAACGTGCGATAGAGCATATAAAGGCAACAGGCGGGGCTTTACACATTATGGGACTCACATCTTCAGGTGGTGTTCATAGTTCAATGAAGCATTTAGAAGCCCTAATTAAGCTTGCAGCCGATAATGGCATACATAAAGTATATGTTCATACCTTCTTAGACGGGCGCGATACACCTCCAAGGAGCGCTAAAACCTATGTTGCAGAAGTAGAAAAAACGTTAAAAGGGTATAATCTGCCTCCTGTTGCAAGTGTAATTGGCAGATATTACGCTATGGACAGGGATACAAGGTGGGAGAGAGTGCAGGAAGCCTATAATTGCTTGGTTTTAGGGGAAGGCAATAAGGCTGAAAGCGCCTTGGATGCTATTGAAAATTCGTATAAAAAGGATGTAAGCGACGAATTTGTTGAGCCTACAGTGATTGGCGGAGAAAGAATTAAAGACGGTGATTCTATAATATTCTTCAATTACAGGCCTGACAGGGCAAGAGAGATTACAAGAGCGTTAACATTCAGTGATTTCAACGGTTTTGAGCGCAAGCATGTTTTAAAAAATATTTTCTACGTTTGCATGACACAATACGATGAAAATTTTGATTTAGCTGTTGCATTTAAACCGCAAAAGCTCGAAAACATTCTAGGGCAAGTGTTTGACGACAATAACGTAAAACAATTCAGAACAGCGGAGACCGAAAAGTACGCCCACATTACATTTTTCTTTAACGGCGGCGTAGAAGAACCCGGAAAGCTTGAAACCCGCAAGCTTGTAGCGTCTCCAAAAGTCGCAACTTATGATATGAAGCCGGAGATGAGCGCTTATGAGGTCTGCGATAATGTATTATCAGCACTTGATAATGATGAGTATGGTTTTATTCTTGTAAACTTCGCAAACCCTGATATGGTGGGGCATACAGGAGTTATGGATGCTGCAGTTAAGGCATGTGAAGCCGTTGATGAATGTGTAGGTAAAATTGCCCAAAAGGCTCTCAACAAGGGCGTTAAGATGATAATTACAGCAGACCATGGAAACGCAGAGTGGATGTACAACGAGGAAACAAAAGCACCCCAAACCGCTCATACAACAAATATCGTGCCTTTTATCATTGTTGACAATAAAAAATACAATTTGCGCAAAACAGGCGCCCTGTGCGATATTGCGCCTACGGTTCTTGATTTAATGGAAATCAAACAACCTGCCGAAATGACAGGAAAATCAATGATAGAGCATTAAAAACATATTTAATATCTCAAAATGCCTGTAAATTAAGAGTTTGCAGGCATTTTATTTTTATATATTATAAAAATAATTCCTAAAATTGAAATCAAAAAGGTTAAAATGCTTACTATAATGGCAATCGGGATATTTTGAACGTCTAAAACGCTATCCGTTCTTATATTTTCAATAAAAATCCGTCCAAAAGAATATAGGGCAAGATAAAAGAAAAATACAAGCCCAAAGCGGTTTTTTGCCCATTTTCTAACAATAAAAAACAAGATTAAAAATATGAAAAAATCCCAGATTGATTCATATAAAAATGCCGGATGGAAATATGAAAATTGTGCAAAATTTAAAGGACGAAAAGCAGGCTCTATATAGAGTTTCCAAGGTAAATTACAAGGAACGCCAAATGCTTCCTGATTAAAAAAATTTCCCCATCGCCCTATACATTGCCCAATAGCTAAGCCGTATGAAATCACATCAGCATAAGGAAGAAGAGGGATTTTTTTAATAATTTTAAAGTAAATAATCCCTGTTATTAAACCGCCTAAAATAGCTCCATGGATTGAAATTCCACCGTGCCAAATTGCAAAAATTTCAGACGGATTATTTAAATAATAGTCAAAACTCAATAAAACGTAATAAATTCGGGCCGAAATTATAGAAGCAATTATTAAAATGGGGAAGAAATCAGTTAGAGTGTCTAAATCTACATTTTTATAATACTTTTTTGATACAAGACAGGTTGTAAAAATCCCTGCAAGCATTCCTAAAAAAAGCATTACGCCGTAAAATTTTATATCGTAATTAAAAATACTAAACGCAACAGAACCCGGAGATTTAAACATCAGCTTAAATTATTCTCCCGCAGGGGTTTCTGCTGAAAATTCCGCTTCTTTTAAATATTTTTCCCTATCTTCATTAAGCTCATTTATATGCTGCTGCACCTTTTCAAAATCTTCAGGCGTTTTTGCCAGTTCAAGATATTTTTCATAAGCTTTTATAGCCTCTTCAAGCATTTGGGCTGCATACTTTGCATCACTTTGATTTAAAAATAACCCGGAGCCAAAGGTTTCAGCTTTTTTTTCGTCACTTACAGAAGCGTTTTCATCAAAATCCAATTCATTGGTTTGAAGCTTTCTTGAGGCTTCTCCTTCGTATGCAATTCCTAAAGTATAATATACATCAGGATTTGAAGGGTTTAGTTTAACAGCTTCATTTAGCTGGTTAATAGCTTTTTGATATTCTTCTTTATTTACATAAGCAACAGAAAGATTGTACCTGCTTTCAAATATAGAGCCGTCCAAATCAACACTAGATTCAAGCCTTTTTATGGCTTCGTCAAAATCTCCTTTATCAAGATATTCTTTTGCTTTTATATTTAATTCCTGAATAGCAAGATTATTTATACAAGCGCTTGACATAACACTTACAAATAAAACTGCCAGAAAAACCAAAAGTTTTTTCATAAGTAAAATTTCTCCCCAAAATCTTATCCTTTTGATATTTTGTACCTATTTTACCTGTAATAATTTTCATGTGCAACTGTCGTATCGGGCAATCGGAAAAAAACATCAAAAAGCTTGTTATCAGGCTAATTTAGCCAATTAAAACTCTTAACAAAATTATCAGCGTTTAAGTCTCCCAAGATTTTTACGGCAAAAAGCCTGAAATCCGTTGAGCCACCTGCTATATCAGGAACTTTTTCAGCATTTTGAACTATGTTGTCTTTGGCATTTTTATCAATTTTATTATCCGCAAAAAGGTTTACCAGAGAATAAACTGAAGCATTTCCAATCGGCCCTAGTAAAGTAGAAATTTTTGTAGACAGCTTTCCAAGCACTTCAAAATCGCCAACATTTGTTGCTATATCATAGTTTCCAGTTGTATATATACTTAGGTTATCACCTCTTGAATAAATATGCAATTTATCAATTTTACCGTTTTCAACAATAAAATCTCCAGAAATTGCTTTAAATTCACCAGTTTTATAGGGAATCAACACCTCTATAACGTTATTTAGAGTAAACCCTAAAATACCGCTCTTAAGAAGATTTCCCGCTCTTAAAAGATATTCAAGCGAACCTAGTTTTGGCATCTTACCGTCGTAAATTGCAAAATTAACATTAGCTTTAACATTATTTATAGCGCCTGAGGTGTTTAATTGCCGTCCAGAAAGATTGATTTTACCATTAGTTTTGCCAAAAATCTGGTTTTTTGTACCCAAAATATCACTTACAAGGGTATTTGCGTCACAATTTTCAATTTCAGAATTTATACTAAAATTAGTTGTATTAAATTCATAAGAACCATTTGTTTTAATTTTGCCGCCCGCAATATCAAAAGCAATATCATTAAAATGAAAAATGCCATCTTTAGAATGTTTAAAATTACCTTTAAAGTTTTGGGCTTTAATGTTATTATAGATAATTTCTTTTGCACTAAATCTGCCGTTTTTAATTTCAAAATCAAGAGGAGATAGAATCAATTCCTGTTTTGCAGTAGGGTCTGTTGACTTGTAGGTTTTAGAAAAACGCGAAAGACCGGTTATAAAATCATTCAAATTAAGTGTTTGAGAGATAATTTCAGCATCATTTATAATCAAAGGCAGGGTGGGCTTGTTTACAATTTTTGCCGCAACCTTAATATCTGACCCAAGTCCTTTTGCATCAAACACAGCATTTACGAGTCTTTCATCAAATACAAGGTCAATATCTTTAATATTAGATTCATATAGAGGAACGTCTATATTAGAAAATTTTAATTTACCTCTTGCTTTTGGCTTACTCATAACGCCATTTATAAGGATATCTGATACAAATGTGCCGTGTTTTAAAATCGATTTTTTAAAACAAATGTTCAAAAGCCTTGCAGGGGCAGGATTTGGTGTTTGAATTTTTAAATTATCCAAATAAAGAGTATCTTTGGAGCTTTTTATTCCTCCTGAAATTTTTAACATTTCATAAGGAGTTTCTTTTTTATTCTGAGAAAGCACATATTTTTGATATTGAATATTTTTTATATTAACTTCATCATCATCAAAATCAAGCCTTGCAATAATTTCCCTTTTATTTTCCAGATCTCCGATATCAGACCCCATATAATATAAATCTACACCGGGGTTTAAAATTGCATTTGCAAAAATTGTGTAATCATTTGGCGTACCTCTTAATCTGCCTTTAACCGTAAATTCGCCTTTGGTTTTGAGGGGGAACTGAAGCATAGGATTTATAAGCTTATCCAAACTTTCTTCATTTAAATTTGTAGATACAAAAACATTAAATTTTGGTTCTTTAGTATCATAATCATCAATAGCAGCATCAAGAAGAACCGGGGTGTGTCCCCAGCTTAAATTCAAAGCGTTTAGTTTCAAATCGTTGCCTGAAAATTTAATATCACCACTGTTTAAATTAACAGGCAGATTGCGTTTTTTATCAAACACTGAAATATTATTTAAATGTGTATTTCCGCCAAAACCGGTTTTGTTATAGAAAAAGTCTCCACTGAACGTACCTTTGAAATCTTCAAAATCTCCCAAAACTTTTTTTAGATTTTTATCATCAACTATATCCCCGATTCCTGTTACCTTTGCAAAAGGAAAAGAAACGAGTTTAAAATTCAGATTTGGAATAAAAATGTCATCAAAAATTTTATCAATATCGCCATTAGTTATAATATTGGCATCAAAAACAGATGTATCAAGATTTTTAAAGATAATTTTCTGGTCTTTAAATTTTACATCTCCGCCTTTAAACAGGATATCTGAAGTCTTATGATTTAAACCTACAGCCCAGCCTGTGAGCGTAAATTTTTTCATATCAAGAATCGTATCTTTAGGGTCTACTTTACCTTTCAACCTTATTGATGAAGCAAATTTAAAATTAATTTTATTCAAAAAATCGTAAAGTTCAGGTGTGATTTTGTTTTTGGACTGGAAACCTTCCTGGTTGTCATAGAAAAACCTATATAAATCATGGGATGCTGCAGATTTTGTATTAAAGGTTAAATCTACAATCTGAGGCTGTTCGGAACGGATTTCAGAGACCTTAAAATCAGGAGTCACCGTACCTTGCATTGTAAATGGTGAAGAATAAACGTCTGCATTAAGTTTCAGGGTTACAAAATCCTCAAAATCAAGAGTGCCGTTTACT
This sequence comes from uncultured Vampirovibrio sp., assembly GCA_910577515.1. Taxonomy (GTDB): domain Bacteria; phylum Cyanobacteriota; class Vampirovibrionia; order Gastranaerophilales; family Gastranaerophilaceae; genus MGBC122484. Next base: position 234,934 of record CAJTLW010000001.1, read on the forward strand.
TTTGTAGCTTTAATTTCAGGGAAAATATCAATACTGTTATTTTTAAAGGTAATGGTACCTTTTGCTTTCATATCATCTGAAGGTTCAAGCTTGCTAAAATCTTCAATATTACCCATATCAGAGGCTTTTCCCCAAAGGCGCATATTAAAATCAATATTTCCTTTAGGATTTGTATAAGCATCAAGGAAAGTGCCGCCATTTAACAAGTTCATAACAAGAGGGCTGGATTTTACAACATTTAGGGCTTTTTCAGCGTTAACATCAAAAATTTTAACATATAAATCAAGATTACCTTCAACGCTTGATTTACCGTCAATCCTGATTTTAGCACCTTCAACAATTCCCGTTGTGTTGTCAAAAATAATATTTTTACCATTAAAAATAAGGTTTAAATTACCGTTATAAAGTGTGGTATTCAGGCCATTAAGGATTGCAATGCCGTTTTTTGTTCTAAAAAAGCCGTTTAATTTGGCGCTTTCTCTCGTACCTTCAGTTTTAAGAGAGATTTGTCCGTTTCCTTTAACGGTCATCATAGGCAAAGGTCCCAATTGGAAACCAAAAATTCTATGTATTGGCATTAAAAGCCTGTGTGCAAATTCAATATCTACCAAAGGGGTAGATTGAATATCAAATTTTGCAACAGGAAGCTCTTTAATCTCAGTTTGGCCTGCAACCAAAAGTTTTTGATTGTTTGGGCAGTTTGCATCTACCTTTATATCTACATCTGAGCCGTCAAATTTTACAACAGCAGATGAAGTTTTGGCGTTTTTTGGCCTTTCTAAAATATAGACATCATCAAGGTTTATAACACCGTACATATTAGGATATCTGAAACGGTCTTTTACTTTAAATTCAGCATTCACCAATGCATTTGCATTGTATTTTTTTAAATTCGGAATATAATCCTGCTGCATCTTAATTAAATAATCCGGTGCTGCCTTTAAAAGCTCATTTAAGGATGAATTTTTAATAACAAAGTTTATATCAGGATTGATATTATTCAGATTAGAAACGTTTTTTAAGGTGCCGGATGCTTTAATATCAATATCTTTCTTTAAAAATTTCAATTCCTCAATAAAAATTTCATCCCTTTTAAAGCTTGCAATAATATCCAGTGTGCTTTTTGACGGAATATCTATATAATTATTATGGTTATTTTTAAAAATCTCAATAAAGAGATTTTCCATTAAAAGCTTAAATTCAAGAGGATTTTGAGCAATAGAAGCGGTTTCTTTCGGGGTTATAAAAAGACTTCCTTTGCCTTTGAAGGATTTAATATCTTTAGAAGCAAATTCTTTAATATACGGTTGAAACATTGAAAAATCGATGTCTTTAAGTGCAAACTCAAGTCTGTAGTCTTTAAAATCAAGGTTTTTATTTAAAGGAAATTTTAATTTTATATCAAAAGCATACGGCGAAACCTGCACTTTTTCTTTATTTTGAAGCTTTAAGACACCCTTTGTTTTGATATCTGCATAAGAATTTAGATTAAATTCTGTTGAAACAAGATCAGAACCTGAAATTTCAGCTGATGTCAAATTAATATCATCGATACATTTTATAAGATATTTATCAATAAGTACCGTAGCACTTTTTGCAACAAATTCAAATGGAAATTCTTTATCACCTTTAAAATATTTTTCAAAATTAAATTTACCTGTTTTATCCCTTTTAATATTGGCTTTAGCATCAAAAGACTGAAATCTTTTAAACTCGATTTTCTTAAACATCAGGGGAACAATTTTTATCTTAACATCTGCATTTTGAAGAGAAAAAAGTTCTAAACTATCATCAGGAGCAGATAATTTTATCAAGTCAGACCTAATATTTAAGCATAAATCATAAGTGGTAGTGATTTCAGGTTTTTTCAGGTCTAAAACAAGCCCTGTTGTTTTATTTACACTATCTTTAAGGGTTTCAGGGTTTAGAAATACGGATACAACCCGCCCCAAATGCGCGTATAAAAGTACAATCAACACAAAAACAATGCAAAACAGGATGTTTAAAACCCTGAATGTTGTTTTAAGCTTAGATATTTTATTCTCTTTATTGTCTTTCTCCATAAAAAAATTATAAAACACAATATCTGTTTTTTGCAAAAAATGAAAAATAGCTTAAAATATATATTATGGATAAGAAAATTTTAATTAAAATTTTTATAATATTTATAATGTTTGCCGCGTTTTATACAAATGTGGCAAAAACAAATGCTGCTGCGCATTTCGAGGATAGTACAGTAATTTCAAAGGGTGTGCTTATTCAGGCTTATCCGCTTAAAACCATTACCACAGCAGCTTTAAACGAGGGTGATTTTGTTTATTTTATTGTACCATCTGACCTTTGGGGATATGAAGTGAATATCTTACCAAAAAATACAAGGCTCCGCGGATATGTCGAAATGTTAAAAATGCCAATCAGGGGTATAAACGCAGCAATGGTTATTAAAATAAAAGAAGCAATTTACCCGGATGGCACGATAAAAAGAATGGATGCCATTGTAACGCATAACGGTTCAACTCAAATCGGGGGAGATTTAACTCCGCCAGCTTCATATAACAAAACGGTTCATCCAAGAAAGGGTATGTATTGGAAGGGAGCAGGGGTACTGCAATATGTGCCAAGCGGCGAGTATGAAATGGGTAATCATGTGACGCTTCCTACAAATGAGGCTCTTTTTATTATGTTGAATGAAGATTTCGACAGCGCACAATATGGAATTTCAAGAGATGAAATGTTTCAGGGTTGATAATTTGTAACATTTGCTTGTTATTTTAAAATTTGTATTATACTTATAAATATTAATTATGGGGAAAAATTAACAATATTATCAATATAGGAGGAGATTTTTATTATGAAAATCAGATTAAATAATTTTATAATTGCAGGATTTTTAGCATTATGCACAGTATTTAGCTTTAACGCTGCATACAGCGCCAATTACACGTATTCTCAAAGCACAACAGGAAATGGTGATAAACTTCAGGGTCAGGTTGTATATGTTCCCGCTGGAATTACTGCCCCCGGCATTTTATCTGCCCCAATCAGTTCGGAAAATTTAAGTGTAGGTTCTCCTGTTTCTGTTACTTTGCCAAATGCGATTGCATATAATGGCAAAACAATTGCCCAAAAGGGAAGTGTGTTATCAGGAACGGTTGTAAAATGCAAAAAAGCCGGCTTTGGAAACAGAAACGCCCAAATTCAGGTTATATTTAACAATTTAAGAACACCGCAAGGATACAATATTGCGATTAATGCCGTATTTAAAACTGAAGATAATTCAGGCGTTTTAAAGGGCGGAACAAAAATGGATAGTGCTAAAGATTATACTAAAAATACTGCCGTAGGTGCTGCTTCAGGTGCTGCTTTAGGTACCGCCATGGGCGCTCTTTCAGGAGGCTCTGTAGGCAAAGGTGCGGTTTACGGCACAGCAGTAGGTGCAGGTATCGGCATGGCTAATGCTGCAAGACAAAAGGGAGAAAATATTTATATCCCTGCAAATGCCGTTTTAGATATTTATTTTACGCAACCTATTACGGTTTCAGCGCCAAATATTTATAATTACTAAAGTGATTAGTAAACCGGGGTATTTTATTTATTAAGAATGTGTAATAAATAATAATCAAAGACATTAAAAATTTAACGGAACACTATGACACAAATTAGCAGTAAATATGATTTTGAGGATTTGGAAAATTCGGTACAGGAGGGATTAAAAACTCTTCCGAATTCCTTTAATGATACAAAGGATGAGGTATCGTTTTTAAAATCTTTAATTATATCTTTAATACTACACCCTTTGTGTGTATTTTTAATCTGGCTTATTGTAATAGGTTTAACTTTTTTGGGGCTTATTATTCCAAAAGCCGACAGACCTGATTGGAAAAAGAAGGATTTAGAGTTTGTCATTGTAACAAATGAGGCTGAACCTATTAACAAAAATACAAAATACAGGTCAGACAGAAATTCAAGAGCAGGCGGAAAGCATGACCCGAATAAAAAAGTATCAGAGCCTTCTCCTTCACCAAGTCCGGCTCCTGCCGCAAAAACTCCGGCTCCGGCACCTGCTCCTGCTCCCGTACAAAAAGCTCAACCCAAGCCGGCTCCGCAACCTGTACAAAAACCTGTTCAACAGGCTCCAAGCCCGGCTCCGGTTCAAAAACCTAAACCGGCTCCGCCAAAACCTTCACAGGCTCCCGTTCAAAAACCTGTATATAAACCGGCTACAGAAATGCCAAAACCTTCTATGCCAAAGCTTGCTACGGCACCAAAAAGCCCGTTTAGCGTAGCAGTTCCAAAAACAAACGCTCCTGTAGGGCCAAGGCCAATGGCAGGAAGCGGAACATCAACAGGCAGCCAAGCTTCAGGCGGAAGCAGTACATCCAAAGGTACAGGCTCTTATATGCCGTCTCCGCAATTATCACCTTCAAGAGGTTCCGGAAGCGGCTCAAGAGGAGGCAGCGGTTCAAGTTCAAATACAGCAAGAGGAACAGGCGGTTATGGAACAGGAAACATGGGAAACCCAGGCCCCGGCAATCCATCCGGCCCTCCAGGTATTGATGCTGTTAAATCGCCAAACTGGGGTCCTTACATGAGGGATTTAGAGCGCAGAATCAAACAAAATTGGAATCCGCCAAAAGGAGATGCCTCAAAACGTGTAGTTGTAATGTTTAAGATAGGAAGGGACGGAAGACTCTTGTCTATCAATATAAAGAAAAGCTCAGGCTCGGTTTCAAATGATGATGCAGCAAAAGCAGCAATTGAACTTACTGCACCGTTTAAGCCTCTGCCGCCTGAATTTAAAGGAAATAGCATAGATATCGAATTTACATTTGATTATAATGTGCTTGGTGCAAGCTACAGATAAGATAACAAGGATAAATAAAGGATAAAATTATGGATTTACTTTTTGAATCAATTAAGATGGATTGGCCCGTATTAACCCCGATTTTTATATGTTCAATTCTGGTTATAGCGGTTGCCATAAACAAACTCATCTACTACAAAAAAAATGAAAGAAATATCGGCGAATTTATACAAAGCCTTCAAAAAGCACTTGCTAAAAATAACATAGGCGCCGCTCAAAGAATTTCCGTGCAGCTTGGCGGCATTATTTCGGAAATGGTAGATGAAGGCCTTAGAATTTATACAGAACAAAGGTCAGGATTTTCAAGAGCTTATGATATTTCAAGCTCACTTGCCACAAGAAAACTTGAAAAAGGCTTAAATATTTTAGGAACAATCGGCGGGGTTGCACCATTTTTGGGATTATTCGGCACAGTTGTAAGAATCCTTTATACATTCCAAGACTTAGCTGTTCAAGGAAACCAATCTGCAGCAGTTGCAACAGGTATCGCTTCAGCCCTTATTGCAACAGCATTTGGTTTAGGGGTTGCAATCGTTGCGGTTGTTTTATACAACTACTTCCAAAGTGTTGTAACCCGCTTTGAATCAGACTTTAAATTAATCAAACTGGTATTCTTAAGCTTTATTGATTCTGATGAAGAAGTAAAGATGTCAGATGCAGGTTCATTATCACTTTAATATCTAAAAGGATGGTCTAAATGGCAATCAGAACAGCAAGCAGAGGTGACGATGAAAAACGTTCAACCTTTAATGAAATAAATATAACACCTTTAACGGATATTTTCCTTGTACTGTTGATTATTATGATGGTGATTGCGCCAAGTTTTCAATCAATGGATAACAACATCAAAATGCCCGAGGTTAATTCAGGAATTGCGGTTGAAGAAAACAATGCAACAGTTTCTCTTACAAAAGAAGGCGAATTTTTCCTGAATGGTGAAAGAATGAATGACGAAGTTATTTTAGAAGAAAAACTTGTCAATATCGCCCAAAATACCGGGGCAGAAGATAAAAAAGAGGTGGTTGTAAAGGCTGACGCTCAAGCTAAAAGCTCTGAAATTATGAAGATAATGAGAGCAGCACAAGCAGCAGGGTTTGAAAAACTTGTTGTAGCAGGTGAGCCTTTAAGTAAAAAAGAACAGGAAAAATTAAAAGAAGAAAATTCCGAAAATCAGGATTATCAAGGATAAAACACATTATGAAAAGACAAACCTTTAATGAAATAAACATAACACCTTTAACGGATATTTTCCTTGTATTGTTGATTATTATGATGGTGATTGCGCCAATGCTTGACCAACAAGGTTTAAATCTTGCAATTCCTGATTATGTTGAAAAAACAGATGATATGCCGGATGAAAACAAGATTTTAACGGTAGTCGTTACGGAAGACAATAAATATATCGTAGGTGAGGATGAGGTACCTGAAAAAATGCTTGCAAAGGTATTAAAAGAACAATCCAGGGAATTTAACGAAGGGCTTATGATACAGGCTGACGGCAATAGCGACCATGGTGCGGTTGTAAAACTAATGGATACGGCAAGAAATACAGGAATAAACAGTATTTCAATAACAGAAATTTAAAACAAAATTAAATAAGGAAGAGTGGAAAAAGTGAAAGATTTTAAGACATTTAAAAATATTTTCGGCAATATAAACCCTGAAAAATTAAAGGGGTTAAAAATTGCAGGAACCATAGGCGGCAGCATTTTGGGGATTTTATATCTTGCTTTTTTAATTGCGCCGCACTTTATCAATATTAATAATTTTATGCCAATGATAAATAGCGAAGTTGAAAAGCTGAGCGGATTTAAGCTCTCTATGGATAAACCAAAGGTTTCAACTACATTAAAGCTTGGTGTTAAATTCAAAGCAGATAATATCAGCTTAAATTATAAGGATGATACACCTTTAGCAAGTTTAAAAAAGCCTGAAATTGAATTAAATTTGCCTACAATTTTAATCGGGCATATAAATTTAGATAAAATCAAAGCAGATGAATTCGATGCTTACCTTGTTTTCACTAAAAATAAAAAATATACGGTAATGGAGTATGTTGATAATATTATTAAAAACACAACTCCTGCTGAAAGTGAGGTCAAAAAAGAAGAGGTACCGGAATTTAATTTCCCGATTGAGATTAGAAATGTTAATGTGAAGGCAGGAAAAATCGCACTGCATTTAAAGGATGAAAATGTTAATAAAACATATCTTACACAGCTAAATAATTCAAGCCTCAGATTGAAATCTTTGCAAGGCCCTTTAAAGATTACAACAGAAGGATTTATCGGGGTTGAAGATACAGATATTCATTTTGCAGATTTTGATATAGATTTTAAAACCAAACTTCCAAAAATAGAAGAAAGTGCTTCAAAACCAGTACAAACAGCGGAAACTCCCGAGTTTGAACTTAATTTTAACCCGTTTAGAACTTTGGAGGATTTTAATTTAAAAACAAAGATTTTGGCGGATTTAGATATTAAAAATATTGAAGATTTCAAGGCAAACGGCGATATTAATATAGAAAAATTCAGCCTAAGATTAAGTGATATCCAGCTTCCTGACAGTTATTTAAAATTGAATTTTAAGGACAGGCTGATAAATATTGATTCAAAAGTATTTGTTTCAAACAATGAATTTGTACAGACGAAAAGTGCCGTTACAACAGGCAAAAAATCAAAACTTGATTTAAATTTGAATACGGAAAAAATTACACTTAAAAGCATAAAAGACTTGATTGGCGCCGTTTTAAACATTTGCTGCATTGAAAACGATATGAAAAATATGACAGCGTCAGGGTTTATTAAAGGTGATTTCAATTTAAAAACCGATTTTAAAACAATAAAATCAAATGGCGAATTAAGGCTTATAGATGGTAACATTGCTTATTCAAAAGCTGGTTTTGTCTTAAGCCAGATGAAAGCATTTTTAGATTTTTCAGATAATGCTTTAAATATAAAAGATACAAGCGCTCTCGTAAATGGTGCGAAATTTGATATCAAGGGAGAAATTGCCCAAAATGCAGATATTAATTTAACAGTAAAATCAGACCCCCTAAAGATTAAAGATATCATTAATCTTGCATCTGAATTTAAGCTTGTAAATAAAAAAGATATAGCAGATTTTGATTTTCAAGACGGCGCTTTAACAATAGCACTCAATGTTCTGGGAGATTTTAAAAATATACAGCCAAAGGCAGATATCAGTCTTGATAATTTTAAAATGCTTGTAAAAAGCGCCAAGATGCCTATCGGGGTTGAAAAAATCAATATTGTTGCGCGCCCTGAAGGAAAAAATGATATAGATGCAAAAATAAATGTTTCAAATGTGCGCGTATCAATGGAAGAACCAAAACTGAATTTTAGCGCACCAAATGCAAAAATTACAGCCAATATGACAGATATTATTATTGAGCCGATTTCAGCACTTTTAGAAGGAACTTCAATCAACGTTTCAGGCGGTGTAAAAAATTATATGAAATCGCCTGAATTGAACATAAAAATAAACGGAAATGTACATCCTAATACAGTTTTCGCCTTTATTCCAAAAGAAATGAGACAGGGAATAGCATACAAAGGTTTGATGCCTTATGATGCTCTTATTTCAGGAACTATTGAAAATATTAAAATTACAGGAACTTTAAAAACAAATGCTTCAAATTATATAAGCATCATAAATATTCCTGCGGCAACCAGTCAGGAAAATACTTTAAACCTTGATATGGCGCTAAAAAATGATGTTTTAGATATAGTTGAAATTAGCGCAAAATCACCAAGCGGAAAACTTGCAACTGTTAGGGGGCAAGTGAAAAACATTTATGCACCTGAACCTAGTTTATCTAATTTAAATATCAATATTCCAAACAAGATAAATGTGGTTATTCCGCCATTATTTGATACCAGTTTAAATGTTATAGGCGATATAACTCTTTCAGGAAGAGCGTTTTCACCTGATATCACAGGATATGTAAATATCGACAATTTGAAATACCCTGATTTTGGACTTACACTTGAAACATTGGCTTTAAATTTCAATAAAAATACAATGACGGCAAAAGCAAGCAATGCAAAGGTTGCAAACTCTGATTTTTCAGGAGATGCAAACATTTCAACCAATTTCTTAAAGGGTGTTGATATTATAAGCCTTAATTATAATTCCGGTTATATAGATACAGATGCTTTGATTGCACTTGCAGATAAAGTTATGAAATCCATGCCGGCACCTGCCCCTTCCAACACGTCTTCAAATGCTGCACCTGCTGATTTGGGCGTTGTTATAAAAGAAGGTAAAGCAAAAATCGGAAAATTAAAATCCGGCGGGATGATAATTGAAAATATTAATTATGACCATAAGCTTATTAATAATATCTATTATTTAAATAATTTAAATGCAATTTTTGCACAGGGTACAGCAAGCGGAACGGTTTCATATAACGTTATGAACGGAAAAATTGCTGTTGATATGGGGGCTGAAAATATCTCTCTAAAAGATGCTGCAAAACAATTTATAGGGGTCGACCTTGTTAAAAGCGGTACACTCCAGGGAAATGCCAAGTTAACACTTTCTGGTGCTACTCTGGAAGAACAGATGAGAACATTAAATGGTACCGTAAAATTTGAGGTACGGGATGGTGAATACGGTGAAAGCATAAGCTTTGGCAGATTTATAAACGCTGCAAATGTTTTAAACTTAGGCACATTCAGCTCAATTTTAAACAACATTACAGCAAAGGTAAATTCTTTCAATACACAGGAATTTAAAAATATTGACGGGCTTTTAAACTTCAACAACGGGGTTGCAAGTGTTTCAAGCTTTAAATCTCAAGGACCGAATATGAGTCTTACCGCAAGCGGTACTTATAATATGTTGAATAATTATGCTAATTTAAAGGTAACAGGAAAGGTGTCTTCAAAGGTTGCCGGGGTTTTAGGTAATTTAGGTACAAATAAAATTCAAAGCACCGTAGAAAAGGCTGCAGCAGCCGCAGAAAAAACAGTAAATAAAGCAGTGGATGCACTTACTGAAAAATACGGCGAAAATAAAGCAGTGCAGGCAGGGCTTGCAATTTTAGGCGGAATTAAAAATGCAAAAACAGGCGGAACAAGCGATGCTTCAACAGATGCAGCACAACCTAAAACCGCAGGGCAGGCTGTGTCATCTATGATAAAAGAAAAAACCAATCCTTTATTTGGTGCAATTCCTGCAAATGATTTAGCAAACATTCCTTCGCTTTCAACAAACGAAAACGAAAATACGAAAAGTTTTCAGGTAATTATAAACGGGCTTATTACAAACCCAAGCTCAATAAAATCCTTAAAATTTCAGACAGATAACAGTACAAATAAACCAGAAACAAGTACCATAGGAAATTAATATTTGATATAAACGGCGGGGGAAAATATTTAATAACTTCGCCGTATTTATTGAACAGTTACTTCGCCAAGTGTTTTAAGATAAGACATCTGATTATTTATGGTATCCTTGCTTGCAAGAATTGAATAAACAGGTTTATTTGCAAATATATGGCAGGCAGCTGCCTGAACATCTGCAGGAGTTATACTATCAATAGCCTTAACATACTCATCCATTCTTTTAACACCGTATGGTTGATGAAGATTCATTGCAAGGAGGGCGGTTTTTGAATGCGGAAGTTCTGTTTGTTTTGCGTATCTTTGCTTTAATATCATTTTAGCCGAATTTAGCTCTTCTTCTGTGATAGGTTCTGTCATAAGCCTTTTAGCATGGTTTTCAAAACCTTTTAAAGATTTTTGCAAATTATCATATTTAATATCATTTTGCTTTTTATCATCGGTTGTAGATAATATTGAAAGGGTCAAAACACCCGTGTCTTCAAAAGATTGAACAGAGCTTGATACACGGTAGGCAAGCTTTTGCTTTTCTCTTAAATCCTGGAAAAGCCTTGAAGAAGGCGAACCTCCGAGAATGGTATTTAAAATTTCAAATTTAACTTCATCCTGAATGTTACCGCTCATTTTAAAAGAATAAGTTTTATCAATCTGCGCCTGATTACGTTCCTCTGTATCAACTAAAACTTTTGAAACCGTATTTTCCTTAAAACGATTGTAAACCGGGGTGTATGCCGGTAAAAGTTTTTGGAATTTCATATTCGGGGTGTTGATTTTTGAGAGAGCCTCGTTTTTTAAATTAGGATTATTTTCAAATGGCGCACTCACAACAAAAGCTGAGGTTGCATTTTGCATCATACTGTTATAGTGTGCTATTACATCATTCAAGGTTAAATTTTCAAGCCCTGCAAGAATTTGGGATGGCTTTGCAAAATAGTCGCCAAATAATTCATCCAAAATATTATCTGCAGAATCTTTATTTAAAGATGAAACAAGTGCAATTAAATCAGATTTTACTTTTTGAAAATCTTCTTCGGTAAAGCGCGGATTAAAAAGCGCATCTTTCATTGTATCAATTGTCGCACCAAGGCCATTTTCAAGACAATCTGCACCTATAGTTATTTGAAAACCATTTGCATCAAGTGCAAGAGATATGCCGCTAGCTTCAGCATCTGATATAAATTCATCCCTGCTTTTTGTTCTTGTACCATTATTTAATAATTCAGTTAAAACATAAGCGGTTGCAGGGTTTTTAGGAACAGAACCTTTTGATGTTAAAACCCATTCTAAATAGCATGGTTCTGTGGGATAATTATTTAAAATAACATGGGTATTATCAGGCAACACAGCTTCCTGAACATCTGTTGCCGATATATATTTTGAGCCAAATGAAATTTGCGAAGCGGCAACATTGGCTGCATAGGGTGTTTTACCGATTACATTTTTTGCACTTGTAGCCTGATAAGAATATTTACTTTTATTGTAATTTGCCAAAATATCAGTTTCCGATACATTCATCGGATGCACAACGGCAATTGAGGCTCTGTTTAAATCTACAAAGTTTTTAGCAGCCATTTGAATATCGTACGGTGTTAGTGCATTAATTGCATTTTTATAATCAGCAATTGAATTAAAATCGCCATCAATAAGACTTGTTCCGATGGTATCACATACGTAAGTCGAGCTTTGAAATAGATTTGCAGCAGATTTTAAAAGATTATTTTTTACAATCTTCATTTCGCGCTCTGTAGGCGGATTTAAGGCCAACTCTTCAATAGTTGTATAAAAAGCATCAAGTGCTTCTTGCTCTTTTTTTGGAGGAGCAATTATCTGAAATAAAAATGCTTGCGGGTCATCAGGTTTTAAACCTACTTTTTGCATTTGATAATCAGCATAAGCATTAACAGGCTCTAAAGCCTTAGTAAGTCTTGAATTAACACTGCCGGTTAAAAACATTCCAAGAGCAGAAGTTGCAATATTTGATTTAAAATCTCCAGCAACAGGACCCGTAAAAGCAGCAAGCACAGATGTAAAGTTATCTGTCGGGGATTTATAATCCACACGAACAGAAGAAGTAATTGGAGTTAGTGTTTCTGTTTTTCTATAAAGAGAAGAATTTGGCACCGGTTTTTGTGTAAAATTCTTTGAAATTAAATCCATTGTACTTACTGGATCAACATCTCCTACAACAACTGTTGTAAGATTATCTGGTGTATAGTGTCTTAAATAGTAATCTGTTACTTTATCTTTATTTAAGGAGTTAACAGTTTGAATTGAGCCTGCAACAAGGTTTGAAGAATTTGATTTAATTTGAAAAAGGTTTCTTATAACATCATTTGCAGCAACTGTTAACATACTGTCATTTACCATGCTGATTTCTGACGTTACAGGCCCCTTTTCTTTTTCAATCATATCTTCGGGGAAAAGAGGGCGAGACACCATATCAGCGTGCATTTCAATAGTTTTTTTAAAATCTTCATCAGACATCAAAGCTGATTCAATATAATAATCGGTTTGCGCATAATCGGTTGAAGCATTGGTGGATGACCCCATCTTTGCCACTTCTTTAAAAAATTGCCCGGGAGCAAGGTTTTTGCTACCGTTAAAAAGATTATGTTCAATAAAATGGCTTATACCCCTAATAGGGTCTGTTTCATTCATGGAGCCTGAATTTACAAAGGTTTTAACAATAGTTGTGCCTTTTTTTGGCATAATTGCTACTTTTTGCCCGTTTTGAAGCATATAAAGATGAATATCATCTCCATACGGTGTTTTTTGCGTACCAAGGTAGCTGTATTGAACAGGTATGTTTGGTGAAACAATATTGTTATAAAGACCTAAAACCGGATTTTGATTTCCGGACTGATTTTGCGCATAATAATATCCATAAGGTGTATTGGCAGGCTGCACAGGCACGCCCATAGCAGGGTATCCCTGTACTTGGTAACCTTGATTTAATGAAACACCCATATTTGGTGTTTGAATATATTGCTGATTATTTATAAAATTTGCCATATTACTTATTTATATTAAAACTCTGAATTTTAAAATATTGCATAAATTATAACAACTTTATTAAGCTTTTTTAAGTAAAGATTTAGAGTTAGCAATATTTTATGCAAATTTTTAATGTTTAAAGTATCATGTTAAATATCTTATTCTCAGGATGATACAGAGGAATTACTATGGTAATTAAAGAAAAAATTTTAGGGATACCAAGAGCGCTCACTTATTATAATTATTTTCCTTTTTTATATGGATTTTTTACAAAACTTGGTTTTGAAATCATATTATCAAACCCTACAACTAAAAAAACTCTTGTGGATGGCGCAAGCCTGGTTGTAACAGAGACTTGCCTTCCCATTAAAGTTTATGTAGGACATGTTTTAAATTTACTTGAAAAAGGGGTAAAAAACATCTTTACTCCATCTATTCAATCTGTTGCACCAAAAATATATAATTGTTCTAAAATAAGGGGGCTGCCAGATTTAATAAGAAATGTTGTGAAAGGAGATTACAACCTTATTGAAGCAACACTTGATAAATCTGAAAAAAAACTAGGCCTTTTTGAATTTTTAAAACAGGCGGTTGAGCCTTTTGGAATAACTGATGACCTTGAAATTAAGGCAGCACTCCGTGCAGGATTTGTTTTGCATAATAATTTTAAAGTTATGATGCAGCACAATTTAGGCTTCGATGAAGCATTAAAAAATGCAAAAGAAGGCAAGGTTGTTATAAGTTCAAAAAACGAAGATAAAGGTATTAATGTAGCACTTGTTGCACATGGGTACAACATTTACGATAAAAGAGTCTGCATGGACGTGTTTAAAAAACTGAAAGATTTAGGTGTAAATGTATACAGCGCACTTCAATTAACAGATGAGGAACTAAAAGACGGCATCAATACCCTTGAAGCTGAAATGTATTGGGCAAACCAGCTTGAAATGACAGGGGCTGCAGGTCATTATCTTAAAAAAGACAACATCGACGGACTTATCACAATCACAGCCTTTGGGTGCGGTCCTGATTCTTTAATGATTGAAGACATTAAAAGAAAAGCAAAAAATTTCAATAAACCATTATTAAATTTAACAATAGACGAACATACAGGCGAAGCTGGCTTTGTAACAAGATTGGAGGCTTTTTGTGATATGCTTTACCGCAAAAAACGCACACTGGCATCTAAAAATAAAGAAAAAGAAGAATATTGCTATTCTTCTTCAACATCTTCATAACCTTCTTCCTCTAAAATTGCTTGAGATACAAGGTTAAACTCTTCATCGTCTTCAATTGTTTCAAAAACATACTCTGCAGCATCTTGTTTCAGACGCATCAAAATAACTTCACATTCTTCTTCATCTAAATTTTCGTCTACGGGAAGCAAAAGTGCGTAATCAAAATCATTTACTGTAACAATATCAAGAAGTTTCAAACTAACTTCCTCACCATCATCACCAACGGTTTTAATTACCTGTAATTCCCTATTTTCCATATCATCAAATCTTCCCATTTATATTTCTCCTAAATAATCTTCTAAAATTATAGCAGCACTTTTCATATCTACAAGTCCTTTGTTTTTCGAATAAGAAACTTTTCTTTTTTTGAGTTCTTCTTCCGCATCAAAAGATGTAAGTCTTTCGTCTCTGTAAATTAATTCATATTTCTCTTTCAAAGGTGCAATAAATTCAATATTTTTTTGCGCCTGAAAACCAAATGTACCGTCCATATTATATGGAACACCAACAAGGATTTTCTGCACATTATATTCTTTGCATAATTCTTCAATAGAATTCAGCGCTTTTTTGTCATTATTTTGCCTTAAGATTAGTTCTGTTTTAGATAAAAAAATACCAAACGGGTCTGAAAGTGCAACCCCCACTCTTTTATCACCGATATCTAATGCCATAATTCTGTTTAATTTGTCCATTTTTTCTCAATTAATTCTAACATTAATTTTGAATTAAAATCAAAAAACTTAACCTTTTTTTCTTTTAAAAAGATATTTCGTTTATCAGTGCTATTTTTTAAGTATTCAAGATTTAAGAAAAATTCATAAACACTTCTTTTAATTGAAAATTCAAAAAATTGTATAAAAACTTCATCAACAAGAAAAATTGAAGCAAAAAGCGATGAAAGATTTTTAAACCCTAAAGATTTAAAGAAAAAACTTTGATATAAAAATCTTTTTTTTAAAATTTTATGTAAATTTAAATTTTTAAAATTTAAAACAAAATCAGACACAATATTATCAAAATCCTCAAAATTTTCCTGTTTCAGGGCGCAGATTTTACCGATTAAATCAATCAATTCAGGGTATTTTTCACTATAGTTAAAAAACCATTTTGAAGTATATTCAGACCCTGTAGCCTGCTTTAAATTTGCAGGTGGCAATTTAAACGGAGTTAAATTTTGTTTTAAGAAATCTTCAACCGAAACATCCAAAGGTTCAATATCATAGGTCAATTGGCGCCAACAGAGAAGCTCGTATGGAATATAACTTTTATTTTGAAGCGCAAAATCACAGAAATTATCCATAAGGCTCTTTGCAAAAGAAAACTCCAGCGGAATTTTTTCAGTATCTTTAAAAAACCGCATAAGAATATTCTCATATTCTGCCTTTGTAATATTTGAAAGCCCAAAACAAGATAGAGGGCCTGTTTCAAGATTAAAGACTGCAAAAAATGCAGATATCGCACCATTTTCATAACTTCTTGCAAAAACAAGAGAAAAATTAGATTCACCATCAATTGATGAAACGAAGACATTTAAAGGCTTTGAGGTTTTAAAAAGTTCTTTATAATATTCAAGCGTCGTAATATTTTTTCTTAAGCCAGCTATTTTTAATTCATTTATGGTTTTCTTTGAAAGTGAGACAATGTAAGAATCTTGTGATGATTTTATAAGCCATTCTAAAGGTGCAAACCCAAGATAAGACCTGGATTTCAAAAGCCCTTCAATGCAAATTTTTAGAACATCATCATCAGGGTTTGAATAAATTAGCGGAATTAAAATATTTGCAAGATGGTCACCCGTGTAATCATTCACAATAGTATCAAGTAAAATCCGCCTGTCATCTTCATTTATACCAAAATAAAAATCAAGAAAATCAATCTGTGCTTCAGGATTAACTTCAGCCATCTTTAAAAATTTTTCTGTTTCAATATCTACAGCACTTTCTGGATTTTCAACATAAAGATGAATCAAATTTTTATCAACAGGAATCCCCGCCTGATTCAAAATATTGATTAAAAAAAGCTTCTTTTCATCAGAAACAGAAGGCTTTTCAAGGAAAGAAAAAACACATTTTTCAAGCACATCACGTGCCAAATTTATAGCTAAAAGTGCCAGAACGCCATCAAAATAAGCTAGTGAACCATTGATTTCTTTTAAAATAACAGTGCATAAAAAATATCTATCTTGAATTTTTGACAACTCTAAAATTGCAGCTTCAACATCCTTATCAGAGACAACAGAAAGATTTCGAAGTTTTAATATTTCATGCAAAATGCAGGCTCTTTGCTGGATTTTTGAAGCATCTGTATTCATTTATTTTTTAATATTCCATAATAAGTCAAGAATTTTTTGCGCTTCACCAGACATAACGCCGTCCTGCAAAATCAAATACTGAACAGCAATTAAGACGCATTCGGAGCAAATATTAACCTCTGGCCCTTTTACCATCTTTGGAACTTCGGTATTGGGACGTTTGCAAAAACTGCAATATTCAAGGTTTTGTACTTCTTTTTTATCCTGTTTTTGTTTCTTTCCAAAAGAAACTACTTTTTTATCTTCGGCCAATTTATCCACTTTCCTCTGTTTGTAATATTTAACTATTTTAATAAATTTTTAAAAATTTTTCTACATGTGTTACCGAAATATTAACAAATAAACGGTTTTAAGGGGATTTTCTGAGCTTTTTTGCTTTATATTGATTTAGCGCATTATTAAACATTTTTTCTTTAAGATGAGGAGGCATGCTTTCAATATTAAAAATGGTTTCCCTTAATTTTTCAAACTCAAGTTTTTCATTATTATCTAAACCAATCGTTTCGTAATCTTTTTCTGTATAATAAACCGGAGTATCAGTATCAAAAGCAGCACTTGAATTTTCCGGCGAAGCATTTTTTATACTCATCCAATTTTTATAGTTAAACCTGATATCTGTAATATTTAAATCTACCCCTTTGGCGTAGGGTAAATATTTTTCTATAATATCATTTTTGTAAAAACCTAATTCCTGAATAACTGCAGGACTTGCAGCAGATACAAAAAGGATGGAGCCTTTAAGTTCGTAGGGCATTGATAATTTTTCAAACTTTTTTCCAACAACATCCTTCCAAAAACCAAAGAGCATAGCCTGATTTGCACTTTTATTAAAAGTCTGCCCCGACCAAGCGCCTTTAGCATCTTTGGAGAGGACAGACTCGTTTATAATATCTGAAATTTTTGAAAAATCGTTTGCCATTATACCTTTATTTTAAGGTTTTTAAGCACGAAGCGCAAGAGCTTCGTTTTCAAGCTTGCTTGCCATTTGGGTTTCTTCCCAAGGTACAGGAAAATCAGTACGGCCAATATGCCCGTATGCTGCAAGTCTTGAATAAAATCTTCCGCCATTTTTCTTTGGAAGGTTTCTTAAATCAAATTGCTTTATAATAGCATTTGGTCTTAAATCAAAGTTTCTTTGAACTATTTCAGATAAAGCCTCATCAGAAACTTTTCCCGTGCCAAAAGTATCAACTAAAACGGAAACAGGACGGCTTACACCAATTGCATAAGCAAGCTCGATTTCACATTTTTCAGCTAAACCTGCTGCTACGATATTTTTTGCTACCCATCTTGCAGCATAAGCAGCGCTTCTATCTACCTTGGTGGGGTCTTTTCCTGAAAATGCGCCGCCGCCATGACGAGCGTATCCGCCATAAGTATCAACAATTATCTTTCTGCCGGTTAAGCCTGCATCTCCTTGGGGGCCACCTATAACAAAACGTCCTGAAGGATTAATTAAATATTTTGTGCTGCTGTCAGGTTTAATTGCTTCATTTTGGAAAACATAATCAATAACATGTTTGATTAAATCTTCTCTTATGATTTCCTGAACTCTTTTGTTATCTGAAATACCGTTAATTTCAGGGTCATGCTGTGTTGATAAAACAATTGTATCAATTCTATATGGCTTGCCTTCTTTATATTCAACAGTCACCTGAGATTTACCATCAGGTCTTAAATAATCTACAGTATGGTTTTTTCTAATTTCAGCCAATCTATACGATAACCTGTGAGCCAAAGAAATCGGAAGAGGCATCAATTCAGGAGTTTCATTGCAGGCATAACCAAACATGATTCCCTGATCACCTGCGCCTATATCTTCAGTTTCAGATTTTGAAACATCGGAATTGTCACTTCTTGTTTCAAGCGCTTTATTAACACCGCCGGCAATATCTGTAGATTGCTCATCAATGCTTGTTAAAACCGCACATGTTTTATAGTCAAAGCCGCCGCCTTCTTCACCTTTGTATCCTATAGATTTGATTGTATTTCTAACAACAGAGGGGATATCAACATAGCAATTTGATGAAATTTCACCGCAAACAAGTGCCATACCTGTTGTAACGGTTGTTTCTGCAGCTACTCTTGAATTTGGGTCATTTGTTAAAAATTCATCCAAAATAGCATCTGAAATCTGGTCGCAAACTTTATCAGGATGCCCTTCTGTTACAGATTCAGAGGTGAATAAAAAGTTTTTTAGTGTCATCTTTTTCTCCTTAATTTCTATTTAAGCCGGTAAGGTTTTTAATTCCGACCCGGCGAAAAAATATATTATCAAAAACATTGTATTACAAAGTTAGAAGAAAACAAGGAAAATATTGATAAAGATTTTATAAAACAATACGGGCATAGCAAATGTTTTAGCTATGCCCGTATCTGAGATATATACTTACTTATTTTACAAATTGATAAGCAGGTGCTTTAAATTCTGCATCATTATTAAATGCATTAAATGATTTAATTGCAAGAATAATATTAGCAACAAGAACAGCTAAACCTACAAGTAATCCTACAAGAGGAATAATTGCAAGGAAAGAAACAATTATCAAAGTGATTTCAAAATTAAGCATCTGTCTTATCACTTCTCTTTTGTTGCCTTGTAAATCCTTGCCACCAAGACACCAAGCAAGTAAAGAACCAATTACACCCAAAAGAATAACTGCAATTGTTCCAAAAATTCCTATAGTTTTTTCATCCATAGCTTTTCCTTTCAACTCTCTAACTATAAACTATTCTATAAATAAAATTGTATACCAAACATTTAACTTACAAGCATTTTTTCAAAACTTTTTACAAAATTTGTCTAATTTAGCATGTTTATTTTATAATCTAGCTAAAAGAATGTATTAAAAAGGACAAGTTTATGGAATTAACCTATAAAAAACAAAATTGCACAGAGATTACAGAAGATTTTATCGGCAAAGAATGTACGCTTGCAGGCTGGGTTTCAACAGTTCGCGACCTTGGCGGCATCATTTTTGTTGAAATAAGAGACAGAAGCGGGCTTTTTCAGGTTGTTGCAGACCCTAAAATCAACCCAAATGTATATGAAACATTTGGCAAATTAAGAAGCGAATTTGTTGTTCAGGTTAAAGGAAAGGTTTCAAAAAGGCCGGATGACACCATAAATGAACGTTTACAAACAGGAACAATTGAAATTTATCCTGATGAGATAAAAATCCTTTCTGCTGCAAAAACTTTACCTTTTGTATTAGAAGATGACAGCGTTTCAGAGGATATAAGATTAAAATACAGATATCTTGATTTAAGA
Source organism: uncultured Vampirovibrio sp. (assembly GCA_910577515.1). GTDB lineage: Bacteria > Cyanobacteriota > Vampirovibrionia > Gastranaerophilales > Gastranaerophilaceae > MGBC122484. Next base: position 254,981 of record CAJTLW010000001.1, read on the forward strand.
AACGAAAAAATGCTGAATAACCTTAAATTAAGACATAAAATTGTAACTTCAATAAGAAATTATCTTAATAATTTGGATTTTATGGAAGTGGAAACCCCCGTTTTAATCAAAACAACACCTGAAGGTGCAAGGGATTATCTTGTGCCGAGCCGTGTTTTTGACGGAAAATTCTTCGCACTTCCACAATCTCCGCAAATTTTCAAACAGCTTTTGATGGTAGGCGGAATTGAAAAATATTACCAAATTGCAAAATGCTTTAGAGATGAAGACTTAAGAGCAGACAGACAGCCTGAATTTACACAGGTGGATATTGAAATGAGCTTTGTTGAGCAGGAAGATATCTTAAAAATGACAGAAGGTCTATTGAAAGATGCATTTAAGGCTGCAGGAGTTGAAATTCAAACTCCGTTTAAACGCCTTACCTGGAAAGAAGCTATGGAAAAATATGGTTCTGATAAGCCTGATACAAGGTTTGGTTTAGAGCTTTTTGATGTAACCGATATTATGGAAGCATCAACTTTTGAAGCTTTTAAAAACGTTATAAGCGCTGGCGGAACTGTTCGCGCAATTAGAATTCCAGGCATTGCTGGATATTCAAGAAAAGAGATGGATGATGTTAGAAACCTTGCAATTAAGTTTGGTGCCAAAGGTCTTGCATGGGTAACATATCTTGAAGATGGCAGTGTTAAATCACCTGTCTTTAAATTCTTAAATGAAGAACAAATTAATGAAATCCAAAAAAGAGCAGGAGCTGAGAAGGGCGATATAGTATTCTTTGTAGCCGATAAACCAAAAATCGTATTTGATGTTTTAGGACGTTTCAGATTATACTTTGGCGACAGGCTTGGCTTAATTGATAAAGACCAGCATGACCTTCTTTGGGTAGTTGATTTCCCTCTATTTGAATATTCTGAAGAGGATGATAGGTTTGTATCTGTTCACCATCCTTTCACAATGCCTGCTTTAGAAGACATTGATAAACTTGAAAACGATAAAGGAAATGTTAAATCAATTGCGTATGACGTTGTTTACAACGGAAACGAACTTGGCGGCGGTTCTATAAGAATTCACGATGCCGAAATTCAACAAAAAGCATTCAAAGCACTTGGTTTAACAGAAGAAGACATTCAGGAAAAATTTGAATTCCTTGTAAACGCCTTCCAATACGGAACGCCTCCGCATGGCGGTTTAGCACTTGGTTTAGACAGACTTGTTGCGCTCTTAACAAGGTCTAATTCAATAAGAGATGTTATAGCATTCCCGAAAAACTCACAGGCAAAAGATTTAATGACAAATGCGCCCGGAATTGCAAGCGAAGAACAGTTGAGGGAATTACATATAAGACTCAGAAACCCTGTAAAAATTTAACAAAATTAAAAACCGCCTAAAAAAGGCGGTTTTTTTATTAATATAAATCTGAATTTTCTATAATTGATTTATAGATTACACTTGAAGCTTTTTGAATAAAATCACGGGCAGAATAATCATTAAATTTGCGTTTAGTTAAAATAACCACAATATATTTTCTGCCGGATGGCGCATAAACAATTCCCGCATCACCAAGCATTGTACCTATATCACCTGTTTTATGATAGAACTCTGCATCTTTAGGAAGACCGGCATGGATTAGCGTATTATTATGCACATTTGACATGTATTGATGAAGCGCATATTTTGAATTGCTTGATAAAAATTTAGGGTTATCAATATTGTATAAAAGGGTGGCCATATCTTTTGCACTGATTGTATTTGTGCCTTTTAAGTCAGGCAGCCAGTTTGTCATCTGTGTTGAAGAAAGTCCCCATTTCCTTGCAGCAGAATTCAATCCTTCCATTCCGCCAATTTGCTCTAAAAGCATATTGGTTGCAGAGTTGTCAGATGATTGAATCATAATACTTGCAAGGTGTTTAATAGTATGATAAACACCAGATGCCTCATATTGCAATTTTCCGGAGCCTTCTGTTCTGTAAATTTCACTAAACTGAAGTTTTGAATGAAAATCGATTGGTTTGTATCCGGCTTTCTTTAAAGATTCAGAATATCTTAAAAGTTCAACTAAAATAGGTAATTTTATAATACTTGCCGAAGGATAAACAGCATTAGAATTAATTTCAGCACTTCTAGATTTTGAATAGTCCCAAACATATATAGAAGGCTCAATTTGGGGATATTTTAACGCCAGCATATCTAATTTATCTTCAAGTTCATAAAATCTTGAAGAAGGTGCTAAAGACACCATTTGCGCTTTTGAGTGCCTTAGCGGAACTATTAATCTTTCAGAATTAAAGTTTGAATTTGAAAGATAAGAAGAAGTCGGGGCTATAAATTCTTTTGCATTAAAATTGAGATTTCTGTTTAAAAATCTGTTTAGAAACATTGGCTCAAAATAATTAACAAAATTATATGGCAAAACATAATAAATAAAAGCTGCAAAGAAACAAAGTGAGAATGCCGCTTTAAAAAGCACTTTCAAAGGGTTGATTTTCTTTTTCACCCTTCTTTTTGGCGCATTAACAGGTTTTAAGTTTCTTCTTCCATCAGGTTCAGGGTATCTTACAGTTTTAGGATAAGCATAAGCAACATTTTGTCTGTAAGATGCACTTTTATTTATTCCATAAGGATATTGCCGCACACCGTAGGGGTTTTGATATGCGTAATTTTCTACATTATAATAGTCTGTTGTTTTTCTTAACGGCCGGGGCAATGCCAGAAACTCCTTAATTATATTTACAGTTTATAAAAAAATTGACAAAAATTAATAATTCAAATGTATGAAAAAAGATTGTAAAATATAAGCCAAATGATGGAAAATATGATATACTATTTTCAATCAGATAGAATTTCAGGAAGAAGATTTTGAAAACTATTTTAAAGATTTTTACAATATGTCTTTTTGCAATCAGTACATATAGCCCCTGTTTTGCCATAGATAGTTTAAATTTGCCTACACATACAATAAAAGGTAAATTTGAAGCGGTTTCAGACGGACTTATTGTTATTAAAGAAAAAGGAGTAAACAAGACATATATAAGAACAGATAATCCTTTTGATATATATTCCGATTACATAATTTACAAAAGCTCGCCTTTTTCAAAAGAAACACAATCAAGCCCCTGTAAGGTTGTATTTGTTGATACTTTTAATGTAAAAATCAAGCTGCCAAATTCAAGCAATATTGAAATTCCAAGATACAGAATAAAGGATTTGGAAATTAATATAAAAAATTAAAATAAAGGAAAAATAAATGAATGTAATTATTTATAGTGAAAATGCAAAAAATAATCTTGAAGAAGTTCTCATTATGAGCGGGGATTACATGGTTCGAAGCTTTGGCTTAGATGATATTCAAAACTACAAAGAGGTAAATCCTTCTGTTATGGTTTTTGATATGCCTTTAGACAAAGTAAAAGAACAATGTGCCGTTACAAAGTTTGATGCAGGTGTTTTAATCGTAGTAGATGAAATTCCTGAAGATTTAACCGTTAGGGCGGAAAGTTTTGATTTTATTAAACGTCCTGTTAATAATATTGAATTAACAACGAGAATTGATTCTTTAGGAAAGGTTATGAAATATAGAAATAACCTTAAAACTATTGCTGTTACTGATGAATTAACCGGTTTATACAATAGAAAATATCTTCATTCAAGGCTTGATGCCGAGATTTCACGTGCAAAAAGATATGGTACGAGCTTATCTTGTGTTTTAATTGATATTGATTTCTTTAAAACTGTAAATGATATGTACGGCTACGATTGGGGCGATGTATTGTTGAAAAAGATTGCCCAGATGCTTGAAGCACTTATCAGAAAAGAAGATATTTTAACCCGTTACGGCGATGAAGAATTTATTCTTGTTCTGCCAAACACAAGTGAAGAACAGGCATTCATCTTTGCTGAACGTTTCCGCCGTGACATTGAAAAAATGGAATTTATTCCGGCATCTGAAGAAGAAAGACACCCGATTACAATTTCAGGCGGCATTAGCGCATATCCTTTCTTAGAAAATGTGGAAGAAAATTCAAATACAATTATAAGATACGCAGAACATGCTCTATACAGCGCTAAAAAACGCGGCAAAAACCAGATTGTACAGTTTTCAAAAATGAATCTTGATTTTTAAGGCTTTAGGATATTTCAATGTTAACCAAAAGAATAATTCCATGTCTTGATGTAAAAAACGGGCAAACCGTTAAAGGTGTAAATTTTGAAAATTTAAAATACGCAGGCGACCCTGTGGCCTTGGCTAAAAAATATTCTGAAGCAGGGGCGGACGAGCTTGTGTTTCTTGATATTACAGCAACAAATGAAAAAAGAAAAACAATAATTGAGCTTGTAGAACATGTTGCGCGCGAAGTTTTTATACCTTTTACAGTCGGAGGTGGAATATCTGATATTGAAGATATACGGGCAATTTTAGCTGCAGGAGCAGATAAAATCTCATTTAATTCTGCAGCTGTTAAAAATCCTGATGTCATAAACAATTGTGCTAATTATTTTGGTTCTCAGTGCATTGTTGTTGCAATTGATGCTAAAAAAATAGACAATGAATTTTATGTATTCATAAACGCTGGTCAAAAAAACACAGGGATAAAGCTTTTGGATTGGGCAAAAGAAGCAGAAAAAAGAGGGGCTGGCGAAATCCTTTTAACGTCAATGGATTATGATGGTACGCAAAAAGGATTTGACATTGATATGAATAATTTAGTTGCAGATAATGTACACATTCCTGTTATAGCATCCGGCGGAGCAGGACCTTTTAGCAGCCATTTTATTGACGTTTTTACTAAAACAAAAGTGGATGCGGCACTCGCTGCTTCAATCTTCCATTTTGATACCCTTCCTGTAGAAAAATTAAAGGCAGGGCTTCTTGAAGCTGGAATTGAGACAAGAAAAGTATAAGCATTAAAAAACCGGCTTTTATTAGGCCGGTTTTTATTGTTATAAATTTTATCTTTAGCTGAAGTATTTGAATGAACTTTCGATGTTGTTTGAAATAACTTTATCAACAGATTCAATTTCGGTTTCAACAGCTTTGTGTTGAGTTTCAACCTGATTTAATTTTAATTCAAGCTGTTTATCCAAACGCTGTACACGAGCCATAGCTGCATCATATTTTGCTTTCGCTGCGTTATCATCTGCTGTGTAGTATGATTGTTTATAGCTTGAATCGGCACCAATCATAACATCGGACCAGCCTGTACTTGAAGAATCATCCGGGGTTCTAATTACCCAAACCCCTCTTTCAAGGTTTTGCTGTAATCTTGTATCAGGGGTATCACCAGCGTCATCTTTAAGTTTTGCAGGGTCAATATATTTTTGAGTACCTTTATCCCAAATTCTATATGCTGCAGATTCGCCTGTTTTAAAGGTATTTCTGGCTTTTCTTCTGTCTTCATCAGTTGTTGCATCGGTACCATAGTATAATTCATTTAAAGAATAAACAGTCAAAGGAGTATATTCACTTGAACCGGGTAATCTTACCTGGAAAAGCTGGTTATTTGTTGCATCTGCATATTCTTCTGCAATAGATTCTTGTTGTGTTGCAAGTAAAAGGCGCTGCTGGGTAATGCATTGCGCTTGCAATTCCAAATCGCTCTTTCTTGCGGTCAATAACAATAATCTACCTTGGCTTGCTGCTAGTCCCATTTTTTATACATCCTTTGTCATTTTTGTTACTTTGGTTCTACTGCTGTCATATTAATAAAAACGTTTTATATATACGAAATTCATAAAAAGTATATATCGTTACAATTCTTAACGCTTTATTACATTTTCAAACATACAGTACACGTTTCACATTAAATATGTCGGATACAAGAGCTGATACTTTAGATATTTGTTTTAAAGATTTACATTAGTTTACAAATGTAAAAAATAATAAAAAATTGCCCGATTTTATAATAAGCTATACAATAGTGAAAAATACCCATGGATGGTATTTTGATAGTATTTTAAAGAGGAAATTAAAGAGAGTTTTATGACAAAAAATAAAAGAATTATATTAACTATACTTTTAATATTTGCCCTTATTTTAACATTTGACCTTGCTTTTATATATTTTAAAGAAAACTTTATGGTCGGTGCAGACCCTAGTTTTTGCGCAATAAATAGTGTTATAGACTGTGACGGGGTTGCAAAAACTGAATATGCCCTATTTTTAGGAATTCCGCTTGCAATTTGGGGCGTTATTTTATATACAACAATTCTATTCTTAACATTTGTTGATAAAATTAACGAGAAACTAAACCTTGAAATCTTACAAGTATTTAAAAACCCTTCAAGTTATATTGCAACCCTTGGATTAATCTCATTTTGCTGTTCTATGGGGCTTGCTCTAGTTCAATTTCTTATAATTAAAAAAATCTGCATTTTATGTTTTGTAACATATTTTATTGATTTAGCTATAGCATTTATTGCAAAAGATAAGGGATTTTTTGTTTCAGATATCAAAAATACGATTATGGATTTCATTTCAGGCGTAAAAAAATATTTACCCCTATTTTTAGTTGTTTTAGTGCTTGGAGTGAGCCTTTTAGCTTATACGCAAATATCACTTGTTTTATCTCCAAATTTAAAACAATTAAAAGATAACAAAGAAATAGAAAAATCATTTATTGAATTTCAAAAGATGCAAACAAATCCGTATGCCATAAAGGGAAACACTTTAGGAGATGCTGACGGAGAAATTATTATTTATGTATATAGCGATTTTCTTTGCCCGTTTTGCAAAATAACAAACACCATGGTGCATAAACTTGCAAAAGAAGAAAAAGACATTGTAATTTACCATATAAATTTCCCGCTTGATGCTGAATGCAACCCTGTTATTACAAACAGCGTACACCCTGGAGCCTGCATGCTTGCAAGATACGCACTTGCTGCTGAAAAACAGGGGGCATATTGGGATATGGCAAGTGCGATATATAACATAATGCCGAACATGGATGAAAATGAAATTTTAAATTTAGCAGATGTTATTAAAATTAATAAAGAACAGCTTAAAAAAGATGCTTACAGTGATGAGATTAAAGAAGAACTGGATAAGCAAATGCAAAAGGCGATAAATTTCGGCATAAAAGGTACACCAACCATCGTGATAGACGATATTGAACATAGAACTGCCCTGCCTTACAATAAGATGAAAGAATACACAAAACAAGCAAAAGCAAGGCACAGACGCGCTCAATAAAATCTTATAAATGGAAAAGACTTGTGAGTGAATTTTATAAAAAAATAAAAACCTTATATGATAAAAATGATTTAAAAGAAGAAGACAGAAAAATTCTTGTTCATTGCTGTTGTGCTGTGTGTTTCGGGTATCCTTCGCAATATTTGAAGATGCTTGGCTATATACCTGTTGCCTATTTTTTTAACCCAAATATCTATCCCCTGGAAGAACAAAAAAGACGATATGAAGAACTTGAAAAATATTGCAGCAAATACGATTTTGAACTTATAAAAGAAGATGCAGCGCCTGAGGTATTTTATGAAGCTATAAAGGGTTTAGAAGATGAACCCGAAAAAGGTTTAAGGTGCAACAAGTGTTTTGAATTAAGACTTTTAAAAGCTGCACAAAAAGCAAAGGAGTTGAAAATCGGACAGTTTACAACTACATTGAGCGTTAGCCCGCATAAGGTTTCCAAAAATATTTTTGAAGCAGGAAACAAAGCTGCAAAAACTATTTCTGGTGTAAAATTTTTAGATTTTGATTTTAAGAAAAATAACGGTTTTAATGTAACCCAAAAGATTGCTACATACAACAATATGTATAAACAAACCTATTGCGGTTGCGAATTTTCAATAAGAAAAGATGCTTAAACCCCGGTTGCTTGCTTTTTAGGACGCTTTAGAAGCTTTAAATTTTCTTTATCTTCTTTTGAAACTCTAAATGATTCAATTATTTTTGATATAGCCTTATTATGGCAAAAATCATCAAGAGTGCTATTTTGAAGATATTTTAGGGTTTTATCCGGAAATTTTATATAACAGATTGATATTGCCCAGGCAATTGCCATATTTGCATAATAATATTCGGATTTCAGACTGAATAATATTTTTAAAACCCTATCAATAAAATCTTTATCTATAAAATGAGATAAAAGCGCAACGCAAGCAAAACGAAGATGGTATTCATCTTTTGAATTTATATAGGGTTTTAAAAAATCAAAGGCTTTTTCTTTATCTTTTTTAAAAAATTTAAGGCCGCCGCAAAATATATCACAAACTGCCCAGTTATTAATTTTTGGGACAAAGTTTTCTACATATATAAGCATAGAATTAAAATCTTTATTAAGATAGGCTATCACCATGCCTTTTAGCATGGTGTCTTCCATAAAGTTTTCTTCATATTCATCTAAAAATTTTTGCGCATCCGATTTTGCAACTTGTTTAGCAATTTTTCTTAAAACAGGAATTCTTATCCCTAAAATGTTATCAATATTTGGAATTAAAGAAGCGGAAAATTTTTTATAACCATCTTCAGAGTATTTTTCAAATTCAGATTTTACAAACTTTAAAACATCCATAAATTTTAATCCAAAAGAGAATTGATAGCTATTTCTATATCGGGACTTTTATATACATAGTTTCCTGCAACAAAACAATTAGCACCGTAATCGGCACAAATTTTTGCAGTTTCAGCGTTTATACCACCATCCACCTGAATAATAAGATTATCTTTTGCAAGTGATTTAACTTCTTTTATCTTCTTAGCAGCATCTGCCATAAATTTTTGCCCTGAAAACCCGGGTTCTACAGTCATAACAAGCACCATATCCACAAGCGGGATAAATTTTTCAATCAAAGAAACAGGGGTATTTGGCTTAATTGAAACTCCTGCAAGAATTCCCGCTTCTTTTATGAGCGAAATACAATCTTCAGTTGTATCACAAGATGCTTCAATATGAAAGGTTATAATATCAGAACCTGCTTTAATAAAATCCGGAATATATTTAAGAGGGTTTTCAATCATAAGATGCACATCAAGCTTAATATCTTTTGGAAGCACCTCATTTAATGATTTGACAACAGGCGCCCCTATTGTGATATTTGGCACAAAATGTCCGTCCATAACATCAATATGACACCATTTTGCCCCAAAATTATAGGTTTTTAATATTTCAGATTTCAAGTTTGAAAAATCAGCAGATAAAATCGAAGGAGAAACAATGTATTTATGAGCGTTTTCTGCATTTGCACTAAAAACTTCCAAGGTCACTATCCAATCTCCACATTTAACAATTCAAGTGCAAGTTTTGCAGCAGTTTGCTCTGCATCTTTTTTAGACTTCCCCTCACCCTGTGCTACAAGAATATCATTATAATACACACCCATAACATAGGTTTTATCATGCGCCAGTCCAAATTCATCCAGAATTTTGTAGACGGGTAATTTATGATTTTTACCTTGCGTATATTCCTGCAAAAGAGCCTTATAATTATGAAGCTTTGAATTTAAAATATCATCTTCAAAATTATCAATTAAAAAATCATAAACTGCCTTTAACCCAAGCTGCTTATATTCAAGATATATCGCGCCTAAAAACGCTTCAAAAGCACAGGCCAAAATTGAAGGTTTTTGTCTGCCGCATAAATTTTCTTCATTTTTTCCAAGAATAATAAGATTTGAAAGTCCGCATTTTTGGGCAAGAACTGCAAGCTCCTTATCAGATACTACCCATGCTCTGTGCTTTGTAAGGTCACCTTCGCTTTTATCGGGGTATTTTTTAAATAAGTAATCGCTTATTGCAATTTTTAAAACAGCATCTCCTAAAAATTCAAGCCTTTCATAAGATTCAGACACATCAAGATTTTTTTCATGGGTATATGAGGTATGCACAAAGGCACGGTTTAAAACGTCATAATCTTCAAAATAAAGTCCGAATTTTTTAACAAATTCAGTTAATTCAGCTTTTCTTTCAGGTGAAATTTCCATAGAATACCTTTATACCCCTTTTGCAAGATAGGTTATAAAATCAACAACAATATTGTTTCCGCCGGTAAAGCAGGCCAGATAATAATATGCAACAGGTAAAGCAAAAACATAAGAATCGGTTCTATCCAAAAGACCGCCATGTCCTGGAAGAATATTACTTGAATCCTTTACGCCTGCGTCTCTTTTTATCAAAGATTCAGATAAATCGCCAAGCTGGGCAAAAGTGGTAATTAAAACACCGCCGATAATGGCTTCAACCGGTGTCAAATTAGTATAAAAAACTCCGAAAGCTGCAACAAAAACAGCGAATAAACCGCCCCCAACAGCGCCTTCTACGGTTTTTTTAGGGCTAATAACTTTTGAAAGTTTAATTCTGCCAAACTTAGAACCAAAATAATAAGCACCAATATCAGTTGCAACTATGATTAAGAAAACATACAAAAGGAGGTAAAGACCAGCATTTGCACCTGGCACAAAGAAATTAACACTGTCGGACCCCATTTGCCTTAAAAGAAGAATATGACAAGGCAGCCAACCTCCATACATAAAGCCTAAGGCCGTTGTTGCAACATTTGCAATATATGGCTGTCTGCCCATAAAAAGAACAATTAAAAATGATGCCATAATTGCAAAAGATAAAACACAAGGCACAAGGTCAAACCGTCTGAAAAAGATTAAAAGACCAAACACAAGGCTTGTAGCACAAATTAAAGAAAGGCTCGGGTGAAATCCTTTATTCCTCAAAATTTGAACATATTCTTTTGCAGCAAGAAATAATACAACCATTAAAAAGCAAAACAAGGGAATGCCGCCTGATAAAAAGCACACAAGCGCCACAAGAGAAATTACAAAACCTGTAATAAACCTTGTACATCTGTTTTTCTTATTAAATTCGTCGTTATTATTTTCCATAATTAAACGGTCATAACCTCTTTTTCTTTTTCTGCAACTGTTTCATCAATAATTTTAATATATTTGTCGGTTAATTTCTGAATAGCATCCTGAGCATCACGAACTGCATCTTCTGGAAGATTTTCGGCTTTCTCGGCTTTTTTGATATCGTCACCTAAATCACGGCGAACGTTTCTAATTGCAACTTTCGCAGTTTCGCCCATAGCTTTTACTTCTTTAGAAAGTTCCTTTCTTCTGTCTGCCGTTAAAGGCGGGAAAATAAGACGCACTACAATACCATCTGATGATGGAGTTATGCCTAAATCTGCTTTAATTAAAGCCTTTTCAATTTCTTTTACAATTGTTTTATCAAAAGGAGTAATTACAAGCGTAGTACCATCCTGCACGGAAACTTGCGCCATTTGGTTTAATTTTGTAGGCGCACCGTAATAATCAACCAAGACTTTATCTAAAATCAGCGGATTTGCTCGCCCTGTTCTGATTGTCGTAAGTTCTTTTTTAAGCTGGGTGATGCATTTTTCCATCTTTTCCGTACCGGATTTTTTAATTTCATCTGTACTCATATATAAATTCTCCTTAAATATTATCGTTATTCTACAATTGTTCCAACTTTTTCATTATCCAGGATTTTTATTATGCTGTCTTTAAGCGCAAAATCAAATACCACAATGGGTATTTTATTTTGCTTACATAATGAACAGCTGGTTTGATCCATAACCTTTAAACCTTTAATAATTACATCATCATAAGAAATTTTGTCATATTTTACAGCTTCAGGGTTAATTCTCGGGTCATCCGAATAAACACCATCTACACCATTTTTTGCCATAAGCATGGCTTCTGCACCGATTTCTGCCGCACGAAGCGCTGCTGCTGTATCTGTTGTAAAGAACGGATTACCGGTACCTGCTGCAAAAATTACAACTCTGTTTTTTTCAAGATGGCGAATAGCTTTAAACCTTATATACGGTTCTGCAATTTTATTCATCGTGATTGCAGATTGCACTCTGCAAGATACGCCGATTTTTCTTAATTCAGATTGAAGTGCAATCGCATTCATAACAGTTGCAAGCATGCCCACATAATCGCCTGAGGCTCTATCCATTCCAAGCTTCGAAGAATTTTTCATTCCTCTGAATATATTGCCGCCGCCAACAACAATAGCAATCTGCACTCCTAAATCGTGCGCTTTTTTAATTTCTTCCGCTATCATTTCAACAGGTTTTGGGTCAATACCAAATTCCTGTTCCCCCAAAAGAGCTTCACCACTAATTTTAAGTAAAATCTTTTTATATTTTAATTCTTTTTTCATTATCCAACACTTTTTTTCAACTGATTAAATTCATTATACTAAAAAATAGCCGCCTTGTATAATATTTTGTATAATATAATTATGGATTTAGGAAATAAAGTTTTAAACGATTTAATATCAAAGGATAACATTGCAAGCACTGCTGCCGCAAGGAGTATTATCGACAGCGCTGATACTATTTCTTTTGGAAAATTATGCGAGAAATCAGAATTTTTATTTGATTTCATTAAAGAAAAAATTAATGAGAAACTCATTAATGCAGTAAATTCTGAAAATTTCGAGAACATTTTTAAGTTCATAAAAATTTACAATTTAGATTTTGAAGACTTTATAATCAAAGCATGGCTCAAATTTGCAAATGAGGATTTGACTGACAGAATTTTAGAATTATTGGAAAACGGCACCAATGAAGAAAAAGCATACGCTGCCGGATATTTTTGTCATATTAATGACACACTTGCCCTTGATTTTTTGAAAGAAAATGCATTTTCAGATTTTGAACCTTTAGCGCAAAATTCAGCCAGAGCTTTATTTAAATTTGACGAAAGAGATATTTTTAATAAAGCAATTTCTGTTATCCAAAGTAACGCAGATGATTTTGAAAAATTCAAATATGTAAACTTTCTTTTGTCCTTTGGAGATACAAGCTGCTTTGATATTTTGTATGACTATTTAAAAATAAGCTATACAAAAGGATTTGTAGCTTCAAGCATTTTATATCTAAAAGGCTTTAGTGAAATAATAAAAGATAGTGAAGAATTCAAGGCATATAAAATATTTGATATCATTTTAAGCTCATACCCTGAAGAAATTTCGCTTGATACAGTTTTTGATTTTGAAATATTTGATTTTATTAAATATCTGGCTCAAAAGCTTAAAGATAGAGCTTTTAAAGATATTTCATACATAAAAAGGCTGATTTTAAAGGCGAAATATAAATTTAATCTTATTTCAAGAGAGGAAATTTATACATTTGATTTAAATAAAGATGTAAAAAAGGAAATAAATTTAATAAGCGGTTTTTTAAACACGCTGGATATCGATTTATTTAAAGGTATTGAAGAAGAATTAAAATCCGACGATAAAGAAAGAGTGCTTGAAACCCTTGATGTTATTCTAAATTACGGCAAAAAAGAATTCCGCGATGATATAAAGGATACTCTTCAAAATACTGAATATGAAGATGTAATTGCCGAAGGTGTAAATATTCTTAAAACTTTTAATTCGCTTAGCCTGTTAAACAAAGATGAAATTTTATCAAAGATAAATAATAAAAACATTAAAGCAATTGTCTTGAATGCCTTTAACTAAGCCTTTATTCCTCGTAATCTGCATCTGGCGTTTCGGCCTCTGTGGTGTTTTCCTCGCTTTGTTCATCTTCTTCCGTAAAATCATGTTTTGCATTTCCTTCAACATGTTTTTTATTGTTATCAAGCTTAATATAGCGGGCATCTTCCCATCTTAAGTCAATATATTTAATTTTTGTACCATATTTACTTTGTGCCTCAGGAAGGATTGTTGCAATCCATTTTACCCTGTTGTAGATAGATTCATTTATTTCGCCAAGCCGTAACATTATATTATAGCCTTTATCCCCTATTTGAACATAAACATCCTTGGGGTTTCTTAAATCTACATATTTAACATCTTGTTTTGCATAGGCTTCAATTGTTTTTATAAGTTTTAAAATTTCATCTACCCGTTTTTTATCCCACTGTTCATAGTCATCTCCAGCAAGCCCATAAGTTAAAATTTTTGTAGCGTTAAATTTAGCAGGAATTGGCATATATTCCCTGTCTATAAAAACACCATCCTCTGTTATGGCTGAAATTGGCTCTGTTTCAAGGTTCGGAGCAATCAAAAAAACAGGTGTGCGTTCTTCAACAAGAATATTTAAACGCCCCGGAAACCAATAGCGTCTTACATAAACTTTTTTTATAGGCTGCAATTGTGCAATATTTTTTTCCAATTCTCTAGTATCCAGCCTAAAAATCTGTGTATTTGACAGCTCGGTTTGCTTTATAAGGTCAATTATCTTGTATTGCGGTGTAATCAAATTGCCATCAATTTTTACAACAGAACTATCCACAACTCTTAATAAATCACCATCTATAAACCATTGCGGAAGTTTTAAAACCCAAATGCCAAAATAAATAAATCCAAAAATCAGGCTTACCCTTAAAAGCGCTCTAAAATTTCTGATTAAATTTTTTGCCGAAATAATCCTGCGCCGCATCTTATTGGCACGCAGTTTTCTTCTGTAATAATATTGCTGTTGTTCGTTGTTATTTATCATTTATTATTTTTTATGCATCAATAAGGGCTGTATTTAAAACAAGCTGTACAAGACCATCATAATCTATTCCCATAGCACGAGCCTGTGCCGGAAGGTCTGATAAATCAGTCATGCCAGGGTTTGTATTGATTTCTAAAACGTATGGAACATTATCAAAAATTAAAAAATCAACACGCGAAACACCGGTGCAATCACAAGCTTTATGGGCATCTACCGCCATTTTTTGAATTTGTTTTGTTAAGGCATCATCAAGCTTTGCAGGAAGTATGAATTCCGTCATCCCTTGTGTATATTTTGCTTCAAAATCATACCATAGAGTTTTTGTTTTAAATTCCAAAATTGGAGTTGCAAAGGTTTTATTTTTTGAAACATCTTCTAAAACACCAACTGTAATGCTTTTTCCCTGAAGATACTCTTCAAGCAAAATCTTTTTATCAGATTTTTGCGCAACTTTAAGAGCTTCTTTTAATTCTTCAATATTGTCAACTTTGCTCATACCGATACTTGAACCTTCAGCTGAAGGTTTTACCATGAGCGGAAAATTAAGCCCCTCAATAGCTTTTTCTATATCAAGGTTTTCAGAATACCTGATACAGGCGGATTTTATAATATTAAGCCCAGCGTTTTGTAAAATATTTTTTGTCATTTCTTTATCCATACAGATTGCGCTGGATTTAACTTTGCACCCTGTATATTTAATACCCAAAATTTCAAGCACGCCCTGAATGCAGCCATCTTCACCATATTTACCATGAAGCGTATTGTAGGCAAAATCATACTTGCCGGTTTTTAGAGTTTCAGCGATATTTTTATCAACATCCACAATTTCAGAGTTATGGTACCCTAGGTTTTTAAGTGCATTTAAAACATTTACGCCGCTTCTTAAGGATACTTCTCTTTCATTAGACATACCGCCGCAAAGCACAGCGATTTTTGAATTTTTATCGATTAATTGTTGTTTGCCTTCGTAAGTGTATTCCATAGTTCAACTTCCTTTTTATCAGAACCCATATAAACCACTTCAGGTTCCAGCATAATGTCAAATCTGTCAAAAACAAGTCTTTGCATTTCGCGCATAAGGTTTATATAGTCCATACTGGTTGCTTCGTTAAAATTAATAATAAAATTGGCGTGGTTAAAATATACCATAGCACCGCCTTCAAGATGCCCCTTTAAACCGACTTCATCGATTAACTTGCCAGCAGAAATCGTTCTGCCTTCTTTATCCACAGGATTTTTAAACGCACAGCCAAGGTTTGGCTCTTTTAAACCAGGCTGTGAATTTTTGCGCTTTTCAACTGCCTCATCCATCATTTGCTTTATTGCAATATAGCTGTCTGCTTGTTCTAATTCGAATTTAGCGGATAAAAGCACATAGCGTCCAATATTTTCTTTTAAAAGAGAATTTCTATATGAAAATTTCATATCATCTCTTGATAATTCAAGAATTTTATCTTCTTTTGTATCGTAAACACAAGCTGAAACAAAATAATCAGAAATAGCCTGCGCATTAGCCCCTGCATTCATTACGACTGCTCCGCCAAGAGTAGCCGGGAGGCCGATTAAAAATTCAAAACCGGAAAGTCTTAATTCAAAAGCCATATTTGAAAGCTTTGCTGTTGCAACCCCTGCCTGCGCTTCAATAAAAGGAGGGTTAACCGTTACTTTATCAAGATGTTTTGTTACAATCACAGGGCGTTTAATGCCAGAAGATGAAAATAAAATATTTGACCCGCAGCCGACAATAATCGGATTATCGAGGTTTGCAAGCAAAACTTTAATTTCATCTATGGTTTTTGGAAGATAAACATCATCCGCAATTGATGAAATTCTAAGTGTATTAAAGCTTTTCAGGTTATAATTAATTCTATGTTCAATTTCTTTCATATATTTTCCTTTTTATCCCCTGTTTGCAAGGGTTTCACCTAACAGTGCGCCAAGCTTTGTAATATCTCCGGCGCCAAGAGTTAACACAATATCATTATCTTTAATATTTTGTCTTACAGCAAGCGGAATTTCAGAAATTTTTCCTTCTATGTAATTTACCTCTTTTGCAGGAGCTTTAGCCTTGTATGCGCCTGCAAAATTCTTTGAATTAAATTCAAAATCAAATTCATCACCTGCAGAATAAGCATCAACAACGATTAATTTATCACAATCGTCAAATGATTCCAGAAATTCATTCCAAAGCGCTTTTAACCTTGTATATCTATGGGGTTGAAAAATTGCAACAACTCTTTGCTTGTGGTTTTTTTCCTTATATTCCTTTGCAGCTTTAAGAGTAGCTTTGATTTCACTTGGATGATGTGCGTAATCATCGATAATTTCAATCATTTCGTCTTTAAATATAGTTTGAAAACGCCGCCCCATGCCTGTGAAGCCATTGAAGCATTTTGCAAAATCATTAAATTCAAAACCCGCTTCAATTAAAGCCGAAATTACCGCAAGAGCATTGTAAACATTATGTATACCCTTAAGCGAGGTTGAAATTTTTCCTAAAACTTTTTCTTTGAAAACAACTTCAAATTCAGCACCATTTTCATTAAATTCAACATTTCTTGCATAAATATCAGAAATTAAAGTATCAGCTTGAATATTCTGCTCATCCTTCAATACTGAAAATTTAATAATATTTTTTGCCGAAGGTAAATCTTTAATTAAGTCAAGAAATTCTAAAACCCCTTTATCATCAGCATTTACAATAATTTTTGAACCGTCATAAAGGTTTGAAGCTACCGTTTTAAAGGTATCTAAAACATCCGGAAGGCCGTTTTTATAATGGTCAAGGTGGTCTGCTTCCAAATTATTAATAACAAGTATTTCAGGAGCATATTTAACAATTGTGCCATCGCTCTCATCAAGCTCTGCTGCAAACATTGTAGAATTTTTATCAGCATCGGCATTTGTGTTTAATTCGGGAATTATCCCGCCCACAGCATAGGCCGCTTTTTTGTTCATCTTAGATAAAACATAAGAACAGAGTCCTGATGTTGTGGTTTTACCGTGGGTACCTGCAAAACCTATGGTTAAAGCAAACTCATGCGTAATGGCGCACAATAAATCAGACCGGTGCAAAATTGTAAGCCCAAGTTCTTTTGCTCTTATGTATTCAGAGTTATCTTCTTTTATAGCGGAAGATAATACAACAAAACAATCATTTGGCACATTATCAGAATTATGCCCGATGAAAACTTTTGCCCCAAGAGTTTTTAATTCCTTTAAATATTTAGAATCAGACATATCAGAGCCTGAAACCTTATACCCTAATTTTACAAGGATTTTTGCTAGTGCGCTCTGCCCGACACCGCCTATTGCAATAAAATGGAAACAATCACCTTTTTTCAAGCCGTCAAATGTTCTTTTGCAAGTGTGTTTGCACCCGAAAAAATTAAGAAACATCTAAACTGCCTCCGAAATTGTAACATCAGATACGCCATGAACAGTTTTGCCCCAATCCATAGTTTTTCTTGTGAAAACAATTTTCAAAATGATAAACAAAACAATGGGAAACCAAATAGTTACAACATAAATCGCTGTCACAAGCGCTTCATAAATAGCTCTAAAGAAACCATAATGACTGTATTTTCTAAGACTGTAGATTAAACCTGATGCAAAAAATACAGCGGTGCAGGCAACAAGCACAAGCGATGATAAAATATCGTTTGAATATCCTTTCACAAAACGAAAAGCTTGAATGGTTATTTCAGAAACAAGCCAGAATGGCAATAAAAATTCTGTAATATAGGCTATTAAATCAAAACCAACTCTAAGATTCATATCTTTTGTAAATAAAATGTCTTTAGCATATTCCAAATAACGTCTTATGGAGCCTTCAACCCATCTTCTTCTCTGTCTTACAAGAGCAGGGAATGTTATAACACCTTCCTCATAAACAACAGCATCCGGGCAAAACCTTATATCCCAGCCTTTAATATGCAGCCTTGTTGACATATCAAGGTCGTCTGTTATGGTTTCATTGTTCCAGCCATTAATATCCAAAAGAGCTTCTTTTTTAATAATTTCACCATTTCCGCGAAGCTCAACTGCTCCTCTTACAGCATCTCTACCTATTTGAAGATGCGTATCCATAACATACTCATTATACTGGCATGCAGTAAGAAAATTTTGTTTTGAATTTATAATAGTTTTTCTTGCCTGAACTGCCCCAACATCTTTTGGCTCAAGCTTTACAAGAACTTTTTTAATAAAATCACTTTGAATTTTTGCATCAGCATCAAAAACAAGAATAGCATCTCCTTTTGCTATTTCCATAGCATCATTCAAAACTGCAGATTTACCAGGGAAATCACCTTCATGCCTCAGCAAAATTTTTACTTTCTCGTATTTTTCTTCAAGCTTTTTAATGATTTCAGGGGTTTTATCTGTTGACCTGTCATCAATTAAAATTATCTCATAATTGGTATAATCCACTTCAAGTATATTTTTTACAGTATCTTCAATTACATCCTCTTCATTATGACAAGGAACCATAATTGATATAAAAGGTTTATAACTAGTTTCAAAAGGGGCCGGATTTTTTCTTAATTTTCTTCTCTGGTGTTTTACAGCAGCATACATGTAAAACATATAAAGAGACATAAAAGCAATTAAAAAGACAATTGCCCAAAATGTGTCAAAATAATTTTGGAAAATGATTAAAAATGCTAATAAAAAGCACATTATCAAAAGCAGAGAAATTCTATCTTTCATTACCCCCTCAAAGCATTTTTTAAGCTGTAAATACTAGTCTTAATGAATATTATATTATCATAAACAATTCAAAAAACGAAAATTTTAAGAAATATGAAAAAGATAAAAAATATTTAATCTTTTTATTGGATAAAAACGCAAAATAAAGAATGTTAAAATAGAATTGTTAGGTTTTTAATGTGTTTTTATGTGTCTGATAGGGGTATGTGTGATGAGAAATTTAAGCAAACAGGGAAATTTTAAAGGAAGCGAGATATTTTTACCACAAACAAACGGTGAAATCTCCGATTCCATTGTTCAAAACTGGACTCTTCAGGCTTATGAATGTTATTCCATACGCTGCAATTGTGCTAAATGTTCTTTAAGCAAAGGGAACTATTCATTTGTATGCCAAATGCCAAAAATCATAAGGGCGCTTTTGAAAAAACAAGGAAAACCTGATATCAACCTTATTCAAACAGAAACCCAAAGCCTTATAGCCTAAGGGCGCAAAGTAGTTAATTTTATTCTTGTGGAAACTTTATTCGCCCGTTCTATCTAAAAAAGATTTCAATGCCTCATCAGTTGTTTTTGGCGAGTTTAAATCTCTTATATCAAAATCTTCTTCACCTTTAGATGGAAGCTCAGGATGGAAAAATCTCCTTGTGGCAAGCAGAAGAAAATAGATAACACCTGTTGCAATAATAACCCCAAGCATAACTCTTGCAAACATTGAAATTAGCTTTAAAAGTTCATTACCTGTATTAGGAATAACATTTTTTGTTAATTCTTCATTAGCATTTGGGTCAAAATCGCTATCTTCAACCCTTAAGGGAGTGGTTTCACCAAACTGTTTTTGCTCATTTGTAAACTCTTCTTTAAGCTTTGCTTCCTCAGCTGCTTTTAATTTTTCCTCTTCGGTCAATTCTACAGGAATAGGTGCTTTTAATTGAACTTTTCTGGAAGCATTAATATTTGTTTCACCCTGAATATCACTATTAGAAGGAATTGGTGGATTTTCAGCAAAAACATTTGCGTTTAAGCCAAAAAGAACCATAAAAATAATTAAAAACCATTTATAAATTTTATTAAGGTTTTTCATTTTTTACTCCTTTTCTTCACCTGAAGCAGCTTTTGCAGATTTTGTTTTTGATGTCTTTTTAGAAGCCGCAGCAGTTTTTACCGAGGGCTTTCTGCCTCTTTTCTTTGGTGCAGCTTCATCTTCAGATGCCAGTACAGCAGCTTCAGCCTTAGGTGTATCATCTTGTTGGATTTCATTTTGAACAGGAGTAGCCGATGCTTCAGCTTCAAGTTTTTTCATTGTTTTTTTAGTTTTTCTTGAAACTTTTTTCGGTTTTTCTTCTGTTTTTATTTCTTGTTTGCTTTCTGCTGCATCTTCAAAAATATTATCCACAATATTATTCACAAGGGCTGTTGTATCCACTTTTGCAAAGGTCTCATTTTTTGGCTGCTGGTTTTGTTGAGGTTTTGCATTTTGTTCTGCAGCTTGTGTTTGAACAGCCTCATCGGCATTTTGTACCTGTTTTTCTTTTAATTCAGGTTGATTTTGCTGATTTTCATTTCTGTTAAAACGTTTTTTATTTTTAAAATTATTTCTATTTTGTCCTTGATTATTGTTATCCCTGCTGTTTTGAGATTGACCAGCGTTTTGATTATTTTGCCCCTGATTGTTATTTTGGTTAAACTGGCCGCCGCCAAAAGGCCCTTTGATTTTATTAATCTTTGCCCTAATTTCACCTTGTGCGTTAGAGCTTAGAAGCTTTAAATCTTCAATCACAAAACCTTGCCCCTGGCATTTATCACATTTTTTTGTAAATATTTCAGATAAGCTTTGCCCCTGTCTGTGGCGCGTTAGCTCAACAAGCCCTAAATCAGACAATTGGCCTATTTGTGGCTTTGCTTTGTCTTTCTCAAGCGCAAGTTCAAAATATTCCAATACTTTTAATTTATCAACACGGGTCACCATATCAATAAAATCAACAATCACCATACCGCCGATATTTCTTAATTTCAGCTGACGCGCGATTTCATCAGCTGCTTCTAAATTGGTTTTTAATATGGTTTCAGCTTGGGAAGAAGAACTTGTAAATTTACCAGAGTTAACATCTACAACGGTTAAAGCTTCTGTTTGCTGGATAAATAAATACCCGCCCAATGGAAGATTTACCTTGGTTTGAAGTGCATTTTGAATTTCTTTATTAATGCCCGTTGCAACCAAAAGCGGCTCTGTACCTTTATGCATAGATACTTTAACCTTCATATTCCAGTGCTGTAAAAGCTGCGTTGTTCTATGAAGCGCAAATGCAGTATCAACAATAATTTCATCCACATCTTCAGTGCATGCTTCACGAATTACTTTATATAAAAGTTCTTGGTCTCTGTGCAGCAAACAGGGCGGGTTTGCAGTATCAGCTGCATTTACAATGGAATTCCATTTTTCTAATAAGATTTCTAAATCTTCCTGAATTTCAGCCTCTGTTTGACCCTCAGCTTCTGTTCTTACAATTACACCAACACCAACAGGTTTTAGAAGGCTTACAATAGATTTCAGCCTTGCTCTTTCTTTGCTTGAAACAATTTTTCTTGAAACATTTACACCTTTTTCATCCGGCAAAAGAACAAGAAATCTTCCGGGCAAACTGAGCGCTGTAGTTACCCTTGGCCCTTTATGACCCGTAGGTTCTTTTACAACCTGAACAATTAATTTCTGTTTAGGCTTTACTTTATCTTTTAATGCACCTTTGCCTATAATATCATCTGTATGGATAAAGCCCATTTTATCAGGCATACCAACGTCTACAAATGCCGCATCAATAGAGGGAAGAATATTATCTACAACAGATAAATAAACATCTCCTAAAAGCACGTCTCCTTTTGAAACAAAAAATTCACTTACTTTATTATCCTCAATAACTGCGCCAATATTATCTTTTTCAGATATTACAATTTTTTTGGTCATAAACTTCTTCCTTTAAATCCTTTATATTTCTGCCATATTTTCATCAAAGAATGACAGCCTTCTAATATTAAAAATTAAATCTTTTTTTTGCGCTTGTCCGCTAAGATATTTTAAAAATTCATCAGCTCTGAAGGCAGGCAAGGCATCACTTTGACCCGTTTTCAGAATAAACCTGAATTTGCCGTCTATAATTTGTGCCGAATAAATTGAATCTTTGTAATTAATTTGTTTTAAAATACCTTTTTTTGTTTTCTTCTCTATGAATAAATCACTTGAAGATAAACATTTTTCTACAGTATATCTTAAATCTTCAAAATTTAAAATACCCAACGTTTTGTTTAATAAGTTATTTTGGGGCAAATCCGCCTCATATAGCGCCCATTGAACTAAATTATCCAAAGAAGGCATGCGCCTGCCATTATCCTCAAATTCATTCAGAGCAAGTATTTTTAGATTTTCTGAAGTTGAACTATGGAATTTTTCAACAAAATCGGTCTCAATAGGGGAAACTGCAATAAAATTAACTAATTCACATTCTGATTCAATAAAAATAGGGAGTGCTGGGGAAAAAGAAATTTTTGGAATTTTATTAAAGCCTTCAGTTAACGCAAAATGAACTCCTGCCCGCCTTAACGACTTTAAAATCAAATTTTGCCAATCCAGATGAGAAAGGAACTTAAGTTCATTAAGTTTTGTTAATTTTAATTGGTATCTAAACTCTTTTTTATCCATTTTTTATAAATATTTAATGTTTCGGCGCCTTTTTACAAGGATTTCAGGTGTATCATCAGGTATTATTTCATCCATAATTTCATCTGATAAAAAACTGAACTCCTTGATTTTTTTAAGAGAGTAATCAAGCTGGCAGCCCTTTGCCTGCCTAATTATAGAATCAAATTCTTTTTTATCGGTAAAAATATCCGATACAGGGCTAAAAAATTCCATAACACAATAGTAGCACCCGTTTCAAAGGCAAGGCAAATATTTTACATAATATTTTCTTCAAAAAACTTTATAATTCCATCTTTATAGGTTGAAAGCTTTGCAGAAAAAGGATATACAGGGATGTTAAAAAGTCTTTCAATTTCTTTTTGACGTTTAAAAACTTCATTTTTCGAAACATAATCACACTTGTTTAAAACCGCAACAACAGGTAAGTCTTTAATTTTCAGCCAGTCATACATTTGAAAATCATTATTTTGAACAGGATGTCTTACATCAATAAACTGGATGCAGCACTTCAAGGTATTGCGCTTTAAAAGATACTCTTCAAGACTCTTTTGCCAGCGCTCCTGCTCTGTTTTAGACACTTTTGCATAGCCGTAACCCGGAAGGTCTGCTATTACAAATTCCCCCTTGTCAGACACTATTTTAAACAAATTAATTAGCCGTGTTTTCCCGGGTGTATTAGAGGTTTTGGCTAATTTGGAATTATTAACAAGACAATTTATAAAGCTTGATTTTCCAACGTTTGACCGCCCCAAAAGAGCAAACTCCGGAAGGCCTAAAGCAGGACAATCACTGAGTTTTGGTGCGCTAGTTAAGAATTGTGCTTGTTTGATTTTCATTTATTTTAATCTGTCTTAATTCATTCATTCTTTTCTTATAAACTACCTGAGAGAGCAGGTTATAGGCATGTTCAGAGTTTACAACATCAATTTGGACAGTATCTTCAAAAAGGCTCACATTAATTGCATTTGAGCTTAAAAAATCACTTTTCAGATTTGTAATTCTTATTATTTTATTCTTTAAAAGCGAAAGGGGCTGTGCTATAAAGGTTTCAAAGGATTTTAAAATTATATTTCTCATTAAAGAACACTTCCTAAAATTTAACTAAATTATAGCAAAAAATAAAGTTTTTTGTATAATATTTTTAGGCGAATTTTACAAAATTTTAAAAACTTAATTTTAAATAAAAATCGCGCAAATAGTAAGTATAGATAGGAAAAGATATGTATAAAGAAATTACACCGAACGGATATGGCATTGCAATAGAAACAGAGGAAAAACCTTTATATAGCGCGCAAAGCGAATTTCAAAAGGTGGAAATCCTGTCATCAAAGGGCTTAGGAAATATTTTAACTCTGGATGGCCTTATGATGACAACCGTTGAGGATGAATTTTTCTATCACGAAATGATTTCACATATCCCGTTATGCTCTCACCCATATCCCACAAGCGTTTTGGTTATCGGAGGGGGAGACGGAGGCACAGTGCGCGAGGTTTTACGGCATAATACGGTTAAAAATGTTGAGCTATGCGAAATTGACGGACTTGTTATTGAAGCAAGCAAACAATTTCTTCCAACGATTGCTGGAAAACTTGATGATGAAAGAGTTTCAGTTTACGTGGAAGATGCTATTGAATTTATAAAGGGCAAAAAAGCTTGCTATGACGTAGTTTTAATCGACTCAACAGACCCGATGGGGCCTGGAGAAGGGCTTTTTACCGAAGAATTTTATACAAACGTTAAAAACAGTTTAAAAGATGGCGGAATCGTTGCAGCACAATCAGAATCACCATTTGCAAACCCCAAAGAAATGCGAATGATGTACAGACTTTTGAGAAAAGTATTTAAGCACGTAAAACCTTATGCAGGGCCAATTCCAACTTATCCGGGCGGATACTGGAGCTGGTCATTTTGCTCTGAAACCATTGATACACCTGAAATACGGGATATTCAAAGAGCAAAAGAAATTGAAAAAAATTCAAAACTTTATAATACAGATTTACACAAAGCAGTGTTCTGTGTACCAAACTTTGTAAGGAAAATTGCAGAAGATGCGTAAAAGTGTTGCAACACAAGGATTATCAACACCACTAAAGGGCGAAATTATTACACCGCCTGATAAATCAATGTCGCACAGAAGTCTTATCATCGGCTCTCTTACAAAGGGAAAAATTAAAATTTCAAATTTTTTAACAGGGGCGGATTGCCTTGCTACACTTGAAATTTTAAAAGAACTTGGGTGTGAAATTGAATTTTTAGATAAAAATACTGTTATTTTAAACGCTAAAAATGCTTATACAGCACCAAAAAAAGAACTTTATTGCGGCAATTCGGGAACTACCATACGGCTTATGGCAGGATTATTGTGTGCGCAAAATTTTAAAAGCACTCTGTCAGGGGATATTAGCCTGTCTAAACGCCCAATGAAAAGAATTATTGCCCCCTTAAGCCTTATGGGAGCTAAGCTGAAAAGCAATGAAGGCAAAGCTCCGCTTGTTATAGAACAAGGGGAACTCAATGGAATTGAATATAAAAGCCCGATAGCATCAGCTCAGGTCAAGTCTGCCATACTTCTTGCAGGATTACAAACCCCGAATGGCAAGACTACCGTGCTTGAACCCTCCTTATCGCGCAACCATACAGAGAGAATGCTTCAATTTTTCGGTTCAGACATTGAAACATTCACAAAAGACGGGCTTTTTGGAGTAACAATAGGGCAATCATCTTTAATACCAAAGGATTTAAACGTGGTTGGAGATATCTCGAGCGCTGCCTTTATTATGGTTGCAACTTCAATTGTCAAAAATTCTGACGTAATTTTAAAAAATATTGGCCTGAACCCCACGCGTACAGGGCTTATCGACGTTATGAAACGTATGAAAGCCAATATTAATATACTTAATTGCGATTTAGTTTCAAATGAAGAGGTTGGAGATATCAGAATTCAATACTCTCCAGACATGGAAGGGTGCAAAATCAGCGGAAACGATATTCCAAGGTTGATTGATGAACTTCCAATTATTGTACTTCTTGCAACACAAGCAAAAGGAACTACTACAATAAAAGATGCAGGGGATTTAAAAAACAAAGAATCAGACCGAATAGCAAGCGTTACAAGGGAATTAAGAAAATTTGGCGCAAAAATCGAGCCGACTGATGACGGCTTTATAATTGAAGGTAAAAACAGCGGAAACGGCTTATTTAACAAGGAAGCAGAGGTCGAATGCTATCATGACCACAGAATTGCAATGATGGGATACATTGCAGCGTTAATTAACCAAAAACCCTGCAAAATCAATGATTTTGAGTGGGTTGAAACTTCTTTCCCAAATTTCTTAAATATTTTTGAAAACTTAAAAAAATAAACGATAAAACCTGTAAAAGCTATATTACAAAGGAATTTTAAGGTGTTTTATTTTGATGTATTAAATAACAAAAAAGTCTTAAAAAGCAGTGTGCTAAATAAATTTCAGGATAAATTCAAACATATTTTTACTACAAAAGAAAGTTTTATAAAAACTGATGAAGAAAATTCAAAAAACACCGCAAAGCTAAATAAAGGGCTGATTTTAGACTATTTAAAAATAGATAATCTTATTGAAACAAAACAAACCCATAGCACAAATATTGCAATTTTTGATGCAAATTCCACTAAAAACCCCGATATACTTGATAAAACAGACGGTGTACTGCTTCAAAAACCAAACAGCGCAACAATTCTAAACTTTGCAGACTGTACACCGGTAATTTTATATGACCCCAAAAACGTTGCAGCCGCAGGGCTTCATGCCGGTTGGCGCGGAACAGCAGGAGAAATCTGCAAAAAAGCTGTTGATATTATGATTAAAAATTTTAATTCAAAACCCTCCGATATTATTGCAGCTATTGGCCCGTGCATCAGTCAGGATGCGTTTGAAACAGATTTTGAAGTATATGAAAAATTAAATAAAACAATTAAAAACGGTGAAAAATTTTTTGTTTTTAAAGAAACAGAAAACGGCAGAAAAGCTTATCCTGATTTAGCAAAAATAAATGCTGCACAATTAATAGAAAAAGGGGTAAAAATCGTTGATATATGCCATTTAAAGACTACAACAGATAACGAATTTTTCTTTTCATATAGAAAAAATAACAAAACAACAAGCAGAATAAGCGTGATATTAAAAATAGAATAGTAACCCCATAAACCCCTGCAGGGCAAAGTGTTTTACTTAAAAAGATTTAATATAGAATTTTGAATAAATTCTGAAAAACCGCCAGATGTTGTCCCTGAATACTCCGCATCAAGGGCTTTTGCTTCATCGGAGCTTGCAGCTTCTTTGATTGCAGTCATAGAAAGCTTATTTACGCCAGTCATAATATCATTCAGCACATTTTTAAATTCAGCAAACCTTTTATTATCAAATTCTTCATCTTCACCATAAACCTTTAAATAGGCAGCCTCAGCCTCTTTCTGCCACTCAAGCAGAAGATCTTTCTGGGTTTGAATATAGGTTTTCATAATGTCGTGGGTAGGAAAAATTTTAAATTTTTTAAAAGAATTATCAATTACAATCATATTGCGTATCGTAACAAGACGCAGATTGCTCCCCTTATTAAAATATTTTTCTTCTATCTCTTCGGATAATTTATAGCCAAAAGGAAATTCAAGAGCCGACATTCTGTTCGCGTCATTCAATCTGCCCAACAATTCTTTTGATAACATTTCAAACTGTTCTTTTTTGCTTAAATTTTCCAAAGGGATACTCCAAAATTATTTTATTTTTTATTTTTATATTGCTTTAGGAAAGCGGCATCTGGCCTATTCTCGCTTGATAAAACGATTTGCCTGTACTCATTTTTATCAATGTCCACCCCCATTGTTTTTATATCTATTTTAATTTTTTTAGGTTTTTCTTTTTTATACATAAATTATACTATTATATTTGAAATTTTAAATAATATTTCTAAATTATCTTCTTTGACAGACTTTAAAATTGTTTCATAAATTGTCTTTAGACCCGCTTCGTCAGTTTTTTTTAAACTTTCAGGCAAAAGAATATCATTTGTTTTTTCAGTATTAATAAAACCTTTATTTAAAGATAAAAACTCCCTGTAAAGCTTTAAAATCTTCAAATATAGGGGGTTAATTTCAAAAGTTTTATTTAAATAATATTTAGCATCACGGTTGAAGCCTTCTTTAATAAAATCAAAAAGAAAATCCACTTCATAAAAAGTATCGTCATTAAATTCTGTATTAAGGCACGGATTATTTACAATTTCTTTATCAGGATTGCCTTTTAAATAAACCCCCCAAAGCATACAACCCAGGTAAAAAGCTGCATTCAGGTCTATAGCCTTTAAAATTTTAGGATAAAGAACAGAAAATTGAAATCTTTTTTGCTTTAGGGATGGAATATTTAAAAAAGCAGAATACATATATTCAATATTCCCCGAAACCCTTGCAACAGAAGCACTGTATCCAGGATCAAAAAGCATCTGGTTTTCATTTGAAAAATCTAAAATTGACATAATATTATTTTAATTAGAAACTCTATATTGTGCAAGTTTTGTAACTTTTAAAACAGGAAAAATTCCTATGGAAAAAATAAAATATCTTGAACTTTTAGCACCCGCACAAAATAAAGAATGTGCTTATGAGGCTATAAATTATGGTGCAGACAGCGTTTATATCGGGGCAACTCTTTACGGAGCAAGAAAAAGTGCCGGTAATTCACTTGATGATATCAAAGAAGTAATTGATTATGCACATAAATTTAATGTAAGAGTTTATATCACTTTGAATACTATTTTGAATAATGCAGAGCTTCAGGAGGCAGTTAAGATTATCAGAAAACTGCATGATATAAAAGCTGATGGCATAATTTTTCAGGATTTTGGAATATTAAATGAAGCACATGCCGGAAATTTGCCGGATATAAAACTTATAGCAAGTACCCAGTGTGATAACAGGGATAAAGAAAAGGCCAAATTTTTTGAAAAAATTGGTATAAGAAGGGTGATTTTAGCAAGAGAGCTTAGCCTTAATGAAATAAAGGAAATTTCAAAAAATACAGATGTTGAACTTGAAAGTTTTATTCATGGCGCGCTTTGTGTTTCTTATTCCGGGCAGTGTTATTTAAGCTATAAAATAGGCGGGCGCTCTGCAAACAGGGGCGAGTGTGCGCAAGCTTGCAGAAAAAAATACAGCCTGATTAATGATAAAGGAAAAATTTTAGCAAAAGATAAATATCTGCTTAGTATGAAAGATTTTATGGCTTCAGATAAACTAAAAAACCTTGTCGATGCAGGAGTCACATCGTTTAAAATAGAAGGAAGACTGAAAGATAGTTTTTACATAAGAAATACCGTTTTACATTACAGAAAACTTTTGGATGAAATTATAGAAAATCATAAAGATAAAGGGTATAAAAAGGTTTCAAGCGGAAAAATTTTTTCCGATTTTACCCCAAACCCAATTAAAAGCTTTAACAGAGATTTTTGCGAATACTTTTTAGACGGCAGAAAAGCACTAAATAAGGAGAGAATTTTTAATTTTGATACACCAAATTCCAAAGGAGAATTTTTAGGGTGTGTTAAAAAAGCTGAGAAAGATTATTTTTTATTAGATAGAAATGATGTAAAAATAAGCTCTCAGGATGGGCTTTGTTATATAGGGGAAAATGGCAGCATAACCGGCTTTCTTGTAAATAATTTTAAAGATGGAAAAATTTTCCCGAATGTACAGCAGAATTTAAAACCCGGAGTAAAAATTTACAAAAATAAGGATAGCGCTTTTTACGGCGTTTTGAAAAATTCTAAAACAAAAAGGCGTATAGGTGTTGAATTTATTGTAAAAGACGGTATTTTAGAA
Organism: uncultured Vampirovibrio sp.; assembly: GCA_910577515.1. GTDB lineage: Bacteria > Cyanobacteriota > Vampirovibrionia > Gastranaerophilales > Gastranaerophilaceae > MGBC122484. Next base: position 284,686 of record CAJTLW010000001.1, read on the forward strand.
GCTATCGATGAAGATAAAAACCTTGTTTTGGTTGAATTTTCGGGTGAGAATGCAAAAAACCTTAAAAAAGCAAGGGAAGCTTGGGTTTCAGCATTACAAAAAACAGGAGAAAGTGATTTTTATTTAGAAAACATAAAATTTGAAACAGAAGAAGTTTATTTTTTGCCAATATCAAAACTCAATGAGCTTCGACGAAATGCTTTAGAAAAATTAATGCAAAAAAGACTGGAAAATTACAAGCCCGAAAGGCAGGATAGAATAAAAACTGCGCAATACCCTGAAAAATCGGGGGATTACAGGTTAAATGTGCATAACAAAATGGCAGAAGAATTTTATAAAAAATGCGGATGCAGTATTGAGGAATATTCTCTTGAATCCGGCAGCAGTACAAAAAACAGAGAACTTATGAGAACAAAACATTGTATAAGACATAGTTTAGGAATGTGCTTAAAAAACACAGGCAATCATGAGAAGTTATTTTTAAAGGATGAATATGGTGAAAAATATGCACTTGAATTTGATTGCAAAAATTGTGAGATGGTAGTAAAAAGCTTGTAAAAGTTTGGTTTTAAACCAAGTAGATGAAACTTTGTTAAGGAATGTAACAAAAAAAGTATATTTTGAAATCATATAAAGTATATAGTTTTTATATAATTGAGGAGCATTTCAAAAATAAATTTTGTAAGAGTATTTCACAAAGAACAAAGGAGTAGTAAAAATGGAATTTGGAGCTTTAACAGGAGTAGGCCACTCAGGCGGAGTAAACTTCAAAGAACGCGATTTGAATGAAACTGCAGGACCCGTTGCACGCAGCGAGCAATCAGTTTTTGGAAGCGATACTGATATTTCCAAAGGACAGCTTCCCGAAGGATGCAGAGAACTTGGCAATTTCTAATTTAATCCAAAGTTTAAAACAAAGATTGTGTTACAAGATATTTGCTAAAAGTTTCTCTCGTACCTGATTTTTAGCGAATGTCAAAATATGGAGTTTTTATGAGCGAAGCAAAAGTGGTAAATTTTCTTCTTGCCGGTTTGCTGATTATGACAATCATTATGTTTTCCTGGACATTTATGTACATCAATAAAACACTCAGTAATAATGATATGAATGCACCAATAGTATCAGCATTCAGTGCTTAAAAAGGATAAAAGAAGAATTAATCAAAATCCCCCTTTGGTTTTATACCACAGGGGGATTTTTTTAACTTAAATTATAATGCTTATTTTTTATTTACCTTAATTGCGCTATCAGGGCAAACCAAAGCACATGTGCCGCAAGCAATGCATTCTTCAGGGTTTGGTTCAACTGCAGGAGTTTGGTAAATACCAACTTCTTTTGACCAATTTAAGCATTTTTTAGGACATTTAACGATACAAAGCCCGCAGCCTTTGCAAAGGTCTGTAAAGCAATACCAGTCTGCTTTTCCTTTGGCTACATTTTCTACTTTAAAGCCTTTATGTTCAACTGTTGACATTTATACACCTGCTTTCTGTATCATATCCATACCCATCTCAAGCGCTTTATAGTTGAGTTCACGAAGTTCGGGCTTGGCATCAAATTTCTTACCCAGAGCCATTTCCATTGCATTTTTAATATCATCAAGTCTTAAAACATTTGTTGCAGAGAGCAATACGCCTAAAACAATGATATTAAATACTCTTGCGCTTAATTGTTCGTTTGCAATTTTATTTGCTTCAACCGCAATGATTTCTTTTGCCTGACAGGTAGGTTTTTTAGAACAAACTGATGAATCGTAGATTACTGTTGAATTTTCATTAGCGTAATCTGAGCATCTGTCTATTGCTCTGTCTGATAACATAATCACGATATCACCTTTTGAAAATCTCGGTTCACCGATTTTTTCATCAGCAACCTGACAAAAAGCAATTGAAACGCCGCCGCGTTGTTCTACACCAAAATTCGGAATATACAGGATTTCTTTTCCTGCTTCATATCCTGCTTCAACAAGGATTTTTGCGATAGATTGAACGCCTTGTCCGCCTTCACCGGCTAATACTATTCTTGTTCTTGCCATAATTTTACTCCAATCCTTCTCTTTGAACAAATTCTTTAACTTCAAAGAATGATTCCATAGTTTTTAATCTGTCCCAAGTACCTTCGTTATTAGTTCTCCAGTTAAGAGGGCAAATTGAAAGAACTTCAACAAATGAAAATCCGCCTTTTTCAACATTTTTAAGTGCTTTTGTAAACACTTTTCTAAGGCTTCTTAAATTTGAAACTGAAGATCTAGCAACATAAGCTTTTTCAGGGTCTACAATAGATGCAACCATTTCGGCACCTCTTGCAGGTTTACCTGTAACTTCGCAATCTCTTCCGTATGGAGTAGTTTCTGTTTTTTGTCCCGGCATTGTAGTTGGCGCCATTTGGCCGCCTGTCATACCGTAGTTTGTATTGTTTGCAAGCACGATAAGCATATTTTCAGCACGAACAGCAGCATTCACAAGGTGTTGTGAACCAATTGCAAGACCGCCGCCATCGCCCATATAAGCAATACCAACAGTACCGGGGTTAGCTCTTGTTACACCGTATATAACAGGTGTTGTTCTACCGTGGTGTGTTTGAACGGTATCAACGTTCATATAATTCCAGGATAGAAGCGAGCAGCCGATATCACAGCCAAAAACTGCTTTTTCCTGAAGGTTTAAATCGTCAATGGTATGTGCCAGAGTTTTCAAAATCATACCATGACCACATCCGGGGCAGAATTTGCTAGCGCCTGCTTCGGCGTTTTGCGCTTTCGCTAAATCCGGAGTAACATCAAGTGTTTGAACCATTTATTTATCCTCTTTTTCTTAATTTACTTAATATCGTTTAATAGTTAAAAACTACACTGTAGCCGGAGTCTTAACCATTTGTTCAACTTTTTGAACAATATCGTCACCGGTTACACCAACACCCATTTTGAATAATGTTGAATAAGGTGTTTGAAGACCATAGATTTTTTCTAATACCATTTGAGCCAATTGACCATTTGCAGATTCTGTAAATAATACTTGTTTAGCTCTTTGTACAGCTGCTCTTAAAGGTTTCACAGCCAAAGGTCTTAGTGTAATAGGTCTAAATAAACCAGCTTTGATGCCTTTTGCTCTTAATTCATCAACAGCAGTCATAGCAGAACGTGCTACGATACCGTGAGCAATGATAAGAATTTCAGCATCTTCTGCTTTATATTCAAGATATTCTTCAATTTCAGGAGCAATTCTGTCAAATTCAGCTTGATAGCTGTCAAGAACTTCCATCAATTCTTCTTCAAGGTTAAAGGTGTTTCTCATGTGGTTAGCTTTTCTATCCACATCAATTCTGCCTTCAGCTCTTAAGAATGCAGGGGTTGGCTCCATTTTGATGCCGCGGCTTGCAGGGTCATATAATGTTACAGGTTCTCTCATTTTACCTTGATAGCCATCAGCTAGCATAAAGGTTGGGAATCTGTATTTCCAAGCCGTATTAAATGCTTTAATCATATAATCATATAAATCTTGGTGACCGGCTGTAGAATAAACAATTCTGAAACCTTCGCCGTTTCCGCCAAAGCATGTTAATCTTGTTTCTTGTTGAGCATAAATTACAGTGGCTGTTGAAGGGCCTCCTCTTTGCATAACAGCACAAACAAAAGGTATTCTCATCATTTCAGCCATGCTTTGAGCATCCTGCATGATAACATTACCCGGGCCAGCTGTTGCCGTAAAAGCTCTTTTACCGGCTAAAATACCGCCAATTGTAGAAAAACCGGCTGAAATTTCATCTTCTGTTTGAAGGAAACCGGCTTCTGTTTTTGGAAGCAATTTGCACCATGTGTGCATGATTTCGTTTTGCGGTGTAATAGGATAACCGTACATAAACTCAGCCTCTGCGGCATTTGCTGCATAAGCTATGGTTTCATTTCCGGTTAAGAACATTCTTGTGTCTTCAGTAATAAGTTTTTTAACCATATTAATTCCTTACTTTGTGAACTAAGTACAATAAAATTTGTACTACAAAGAAAGGACGGTTTCAAGTTTTTTAACATATTTAAAATCAGGAGTTTTTATTACTTTTATGTTTTGCTTTTTCAACAAGAGCTTCTTCTATATTGTTTAAATCAAGGCATGATGGCAGAATATTTTCATTTATTGAAGGAAATTTTTGTTTGCATAAGTCATCATCAGATAATTTATCCCATTTTGTTCTTGCAGTTTCATAAGCCAAGGTTAAATATTTATTAAATGCTATTTTAAGTTCGGGATTTTCTCCAACTTTTTTGAGGGCTTTTGAAACTTCAGGCAAACCCGATATGGCTTTTCCCTGAAGGCCTTTATAGCAAACATCTTCAATTTCTTTTACCCTTGCAACCCCTCTTCCTAAAATTTGGATTTCAGCATCAATACCATTTGCCATTTCTATAATAATATGGGTTGCAGTATACCCTGATGTTTTTCTTTTATTATAAACATCGGGATAGTCGCCGCCAAATTCTTTGGTGCTGGCATCCGCAAGGTCTTCTGCTTTTTTATTAGTCAGATACGGATGTGTACCATAATTTTTTATACTTTTAATTTTTGGTCCGTTGCCCGCTTCAATAGATTCAATCAGCCTGTTTATTATAGCATTTGCTTCGCCATTGTTTCCATGGGCAAGAATAAGCCTTGCACCAAGAAGGTCATGGATTTTTAATTTTACAAGTGCAGGAGAAACGTTAACCGGATATCCGTCATTTTTCTGCATAAGCTCTGAAACTACGGTAGACATCTTTTTTGCAATAGATTGGGACGATTTAACTCTTACTTCTTTTTTTGCAATGGGCTTAGTTTTAGTGGTTTTAATGGCATCATTATTCAAAAGTGAATCAAATATGCACATCTTTATTTTAAAAATTGTTTCAAGTTTTTTTGCTTCCTGATGCACTTCAGATGAAACCGGCAATAAATCCCTATAAAGACTAAAAGCGTGATAGTCCATTTTTTTAGCAGCATTATCAGCAACGTATAAGCATGCGTATGCATCCGAACTTCTTAAAGAGCTATCATCATGTGTCTTTGCAGAAGTCTTTTTACGGCCGGTGAAAGAAACCGTATCCGCTTCGAGAGGTGCAAGATTATTATTGGTGATTTTGCCCAAAAAGGGTGAGGGGGGGGTCAAACCCGCTTCTGATGAGGCTTTCAGCCCTGTTGATAAAGTATTTGAAAATTTTGAGTATAAATTTTGTAAACCTAACATTTATTTCTTCCGGCATTTTTCAGTTTTATTAACTTGCGTACACAATACAAAACAGATGAAGCGCTATTATTGCTTTATTTGTTTAGAATTGTTAACTAAAATTCTATATTTTTAATATGGATAATTTGAGGCTTACTTTCCGTATTTTGTAAAAACACTGATATTGCATCAATTCTGTAGTTTTTATAAAAGATTTTTGAATTTTGAAGATAAGATAAAGCGGATTTTCTTATTTTATCAAGTTTTGTGCGGGTTATGGCTTCCAAAGGTGCGCCAAAAGCATTTGATGAGCGGGTTTTAACCTCAATAAAACATAAGGTATTCTTATCCAGCGCTATGATATCAATTTCTCCGTATCTTGAAAAATGGTAATTTGTTTCAAGAATTTTATAACCGTTTTTTATAAGATAATTTACGGCAATATCTTCCCCGTATTTACCTTTGTTTTTGTTTGACATAAAATAATTTTACACCATAAAGATTTAAACGGGAGTTTTTAAATGGAATTATTGAAAAAAACAGCAGTTGAGATAAGAAAAGCACTTCTTTCAAAAGAAGTTTCAGCGGTTGAATTAACCGAGGCTACTTATAAAAGAATAGAAGATGTTGAAGATAAAATCGGTGCTTATAATTCTTTAACAAAAGAATATGCGCTTGATACAGCAAAAGAGGTTGATAAAAAAATTGCAGCAGGCGAAACTTTACCAAAAATGGCAGGAATACCGCTTGCGCTTAAAGATAACATTAATTTAAAAGGATATAAAACAACAGCATCAAGCAAGATTTTGGAAAATTTTACCTCTCCTTATGATGCAACAGTCAGCAAAAAATTAAGAGAAAACCTTGTGCCTGTTATAGGAAAGGCAAATTTGGATGAATTTGCAATGGGGTCATCAAATGAAAACTCAGCGTTTAAAAAAGTACACAACCCTTACAATTTAAATAAAGTTCCAGGAGGCTCTTCGGGAGGCTCTGCAGCTTCTGTTTCAGCGCTTGAAGCAACGGTTGCACTTGGTTCTGATACAGGTGGTTCTATCAGGCTTCCTGCAAGTTTTTGTGGTATTTCTGGTTTTAAACCAACTTATGGAAGAGTTTCAAGATACGGCTTAATTGCTTTTGCATCATCTTTAGACCAAATCGGGCCTTTTGGAAGATGCGTTGAAGATATTACAGATTTATATGAAACAATTGCAGGATACGATTCAAAAGATTCAACTTCATTAAACATGCCGGTTGGCAATATTTCAAAAACCCTGAAAAATGATATCAAGGGAATGAAAATCGGCGTTATAAAAGAATTAATGGCAGAAGGTGTATCGGATTGTGTTAAAAAAGCAATTGAAGATGCAGTTAAAGTTTATGAAAAGCTTGGCGCAACAGTTAAAGAGGTTTCCCTTCCCTTGTTGAAACATTCAATCGGAGTTTACTATATTATTGCAACTGCTGAAGCAAGCTCTAATCTTGCACGTTTTGACGGCGTAAAATACGGCTTCAGAACGGCAGATGCTAAAAACCTGATGGAAATGTATACAAAAACAAGAAAAGAAGGTTTCGGAGATGAAGTTAAAAGGCGTATAATGCTTGGAACTTATGCACTTTCAAGCGGATACTATGATGCTTATTACAAAAAAGCACAGCAGTTAAGACGCTTAATTAAAGACGATTTTGACAGAGTATTTAAAGAAGTAGATGTTTTATTAAGCCCCACATGCCCTACAACCGCTTTTGATATCGGCTCAAGAAATGAAGATCCGCTTGCAATGTATTTAACAGATATTGGAACAATCTGTGCCAATTTAATAGGCGCACCTGCAATCAGTATTCCTGCAGGGTTTGACAAAGATGGTATGCCAATCGGTATGCAATTAATTTCACAAGTTCTCCAAGAAGAACCGCTTTTAAGATGTGCGTACAATTTTGAAAAAGAAACAGATTTTCATACAAAATTAGCAAATGTGTAGAGAATTAAACTATTTTATGCCCTGAAATTTATTTTTCGGGGCATTTTTTGACTTTAAATTATTTTCTTTCCTACATTTAAAGGTGTTGATTTTATTTAAAAATCATTAAAATGTAAGTGGTTAGAATTTAGGAAATTTTATAATGTCGAACAGATTAAACGGAACAAGCTTATTTTTACAGGCAATAAACGGCCTTGTTGGAAACTATGCCCAGCTTATGACGGGTGTTTCCGGTAAAGGACTTACTTTGGAAAATATCACAAACCCATCTGAAGATGTGGATAAAAACCAGCTAAACTATACGTTTGTGAATTATTTAACAAATAATTTCGGTAAAATCGACAAAGACGGGGATGGAATAATTTCAAAGGATGAGCTTCAAAACTATACAACAAATATGTCAAGAAACGGCTTAACTTATCAACAGCTTTGCGAGCTTTGCTATAATTCAAATTATTCAGGCACACTTTTAGAAACTGTTTTAAATAATTTCAGCGAAATTGACAAAAACGGGGACGGACGCGTTACAAATGAAGAAATAGCGGCTTATGGCATTGAAAATGAAATTGAAGAAATGAAAGATAAATATCCAAAACACACTGTCAAAGGCATGAGTATTTTCTATGAAACATCAGCCGATAAAGAGATAGAAACCGAAAAATCATAGCGAATAAAAATCTATATTTGTTCTACCGTAAGTTTTTTGTTTAAAAGGCAGGATTTCATTTTGGGATTTTGCCTTTTTTGCATTTTCCGCCGCGCTTTTTTTATCATATTCAATAACCATAACACCATCATGCGTTAGTTTATCAAGGGCAGTTTTAATAACAGGTTCATAATCAAATTCCCATGGGGGGTCTATATAAATTACATCAAATTTTTCAAGCTTTGGGGTGATTTTTAAAGCGTCGCCTTTGATTAATTTGATATCCGCATTAAATGCTGCAAATGTTTTTTTGGCTGCACTAAAAGTTTTTAAGTCAAATTCTACTGCATTTATATTTTTAAAGCCTCTAGAATATGCTTCAAGAGCCATAATACCTGAGCCTGTAAACATATCAAGAAAAGAAAGGCTGGAAAAATCTCCAAAATGCGAGAATAAGATGTTAAAAACACTTTCGCGTACTTTTGAAAGTGTCGGGCGCACATTAGTTTTTTCACCTTTTGGGGTTTGGATTATTCTTCCTTTAAATTGCCCACCTGTCAAATGCAAAGTTTGCTCTCCTTTATTATTCTAGATACTATCATGAAAAAAATTGTTATTATAGGAGGGTGTGCCGCCGGCCCAAAAACGGCAGCAAAAGCAAAAAGGGTAAATCCTGAAAATAAAATTGAACTTTATACAATGGAGAATATGATTTCATATTCTGCTTGCGGTATGCCTTACTATATAAAGGGGGCAGTACCTTCATATCAAAATTTAATCATAAGAACACCTGAGGATTTTAAAAACCAGGGGATAGATGTATTTTTAAATCATAAATGTACACAAATTTTGCCGGACGAAAAAAGTGTTGTGTTTAACACTATAGAAAACGGGGTGGGCGAAACCAAAAAAGTAAATTATGATGAGCTTGTGTTATGTGTAGGCTCAAGACCTTATACTCCAAAAATTAAGAATATGAATCTTGAAAACATTTACCACCTTAAGGTTTTAGAGGATGGCATTAAAATTAAAGAGAAGATGGAAAAATCAAAGAGTGCAATAATTTTAGGCGGCGGATACATAGCAATTGAGATTTTAGAAGCATTTATTAAAAACGGGCTAGATGTAACCGTGGTTGAGAGAAACCATGAAATAATGACTCAGTTTGACCCTGAAATTAGCACTCTTATTAAAGATTACATAGTAAAAAGAGATGGAAAACACGTAAATTTTGTAATGAATGATGAAATTATAGAATTTATCGGTACAAAAGAATTTACAGGAGCAGTAACAAGAAACGGAAAAATTTTACATGCTGATTTTTGCGTAGTAGCAGCAGGTGTTGTTCCAAATACAGAACTTGCAAGAGAAGCAGGTATAACAATAGGAATTACTGGCGGCATAAGAGTAGACAACAGAATGAGAACAAATATAGAACATATCTGGGCAGCCGGCGATTGCACTGAAGAAACCTGTCTTATTACAAAAAAGCCTATGTATGCAGCACTTGGCACCATTGCAAATAAACAAGGAAGGATTGTAGGCATCAATTTAAACACTGACACAAACGGGGTTTACGAAGCGTTTGACGGGATTTTAGGCTCTGCAGTTACAAGTTATTTCGATTTTTCAATGTCCACAACGGGACTAACAGAAAGCAAAGCTAAAATTTATGCGCAACATACAAATATTGAACCAATTGCAACAACAGTTACAAAACGTGATAAGCCAGGTTATATGCCAGATTCAAACAGTATAACAGTAAAGCTTGTTGCAGATAAAAGAACTGGCGAACTTTTAGGAGCGCAGGCGGTTGGCGTTGGTGATGCTGATAAAAGAATTTACACAGTAACATCAGCACTTAGGGCAAATTTAACTGTACAGGAATTTTTACACCTTGATTTGACTTATTCTCCTGCGTTTTCGTCCACAATCGACCCTCTTTTAACTGCAGCATATAAATTAAAAGATGAAATTGATAAATAAAGTTTTATAAAAGTTTTTAACCTGCATAATCAAAGGCAAGATCAAGAGTTGGAGCTTTTGCAACAATGGCACTGGTTGAAATAATGTCGGCACCTGTTTTTGCAAGCTCTTCCAGATTGGCTAAATTAACACTGCCGCTTATTTCTACAATAGCGCGTTTGTTAATCAAATCAACCGCTTCTTTTGCCATAGCAGGAGTCATATTATCCAGCATAATAATATCTACACCTGCATTTAGACACTTTTTCACCTGCTCAATCGTGTCACATTCAACTTCTATCTTATGAGCGTGCGATATATTAGAACGCACTTTTTTTACAGCTTCTTCAATGGAGCCGCCCATAAGCGCAATATGATTATCTTTTAACATAACACAATCACAGAGATTAAACCTATGAAGGTATCCACCCCCGACTTTTACTGCGTATTTTTCAAAAATTCTGAAATTCGGGGTATTTTTTCTTGTATCCACAACCTTTGCGCCGTAAGATTCCGCTATATCCTGAAATTTTTTAGTGAAAGTTGCAATGCCGGACATTCTTTGAATATAGTTTAAAGAAAGCCTTTCGCCGGTTAAAATGTGTCTTGGAGAGCCTGTAATTTTTGCAACAGGTTCATTGGGAGTGATTTTATCCCCATCTTCTTTATAGAAATCAACTTTTACGCTGTCTTTAGCCAAAATTTCAAACACAAGACGAAATGGGTCACACCCGCATAAAATACCTTCTTCCCTTGTTTTAAGAAGAATTTCAAATTTTTTATTTTTATCAATATCAGCCGTTATAAAATCAGTCGAAATATCGCCATAACCTATATCTTCCTTTAGAGCTGACACTATATGGTCATAAATCATAAAATCATTTAATAAAAATTTTGCCATAATACTACTTTCTTTATATTAAAGTCCCATAAGTTGAAATATTTTTATCTTGCAAAGCAGCTTCGGGTAATTCCGGAGCATCTTCCCTAAAATGCGCACCAATTGAATTTTCACGATTTAGGGCAGCTTCCGCTATTAATTGCGCTGCAATTATTGAGTTTCTAAGCTCGTAGGCATCTTTTGTAGCGCAAACCCTTGAATTTCTTGAAATTAATTTTATATCTTCAATGACACGAAGAGCATTTTTTAAGCCCGCTTCATTTCTTACAATCCCGGCATTTTGCCACATTGCTTTTTTGAGCATACGTCTTAAAATGCCGGTTTCCAATATTTCATTTGCAAGTTCTGCATCGTAAGCTTCAAGGGTTGATTTGATTTTACCGTCAAAGCTTTTTGGAGCATCTAAATTTCTTTGCGAAAGGGTATCTGATAATTTATAAGCACAAACAACGCACTCTAAAAGCGAATTAGAAGCCAGCCTGTTTGCCCCATGTAGTCCTGTTCTTGAAACTTCGCCTATCGCATAAAGATTTTCAACAGTCGTTTCCATATTGGAATTAACCTTAACACCGCCCATAAAATAGTGTGCTGCAGGAGAAACCGGAATTAAACCCGAGCTTAAATCAATATTTGCCTCATTGCATATATTCGTAATGGCTGGAAATCTTTCCTTAAAACGCTCTAAGCCAATCGGAGTTATATCAAGAAATATGTTTCTTGATTTATATTTTTCCATCTCGCTAAAAATAGCGCGTGCAACAACATCCCTCGGGGCAAGTTCAGCCTTAGGGTGATACTTTTCCATAAAGCGCTCTTTATTTATATTTAAAAGCTTAGCACCTTCACCTCTTACAGCCTCTGAAACCAAAGGCATATTTTTAGGTTTCTCGCCTATAGAATTAATACTTAGAGCTGTAGGATGAAACTGAACAAATTCCATATCAACCACCTGCGCTCCTGCAAGGTGTGCAAGAGCGATGCCATCTGCTGTTGCAACATCCGGATTAGTTGTATGTTCGTATACCTGCCCGATACCGCCTGTTGCAAGAACAACAGCATTGGAATAAACAGCTTCATAAGTATCTAAAGTAGGGTTATATATCAAAACCCCGCGGCAAGCATTTTTGTTATCGCACAATAATTCTACTGCCATAGAATTTTCATAAACCTCAATCATGTCTGATTTTTTAACTAAACTTGCAAGTTTATCTTCTATAACCTTGCCAGTGTAATCACCGCCTGCATGAAGAATTCTTGGCATTGAATGTGCTGCTTCAAGTGTAAAAGACAGACTACCGTCTTCTTTTTTATCAAATTCTACTCCTAAATCAATAAGGTCATTTATAACAAAGGAGGAATTTTCGGATATAAATTTTACAACATTAAAATCATTAAGTCCACAGCCCGCTTTAATTGTATCCATAATATGGGATGTTACATTGTCATTTTTGTTAATTTCTGGCATAACAGAAACTATGCCGCCCTGCGCAAGGGCAGAGTTGCATTCGTTTAAACTTGATTTAGTAATAACAAGAATACCGTCTTTGGTACGGCAATTTCTTTGTGCGCTAAGGGCTAAATACAAACCTGCGGCACCTGAACCTATTATTACAATTGAATATTTTGAATGTTTCATTTTATTTTTTTTGTCGTATTTGCTTTATTTAGTACAGCTTTTTAATTACCGTACCAATATAATTTTAATACAAAAAAGGGGTTTTACAATTTTTTGAAAGCAATTTTATATTTTATTCTGCTTTATTCACGCCATATCCAAACATTGCAAAATCATATTTTACAGGATCAGCGGGGTCAAACTCTTTTAAAACATTTGTAAGTTCAACAACAGATTTAAAATCATTTTGCTTCCTTATTAATAAACCCTCTGAACGCGAAATATTGCCAACATGAACATCAAGGGGAATTAATAACTCAGAAGGTTCTAAAAAGCTCCAAATACCAATATCTACAGGGGAATTTTTTCTTATCATCCACCTTAAAAACATGTTCATGCGTTTCATCGCACCTTTATTTTCAGGGTTTGAGAGCATGAATTTATAACCATCGCCGATATTTTCTGCATTATCATAAAAATAATTGCAAACATTTTGGAGCAGGTTAAAAACTTTATTCTGCCCTTTGTTTCCAACTGTTTGCATTGCTTTACCACTTCGGGCAAATAGTTCTTCAAGAGTCATTTTATCTTTCGCATAAAGCTTATTTAAAACATCAAAGAATACTATTAAATCTGACGGTTTTATAAATCTGTAGTTAAAATCTTCATTATAAGCTTTTTTATCAAAATTTATAATAAATTCATAGGGTCGCATCTGCATAAAATTAAAAAGTTCAAAAAGTTTTTTAATAAACATTTCCCTTTTGCCAAAAGCATATAATGATGAAATAAAACCAGCTATTTCAATATCTTCAGGGCGGCTGTTTTTAAAAAGATGAACAAATTGAACAGGATCATCTTTTATGAAATCTGATGTTTCATGTTTTTTCCAAAGGGTGTCGAATTTTTCTTTTACGGAGGCTTTAACCTCAATATTTAAGGTTTTATCAAGTGTTGTCATTTTCTTATACTTCTAAAATATTCTTTCAATAATTCTTCGCATTCTTCTTCCATAATACCGCCAAAAACTTTTGTTTTAAAATTGCTATAGTTTAAAAGGTTTAAGGCTCCGCCAAATGCACCGTATTTTATATCAGAGGCCCCAAAATAAACATTTTTAATATTTGAATTTAAAATTGCCCAGGCACACATTGGGCAAGGCTCAAGCGTTACATAAATATTGCAATCGGTAAGACGCCAATTATTCATTTTTTTTGCAGCTTCATTTAGTGCTAAAATTTCTGCATGGGCTGTCACTTGGCCTTTTGCTTCTTTTTTATTATATGAATATGAAACAATTTTGCCATCTTTTACGACAATCGCACCAACGGGAACATCTGCCCCTGATTGTTTTGCAAGCTCCAAGCATTTTTGCATATAAAATTTTGTATCGCTCATAATATTTTAGCCCATTTTTAAGAAAACAGGTCATTTACAGTATCAATTTTTTCTTTATTTAATTCCACGTCTTTTTGCGAAGCTAAAAGAATTCTTTCATCGTTTGGCAGAATATTTTCAACCTCAGGCACAGTTTCATTTTTTGGCTTTTCATTATTAAACACTAAAACAACCTCAAAACCTTCTTCTGTGCTTGAAACATCTATTGAAATATTCATAGCATCACAAAGGCCTTTAACAATATAAAGTCCTAGGCCCGTTCCTCTTGTTGTTCTTGTGAGTTCTGAATCAAGACGCACAAATTTATCAAAAAGCGTTTCAAGCTTATCTTCAGGAATAATGTCTGATTTGTTTAAAATTGAAAGGCAGGGTTTATTTTCAATATTTGCAGCAGAAACCATAATTGGCGCATTATCTTTATTATATTTTACCGCATTATCCAATAAATTTATAAGAACTTGTATAAGCCTGTCTTTGTCAGCTTTCACAGGAAGCAAATCCGGAGCTGTATTTATTTTAAATTTAGTATCGTTATAATTTGCATAGGCAACAGAAACTTCTAAAAGCTTTGTAAGGTCAAGTTCTGTCATATTTAACTGCAATCTAAAGCTTTCAATTTCAGGTATAACAAGTAAATCATCCACCATAGCAGAAAGCCTTTGAGCCTGTTGCTTTATAACTCTTAAACTTTTTTGTTTGGTAGCTTCATCTATCTTTATATCAGACCTTAAAAGGCGGCTTGAGTAGCCAATTATACTTGTTAAGGGCGTTCTAAATTCGTGACTTATAGCTGAAACAAGGCTTGACCTAAATTCATCAAGACGCTTTAATTCAAGGTTTTTTTCCGTAAGTTCTGCATAAGAATTTGCCACTTTTTTTGTCATATAGTTAAATTCTTTTTCAAGAAAAACAATTTCATGCGGTGTAAAAACGCTTTTTAAAAGGCGGATTTTCCTATTGTAGCTGCCTTTTGAAATTGCAATTATCCCTTTAAACAATTGTCTTATATTTACATATAGATAATATGTGTAAATTCCCGCAACGGCAAATATAAAAAGAGCAGCAAAAACAAGAGAAAGAATAATTCTGAGCCTTGGAACATCTATTGTTTTTTTGGTAACATTCGGAGTAGTTTTTACAACAATTGTCCAATTAGGGCTTTTCATTTGATAATATGCCAAAGGCTGGTTTTTAACCTTGGAAAAAAGAACAGGGGTAAGGTATTCCCTTTCTTTTGGAAGGTTTTCAACAATATTATTATAGCCTTTATTATCATGATCATTTGTTGCAATAATGTTTCCGGCATCATCTAAGATATAAACATCATGTTTTATGTCTGTAAAATGATTATCGAGGGCATCTTGCAAAACTGCCATTTTTAAATCAGCACTTATAATATCATTATCATCGATGTTTGCATAAAGCCTTACAATAGATTTTTTTGCGTTAAAAACAGGTTCTCTTTTTGTTAAACTTTGCGCATCAAGAAACTGAAAATTATTAAATTTCCCATATTTTTCTTTAACCTCAACAAGAAAATCATTTTTATCTTCTTCATAGTAAAAAAAACTTATAGCAGATGCTATTTGTTTCAATTCTTCATCTGCATATTTAAGATAATTTTGAACACTATCGCCAACAAAACCTGAAATCATTGTTGCGGAATATTTTAATTCTTTTCTAACCGATTGCTGAGAGATATTTGAAATAATTAAGCCAATTGTAATAAAAGGAATAAGTACTGCCAGGAATAAAACTATCGCTATTTGTTCTGCTATTTTTAACCTTTTCACCATTAACTATTCCTCCAAAACACCAAAGGGCGTTAATTTATACCCAACATTTGTTACTGTATGCAAATATTTAGGGTTTCTCGTGTCAGTTTCGATTTTTTGCCTTAAACCGCCTACATGAACTCTTACCATCCGCACATCTTCACTGCTATCATAACCCCAAACTTCATCAAGCAAGGTAGCAAGAGTTACAGCTTTATTCAAGTGCTGCAAAAGGCAGTATAAAATTTCAAACTCTGTCGGTGTTAATTTCACCCTTTTATCAACAACAAGTGCCTCAAGAGAATCGGGCAAGATTTCAATATCGCCTGCCCTTAAAACTTCTTTTGGATTTTGAACATCATTTTCATCGTTTCGTCTTAAAAGCGCCCTTATTCTAAGCAACACTTCCTGAATATCAAATGGTTTTACAAGATAATCATCTGCACCTACATCAAAACCTTCTGTTTTATCTGAAATTGCGCCCTTTGCTGTAAGCATCAAAATTGGTACCTTGGGTTTTACAAGGCGAATATTTTTACAGACGTCATATCCGTTCATTTTAGGCATCATAACATCAAGCAAAATCAGGTCATAATTATTTTGCACGGCTTTTTTAAGGCCTTCTTCACCATCTTGCGCCCAATCTACCATATAGCCTGATGATTTTATATCAAAGACAAGAAGTTCTCTGATATCTTTGTCGTCATCAACAATTAATAAACGTCTGTTTGTATCCGCCATTTATTCTTCCTAATGCTTTGCACCATCAAACATTTGTTTTATACCATCAACTGATGATAAAATTCCAGTTGCTTCATAAGGCATATAAACAACTTTGTTATCTTTGCCTTCTGTCATTGTTTTTAGAGTTTCAAGATATTTCATTGCAATTAAATATTTATCAGGAGCGCCTGAATTTGAAAGAGCATCAATTACCATTTTGATAGCTTCAGCTTCACCGGCTGCTTCTTTAATTCTTGCTTCCTTATTACCTTCAGCGACAAGAACTGCTGCCTGTCTTTCACCTTCTGCTTTATTTATTTGAGATTCTTTAACACCTTCAGCTTCTAAGATTGCAGCTCTTTTTAAACCTTCCGCTTCTAAAATTGCGGCACGTCTGTCACGCTCTGCTTTCATTTGTTTTTCCATAGCATTTTGAATTTCTTTAGGCGGGATAATATCCTGCAATTCAACACGGTTGATTTTTACGCCCCATTTATTTGTGGCTTCATCTAAAATGGTTCTTAGTTTTTCATTGATAATGTCACGGGATGTAAAGGTTGTATCCAAATCCATTTCACCAATTACGTTCCTTAAAGTAGTTTGGGTTAATTTTTCAATAGCTTCAGGAAGGTTTTCAATTTCATAAACGGCGCTTTTTGGTTCAACTATTTGAAAATACAAAAGAGCGTTAATTGAGATAGTTACATTGTCTTTTGTAATTACATTTTGTCTTGGGAAATCAAAAACACTTTCTCTTAAATCGATTTTATCCACAGTTGAATACATTGAATAAACTTCACCCATCGCTGTTCTTACGGTTTTTTTAGAGTGAACACCTCTTGGAGTATCAATAAAAGGAACGATAAATTGAAGCCCAGGTCCCAATACTCTGTTAAAGCGACCCAATCTTTCAATAATCATAACCTGTGCCTGATTGATAATTTTAAAACCAGTTACTGCAAAAACCGCTGCAACAACTAAAATTACAAAAAATAAAGCTCCCATTTATTTAACTCCTTTATTAAACTAATTCATTTTTATTCACAAACTTCAACAAACATAATAAGGCTTTCGTTTTTTACGATTCTTACAATCGAATCAACGCCAATTTCTTTACCATCACAGCTTTTTGCCTGCCAAACTTCACCATATATTTTAATTTCGCCAACACCGTTTGTTTCTTTTTTACCAACAGGTTTTGTCACTATTGCTGTTTGACCTATATATTTTGCATCAATCCCTGTTGAAGAAGGTTCCTTATCTTTTTTTTGCATAAAAGGACGGATTGAAAAATAGAAAACAGGCAAAAATATTACAAAAGCTGCAACCTGTGCGCCAGTATTTTCCGGCCATTTGTAAGCTGCAATGCCTGCAAAAAAGGATGCACCCGCAAGGGTTAAGAAAAATAACACAGGGGTCATCATTTCAATAAATAAAAATATAAACCCTATTATAGCCCAGATTTGCCAGATTTGCATATATAAAACCTCTTTAAATATCTCCCTTATTATAAGTATCGTAAGGGTTTAAAATAAGCATGTCAACAGAATGTTACTAAATATTTTATATAAAATAATCACCCCGGTTTTAATTACCGGAGTGATTAATAAACCATTAATAAATTTTATCTGTTTGCCATTACTCTTGCACAGAACACACCTGAAGCAGATGCTTGCATTAAACCTCTTGTTACACCAGCACCATCGCCTATTGTAAACAAGTTTTTAATACCTTCCGTTTCAAGCTCATTTGTAAGTTTTACCCTTGCAGAGTAGAATTTAACTTCAACGCCATATAAAAGGGTATAACGTGAAGCAACACCTGGAGCAATTTTATCAAGCGCATAGAGCATTTCAATGATTGATAAAAGCTGTCTGTACGGTAAAACAAGGCTTAAATCCCCGGGAGTTGCGCATTCAAGAGTCGGTTTTATAATACTTTCTTTAATTCTTTGGGGGGTAGAGCGTTTACCATCCAGTAAATCACCAAATCTTTGAACTAAAACGCCACCTGAAAGCATATTTGCAAGACTTGCAACATGCTGCCCGTATTTAATCGGTTCTTTAAATGGTTCTGTGAATTTCTTAGATACAAGCAATGCAAAATTGGTATTAGGAGTCTTTTTGTTTGCATAGCTGTGGCCATTTACAGTTTGGATACCGTTATAATTTTCAGAAACCACTTCGCCATTAGGGTTCATACAGAATGTTCTTACTTCATCTCCAAAGGTTGGTGAATAATAGATTAATTTTGATTCATACAGGCGGGATGTTATAGGCTCCATAACATCAGCCGGTAATTCCACACGAACACCAACATCCACTGCATTATTTATCATTGAAATTTTATTTTTTTCAAATTCTTTTGTAAGCCAATCAGCACCTTCTCTGCCGGGGGCAACAACAACATAATTTGCCATAACAGTTTTGCCATCAGTCAGTTTTAAACCTTTAATCTGGTCGTTTTCTACAATTAAGCTATCTACGGCAACGTTGTTTACAATTTCAATTTTATCAGCCAAATAATCTTGCATGTGTTTTAAAACATCCAAAGACCTTTCCGTTCCAAGGTGACGAACAGGAGAATGAACAAGTTTTAATTCAGCAAGAGAAGCTGCACGTTCAATATCTGCAAATTCATGCCTATTAACGCCATATACAACATCGGTTGCACCATGTTCTAAGTAAATATCGTCACAATATTTAATTAAATCTTCGACATCTTTATACGGCATATATTCAGGCAAATGGCCGCCTACTTCAGGGGTTAGCGTTAATTTGCCATCAGAAAATGCGCCGGCACCACCCCATCCGCAAAGAAGTCCGCATGTTTTACAGCTCGGGCATGTTTTGTAACCGTTTCTTAAAAGACAGGCTCTTTTTTCAATTTTATTACCTTTTTCAATTAGAATAATTTTCCAATCAGGTTTTAATTTTACAAGCTCAAGAGCTGTAAAGATACCAGCAGGGCCTGCACCTACTATTGCTGCATTATACATATTTACTTCCTTTATAATTTAATCTTCATCAAGTCCGTTTCTTATTGTATAACAAACATAATAAAATTAAATATTTTGATGTATTTTTGTAGTAAAATTTAATAAATTTGTTAAATTTTCAGGTATAATAAGTTTAAAAAGATTAAGAATAAGGATTTTATCTTATGAATACTTACCAGATTTTAAGTTACGTACCAACAGTTATAGAAGCGTCTTCAAAAGGTGAAAGAAGCTTTGATATTTTTTCAAGATTGCTCCGCGAAAGAATTATATTTTTAGGAAGCGCAATTGATGATGATGTTGCAAATTCAATTGTGGCTCAGCTTTTATTATTGGACTCAGAAAATTCCGAAAAAGATATCATGCTTTATATCAATAGCCCTGGCGGTGTTATAACGGCAGGTATGGCAATTTATGACACTATGAAACTTATAAAATCAGACGTTTCAACAATTTGTTTGGGTGATGCTGCTTCAATGGGTGCATTTTTGCTTTCAGGCGGAACAAAAGGCAAGAGATTAGCTCTTCCAAATTCAAGAATTATGATTCACCAACCTTTGGGTGGTGCTAAAGGCCAGGCTACAGATATTGAAATTGAAGCAAAAGAAATTTTACGTATGAAAAAGATGTTAAATGAACTTTTGGCAGAACACACAGGACAAAAGGTAGATAGAATTAAAAAAGATACAGAACGTGATAACTTTATGACAGCAGAACAAGCTCTTGAATACGGCTTGATTGATAAAATTATAAGAAGCGAAGAGGCTTAAAATAAAGCTCATATCAGTTTTTCAAGGCTTAAAGGTTAAAGACTTTTAAGCCTTTTTAAATACATAAATTCTCCAAGCACCCGTATTATAATAGCCATCATATTCAAGCTCTTTTTTTGCCTTATTTAGTATAAAATCTTTAGCATAAGACATGGCTAAATATAATTGCGGCGTTGTATTATATATATCATCATTCTGCACAATTTGCCCAAGTATATTTTTTGGGAAAAAACTTACCGATGTTAAATCAACAACAAAAAGTCTGCTGCCTTTATTCAAATATTTAAAAGTTTCTATATTAAGTCTATCGTCAAAAAATTTATTCTTATCGGAAGCATAAACGAGCCTATAGGCTTTTTGTCCATTTTCAACAAGTTTTCTATCCTTTAGATATTGACCATCAAAATAGAATGAATAGTTGTGCTTTGTAATCTGTGCCGCATTCAAAAAAGGCTCATTATCAGTGTTATTAAAATCTACATATTTATAAAACCACTCTTTTGCATAATAAAGAAATATGATTTTGTCGTTTTTTTTTAAGCCCATATCTGAAAGCGCTAAAACCGGAAGCCTTTGTCCCTCTTTTCTTATGAGTCTTACCGCTGAAGTTTCAGACACAATAAAATAAAATACGTTTAATACAATGAAAATTGTTGCAATTGCAATTCTGAAACCTTTTGATTTAAAAGATACAAAGCCATCTGCTGTGATTAAAATTATTAGCGGCACGATTTCAATCAAATATTTTGTAACAAAAACAATTTTTCCCGCCATTGCTGCAATCAATACGGTTAAAATTGTACATAGAATAACCGATAATAAATATCCCTGCATTCTTTTAGGGTTTAAGGCTCCGTTTATAAAACACAAAATACCGATTAAAGTCGGAATTATTGCAAAAACAAGAAAACCAAGGTTTACAATATTGTTTTTATAAAAAGCATCTGTAAATTTATTATAAATATGGAATGTATCACACAAAACAGGCGAATAGATGTCTGTCAGGCTGAAAAATGTTCTTGAAAAATTAAATGGAGCCCACCATTGGCTAAAATAACTTCCTTTTATTAAAATATTTGCAATCAAAGGAACGAAAGGCAAAGTTAATAATATTACACCCAAGATGCTATAAAGCATAAAGTTTCCGTTTTTCTTCTTCGGAACAGCAAATACCATAAGCGCTGCAGTTGAAAATATTACAAAGACAAACCCTATTGTATGTGTCAATATTAAAAGCACACAGAACAGAGAATAGAATGCAAAATTCTTTTTTGAAGGGTTATTAAATATTTTAAGCGCATACAAAAGCATTAAGGTTGTAATAAAGAAAAGAAGTGAATAAATTCTTATTTCCTGAGAAAAATATATTAAAAAAGAACTTATGGCACAAAGAGTTGTAGCTGCAAGTGCCGTCTGCGTTCCTTCTTTATTTTTATATTCAAGTGCAACAAAATACATTGTAATAACACCCAAAACGCCCAGAACAACCGAAGAGAGCCTTAAAAATTTATCCTGATCATGAAAAATAAACATCCAAAGTTTTAGATAAAGGTAATGAAGCGGGGCATGACAATTACTTCTTAAACCCTCAAAAAATTCTGTCGGAAGCTTTGCACTTGCAATTTTCCAGGTTAAATATTCATCATTCCACATGCCTTCAGGCTTATCCAAATGCCAGAGCCTGAAAAGGATTGCAACCGCTACAATTAAAATTAAATAAAATAAATTTTTCTTATTCATAGTAAAATAAGCTTATCAAAACTTTATAGATTTGTCATTTTTGTAAATTAATAGTATTCTTTTTTAAAAGAACAGTAAAAATTACGGAGTATATAACAGGAATATGAGTTTTAACAACATTATAGCTATTATCGGTGATAAGTTTGATGCTATTAATCTAATTTCATCAAAACTTGTTTTATTGAGGGATTTAGATAAAGTTGTAGATACAAACCTTGAAAATGCAACCGCCTTTTTGAATCAAACAATGCCAAATGTTATTATCGTCCATGCCAAGGGTGATAATAAAGAAAGCCTTGATGCTATAAAAGACATAAAACAAACTGAAATATTAAACAATATTCCAATACTTTTATATTCTGAAGATTGTACAAAAGAATTTTTAATTGATGCTTTTGATAGCGGAATAACTGATATCATCAAAGCACCTATTGCCGATTGGGAACTTTTAATCAGAGTTATCTGGTGCATTCAAAAAAATGAAATAAATGTAAATAATGACATCAGAAATGAATTTTTAACTAAACTTAAAATAATTCAGGATAAAACAGGTTTTTATACGGAAGAATATGCAGAGCAGTTTTTGGATGCCGAGATTGATTCCGCCGTTAAATATAAAAATAAATCATGCCTGATGCTTGTTGGTCCGGATAATAAATTCCCACAGTTAAAAAGTTTTGGTGAATTAAATGAAATTATTGAAAAATCAACAAGATTAAATGATTCTGTTGGAATAAGAAAAGATAATAAATATTATATTTATCTTCCAAAAACCAAGCTAAACGGGGCTTATGCTGTATTTGAAAGAATAAATAATAATCTTGGAATAGATGCAGGAATAAATGCAAGCGTTTGTGAAATTAAAGACAAAGATTTTCAAACAATCAAAAAAATGCTTGAACATTCTTTTGAAAAAACAAAAAATACAACAAACACTCTTCTTGTAGCCCATGAGATTTTAGAAGGCGACACAAATACACAAACGTCCGAAGAAGTTAAAATTCCACAATCAAATGATATTATTGAAAGAAGATTAAACATTAAAGAAAAAAGAAATCTTGAAGGCTTATTCAGAAAAACTGATGATAAAACAGGAAACGAGGAAAGCTTCGCAGGGGATACACTTTTAAAAATAGAACCTGAAGAAAAGCTTGTAGTTAAGGAAAAACCTGTAGAGATTAAACATGAAACACTTATCCAAAGAATGCAGGAAGCAGGAATACCTGCAAGAGTAAATCCCGTACTTCCAAAAGTTGAAATTGGCGAATTTAGCGAAGAAGAAGAAAGAAATGCTAATCTTTTCCGCCATGCTTTCAGAAAAAAATGCGAACTTGTAACAAAACCTGTGTTTGATAAATACAAAAATCAGGTTGAAAATAAACATTATTTTATAGATATTGATAACAAAATTGATTTCAACCAATCATATTTTGAACTTCGAAAAGATGATAAATTGATGCGGCTTACTGTTAATTATCCTGGATTTTCAAAGGTTGACATTATAACGGAAATATTCTTCGGCACTGAAAAGAAAGGCTATAATGCTTTTAGCCTTAATTTAACAGAATACAGTTTTCACAAATTATCAATCACCCTTGAAGGCCTTATTAATGAATATGAAGGCTATATTTCCTAAATTATACAGAGGAAAAGTATAATCAAGTTTTGTTTAATTATTACTTACAAGCATTTTAAATGCAACAAGACCTCTTGCTGAAATTTGTTTAAAGCTATTTCGCTGGCTTTTTGATATTTCAAAAATCCTTATAATTCTTTGAATTTCACGCTTTTGCTTATCTGTGTCTATTGCATAAGCATTTTTATCCGGCTCTGTAACTATGTTAAAAAGCGTATTCAATTCTCTTTCGTTCATAAACTAAACTCTCAATTAAAAATTATTACTCCATGTATATCTATAAAGTAATATTTAAAGAGAAAATTGCTTATTCTTAAAGAGTTTGTTAAATAACGTAACAAAGATTGTTTAATTTTACTGCTTAAGGGTGTCTGCAGGATTTTGGACGATATCAAACCAGGTTATATTGTTTGATTTTAAAATAAAATCACAAAACTCGCGCACAGCACCCTTGCCACCGCCAAAGCTTGAAACAACGGAAGCTGCTAATTTTATCTCCTCAATTGCATCATTTGGCGCACAGGATAAACCTACTTTTTCTATTACGCACAAATCAGGAAAATCGTCACCCATATAGGCAACTTCATCATATTTGACATTAAATTCAGCACATAGTTCATCAAGTGCTTTGAGCTTATTTTTTTGCCCTTTAAAAAGCTTGGTAATTCCTAAAACTTTTGCCCGATGCTCTACTGTGCCGTTGTCACGTGCTGTAATAATTGCAGTTTTAAAACCAGCTTTATTCAGCATAACAACACCTTGTCCATCATGTGCGTTGTAGGTTTTTATTTCTCTGCCATCCTCAAGAAACGTTAATGACCCGTCTGTCATAACACCATCAACATCAAACGCAACGAGCTTTATCTTTTTAGCTTTTAATTTTAAATTTAAATCATCAAACTGGTTTGTCATCTATGCTACTCCTGCTTTTAAAAGGTCATGAATATGTATAATTCCTGTCAGTTTATTATTTTCAACGACTCCCAAGGATGTGATTGAATATTTTTCCATAATAGAAAGAGCTTTTGCCGCTAAATCATCAGTTGAAACATTTTTCGGATTTAACACCATAACATCTTTTACCTTTAGTGTTTCAATATTATTATACTTTAACAGAATTCTTCTAATATCACCGTCTGTAATGACGCCTTTTAGGGAACCATCAGGATTCACGACAAAAGCACAACCAAGTTTCTTTTCCGAAATTAGTTTTACTGCATCTAAAAATTGAAGATTTTCATCCACAACAGGAAGATTTTCTTTTAGCATTAAATCCGAAACTTTGTATAAAACCCCTTTGCCCAAAGCACCCGAAGGGTGAAATACGAGAAAATCTTCATAAGAAAATCCTCGTTTTTTCAAAAGACACACTGCAAGAGCATCACCCATTGCAAGAGTAACTGTTGTGCTTGCAGTAGGAGCTTTATTTAGAGGGCATGCTTCTCTTTCAACCGCTATATCTAAAACGACATCGCTTCTTTTAGCTAATGTTGAGTTGGTTTTCCCTGTTATACCTATTAGAGGCACATTAAATCTTTTAATTAAAGGAAGCAAATTTAATAATTCTGCGGTTTCGCCGCTGTTTGAAATTCCTATCACAACATCCTGTCTTGTAATAATCCCGGAATCACCGTGGGTAGATTCAGCAGGATGAAGAAATACTGCAGGAGTTCCTGTTGAGCAAAGCGTAGCTGCTATTTTTCTCCCAATAAGCCCTGATTTCCCCATACCAGTCACAACTACTTTGCCTTTTGAATTATAGAGAATATCAATGGCTTGAACAAAATCTGCGCCAAGCCTCTCTTTAAGTTTCAAAATTGAATTTGCTTCAATATCAAAAACCTCACTTGCGCTTTTAATAAGCTCATCCTCTTTTATAAAAACAGTCTGCATAAACCTCTTCCCCAGATTTTTAAAACATTTTTATAAAAATTATACACTAAACAGTTTAAATTTAGCCAAAGTTTAATAAAGTTTAATGTTTTGGCGCCGATTGAAATAATAAGTGTTTTTATAAACCGAATTTTAAAACTTTTATGAGAAAAATAAGTATAAATTTTAACAAAAATAATCTTGATGAAAAAATTCAAACAGTAAAAGCTGCTTTCTGTAAAGATTTAAGCTTTGAGTATGAATTTGATTTATCAAGATTAAATTTAATTGATGCAAGCAAAACAGCGCTTATATTATCTGCCGAATTAATGAAAAAAAATACAAGGTCAAAAATCAATTGCCTTTTAGCTGACAGAGAAATTTTAAACACAATTGCACCAAGAAAATTGAAAAATACATTTCTTAGTGTTACATTTGAAGACAGGAAAAAGATTTTATACAGTAACATTAAAACGGATAAAAGAAAGCGATACAATTAGATGAATATTATTCAAGCCATCAAAGAAAATAAAATATACGGAATTATAAGGGAAGATAACACTGATAAGGCGATAGAAATTGCAAATGCTTATATTAAAGGCGGAATAAAGGTTATAGAAATCAATTCCACAATTGATGCAATTAAAGAAGTTGCCAAAAATGAAGATGTTTATGTGGCACAAGGGGGCGTTATAACGTCATCCCAAGCACTGGATGGCATTGAAGCCGGCGCAAAGCTTTTGGTTTCACCAATTTTGCAGATGAATTTAGTAAAATTATCTTCAGGTCACAAAATCCCTTTGATGCTTACGGCAACTACCCCGAATGAAGCTTACACGGCTTGGAAAGCAAGGGTTCCGGTTATAAAGATTTATCCTATCAAAGACCTTGGCGGAGCAACATATATTGAAGAGCTTTTAAGGCCAATGAAATTTTTAAACGTTATGCCCACAGGTTCTATTAAAATTTCAGACATAAAAGAATATTTGAAAAAAGGTGCTACAGCAGTAGGTTTAGGCCATGCGCTTTATCACAACAAGACAACTGATGAAATTGTTGAAAGTGCTAAAATGGCAGTATTAGAGGCAAAATCAGCTGATTAATAATTAACTTAAATATTTATTTTCGTGATTTTAACACAATATATTCATAAACAATTTTTGAAATTTGAGCAATAAGTGCAGTGTTTTCTTTATCTGCCATTTTTGATTCTGTTACAAATACTGCTATATAATATGTTTCACCATTTGGTAAAATTACAAATCCTGCATCATTTTCTGCGATTCTGACACCATCAGGCTTTCTTGATGACATGCCTGTTTTATGCCCTAAAATTACATCTTTTGGCAAACCTGCTTTTAATTTATCCTGCCCTGTTACAGTTTCAATCATAATTTTATCGAGGAATTTTTTATGTTCTTCTGATAACAAGGGGGCTTTATACAGCTGAAGAGGGTGGAGAATATAACTATAAGTCTTGTCTTCACGAAACACTTGCATTGTTTCAATAACATCCAAAGGTGTAGCAACATTTAAATATTGGGCATCAATATCTTTTGTCATCATCTTTTCATCTGCTTCAATATTAATATTATTAAGACGGTATCGTCTTAATTCCATTTGCAATTTTTGCATTCCGCCAATATAGTTAATCAAAATATCAGTCGCATTGTTATCGCTTTCAGACACCATATATTGTAATAATTCCCCAATACTTATTTTAAAAGGCGGAGAGTATTTTTTAAGCATGGGTGAATATGTATTTCTATCAATCATGTCTTCTTTTACAACAATAATGTCATTTAATGATTTTTTTTCATCTTCAAGTTTATTTAAAACAGGGGTTGCAACAAAATATTTAAACACACTCATTAGCGGTACTTTTTTGTTATTAAATTTAAAAATTTTGTATTTTGAAGTTACTGCAACAGAAACCGTACAATTCTTACCCCATAGGGCTTTTTGTATTTTAAAAGTTAAAGTATTCATGTATAAAAATAAGGCAACTGCTACAACAAAAAATAAGGCAATTGATGAAAATAGAAGCTTCCTATTCATTTTTTATCCTTTATAAATCAAATTATAGGCGTTAAATATCGCTTTAACGTTAGCAACAGCAGTGTTTTTATGGATTGCACGCCCTATGACTTTAGAGCCGTCATCTCCTTCAATATGAATAACACTCATTGCGTTTGCACCTGAACCTAAAAGTTCTTCATCCATTGCAATCTGCTTATAATAAAGAAGTTTTCTTTCAAAGCCAGCTTGTTTTAGAGCATCCATACAAGCATCAATCGGACCGTTTCCACTTCCTGTCATTTTATAGTTTTTGTCTTTAAAATCAAACTCAACAGTAAATTTGCCTTCACCAATGTGGTCAAAATTAATGAGCTTAAACACGCCTTTTATATTGCAAATTTCATTAAAGTAAATATCGATAATATTTCTCGTAGGCAATTCGCCGATTTTTTCCGCAGCTTCTTTAACTGCAGGCGCAAGGCGGATGGCTTCCTGAATTGTAATCGGGTATCCTGCTTTTGATATAATTTCAAAGATTGCAGTTTTACCAGATTGGCTTGTAAATCCAATTTTTTCATCATCTTTTCTACCTATTAAAGATGGATGTATTGGTCTGTATGCACCAAATTCCATATCTTTTGTTTTAAGGGCGCCATCTTGATGAATGCCGCTTCTGTGCGCAAGTGCATCCGGACCGACAAGAGGTGCTTTTTCATATACATCAACTTTAGACATTTGAGCTACAATTAAGGCGGTTTCGTAAATTTTAGATAAATCAACAGGCATTTCAACTCCTGAATTATAAAGAGCAACGGCTACTTCATAAAAATTAGTATTTCCTGCTCTTTCTCCAAGCCCGTTTAGCGCGCATTCAAGCTGTATTGCACCTGAGAAATATCCTTCAACCGTTGTAGCTGTCGCCATTCCAAGGTCGTTATGATTATGCAGGGAAATAGAAATATCTTTCGGGAGTGCATTATAAACCTTTTCAACCATATCAAGAAACACTCTTGGGCGTTTTCTCTCAACAGTATTCGGGAGATTAATCGTTGTGGCACCGGCTTTTACAATTTCTTTTAAGGTATCAATTACAAAATCAAGATTTTCACCGCAATCTCCAAAATGTTCTACAGAAAATTGAACTTCGCCGTTTTTATTTGCTTTTTTAATTTTTTCACAGGCAAACTTTACGGCTTCAATTGCTGTTTTTCTAACTTCCATAGGGTCTTTATTTAAAACATATTTCATGTGAAAAGGGCTTAAAGTTAAAAATGTGTGAATTCTTGGAATTTTCGCATGGCAAATAGCTTCAACAGCGCTCGATACATCTTTTTCTGTGCATCTTGCAAGAGCTGAAACCACCAAATTATCAGGAGCAATTGAAGCTAAATACTTACACGCTTCAAAATCCA
This sequence comes from uncultured Vampirovibrio sp., assembly GCA_910577515.1. GTDB lineage: Bacteria > Cyanobacteriota > Vampirovibrionia > Gastranaerophilales > Gastranaerophilaceae > MGBC122484. Next base: position 313,332 of record CAJTLW010000001.1, read on the forward strand.
TCTCGGAAGAATTAGGAAAACCAACCTCAATTGCTTGAACATTTAATTCAAGAAGTCTTTTGAAAATAATTTCTTTTTCAGGAAGACTCCATGGTTTTTTTAAAGATTGATTGCCATCTCTTAATGTAATATCGTAAAAAAAAGGTTTTTTCATACAAAAATATTCCCAAAACAAAATTACGTGCTATAATGATTGTACCATGGACATTTTTTCTTATTAAATACTACAATTATAATATTAAAATATGTTAATGGCTAATGAAAATAGCGCAATTTTTAGGTTTTACATGCGTTATTAGACTTGTGGAAATTCAATTTAAAAAACCATGCTAACGATTAACAACAATACTTTATATAAAAGCCCTAATTTTGGGGGGCTTAATGTTGGACCAAAAGCCCAAAAGGTTTTTGACAAACTTGGCGCGCTTAAATCTCCGGGACAAAGATTGGCCTTTGGAGTTGCAGCTTTTGCATTGCACCCTTTTATGGATAAAATGAACCCCTGGGTAGATGATGAAACAAAGGAAACTTCTGCAATAAGAAGTACGGCAAAAGCCATAGCAAGTACATTAACAGGTGTTATCATACGAGAAGGATGCATAATTGGAACAAATGCACTTTTGGGCAATGAAAACATTGTAAAAAAACTTCCAAAATATATGACAAAAGACAAAGGCCACACAAGTGCTGTTATTGGAACCCTCATGGGACTTGCCGTTATGATGTTTACAAACTTTTTAATAGATGTGCCTTTGACTGATAAATTTACGCATTTATTTATGGAACGTGCCAAAAAGAAAGGTAGGTTCAAAAAGAAAGATAGTCAAAAAATGCCTGCACCCTCTTTTGACAAAAATTCTAAAGAAAAACTGAAAGAGATTGCAGATAAAATCCAAACAGGCGAATTGCCCCCAATGTCACAGGTGAATATGGAGGCAATCAAATGGGATGCTTAAATAAAATACAGAATGAATTTATAAGTTGGTTTGACAAAGATAATAATGCAAGCTTTTTATTTGTAACAGCAGCTCTTGGATGGGTTTTAGCCTCTGCTGCCCAAACTTGCGGACTTTTACAAAACAAAGAATTAACAAAGAAAGATAAGAAATTTCTTGTGCCGCAAGAGATTATGGATGGCACGGCAAATATCGCCATGTATGCACTTGTTACAACAAAGTTGATGAGTGGTGCAAAAAAGCTTGTACAGCCCGGCAAAAACGGAAAACCGTTTATTAATCTAAAAGATGCGTCCGGAAATATTTTGGATTATGCATCAAATCAGGCTAAATATGCAAAAATGGGCAGAAATCTTGAAACGGGGGCTGCAATTTTAGGCGGCATAATTTCAACCTGCATTTTAACACCATTTGTCAGAAATGCTTTTGCGGCTTATATGAAAAAGAAAAGTGAAAATAAACCTGCAGAGCAGAAAATGACATTGCAGGACAACTATAGCGGAAGAATTCAGCCATTTTTTACAAAAACTTATTCTTTCCCTGCGTTTAAAAGTTATTCAGGGAATATGAAAATTTAAAATATCTTAATTAAGGTTTTCTTTTATTAATTTTATAAGCTCAAAATATCTTTTACTTAATTCGCCCTGTGTAATTTTTAATTCATTTGCAATATTTGCCTGTTTTTTAAGGCGGGCATGACGGGAATAAAAAATTTCAAAATAATTTTTATCAGGAAATTTCAAATGCATCTCGTATACAATTCCAATAATGCGCTTTACAATATTTTCTTTAATTTCAGCATCAGGATAGGCGGATTTAGGGTCTTCAATATCTGCAAAAATATCACGGGAAAGTCCTGAAATACCTTGATTATCAGATTTAAGAGAAATGATTTTTTCTTCCTTCAAGGGTTCTATTCGTGCGGTATTGCTCTGAATTAGTCTTGCCCGTTCCAAATCCGTTCTTGTAAGATTTGTCTCATTGATGATTTTATCCTTGACTTTGGCATCATCCAGAATATCCATCTGTATTTCGTCTTTATCGGGTCTTTGCTTTGGCGCATCATCTCTTCCATTTTGCTTTAAAATACTAGAAATGGAAGTATCTGCAACCTTTTCAAGATATGTTTTTAAATTATCAACATTAGAAACAGAATCAAGCAATATATATGATTTTTTATAAACATCGGAACAAAAGGCTTCAAGCAAATCCTCATTGCCGTAATATCTGCTGTTTTGCCTGATTGTTTCCTCTATAAGTCTTCTGTGATTATTGGCCAAATCCAAAACCATAACTCCAACCAAACTTCATATATTAATATTAAATCACAAATTCTCATTTTAAAGTAGTATAAATTTGTAACATTTTCTAATTAATTTGTACAGTTTGTATTTTGACTGTATAATTAAATATTATAAGAGATTAATTGGAATTTAATGAGAAAGATATATAAGACTTCTTTAATATCTGCGCTTGTATGCATCTTGTTTTTCAATGAAGGTGCAGCAAATGCTTTTGAATTTAAAAATCCTTTTAAAAGAAAATCAAAGCAACAGGTAGAGGAATTAAAAGGCAGAGCGCAGGAAAATGTTGAATCGGAAACTCCTGCAATTTTTGAAGGTGAAGAAGAATACACTGGCGACCTTGATGCCGTACACATCAAAGATATTGAAATATATGGTAATAATTTAATTGAAACAAGTTTTATCAAAGGACAGTTAAGCTCAAAAGAAGGGTATCCTTTTAACAGGAAGAATGTTGCAAACGATTTAAGCAAGCTTTATAAATCAGGCTATTTTACACAAAATATCAGAGCATTACCTATAAAGCTTGATAATGGTAATGTTAAATTAAGAATTATAGTTGAAGAAAACCCGCCCATTGAAGGATTTTTCATCACCGGAAACAAATCTTTAAGCACTTATGAAATCATGGAAGTACTTAAAGATTTAGAAGGGAAGCCGCAAAATATCCTTGCGCTAAATGCTGCAATTGAAAATATTCAGGAGCTTTATGCAGGAAAAGGATATATTCTGGCAAAAGTTTCAAACCTTCAGGCTGACCCTGATAACATTATAACTATAAGAATTAATGAAGGGGTTATTGGCGATATAAAAGTTGAAGGAAACAATAAAACAAAAGATTTTATAGTTAAAAGAAACATTATCCAAACACCTGGCGAAGTATACAATGAAAATCTTATGAGAGCAGATATCATGCGCCTTATGGGTACACAGGCTTTCAAAGATGTTCAAAGAGAAATAACTCTAAATGAAGAAACAGGCTTGTACGATGTAATTGTTCAATTGGATGAACAAAGAACAGGCAGGGTTTCTTTAGGTGTTGGTATCGATTCAAGTTCGGGCTTCTTTGGTTCGGTTGGTTTTGGTGAAAACAACTTTAGGGGCTTAGGGCAAAAGCTTAATTTAAATGTAATGGCCGGAACCGGTATTTTGATGCATGATTCAAGTGTTTTAAGACGGGCTAATTTACAGGCTGAGTTATCATTTCTGGAGCCACACTTTAAATCAGATAATCAATCTTTAGGATTCAGGGCCTTTGCAAGAAACTTCGGAAGCTATCAGGTGCCGCTTGCTATTGAAGAAAGATACGGCGGAGATATAACAATATCGAGAGCATTTAAGAACGCTAAAAATTTATCCGGTAACCTTAGCGTAGGCGTTGAAAATGTTCACTTAAAAGAAGGCGACTGGGGCAAAATTGTTGAACTTTACAACAGACGCGGTATTCCGCTTTCTGAACGTGAAAAGCAGCTTGAAGATGGTTTGTATGCAAAATTTATGCCATCTCTTGTATATGATACAAGAGATAATATGATAAATACAAGACGCGGCGTATTAGCTAAAGTTAGTCTAGAGGAGGCATTCAGCTTCTCCGATGCTGATAGCTACGGCAAATTAAACGGCGTATTAAAGAAATTTATTCCAGCCGGAAGAAAATCTTCTTTAGTGTTAACTGCACGTGGAGGCGGAAAAATAAACGGAGATTTACCTGAATTTGCAGCATATACACTTGGCGGACCATATTCTCTTAGAGGATTTAACGTAGCTGAAGCAGGTTCTGGTAACGGATTTATGATGGGTAGTGCAGAATTCAGATTTCCCATTCCTTTCCTTGACCGCATTACAACAAATTCATTCCTGAACAATATCAGAATTGCAGGCTTTGTTGATGCAGGCAAGGTATTTAGCACAACTTTAACAGACAGATTATATGATAGGCCAGGACACGGTATCACTGCAGGTGTTGGCGTAAGATTATTTGTTCCCGGTTTAGGTGCAATCAACTTAGATTACGGTATTCCTTTAACCAATACGAAAGGCTCAGGAAGCGGCGGATTCTTTACATTCGGTATGGGTGATTACCTGTAAATAAAGCTTTATTTTAAAAATTTGGCAACATCCTTTGCGGCTTTTAATATACTGGCAGCACTTGCGTCCTCAAGTTTTACCAGCTTAACAAGTTTTGCTATCTTATCACCGTTTTTTGAAAGAAATTCTTTTGTAAATTCGCCAATTTCAGGATGCGGCAAGCTTTTGCCTGCCTTAAATGCTTCCAGCTGTTCTAAAAGGTATTTTGAAGCATTTTCGACTCTGCATTTTGCTTCTCCCCATGCCGGAAGGCTTATTGAAGGATTATCCAAAATAACGCTTTTATTCCCCTTTTTAATGGCATTTACAAAATCACTTACAGTTGCATTTCTGCCGCCTGTTGCGATAAAAACATTAGAAGCTTCAGCGGTTGCTTTTGAATATTCTCCTGCATCAGGAAGAATATATTTCGGTATTTTTGAAAAAACAGTGGTATCAATTGTTGAAGGGAAATTTTTCGGGTTTATATAATCAATATAATCTTTTGCCGTAGTATAAAAAATTTTTCCTTTTGCAAGCCCCGTAATTTCAGATGTTATAGCATCAATACTGCCTTTATCAGCAGTAGGGCTTGTTATAAAAGCTGTACTCCTCACTCCTAATTCACTATCAAGCGCCTTTAAAAATTTTCTTACAGATTCTTCATACCCTTCAGGCGGCGCAGAATATCCTGCGGTGGCAATTTTAAACGGCATTGAGCCGATTTCTTTTTTGGCAATCTCCCCAACCTCTTTTGCGGTTTGTACATTAATTAAGTTCAAGCTATTCGGGGGGGGGGGGGTGAAAGATGTACTATTAGTGATTTTGCCGCTTAAAGAGGCTTGAGGAAAAAATTTAATTTCTGTCATAATTATATTTATGCCTTTCTAAAATGTAAATTTTGCTTTAATAAATTATTAAAAAATAAAGCCAAATAAAAATTGCTCCTTTAATATTAAAGGAGCAATTTTAAACTTTATTGAAAAATTTAATTAACTATTCTTCAAGATTCAAATTAGTTTGCGAAACGCTGCTTTCAGCTTCTTTTATTTCATTTTCAAGAGCAGCCTTTTTAACATTATCATCTTCATCAGGCTCAACAATTTTATTAACTGAAACAACGCAATCATTTTCGCCTAAGTTTTGGACTTTAACACCTGTTGCAGGGCGTCCTTGTCTTGAAATTGAAGAAGCGCTAACCCTTGTTACCACGCCGTTTGCGCTTACAACCATAATTTCATCTTTTTCTTCAACGATAGTTAGTGCTACAAGTCTTGAAGAAGCTGTTTTAAACTTGGTTGCGATAAGTCCTAAACCGCCTCTATTTTGAGGTCTAAATTCAGATAATTTAGAACGTTTTCCAAAGCCGTCAGATGTCATAACAAGTAAATCTGCATCATAGTCTCTTGGCACAACATCACAGCCTACAATAGTGTCGCCAGTTCTTAATTTCATTGAGTTTACACCCCTTGCAGAACGTCCCAAAGGTCTTAAATCTGATATTGCAAACCTTATTGCCATACCGCAGCTTGTTCCGATTATGATTTCATCATTATCCTGAGCAAGTTTTACCCAGTTTAGAGTATCATTTTCTTCTAATCCTATAGCAATAATACCGTTTCTTCTTATGCTAGCAAAATTATCAAGGCTGATACGCTTAATATAACCTGATTTTGTTAGCATTATGAGGTTTGTATTAGCATCAAAGCTGCTAACGGGAACAACTGCTGTAATAGCTTCATTTTGCTCTATAGGAAGAACATTTATAATAGGTAAGCCCTTAGATTGTCTTGAACCTTCAGGGAAATCATATACATTTAAGCTATATACAACACCCTTGGATGAGAAGAATAGCACTTTATCATGCATCATTGCAGTAAAGAAATGGTCAACATCATCATCCTCTTTTGTTTTCATGCCGCCCTTGCCGCGGGTTGCACGATTTTGTCTTTCAAAGGTATCAAGCGAAATTCTTTTAATATATCCTTGACGGGTAATAAACACAGCCATTGCAGTATTTGGGGTTAAATCTTCAATGTTTAATTCCCCTTGCTCTGGCAATATTTGTGTTTTTCTGTCATCGCCATATTTTTCTTTATCTTCTAAAAGCTCTTGTTTAATCAGATTTAAAATCTTTTGCCTGTCAGCCAAAATTGCTTCATATTCAGCAATTTTCTTCATCAATTCATCATATTCAGCTCTGATTTTATCTTGTTCTAAACCTGTTAACCTTCTTAATTGCATCTCTAAAATTGCATTAGCCTGATCAATATCAAGCCCGAAACGGTTAATTAAGCCTTCGCGTGCCTCTTCTGTATTTTTAGACTTTTTAATAAGTTCAATCACTTCATCAAGCGCATTTAAGGCAATCATTAAACCTTCTAAGATATGCGCCCTTGCTTTTGCTTTCTTTAAGAAATACAAAGTTCTTCTTGTAATTACTTCAACTCTGTGTTCCACAAACTCATTCAAAACTTCATAAAGGTTTAAAAGCCTTGGCTGCTGCCCAACAAGAGCAACCATATTAACACCGAAGGAACTTAGAAGCGCTGTTTGTTTATAAAGATTATTTCTTACAACATCCGGTTTTGCATCACGTTTTAATTCTATAACGATGCGCATGCCATCTCTGTCAGATTCGTCTCTTAAATCAGAAATACCATTTATTTTACCATCTTTTACAAGTTCGGCAATTTTTTCAATCAAAGCAGCCTTATTTACCTGATAAGGAATTTCCGTCACAATAATTGCTGTTCTTGATTGACGGCCTCCTCCTCCTTGAATTTCTTCAATGGTAGATACAGCAGACATTTTTATCGAGCCTCTGCCTGTTTCATAGGCTTTTTTAATTTCTGATGTACCAATTATAGTTGCAGCCGTAGGGAAATCAGGCCCTTTGATGTATTCCATAAGCCCGTCAATTGTAATATCAGGATTATCAATTAAGGCAATGGTTCCATCCACAATTTCAGACAAATTGTGAGGAGGAATATTTGTTGCCATACCAACAGCAATACCTGAAACACCATTTAGTAAAAGCATAGGCAAGCGTACAGGAAGCACTGTAGGTTCTACCAGAGAACCATCAAAGTTTGGCGTAAATTCAACGGTTTCACAATCGATATCAGCAAGCATAGAAGTGGTAATTTTGTGCATTCTTGCTTCTGTATACCTCATTGCGGCAGCACCATCACCATCAACAGAACCAAAGTTTCCATGGCCATCAACTGTTAAATATCTTGTTGAAAAGTCCTGCGCCATACGAACTAAAGCTTCATATACAGCAGTATCACCGTGGGGGTGATATTTACCGAGAACTTCACCAACAATTCTTGCGCATTTTTTAAATGGCTTATCCGGCGTCATTCCAAGTTCATTCATAGCGAACAAAATCCGTCTGTGAACAGGTTTCAAACCATCTCTGACATCGGGAAGCGCACGACCTACAATAACACTCATAGCATAATCAATATATGAGCGCTTCATTTCGTCTCTTATATTTATAGGAACTATTTTTCCGTGATCAAATAAATTTGTCTGACTCAAAACTAAACCTTCTCCATAAAACTAGCCTTATAGTGACATTTTACAACAAACACAAGGGCATGACAAACAAAAAAGCGTACACTTTTTATGTACGCTTTTAAAATATTATTATATCTGCGGATTAATATGAAAACGTATAAAAATAATTATTACCCGTGCAGTTTAAAAGCTCCTCTATTGTTGCAGTAATTGTTGCAGACGGGTTATTTGATTCACGGAGAGTAACCTGATCGCCGCTTACATCGCAAACAGTATAGGCATGATTTCCAAGAATTTGGTCATCACCAAGCATTACAAACGGATTAGCATTACTTCCGCCGCCGTTAAATGTGTCTTTAGCGGATGTATCGCCGCCTATTTGTGCGAATACCATCATATCTGTAGTTTTATCAAAATCAGCAAGGGCATTTTTAGTATCTTCTTCACCTTTTATGCTTTTAGAGATATTTCCGGTAAAAAGATAACCGATATGTGAAACCACGCCATTTAGATAATCATCAGCAGCCGCACCTCTTGCAGCTCTGTGTTTAATTCCCTGGTCTGAAATTTGTTTCATAATGTTATCTTCCGTGCCGTTTTTATGTACCTGCCCAAGGTATTTCGCAACGGCAAGTTCTATAGCCGAAACATCGTCATCACCTTTGCTTACTTTCTTTTCTGCAATTGCTTTATCAACATCATCTTTGGTTATAACAACAGGGCTTGCATCTTCTTTTGCAAAATCCTTAGTTTTAAAATTAAAGCTCCAGCTGGCATTTTCTGCATCATATTTCATAACTTCACTAAGTGCTTTTTGGCCATTTTCTGAATTTCTGAGCGCTCGCAATGTAGCCAAAAGATTACAATCACCTATTTCACCCTGTCTTGCATCAACATCAACCAGGCCATTACCTCCAGCACGCTCAATATCGTCATAGCTAGCAGCTTTGTATTTTTCAGCAAGCGGAGTAAGATCATCCGCCAAAGTTAAAGAATTACCATTGCTATTTGAACCAAAAAGCGAAATATTATTCTCAGATGAACTTTTGCCGCCATTTTCTTTCATTATATTCCGAGAATGCATAGCAACATTTGCATTAATAGAAGAAATTAAATTAAACATATCAAACTCCACAAATAAAATATCAGTATTATGCTTATATATATAAAGTATATAAATTATATTGAAATTCGAATATTAAAAAATTTGTTACAAATATTAACAATTCCTTGTAAAAAAATAATCTTGTTTTTTTTCAACTATTTGTATACAATCCTTTTTATGGATAAGAAAATTAAAGTTGCGGTTATATTTGGCACAAGGCCCGAGGCTATTAAGATGGCTCCTCTTGTTTTGGAATTAAAAAAACATTCTGAATTTGAGCCGGTTGTAATTGTAACAGCACAGCACAGGCAAATGCTTGATCAGGTCTTGGATTTATTTGAAATTACACCTGATTTTGATTTAAATTTAATGAAGCCAAATCAAAATTTATGGAGCTTAACATCTGAAATTTTGATGGAAACCAAGAAGATATATGAAGAGGTAAAACCTGATATTGTACTTGTACACGGAGATACAACAACGGCTTTTGCAAGCGCTTTGAGTGCATTTTATGCAAGAGTGCCTATAGGCCATGTGGAAGCGGGTTTAAGAACATTTAACAAAGATTATCCGTTCCCTGAAGAAATAAACAGAGTTTTAGCGGATGCTGTTTCTGATTTACATTTTGCCCCAACCGAAGGTTCAGTACAAAACCTTTTAAATTCAGGGATTAAAGAGGGGATAACAAATGGAGATATAGATAGCTCGTATGAGACCGGAAGAAGGATTTATAAAACCGGAAATACAGTAATTGATGCACTTTTGTATACTGTTGAAAAAAATACGGATTTATCGCACCTCGGGCTTAGAGATGATTTAAAAACAATTCTTTTAACATCCCACAGAAGAGAAAATTTCGGCAAACCGCTTGAAAATATTTGTGATGCCGTTTTGGATTTAGTGCAAAAAAATAAGGATATTGAAATCGTTTATCCCGTACATTTAAACCCGAATGTAAGAAACACCGTGTTTTCAAAACTGGACGGTATTGAAAGGGTAAAACTCATTGAACCATTAGATTATGCACCGTTTTGCGCCTTAATGAAAAAGGCACATATAATATTAACAGATTCCGGCGGGGTACAGGAAGAAGCACCGTCTTTAGGAGTTCCCGTGCTTGTTTTAAGAGATGAAACAGAGCGCCCGGAGGCCATAGCAAGCGGATGCGTTAAGCTTGTAGGCACAAACAAGGAAAAAATAGCATCCACGGTTCAAAAACTTTTAGACGATAACAGTTTTTATAATTCAATGAAAATGGCTGTAAATCCTTACGGTGACGGGCTTGCCTCAAAAAGAATTGCAAATATTATTTTGGGTAATTTTTCTAAATAAAATTACAATAAAAGTTGCATTAAAAAATCCGCCTGATTTGAGTTCGGCGGATTTTTGAATTTTGTTTTGGATAGATAAAAATTATCTTTTTGAGAATTGGAAGCGTTTTCTTGCTCTTTTTCTACCATATTTTTTACGTTCTTTAATTCTTGCATCACGTGTTAATAAACCTTCTTGTTTTAAAATTGGCTTATATTCTTCATTCATAGATAACAAAGCACGTGAAATAGCGTGTTTAATAGCATCAGCCTGTGCTGAAACGCCTCCGCCAAGAGTTTTAACGTTTACGTCTAATTTATCTTGATTATCAGTCAAAACAAGAGGTCTAAAGATGGTCATTTCCAAAGAAGGACGATTGCCAAAATATCCTCTTAAAGTTTTACCGTTTACAAAAACCCTGCCTTTGCCTGAAGAAACTTTTGCAACTGCAATTGAGCATTTTCTTCTACCGGTTTTAATTACTTCATTTTTATCAAGAGCTGCCATTATTTATTTTCTCCTTTGATTTCATATTTCACAGGTTTTTGAGCTTCATGCGGGTGTTCTGCTCCAACATACACTTTTAATTTTGTAAATTGTTCTGAACCTAAAGTATTGTGCGGAAGCATGCCTTTAACAGCCTTTTCAATAGGAAGTCTTGCATCTTTTTCCATCAATTCTTTAAAGCTTGCAGCTCTGAAACCACCCGGGAAACCTGTGTGGTGGTAATACATTTTATCAGTTTCTTTTTTGCCTGTTACAACAACCTTATCAGCGTTTATAACGATAACAAAATCACCGGTGTCAACGTTTGGCGTGTATTGTGGTTTATGCTTACCTCTTAGAAGATTTGCAGCAACAACAGCTAATCTGCCCAAGGGAATACCTTCAGCATCAATTAAATGCCATTTTCTTTCAACTTCAAGCGGTTTTGCGCTAAATGTCTTCATTTATTTGCCTTTCCTTTAATTAATTTGTTTTTCTAATTTTTTAATGTAATCATGCGGGTTTTCATACCCTGTTTTTATTAACGTTAAACCAAATGGTTCTACGTTATGCCCTGCAAGGGTTCTATCTTTGGAATTTAATATTTCTTTCATCTTTAAAGGATTATCTTTATCCTTCTCAATCATAAGAAGAGTTCCAACTATTGCCCTTACCATGTTATAGAGAAATCTATTCCCTATAATATTGATTTCGATATAATCACCAGTACCGTTTTCAAGCGGTTTTTTCAAGACATTTGCAAAGTAAATATGGCAAATGGTTGAAGGATTATCCGAAACGGACTTAAAAGCACTAAAATCATATTCACCGACAAGGTGTTTTATTGCTTCATTCATCAGCTCTATATTCAAAGGCTTTCTTATAAAAAGAACATTTTTATTAAATACCGGTTTAATAAAAGAATTTCTTATAATATACCTATAGTGTCTAAATGTAGCACTTTTTTGAGCATGAAAAGCACTGTCTTTTCTTTCGATTTTAAAAACCGAAATATCCGGCGGTAAAATCGCATTCAGGGAGTTTAAAAAACTAAACCCGTCCTGTTTTGAATTTATTTGATAAAGAACATCAAAATGTGCTGTGTGGCATTTTGCATTTACACCCCTATCAAGTCTTCCTGCCATTATGATCTTAGTATTTTCTTTTGTCAAAGTACAAATTGCTTTGTCTATTTCTTCCTGAACAGTTCTTTTGTCAGGCTGTTTTTGAGAACCGAAAAAATTTCTTCCTTCATACTCAAAACTTATTAAGTATCGATTCATTATGTTAATTGAATTAAGGCCATTTCAGAAGCATCCCCTCTTCTTGGGGTTAATCTGAAAATTCTTGTATAACCACCGTTTCTTGTAGCATATTTTTTACCAATAACGGTAAAGAGCTGTCTTAAAACGGTTTGTTTCGGGTGTTTTGTACCTTCTGGAAGTACATCATACAATTCGCCTGTTTCAAGATTAATATATTTATCTGTTTCTTTGTCAAAAATGTGTTTTGCAGCTTGTCTTCTTGATGCTAAATCACCTTTTTTGGCAAATGTAATGATACTTTCAGCGAAAGGCTTAAGAGCTTTTGCTCTTGCCATAGTTGTTTCAATTTCACCATGAAGGAAAAGTTCGGTTGCCAAAGATCTCAACAAAGCTGTTCTTTGGTCTGCCGCTAGCCCTAAATGATGTTTTTTACACTGGTGTCTCATTTTATTGTTCCTTTATTATTTTTTATATTAGTTCCATATCATCTGCACCTTCAGGATTTGGCTGTAAATCCAAACCTAATTCGTGCAATTTTTCAATAACTTCATCAGAAGATTTTTTACCAAAGTTTTTAATATTCAATAAATCGTGTTCTGATTTTTTCAATAACTCTGCCATTGAATTAATACTTGCTCTCTTCAAGCAGTTATAAGCCCTAACTGAAAGCTCAAGATCTTCAATAGTAAAAGCCGGTGTTTGTTCAGCTTCATCTTCAACAACAGATTCTTCTTCAAAAGCAGCAGCACCTACAGGCTGACCTGTAATTGCTGTAATTTGTCTGAAATGGTCAATTAATAGACTTGCGGCCTTGCTTAAAGCTTGATTAACGTCAACTGAGCCATTTGACCAGATTTCAAGAGTTAATTTATCATAGTCGATAACTTCACCAACACGAGCTGGTTCAACCACATAAGATACTCTTTTAATTGGCATAAATGCTGCATCAATCGGCAACATATCAATAGGAAGCCCGTTCTTTTGGTCTTTAAGTACATCGGTAGCAACATAACCCTTGCCAACTTCTACAACGATATCAGCGTGGAAAGAGCCACCTTCTGCAATTGTACAAATAACACAATCAGGATTTACAATTTTAACACCTGAAGGCAATTGAATATCAGCAGCAAGAACAGGTCCTGGTTTTGTAGCATCTATTCTTAAGTGTTGAATTTCATCAGTTTCTGTTTTTACAACCAAACCTTTAAGGTTTAGCATAATATCAATCACATCTTCAACAATACCGGGAATTGAAGTGTATTCATGAGTAATGCCTTCAATTCTAACGGATGTTACTGCAGCACCTTCCAGACTGGATAATAAAACTCTTCTTAAAGAGTTTCCGATAGTTGCACCAAAGCCTCTTTCCAACGGCTCAATAACGAATTTACCATATTGAGAGCCATCTGAGCTTGTGGTTGTATTTACATTCTTAATTTTAAGTTCCATACTGTTAATTTCTCCTAATTACTATTTTGAGTAATACTCAATAACGAGCTGTTCTTTAAACTCCGGATCCATTTCTTCTCTGTTGGGTACTCGATCAAATGTGATTTTGCATTCTTTACTATCAATGGTAATCCAAGCAAAGTTCAAAGCCATATCGATTGATTCAACAACAGTTTGAATGTATTTTTTGCTTGAATCTTTAATAGTAATTACATCACCCTCTTTTAAAAGATAAGACGGAATATCTACCTTTTTATCATTTACAAGACAATGACCGTGATTTACGATTTGTCTTGCCTGACGTCTTGTAATTGCAAAGCCTGCTCTGAATAATACGTTATCAAGACGGCTTTCCAAAGTTTGTAACATTATAGTACCTGTTACACCTGTTTTTCTTGACGCTTTTTCATAATATTTAGCAAATTGTTTTTCGCTAACTAAATATGTTAAACGGATTTTTTGTTTTTCCTTCAATTGTAAAGCATAATCTGAAGGTTTTTTTCTAAGGGCGCCATGCTGACCGGAAGCATTTTGTTCCATAGAAGATGTTAATTTTCTGTTTGATAAATCTTTAACACCATAGTTTCTAAATAATTTATTTGTCGGTCCATTATATTTAGCCAATTTTTAGCTCCTTTTATTATTTTTGTGATTACTTGTAATAGAACTATAGAGTTTATTATACTCTACGCTTTTTAGGCGGACGGCAGCCGTTGTGTGGAATAGGAGTTACATCTTTAATTAATGTAATTTCTAAACCGGCAGCCTGAATTGCTCTGATTGCAGTTTCTCTGCCAGATCCCGGTCCTTTGATATAAACTTCAACTTTTTTCATACCTTGGTCTACTGATTTTTTAGCAACTAATTCAGCTGCGGATTGAGCGGCAAACGGAGTACCTTTTCTTGCACCCTTAAAACCGCAAGCACCGGCAGAAGCCCATGCAACAGCATTACCCTGAGTATCGGTTGATGTTACAATAGTATTATTAAAGGTGGATTGAATATGTACAACACCTTGTAATACATTCTTTCTTTCTTTCTTTTTAGTTTTAGTTGGTTTAGCCATTATATTTTCTTCCTTTTATTATTTTTAAAATAATGATTAATAAATAAAATTCCTACAGTTTGACACTATTGCCTATTTTTTCTTAGCAACAGGTCCTGTCTTTTTACCGCGTCTTGTTCTTGCGTTAGTTTTAGTTCTTTGACCTCTAACCGGCAATTTTCTTCTGTGTCTTTGGCCTCTGTAAGAACCAATTTCAGAAAGTCTTTTAATATTTAAAGATTCTTCTCTTTTTAAGTCACCTTCAACAGTGTAGTGAGAAATTTCCGTTCTCAGTTTTTTAATATCGTCATCGGTTAAATCATCAGTTCTTAAATCTTCAGAAACTCCAGCAGCTTCTAAGATTTTTTTACTTCTGGTTGGACCAATACCGTAAATATAGGTTAATGCGATAATCATTCTTTTGTTACGGGGTAAATCAACCCCAGACAATCTTGCCATATTATTTTATTCTCCTTTGATTAATTTCTTTGTTTAAAACGCCGGCCATTGTGCAAAATGGCGCCATTAAGACGTTATCCTTGTCTTTGTTTATGTTTGGGGTATTTTTTACAAACAACTGTTATTCTGCCCCTTCTTTTAATAACTTTGCAATCTTTGCAAATTGGTTTTACTGATGCTCTGACTTTCATTTATTTTTTCCTTTTTACTTTGTTATTTCAATCTGTATGTAATTCTTCCTCTGGTTAAATCGTATGGTGTCATCTCCACTTTTACTTTATCTCCGGGAAGAATTCTTATGAAATTTTTTCTAATTTTACCTGAGATATGTGCAAGAATTTCATGACCGTTTTCAAGCTCTACTCTAAACATTGCATTGGGCATAGCTTCTAAAATTGTGCCTTCAAATTCAATTACATCTTTTGACATTTTTATCCTTTATTTTTATTGATAAATTCAATCATACATACTAAATATTCAAAAGCAAGCATATAAGAAGTATTTTGCATACATTTTTTATCTTATTTTTATGATTGTTTTTTTAAATATTGGTTTTATTATAATATGACAGGCTGTTTGAAATATGCAATTTTATTGAATTTTTAGGAAATATTATTAAGTTTTGTAAAAGTTTTAATATATTGTATCTTTAATTAAAAAATCAAAAAAAATAAACATCGCTAAAGGGTTATTTTAAAAAGTTTTAAAAAATGATACAATATCATACATCAAAAAGGAATTATATTTTATGGGCTTTAAAGAATTTTTAAAAATTTATGAAAACAAAAAGGCTGAATTTATTGAACTTACAAGGGGGTATACCCTTTTAACATCTGCCGCTCCATGGTTTATCGCAGCAGCCTGCGCATCGGTTTCTTCACATTTTTATTCAGATGTAAAAATTAAACTTTTTACAACATTTTTATCCTTCATTGCTATCATTTGCGTGCATTTAGGGGTAAATTTGCTTGATGATTATATGGATGTAAAAAAGAAACTAAAAGAAAATATTCCTTTAGATAAAATTCATTTTGAAGATAAAGTCAGAAACAAAGCGGGGCTGATAATAAACGGCACATATTCCCTAAAACAGGTTAGAAATATTTTGTTTATACTTTTTGGCATAGGTATTTTAGCCGGTATATATTTTACAACCCTTTATGGCTGGATTATACCGGCGTTTGCAATAACAGCAGGGGTGCTTTCGCTTTTATACCCTATATCCTCAAAATTTTATGCAAGCGAACTTATCGTAGGACTTATTTTTGGCCCACTTTTAATAATGGGTACATATACGGCGCTTACGGGGCTTTATCTTCATAAGCTATTTATAATGTCAATTGCAGTTGGGCTTATGATAATAGTTTTACTGCATGCGCATAATATTATGGATTTTGATTTTGATAAAAAAACAGGCAAAAATACTTTATGCACATTAATCGGTTCCAAAAAAGGAGCGCTTATTGCACTTGCTATAGAAATATTAATTGCATATTTAATTATAATCTATCTTGCAATTACCAAACAATTTAGCCCATGGATACTTTCAAGTGTTATTTTAACTTTACCGTTAAGCATAAAATTAATAACTTCACTAAACGATTATAACAATGTTAAAGATTTGAAATTTATCCCAAAATGGTATTTTGGGTCTATGGAAAATTGGGATAAAATCGAAGAAGCACATTTAGAGTATTTTATGTACAGATTTTATCTTGCAAGAAATTTAGGGTATTTTTTCTGCATAATTCTTGCAGTTGTGTGCTTTTTTTCAATAAAAATTAATTATATTTATATTTAAAGGAAAATTATCAAATGAAATTAAAATTCTTGTTTTTATTAACAATAATCAGTATTTTAGGAGTATTTTTTATGCAAAATTCAGATGCAAACGGGTTCATATTAACTTCAAACACTTTTTCAGACGGGCAAACAATGCCAAAAGCTTTAATTCATAGTCATTTTGGGTGTACCGGGGAAAATAAATCTCCTCATTTAAAATGGCAGGGAGCGCCAAAAGACACAAAAAGCTTTGCTTTAATTGTACACGACCCCGATGCACCAAGGCCGACAGGATGGTATCACTGGATAGTTTTAAATATACCAAAAGATGTGAATGAACTTAAAGAAGGACAACAGATAAACCACCCAATGCTGCAAGCTAAAAATGATTTCGGCTCAGTAACTTATGGTGGTGCCTGTCCACCTAAAGGACATGGCGTACATCATTATAATTTTACAATTTATGCACTTGAATCTGCAGCGCTTCTGCCAAGCCCTGGCAGCACGCCTGACTCTATTGAAAGACAAGTTAAAAAACACGCTCTTGCAAGTGCTACAATCACTGCAATGTATGGCAGAGAATAGGCTTAATATTTCTTCATAAAGACCATTCTTTTTGGCAATTTTTATTCTCATATATACTTTATATATATAAGAGATATTAAGAGATAAAAATGGCTAATCTTCAGGTTGAAAGAACAAATTTTATAGAAGCAAGAGCTGTGAATCCTTATGGTGCAGGCACAGCAGACATTATAGAAAATTACAAAGCACAAAGCACGGTTGAAGTTCATGAGGATAAACAATATCAAGGACTCCAAAAGGCTGAAGCAAGTTATTTTTTAGCAGGTGCGCGTTTAAATAATTCCAGCGCAATTCAGCAATTTAATATAATAGCAAAGCAAAAGGGATATAATCAGGTAAACCTTTTGCACAGGCATGATGTAAATTATTAAAACGTTTTTTAAATTTTATTTTTTTATAATATAATTTTTCTATGAGAAAAATAGAAAATATTAGGAATTTTAGTATAATTGCGCATATTGACCATGGTAAGTCAACGCTTGCAGATAGACTTCTGGAAAAAACAGGAACAATATCCCAAAGAGAAATGCAAGACCAGCTTTTAGATACTATGGATATTGAGCGTGAGCGCGGAATTACAATCAAATTAAACGCTGCAAGAATGCAATATAAGGCGCAAGATGGCAAAAATTATACTTTAAATTTAATTGACACCCCGGGACACGTTGATTTTTCTTATGAAGTTTCAAGGTCACTTGCAGCCTGTGAAGGAGCGCTTTTAATTGTAGATGCCACACAGGGTGTAGAGGCGCAAACCCTTGCCAATGTTTATCTTGCAATAGAACAAAATCTTGAAATCATTCCCATTATAAATAAAATTGACCTGCCAAGCGCTGATGTGGAGCGGGTGAAAAATGAAATTGAAGAGGTGCTTGGAATTGACGCTTCGATGGCAATTCCTGTGAGTGCAAAAGAAGGTATTGGAATTGAAGAAGTGCTTGAAGCCATTGTAAAATATGTTCCACCGCCAGATGATACATCAGATAAACCTTTAAGGGCGCTCGTTTTTGATAGTGCTTATGACCAATATTTAGGCACACTATGCTTTTTCAAGGTTATGGACGGCTCAATTAAAATGGGCGACACAGTTCAATTTATGGCAACAGGCAAAAAGTTTGAAGTTGTAGAATTAGGGTATCTAAACCCTAACAGGGTACAGGTACAGGAGCTAAAAACCGGTGAAGTTGGCTATTTTGCAGGCTCTATTAAAGAGATTACAAGATTTGTAGGCGATACTATTACAAATGCTGAAAACCCTGCATCAGAGCCATTAGAAGGTTACAAAGAAGCCAAACCTATGGTCTTTTCAGGGCTTTACCCTGTTGATAACGACCAATATCACGATTTAAAAGATGCCCTTGAAAAATTAAAATTAAATGATTCTTCTATTACTTTTGAGCCTGAAACCTCCTCTGCACTTGGCTTTGGCTTTAGATGCGGATTTTTGGGGATGCTTCACATGGAAATTGCCCAGGAGAGGCTGGAGCGCGAATATGACCTATCGTTAATAACGACAGCACCTTCGGTTATATACAAGGTCTATAAGACAGATGGGACAGTAGTTGAGATAGATAACCCCGCAAACCTACCGGAGGCACAGTATAGAGAGTATATTGAAGAGCCTTATGTAAAAGTTAATATTTTCACTCCAAATGACTTCGTTGGGGCGCTAATGGAGCTGTGCCAAGGGAAACGGGGCGATTTTATCAATATGCAATATTTGGATAAAACAAGGGTAAATTTAGAATATCATATTCCGTTAAGTGAAGTTATTACAGATTTTTATGACCAATTAAAGTCCCGTTCAAAGGGCTATGCCAGTATGGACTACGATTTCCACAGTTATAAACGCTCAAACCTTGTAAAAATGGACATTTTGCTTTCAGGCGAAGTTGTGGATGCCTTGTCTGTCATCTGCCACAAGGATTCAGCGTATAGAATAGGCCAAAACCTCACAGCAAAGCTAAAAGACATCATTCCAAGGCAAATGTTTGAAGTTGCAATACAGGCTGCAGTCGGAGGACGCGTTATAGCAAGGACTACAATAAAAGCGCTTCGCAAAAACGTGCTTGACAAGTGCTATGGCGGGGATATTTCACGTAAAAGAAAGCTATTGGAAAAACAAAAGAAGGGTAAAAAGCGCATGAAATCTGTTGGAAGGGTAGATATACCTCAAGAAGCCTTTATGGCAGTGCTTAGCCTGAATGAGGAATAACCCCGAAAGCAAGCCCCGGGGTAGTTTTAGCCATATTGAACGTCATTCGTTTTCCCCATTCTCTTCTAAGAGAAGGTATGTGATGAGTTTGTGTTCCGTTTGCATCTCTAAAATCGCCTCCAATGCTGTTTGTAACGCTTCCCCTAAAACCTCCATTCGTTTTAAAACGTTTTGTTTTTCAGTGTTATTCATATTTTCCTCCAAATTTAGTACAAAATTTATATAAACGGTAAGGAAAAATACCGCAATTATTAAACCTGGCGGTTTTTTGCTTAAAAAAAGAGGCGCCAAAAGGTTACAATTATGCGCCCCAAAAAAAGTTGTTTATTTATCGTAAATTTCTTAACGCCCGGCCTAATTTAACACAAGGCTTAATCCCTAATTCGAATACTCTATATAAACCATACCACTGCTTCCTTTGCCGCCCTGATATGCTCTATTATTTAAGAATATTCCGCCTCCGCCCCCTGCACCAATTCCGCTTCCTGCTTTACCTTCACCTGAGGTAGATATGCTTCCGCCAAGTCCTCCCTGGGATGATATTTTATCTATTGCACCTAATAGAGGAAATATTTGATTTGTAAGAGATGCTCCTTCGCCACCTGCTTCTTTTTTTCCATCTTCACCATTTACAGTATTTTTTAATGTTGTGCTTTCATTATCACCCTTGCCTCCACCTGTACCGTTATTAAATATTCCGGGGTTACCGCCAAAACCGCCTTTTGCTGTCAATACAACTTTGCCATCTATTTCTATCACAGTGTCTTCACCGCTTTCACCTTTTTCACCCATCAGTCCGCTCCAATTAAGGGATGTACCTTGCTTAGGTGTTCCGCCTTTTCCTACAGTCATCTTTACTTTGCTAACACCACCTGATACCCATATATCGTTTTTTACAACA
>CAJTLW010000002.1 GCA_910577515.1 uncultured Vampirovibrio sp.
CCCCCTCCGCCATATCCTGATGTTATACTGCCGCCCCCGCCCCCGCCTGCATAATCGTTGTCTATGCCTGCAACAATTTCATAAAAGACATCGCCTCCGTTTGGCGAGCCGGCATAATTGGTGCATGCTGTATTCCCGCACTGGAAATAATCTTTTCCGGCTGTAATCCCGCTTTCACCCACATTTCCTGCTCCGCCACCCCTGCCCTGGCGGGAAAATAAAGATGTTCCATACGATGCCGTGCCTCCGGCACCACCTAAAGAACCGCCAAGCCCACCTATGCCTCCGTCATTTCTCCAATTTACACCACCACCCCCGCCACCTGCTAAAGGACCGCCATTTCCCGCTGCAGAAAAACCCCGGTCACCACCCCCTCCACCGCCTCCGCCGCCAATAATAACAGACATTGAAGAACCCGTTGCATTGTAAACCAAGCCTCTTTGATACCAACTTGCACCTCCGCCGCCGGATGCAGCACAGTTGTTATTGTAACATTCTACCCTTGAGGCTCCGCCCCCGCCCCCGCCACCACCACAGGCATCAATGGTTGCATATTTACCCCTTAAAACTTTAGGGATGGTCCATGTATAGGTGCCATCTGCTTTTGTGTTTATAATATTTGCGGCAGCAGCAGCATTTTTACCGTCATATAATGGTGTCGGGGCAGACGGGTGTTTAAATATTTTATACGTTGATAAATGTCTCCCGCCGGCTCCGCCGCTTCCGCCTGATATCAATGTTGCTTCGATATCCATAACCCCTGCGGGCACCGTAAATTTATGAGAATTTGATACTGTTGTATATTCCATATATCCTGCACTTGGTGCGCTGCCGCCCCCGCCGCCTGCACCTACAACAGTTATCCTCATCGTGCCGTTAAATCCGTTTGGAATTGTAAATTCGCCTTCGCAATATTCGCTTATAATATTGCCGCTGCTATCAGTTTCACTTTTAAGGTTTGTACATTCATTTTTTCCGTATTCAATTTCATGTATTTTGTATTTCAACCCGGGGATTTCACCTTCCACCTTAATGCCTATATTTTCGCTCATTTTTCTTGTCATAACAGGCGCAAGTGCTACCATTAAAAGCGATGCCACTAATAATGCCATAAGCATTTCCACAAGTGAAAACGCAATATGTGTTTCATTTTTCATATAATTTTCCCTTTTGAATGATATTTTACATTAAAATATTACATTATAATTCCATAAAATACAACTTTAAATAAGATTATTTTAAAAAATCTTATTTAAAATAAGTCCAAGAAAAAAATATGCATCTTATTATTTAAATATAGAGCAATCGGGTAATAGACACTCCTGCAATGTTTGTTTATTGTTTAAAGGTGGAGAATATGGGCTTAAATGCTAAGATGGCAGTGACAAAAGATTTAAAAATTCATATAGGTCAAAAGATAAAATTCTTTAGAAAAAAAAGGTCTTTGTCGCAGGAACAGCTTGCCGAAATGGTAAATATGGAAACAAAGAGTTTATCCAGAATTGAATCTGGACATAACTATCCTATGTATGAAAATTTAATTTTAATATCAAATGCACTTGAGGTAGAGCCTTGGCAATTGTATTATATGGAAAATTCAAAAGATATAAGCTCAATGAAAGATGATATTATCAATGCGCTTGAAAAGGATGAAAGCAAAATTGTTCCAATGTATCAATACCTTTTAATGTTAAAATAATTCTCTTATTTTTTGAATTACAAAATCTTTAGCGCCTTTTTGGTCTTCAAAAACATTTTTTGAATTATTTACCGTGTTTTGATAAAAATTATTATCCGACAACAGTCTTCTTGCACAGGTTTCAAATTCTTTTTCATTTGATACAACGCTTGCAGCGCCTGCCTTTGTTAATATTGAATAGATATCTTTAAAGTTTTTAATTGAAGGACCTGAAATAACGGGTTTTGAATAAATTGTAGCTTCAAGCGGATTATGGCCTCCTGTATTATTAAAACTTCCGCCTATAAAGGCGATATTAACAATTGAATATATTCTTGATAATTCGCCCAAAGTATCTAAAATTATAATATCGTTATTTGAAAAATCGGCATTTTGTGACCTTAAACCGGGTTTAAAACCTGTTAAATCAATGATAGACTGTACTCTGTCCAAATGTCTTGGTGCAATTATAAGCTTTAGGTCTTTAAAATCTTTTTTCAAATTGTTGAAAACATTTAAAACAATTTCATCTTCGCCCTTGTGTGTGCTTCCTGCAATTAATATTCTTTCACATCCGCGGTTAAAAGATATAGGATTATCTGATTTTTTAATATCAAACTTTAAATTTTTCATTACCTCGGTTTTGCAAGGATTTGCACCCATTTTTATCATTTTTTCCATATCGTCTTTGCTTTGGGTGTAAATTCCAGTATAACAATTAAAAATGTGCTTAAAAAACCAGCCAAAATATTTATAAGTTTTAAAAGAATCATCTGAAATTCTTCCGTTTATCAAAAGAAACGGCTTATTGTATTTTTTTGCATAAAAGGCAAACATCGGCCAAAGTTCTGTTTCTGCCATAAGAATAATATCGGGGTTTATTTTTTTAAAAAAGCTTTTTGTACAAACGGCTAAATCAAAAGGAAAATAAGTAATACAATCTGCAATTTCATTATATTTCTTCTTTGCAATATCCTGCCCTGTTTTTGTTCCTGTGGTAATTAAAATCCTTGCCCCGTCAAATGTTTCGCGCGTTAATTTGATTAAATTTTCTAAAGCAATAACTTCACCCACGGAAACACCGTGAAACATAATAATTTTACCTTTATTTTTTGAATTTTGAAGGATTTTTAAAGCTTCTCTGTAATCTCCTCCCTTTGTTAAAAAGCCTTCCACAGGCTTTTTGGAGATTTTTCTTATTAAAAAATAAAAAGGCGTCAAAATAATAAACGCAAATATGCTCAAAATCTCAAGAATAAAAAATACAAACCCTTGAATTATCTTCATTTTCCTAAGCTTTCTTTATATTTAATGTAATCTTTAAGTGCTTCTGCCCAGCCCCTCATTGGAACATCCGAACGTAAAACACTGTATTTTGGGCGTTTAGCCTTTTGTTTAAAATTATCACTTGTGCAAGGGGAAACGTTTACATCCATGTTTTTAAGTTTAAAAATTTCTTTTGCAAAATTAAACCAGCTTGTTTCCCCTTCATTTGCTATATGATAGATGCCATAAGGTTTTCCTATAATGTTTAAAATTCCCATTGCAAGGTCTACAGTATAGGTTGGTGTTCCTGTCTGATCATCTACCACATTAAGATTATTGCCCTTGTTTGCCAGTTCCACCATTGTTTCGACAAAATTTTTCCCATAAAGCCCGTATAGCCAGCTTGTTCTTATGATATAATATTTATCCGCATATTTTTGAACAGCCTCTTCCCCTTTTAATTTTGAAAGTCCGTATTTATTCAAAGGATTTGGGGTATCAGACGGAGTATACGGTAAATTTTTTGTACCGTCAAAAACATAATCTGTTGAAATATGCACCAGTATTGCACCTGTTTCTTTTGAAATCTTTGCAATATTTTCTACACCTTCTTTATTTATTTTAAAGGCGGTATCTTCATCCTCTTCTGCTTTTTCAACATTTGTATATGATGCAAGATTTATTATAATTTGTGGTTTTACCGTTTCTATTATGGCTTTTGCGTTATCACAATCGGTTATATCCAGGTCTTCACGTGAAAAAGGAAATACATATAAGCCGTTATCTTCAAAAACTGGGCATAAATCCTTCCCTAGCATTCCGTTTGCGCCTGTGATTAATACTTTCATTTTATATTATCCTTGTGTTTGGCATCGTTTTTTAATGTTATCCATCCATTTGGTATTTTTTAAATACCATTCTATTGTAGCATCAATACCGCTTTCAAATGAATAACCTGGTTCAAAACCAAGCTCTGCCTTTATTTTATCGTTTGAAATAGCGTATCTTCTGTCATGGCCCAATCTGTCTTTTACATATTCAATCATATCCTCATTTTTGCCCATTTTCTCAAGGATAATTTTTGTTATTTCAATGTTTGTTTTTTCATTATGTCCGCCAATATTGTAAACTTCTCCGGATTTTCCTTTGTGGAAGGCTAAATCAATTCCCCTGCAATGGTCTTCAACATAAAGCCAATCTCTAACATTTCCGCCATCACCATAAACAGGCACTTTTTTATCCTCTAAAAGGTTTGATATAAAGAAAGGAATCAGCTTTTCTGGATATTGACACGGGCCAAAATTGTTTGAGCAGCGTGTAATAACTGTATCCATGCTGTATGTTTTAAAATAAGCCTGAACAAATAAATCAGCGCTTGCTTTGGAAGATGAGTACGGGCTGTTTGGCGCAATAGGTGTGGTTTCTGTAAAGTATCCTTTTTCTATGCTGCCGTATACTTCATCTGTTGAAATTTGCAAAAACCTTTTTATCCCCTTTGTTTTTGCGCAATTTAACAGGTTTACTGTTCCTAAAACATTTGTTTGAACAAATACTTCAGGCGTTTCAATTGACCTGTCTACATGGCTTTCGGCTGCAAAATTTATAATGGCATCACAGTCGCTCAAAATATCTAAAACCAAAGCTCTATCGCAAATATCGCCTTTGATAAAGGTATAGTTTTTATTATTTTCTATATCTTTTAAATTTTCTAAATTCCCTGCATAAGTTAATTTATCAAGGTTTACAATTTTATAATCATATTTTTGCAGCATATACTTTATAAAATTGCTGCCTATAAAGCCTGCTCCACCCGTTACTAAAATTTTCAAAATAATTCCTCCCTTTTAAGGTCTGAAAGCTTCCTTAAAACCTTGTCTTTATCGCTTAAAACAGGCTCAAAATCTATGCCCCAGTCAATATTTAATGTTTCATCATTGTAAATAATTCCGCATTCTGATTCTTTATTATACTCTCCGCCCGTTATTTTATAAGAAATGCAGGCTTCATCCGATAAAGTTAAAAAGCCGTGGGCAAAGCCTTTTGGGATATACAAAGAGTGCTTGTTGTCTTCATTTAAATTAAACAAAAGATATTTTTTAAAAGTTTTTGAATTTAGCCTTAAATCAACTGCACAATCCAAAATCTCCCCCTTTGTACAGGATATAATTTTTCCCTGTGCGTAAGGGTTTTTTTGAAAATGAAGCCCTCTTAAAACGCCTTTTGTTGATTTGGAGCAATTTTCCTGTACAAAATCGGCTTCTATGCTATTTTTTATAAAGTCTGATTTTTTAAAGTTTTCAAAAAAATACCCGCGCCCGTCGCAAAAAACTTTCGGCTCTATTAAGGTTAACCCCTCAATCTCTGTTTTTATAAAACTAAACGGCATAATTCTCTCCTCTTTGAAAATTGTATAATATTGCACAATCTTATGCAAGAGTAAAAAATATGGTAGTATTGAATAAAAAGTGTAAAAGGCATTTTGAAGACGTGATTTCAATAATAATTCCTGTATATAATCTTGAAAAATATATAAAAAACTGCGTAGAAATGTTTTTAGGCCAGACATATACTGATTTTGAGCTTATTTTTGTAAACGACGCTTCAACGGATAATACGCTTAAAATTTTAAAAAGTTTTAAAGATAGTCGCATTAAAATCTTTAATATTGAAAAATCTTCAGCGGGTATTGCAAGAAATTTTGGACTAAATTGCGCAAAAGGAGAGCGGGTAATATTTTTTGACGGGGATGATATTTGCGAAAAGACATTTTTAGAAAAAATGGTGCAAAATGCGCAAAAGTTTAATACAGATGTCACAATCTGTGCTTCAAACGAATATGTTGAACAAAAGAAAAAATTTACAAACCATAGAACGGCACATCTTTTAAAAACAATTGATGATAATCTTCAAAATACAGCAAAAAGCCTGCATGAAATAAGTGATAATTCAATTTTAGAATTAATTGAACCTTGGAATAAAATTTATAAAAAAGATTTTTTAATTTCAAATAATATAAAATTTGCAGAAATAAAAAACTCTGAAGATTTGCCGTTTACATACAGTGTGCTTTTGGCGGCTCAAAAAATAAGTTTTGTGAAAGAATTGCTTGTAACAAGGCGCATAAGAAAAGCCTCTCTTTCATTTCAAACAAATGAAAACTGGATAAATTATTTTAAAGCATACGAGCTAACGGATAATATAGTCTTAAAATATAAATACTTTGATGAAATAAAAGATGCTTATCTGAACAGAAGATTTAGAACTTATGCTTATTTTTATAAAAAAGCAGGGATTTTAAACAAAATCCCGTACTTTTTAAAACTGCTATCTGAAGTTAAAAATGTTAACAACTCCTTTAAAACAAACTTCAATATTTTTGAAATATTTATCCAAAGCTTATTTTGAAGGGTTATTTATTTTTAAATTTTCTTTAACGCTATAATGGTCAAAAATTGTACCTTCCTGTTTTTCGGTTTCTGTTTCTTTTTCAACCACAGGAGCAACTGTTGTTGCTTCAACTTTACCATCTTCTTTTTGTTCAATTAAAATATCTTTTTTGTTTTTGATTTCAGATAAAGGTGCATTTGTTTCTTTTCCTGTTTTAATGATTTCACCCTTGGTATTAACTGCAGGGGTTACAACTTTTTCTTCAACTTTTTCTTTAACTTCACTTGAAGGCATTGTAATAACAGGAAGCACGGGGTTTCCCGGCCTTACTTCATCCATTGGAAGTTTACGTTCAGCTGATGCGATAGAACATCCCAAAGAAACGGCAAACATAAAACAAGCAATAGTTAAAAAATTCTTTTTCATAAAAATCCCCTTTCCTTTATCTTTTATAAAACAACCTTACTATAAATTTCAGAAAAAATCCTGTATTTTTTTTAGAATGATGCGCAAGAGCTAATCAAATTGTTACAAACTTAATAATCAGGCATGAAAAATAGAAAATCGCCAAAAGTTTTGTATATAAATATTTTTAACCAATTTTTTGTTGTTTTATCTTGAGTAATTTTACTTTATTGAAAAACAAAATTTTATTTCTACAATAAAAGTATAAATTGATTAATGAATTTAAACTAAAATTTTAAAAAACTTGGCGCTGGATTTTTAAACACTACTTTTAAATTAAAAAGGAGAAATACTTTTATGTCTTTTAATGTACCAAATATATTTACCCCTGGCACAAAAGCTAAGGCAGATGAGGTGAATGAAAATTTCTCATCTATCCAGGATGAACTAAATAAACAAAGTTCAAATATGACAGAAATAAAAGAAGATGTAGATTATATTAAAAATGATATGCTAAATGATTTTACCGCTGAAGCTGAAACCATAATAAAAACTGCTAAATCCAAATTTTGCATAAATTATTCAAATTGTTCTAAAGATGGTAAAACTCCGGATATATTGAGCTTTGATGAAAATATCTTGAGTTTTAAAGTTGGAGGCAGTTATCCTGTTTTAACCGTAACAAATGCATTTGGTGACTCTGAAACTTTTGAATATATTGATAACCTTGATATAACAGGTTATGCAGATGGAAACTACAACATATTTTTAAGCCCCGAAGGCTATATTGAAACATTTAATACAAAAATAATAAAATCGGCTGCAGCTCCTGATAATGTTGTCATTGATGATATTTGGCTTATGAATCTTGAGCCTTGGGCTTGTTATAAATTTAACGGGGTATCCTGGATAGAATTTGAAGGCGCTCCTATTGGCTCGATGACTATTGCATCCGGCAAGATAACCGAAGTTTCAAACTACACCTATAATAGCCAATACCTTGATGCTGATTGTAATTTTATAACAAATAGAGGAAGAGAAAATCTTTCAAGGCGTTATGAATCTGAATGGTTTTCAATGACCCAGAAATCCACTTATACTGCAACGCATAATCTTGATATCGACCCTTTAAGATACTCAATGCGCCTTATAACAAGAGTTATTGAAGATTTTTCTAATTATAAAGCCGGAGACATTCTGGAATCAAAGTATTGTAACTATTCAAGCCCGGAGGCCCGCGGCGAAGTAGGATATATTGTAAGATGTACAAATAATACTGTAACAATAGGTGCTGGAAATACGGAAATACACTGTGGAAACGACATAGGCGGTGCCGGATGGTGCTACCTTATGAGAACTAATCTTCAATATAAAATAATTGTAACGGAAGATGTGGGCTAAAACCCTGTAAATATGTTCTAAAACTGTCTTTTAATGAATTAAACTAAGGAGAAAAAATGTTAAAAAATAAATTGTTTGTAAGAGTAAAAGCAATTCTGACCCCGCTTGCTCTGCCTGCTGTAATTTATGCAGAAAATCTTATCGGTAAAGGCTTTGGAGATACTAAAAAACAAATAGCTATAGATTTTATTTTAGAAAAACTCCCGCTCTTTTTATTACCTTTTAAAAATATTATTAAAACTGTATTTTTGGAAATATTCGATTTTGCAGTGGAATCTGCAGTAAAAAAACTCCATTCTATTCAGCAAACCTTCTCTAATAATCCGTTAAATTAATTCCTGAAGGGGAATGGCATATCTTGTTGTTCCCCGTTTTCTTAAACTATTTTTAAAAAGAGGAGATATAAAACTTATGAAACGAATTATAATTCACTGGACAGCTGGTACCTATGCGCCTAACAGTGTTGAACTTGAACATTATCATTATTTAATAGGATATGAAAAACTCCCATCAGAGCGGGGTATAATTCATAAAGGAAAATATAAGCCTGAGGATAACCGCTGCTGCACCAATGGAAGCCCCTATGCTGCACACACGGGCGGCGGAAATACAGATTCAATAGGCGTTGCAATTTGCGGTATGCTTGCCTTTAGAGATTTTAAACATATTGGAAATTACCCAATTAAGCCAATCCAGATGGAAGTTTGTTATGAACTCTGTGCAAAATTATGCCGCAAATACAATATTTCGATAGAAAAAAGTACGGTTATGACGCACTATGAATTTGGCAAGAAAAACCCGATGACAACAAGCAGAGGAAAAGTAGATATTATTTATCTAGCTTCAAACCCTTCATTGCCTTCAAACAAAATAGGCGATTTTATAAGAAAAAAAATTCTCTACTATTTTGAAAAGCAGGAAAATGAAGAAGAAAAAAGCATTCTTAAAGAAGTTTGAAAAATTTGTAAACTTAACTAAAACTCCATTAACTTCACTATTCTCTTTATTGAAGTCAACCTTTCCTTACTATCCGGCGGCATTTTTGATTTATCAATTTTGTCGCCCTTTTTCTTTAAAATACTTTTCTTATGTGTAAATGTATCAAACGTGTATTTGCCATGGTAATTACCCATCCCGGATGCCCCCACTCCGCCAAAAGGAAGGGCATTATTAGCTAAATGCATCATGGTATCATTTATGCACCCGCCCCCGAATGAAAACTTGTTTAAAAATTCGCTTATAACAAGTGCATCGTTTGAAAACAGATAAGCAGCAAGCGGTTTTTCACGTTTTTTTAATTCCCCTATGATACTGAATGTGTTTTCAAATGTTAATATAGGTAAAATTGGCCCGAATATTTCATTTTGCATAGCAAAAGAATCAAATGATTTAATATCCAAAAGTGTTGGGGCAACATAAAGCCCGCATTCATCAAATTCTCCGCCATAAATTAAATTTTCATATTCTATTTCAATAATTTCTTTTAATTTTGCAAATTGTCTTTCATTAATTATTCTGCCAAAATTTTCGTTTTCCTGAGGCAGTGGCCCTAAATATTCTTTTATTGCGTTTTTTAATTCTTCAACAAAACGTTCTTTAATATCTTCCTGCACAAGAACATAATCAGGTGCAACACAGGTCTGCCCTGCATTTAAAAGTTTACCCCAGACAATACTCTTTGCCGCATTTATTATATTACAGGTTTTATCAACAATACAGGGGCTTTTGCCGCCAAGCTCAAGCGTTACGGGTGTAAGGTTTTTGCTTGCGGCCTCCATTATCTTTTTTCCGGTTGCAATGCTTCCTGTGAAAAATATATGGTCAAATTTTTTGTTTAAAAGTTCAAAATGCAGCATATTTTTAGGGTTTAAAACATAAACATATTCTCTTGCAAATATGCTGTTTATCATCTCCATCAAAATTTTTGTTGTATAAGTTGTATCGCTGGATGGTTTTATAATTGCCGTGTTTCCTGCTGCGATTGCACCTATTAAAGGCACGATTGATAATTGGAAAGGATAGTTAAACGGCGAAATTATAAGAATGTTCCCAAGAGGCTCTTTCATAATGAAGCTGTCTATTCCGCCCTGCAAGCCGTTCAAATACATAGGTGTTTTGACGTTTTCATTTTCTGCCCATTTTTTAACGTTTCTAATTGCAAGATTTAAATCTTCTAAAACAGGAACTATTTCTGTAGCATAAGCTTCAAGCTCATTTTTTCGTAAATCTTTATAAACAGCCTGAACGATTTTTTCTTTGTAATTAATCACGGCTGATTTTAAGATTTTTAATTTCTCCACCCTAAAATCCACATCTAAAGTGGCACCTTCAAGGAAGTATTTCTTTTGTTCGTTTAAAATTTCATCTAATCTGATAACCATACAAAAAATTTTAAACTCAAACTCAAGTTTTTCTATTCGCCTTATGGCTAATTAAAACGCTATAAGTTCATTAAATATTTTAATTGAAAAACTGTCTGTCATTCCTGAAATAAAATCTACGATTGCTATTTTATAATCATTAACATCATTAATGTCATATATAATTTTATTTATAAATTTTTTGTTATCTCTGTAGATTTTATCTGATGCATTTGAATATTTCAAAAGCCAGTCTTTAAAATGTTCACACAAAAGCGGATAAAATTTTTCATCATTTTGAAGCTTATAAATAGAATCTATTCCGCTGTAATACTCTAAGAGCTTATTAAAAATAGTGTTAATAATAAGGCTTGCATAATCTTCAAAAGTTTTTAACCTTGGATGGGAATATATATTTTGATAATTAAATCTTTTTATTGTTTTCATAATCTCAAAATATTCTTTTGAAAATTTCAGCCCGTCATTCGGGTTTGAATTTTTACATAAATCAATTATAAAAAGGTGGACTAAAGAAGTCGTATTTATATCTTTTAATTTTTTATGGCCGAAAAGATTTTCTACAATCCCTTCTAATTCAACTTTTTGTTCTTCTTCCAAAATTCTTTTAGATAAGGCATCTTCAATATCACGCCCCAAATATGCTATCTTGTCGGATATTTTTACAACACATCCTTCATATGTATAGCTTTGGAACTGGTTAGCATTTTGAATACTCTCTAAATCAATAAATTCATCTCTTGGTTTTAGTGCTTCTTCATCCACTTCTCCGCAATGGCAGATAATCCCGTCGCGAACAGCATAAGACAGGTTTAAATTTCTTTCATAGCCTTCATAATCAGGCATGGTTTCAATTTTATCAATAAACCTTAAACTGTTTTTTTCATGCCAAAAATTCTTTGAAAGCTTGTTATCTCTTACTATTTTATTTAAAATCTTTTCTCCTGTATGCCCAAAAGGTGAATGCCCTAAATCATGACCTACGGCAATTGCACGCACAAGCCAGGGGTTTAGCCCTAAAAACTCTGCTATTGTTTCTGCAACAGATGACACATGGTTAACATGTTCTATCCTTGTGCAGATATGGTCATTATTTGTATTGAAAAATACCTGTGTTTTATGTTTTAGCCTTCTATAAGCGTTAGAATACAAAATTCTGTGATAATCCCGTTCAAACGGGTGCCTTATATCTTCATCCTTTCTGTATAAATCCTCAAGCCGTGAAGTAGCATTTTGATATTTGATATGCCCTTTAAACATGCCAAAATCTTTAAATGTTTTTTCTATAAGGTGTTTTGTCCCGTTCATTTTATTACTGGTTTTCCTTATACCACTCAACGTTTCTTGTTGCATACATTACAGCAATTATCGTAAAGAATAATCCAAAGCTTCCTGCAAGCAAAGATAGCTCTTCCAAATTAATGGTTATGTATAAGTATAAATAAATTACTCCCAAAATTCCCCCTATAGCAAGAGGAAATTTTTTATCTTCTTTATTTGTAAGCACAAAATAAGTATAGGAAACAATAAGTCCTATTGTCATTATGGCAGCTGTTAAATATGCAAAGCCAAAGTTTATAAATTCTGACATTGATAATAATAAAAGATAAAATACAAGCATTGAAATCCCGATTAAAGAATATTGGAAAGGGTGAATAAGCCTTTTGTTTTTATTTATAATTTCATATACAAAAAATGCAAGAAATGTAAGAGCTATAAATAAAAAGCCGTATTTTACACATCTTTCAGTCATTCTGTATACATCAACCGTGTTTATAAAATTTGATGTATAAGCTAAAGTTCTGTACCCGTCTTCCGTAGCGGATGCTGCCTCCGGCACTGACCAGTATGTATAGTATCCGCCATCTTTGGCCTTATGTTCAACAGGCGAAAAATCCCCCGTATATTCAGGCACCCAATAATTTGTTTTTAAATATGTTTCAGATGTATTAATTGCATCAAATGAAAGTGCTTTTGTTCCCCTTACTGTATATTCAATTTCATAGGGAATTTTTCCTTCATAAATATCCACAATGCATCTTGAAGAATTGCAATCTTTTGCAATTTTATTGTCAAATTTAACGACCGGTTTTGTTGCAAACCCTCTTTTATCAGATACATTTATTTTAAACGCAGCTTTTTTAGCATTTGTTTTATTTATGTCAAATTCGCCCTTTTGTTTAATATTAACAGTATATACAGGAACTTTATAAATACCTTTTTTCTTTAATTCTACTTTGGCTTCAGCATTTGTTATTGTATTAACGGAATTGTAACTTATTGTTGCCATATCTTTTTCGTTTTTGCCTTCTCTGTATTCGAGCCTGCCAACCCCTATAGTCTGAGCTTTTCCCCAGGTTTGTTCAACATTTGATACTGCTTTATCTCTAAATTTCATTCTGTCGTGGATGATATTATCAACGCATACAAGTCCTATTGAAAGAGCTATTAAAAACCCAATAATAGTATAAATTTTTGCCATAGTATTTTTTGGTGCAATAGTTTTTCCGTCCATAAATCCTCCGTTTTTTAGTAATTTTATCATAAAAAACGCACAAGAAATTTTAAATTTCTTGTGCGTTTAAAATTGTTAATGGAGTAATGAGGAATAAAAGGAACTAACTAAATTAATTTTGCGCTGCACCGTTTTCATCGACTTTCTTTTTTTCTTGTTTATCTTTATCTTCAGACGGAGCATCTGCATTTACATCTAGGAAATTGAATGTTGTATCGACTTTTGCACTAAATACACTTGTGTATGCTGAAGGGTCAAAGTTTGCAAGAAAGTCATCATAAGCATTGTATGTATTGAATGCATTTTTAGTATTTGAAGCTTGCGTTGTTTCTTTTGCTGTATCTTTAACGGATTCTTCACCTTCATCCAGTTTCCTGTGCCAGATATCAGCATATTCTTTGGTTTCGCCGTTTTGAACAAACGTTGCACCATCTTGTGTCATCAACTGATTGCCGTTTCCGTCAAAATCATCTTCTAGGCTTGTTTTATCAGTCTTTGCAAGATTGATTTCGGTTATTCCTAAATCAGTCAATGATTTGGCTTCAGAATTATATCCTTCGGTTTTTAAGCCAAACCCGAAGTTTTCTTCTAAATATTTAATATCGTTACTATCTAATACCATATCATCAGCATCATTAATTAAACCTTTATCTCTTGCAAATGCTTTAAGTGCTTCAAATCCGTCTTTATATCCGTCTTTAACGCCGTCGCCGTCAATGTCTGTATTATCACCGAAGCATTCTGAACCATCTTCGCCTGATATACCGTCACCGTCTTTATCAAATACTAATACTGCATCTGCTGAATCATTGATTTTATCAACAACACCGTCGCCGTCAATATCAAATTCAACAACCTTGTCTGATGTCTTCACCCCGTCTCCGTTCAGGTCAAAGGATAGAGGAGAAGATGTGCTATAGCATCCTTGCATTTCTTTTACGTTATCTCCACAGAAATAATATACAGTTCTGCCGCTGTTTGGTCCTGCTTCCTGGAAGCCGTTTAAATATCCGCTTCCAGATGGAACTATATCAAAGCCGTTGCCGGGTTCGTATAATCTTGCAAGGGTAGCTCCGTTTTTGCCGCCTGTTCCCATATCATAAACGTGATAATTATTGTCGGCACCTTGTGCAAAAATGTATCTTGGAGAACCGTCATCAAGTTTTTCACCTAAATCAATATCGTATTTATCGATTAAAGCACGTTCAGCCTCAGGAACCATATTAACAACTTCATCCTGGGTTTTAACGCTATCGTTTGCTTCTGTTCCTATGCCGGATGTTGCAGCCGGGTCTTTTACTTTAATGCTTGCTGCAGCTTTTTCAATTTCTGCTACCTTTGCATCATATTCTGTTTGCTTTTCAGCTTTTAGGGCAGTATTTTCTTTAATTGCAGATTCGGCATTTGTAATTTCAGAATTTATGCCCGCTATTGCATTATTTACGGTATCTACTTCACCCTGTGCTGCCACCACTTCTTTATTTGCAGCTTCAACAATTGTCTGCTGTGCTGCAAACTGTCCGTTTAAAGTGGAAAGAGATGTGTTGATGCCTGTTAATCTGTTTGTAAGCTGGTTAATCTCGCTAACTAAGGCAGGGTCAACATTTAAGCTGTCAAGTTTATTCATCAAATATGTGTTAAAATCGCTGTCGCGCTCTGCATCATAGCTGCTTTTAGCCTTTCTTACGGCTTCTGCCTGTGTTTCTTCGGCTTTTGCCATAAGTTCATCCTGTTTTGTCTGGATTAACTCTTCAACCTCTTTCTTTTCTTTTTCTTTTGCTTTTATATTATCGCTTATTTCATTTAATTTTGCTTGTTCAGCTGCGAGTTTTTCATTTGCTGCATCAAGTGCTGCCTGTTTTTCTTCAAGCTCAGCCTTCTTTTCTTCAAGTTCTTTTTTCTTTTCTTCAATTTTTGCTTTTTGAGCTTCAATATCAGCATCTAGTTTTTCAATTTCTTTTTGAAGGTTTGCAGCTTCTTCTTCAAGAGCTTTTAATTCCTCTCTGGTCTTTGTTTTGCCACCTTCTTTTGTGCCGTCTGCAGCTGCTGCTGTTGTATCGCCATCAACTGGCTTTGCAGTTTCTTCAAGTTCTTCGATTGTCAAAGAACCGTCTAATAGGCCCTTAAATACATCGTCGACCTCCGCGATGCTGTTTATCATATCTTCACTTAAACCTAAAACATCCATAGCTTCATCTTTAAAGCCCGCAATGTCGTTATCTTCCCCGCCAAAAAGATCAAGCAATTTTTCTGCTTCATCGTCATTTTCCATGACCGTTTTCAGCGCATTCAACTGAGCCTCTGTTAACAGCTTTTGAACTCCATCAACATTCAATGACATAATTTTGCATCCTTTCTTATCTTTTTGGTTAGTTAGTTCTATATAATCTTATTATCGGTTTTGGGGTTTAAAAACTTTATGCAATGTAAAGAAATATTAATATAAATCTTCAAATCTAAAGTGAAATTTGAACATTAAAAATGCGGTATTAATTTTATTTAATACCGCATTTATTTATTTAAAACTGTTAATTAAAAATGTCTTTTAATTAAACCATCAAAGCCTCTGCCATGGCGGGCTTCATCTTTAGCCATTTCATGAACTGTATCATGAACTGCATCATAACCAAGTTCTTTAGCCAATTTTGCAAGTTGAAGTTTGCCGTCACATGCGCCAAATTCAGCATCAGCTCTTAATTTTAGGTTTTCTAAAGTTGAAGGTGTAACAACTTCGCCCAATAGTTCTGCAAATTTTGCAGCGTGTTCAGCTTCTTCAAAAGCATATCTTTTATAAGCTTCAGCGATTTCAGGATATCCTTCTCTGTCAGCCTGTCTGCTCATTGCAAGATACATACCAACTTCTGTGCATTCGCCCATAAAGTTTGCTTTTAAACCTTCTACAACGCGTTCATCCAAGCCTTTTGCAACGCCGATTTTGTGTTCATCAGCATATTGTTTATTAGCTCCATCCATTTTATTGAATGTTGTAGCTCCGCATAAAGGGCATTTATCAGGCTGTTTATCGCCTTCATAAGTATAACCGCATACTGTACAAACAAATTTTGCCATAATCTTTTCCTCTTTTTCTAACTATTATCTACTGTTTTTCAAACATATCTTTACCTACGGTACAAACCGGGCATACATAATCTTCGGGCAGTTCTTCAAACGGTACATTATCGTGTTCTGCCGGGTCGTAAACATACATGCAAGCTGTGCAAATGTATTTATCCATTTTCTTCTCCTTTTATTCTGCAATTGTTACATTCTCCATGAAATACTATTTCATGTGTGTCTATTTTAAATCCTGTTAATTCCTCTGCTTTTTTTACAATATTAGGTGAAATATCTGATGGTATATCAAAAATTTTCCTGCATTTTTTACAAAAAAAGTGGTAATGAACGTGCGTGTTATGGTCGTAATGAACGGAGCCATCAAGCCCGTTTATTCTTTTGATTGTTCCAATTTCAGATAATTTGTTTAAATTTCTGTAAACTGTTGCAATTCCTATTTTATCGTCATTTTCATCAAATATTTTTTTATGCAGATATTCAGCACTAGGGTGTACTGCATTGTTTTTCAGAGTTTCAAGTATTCTTTTCCTTTGTTTTGAAAAATTCATTTGAACCTTTCAGGTTTAATAATTTTTGAAAATGATAATAATTATTATTTTATAGTCATGTTTGTGTATTGTCAATAAATTTATTTTAATTTTGTAAATATCAAAGAAATAGTTATAATTTAATTATGCTTGATATGTCTTGTGATTTAATTGCCGTCTATAGAACCATTGATGAGATGGTTCCATATAAGCAATATAATAGCGGCGCAAGGGTGGAACACAATTCTCTATATAATAATAAAAATATTAATACTAATCCTGTTTTAAGGCTTGAATACGATATTTTAAATAAAGATGGTTATGGTTTAAAAAAAGGTTTTTATGAAATCCGCCCCGATAGTGATTATAATTATTTAATGTTTATTCAGGCAGGAAAAATTATTGCAAAAATTCCTGTTTTATCAAATGAAAGAATTTCAGATTACGGCAATGATTATGAATGGCCTGATAAGAAAAAAAGAAATAAAAATTCTCCAAATTCAAACCCTCAAAGGCTGACAGAAGAAAATACGGTTGTATCTCCAAATAAAATCACCCCTGAGCTATCTGATAAAGAAAAGAAAAAAAGACAAAAGCGCTATAAAAAAGGTATAGACCCTCTTGAACATATACATTCCTCTGTCGCAATTCATTTTGATGATAAAACCGAAAGTTACCTTGTTATATGGGAAAAATATAATACCAGAGTAACGGGTGTGCTTAAAATGAAGTGATTATACATTAAAAGGATGATTTTGTTTACATTAAGTTATGTTAATTTCAATATGTCACATAGTAAAGAGATATAAGTTTAAAAGAGGATAGAGAAAAATGGAAAAGATTTCCCCCCTTAGGGCGAGTTTAAAAGCCTTTGAACAATTTAAAGCCCAAAGAGCGCAAAAAAGACAAGAACAAAATAACCCAAATGCTACAAATCCGTTCGGGCTTACATTCAAGGGGTCTATGATACAAATGGACGTATTTGAATCACAAGCTTCCAGAGCGCAAAAAACTGAAGAGCGCGCAAGCTTAAATGACAGATTCCAAAAAGCGGGAAAACTTGCTGCAAGCGCTTGGGTTTCAACTATTAACAGATTGAATTCCATGAAACAATCCATTATTTCTTTTGGTAATAGAATGAAAGAAACTACAATAAACACTTGGGATAAATTAAATAAAACAGAAATAACTTTCCAAGGGTTATTTAAAGATTCTGTTTCGAGCCTTCAAAGACGACCGGTGGTTGAGCTTGAAACTATGCTAAATGAAGAATTGCAAACCATATAGTCCAAATACCACACAAGATTTATTTAATTTTTAAGGAGCTGTTATGTCATTAAAAAAAGTTAGTAATATTATTGAAGCGCTTGGAAGGCATGAAGATAATGATGCAGTAAGGGTTTTGCGCGATTTGGGTACAAACCATGAATCTGATGAAATCAGAGAACTTACAGCACGCGCTTTAATTAAAAGAAATTCAAAAGAAGCACTTGAAGTAGTTATAAAAAACAAAGGTAAAGGTATAAATGACCTTTCAGCCCGTGTTGCAATGACTGCAATTAATGAGCTTCTTGCGCTTAAAGAAAAAGAGTATGCAATCCAAATTTTGGAAGAAACACTTAATTCTGATATCGAGCAGGATGTTCAAGACACTGCCCGCTCTGTAAAAGCTCTTATGTCTTTCAGTGCATAAATTGAGATGATTTTTCATATAATATAAAAATACCCGGAGGTAAAACTTTCGGGTATTTTACCGTATTAAATTTTTTTGCTATTATTATCTTTGTAATTTATTTTGGAGTTTATTTTATGAAAAAGATAATTTGTTTGGTTGTTATGGGTTTGTTTTTTGCAGCTGCTCCTGTTTCTGTAGTTTTTGCAGATGAAAATCCCAAGGCTGATATTGTAATTTTGAATCCTAATTTTGAAACCGCAAAAAACCAAATATCAGAAGAATTAAACCTTTCTGATAAGCAGCAAAAAAAGGCTGATAAAATTTATATAAATGCAAAAGAAAAAATCACGGTTTTAAATAAACAAATAAACGAAAAACAGCAGGAGGCCCGTGCAATAAAACTATCAAGAATAGATACAAGGGTTCAGCTGGAAAAACTGATAAAAATCAATAATGAAGTGGGTATTCTTTATCAAACAAGAGATAAGATTCATAACAATGCTATGAGAAAATTTGATTCTCTTTTAAACAAAAATCAAATAAAAATCTGGAATGATATGAAGTTAAACGGCGCCCGTTTCTTCCCTGAAATTGAAACAATGATATAGTTTAATATCTCCACTTTATGATATTAAACAAAATTGCTTCTCTTAAATCTCCTTTGCGTTTTGTTTTAAATATCGTAAGATTGCATATTTTAAAACGGCAAATTTTTGTTCTGTGAAATTCTATATCAATATTGTTTTCCTTAAAATATTTATTTGCTATTTCAACAGCATAGGAGTGGTTATTTTTGTTGCTTTTTGTATTTGTAATTGAGCCTTGGCGTTTGTAATAAAAATAATAAGTATGAGGCACAGTTACAAGTGTACCAAGTTTATGCACTGCCTCAGGCGTAAAAATTATATCTTCATAAGTAACATCATTTTTAAATTTCAACCCGAAATATCTTATTTTAGAAAGTTTGTATATTTTATTGCATACATAAGATTTATCAGGAATATCACAAATTTCAAACTTTTTGTCCGTATTATTTGTTACAGTTTCTTTCTTGAATTCCAAAAACATTTTTTCATGTTTATCTGTTGCTCTTATTATTCCTGCTGCTGCAATATCAGCCTTATATTTTAAAGCTGCGTTATATAATTTTTCAAAAAAATCACAGCTCACCCAATCATCAGAATCAACAAAGCCTATATATTCCCCTTGCGCAAGTTTAATGCTTTTATTTCTTGTGTTGGCTATCCCCTGATTTT
Source organism: uncultured Vampirovibrio sp. (assembly GCA_910577515.1). GTDB lineage: Bacteria > Cyanobacteriota > Vampirovibrionia > Gastranaerophilales > Gastranaerophilaceae > MGBC122484. Next base: position 19,564 of record CAJTLW010000002.1, read on the forward strand.
CTTGATTTATTATCTTTATTCTTGAATCTTTCTTTGCATATTTTTCTAATATTGATAATGAATTATCGGTCGAACCATCGTTTATGCAAATTATTTCTATATCCTTTAAAGTTTGCCCTATAAGGCTATCAAGGCATTTTTCAAGATATTTTTCAACGTTATAAACAGGTACTGTTATTGAAACTTTAACCATCTTAATATCCTTATTTTATATGTCCATAAATAATCTTCATTTTTTAAAATTTCAAAAACCTCAGACAACCTTTTAAAATAAGTTTCTTTCATTGAAATATCCGTTTTTCTATACCAGGAAATTGCTTTTAAAAGATATTTTGTCTGAATTTTTCTTATAAGTCTTTTTTCAAAATTGTGCATTTTTAAAAAATTAAAAACGGTGTGAAAGTTTTCAATGGGGGATAAATCATTTTTAATTTTGGTGTTTGTAAGGGCATTTTGTCTGTTTTTTCTATACGTATATAAATCATGTTTTAAAATTTCAACATTTTTTGCAAATAACATTGTTTTTATAAAAACAATCTGATCTTCTCCTGTTTTTGTGTTGTTAAATTCTATACCGTTTTTTAAAAGAAATTCTTTTTTATAGATTTTATTGTATGAAATGGTGTGGTAAGAAAATAATCTATTCTCTAAAAATTTATTTTGGAATTTTTTACATGAATATTGCCCGCGTCTTAAGTATCCCGTTTTTTCATTAAGTGTTTTTGCGCCAAAAATAACAACTTCTGTTTCTTTTTTTATTTTTTCATTACACAAAAACAATAAATCCTTATCAATATAATCATCTGAATCAACAAAAGCTATATATTCCCCAACCGACCTATTTATTGCAATATTTCTTGAAACCCCTGCTCCTCTTTGTGTTTCATTGTTGATTATTTTTATTCTGCCATCAAGCTTGGCATATTCTTTTAAAATCGATAAAGAATTATCATTGGAACAATCATTTACGCATATTATTTCAAAATTGGCATAACTTTGCGACAGTATACTCTCCAAGCATTCTTTTAAATATTTTTCGGTGTTGTATACGGGTATTATTATTGAAAATTCGGTCATATTTTCTCCTCGTATTTCTGTTTATGCCTGCGCCGGTGTGTATTTTGCTAAATTTTTACAAGCAGCGCATGGATATTATACAAGTAATGCTTGTAATTTTCAATAAAAAATAATTGTATAGCTTTGTTGTTTAAACCCTATGCCAAGATAAAATAAAATGAATGAGGTTATAAATGGACTTAAAACGAAATCTTGGAAAAAACATACAAAGCTATAGAAAACTTAACCGCATGACCCAAAAAAAACTTGCAGAGCTTGTAGATGTGGAAATAAATAGTATAAGTTCCATTGAGCTTGGCAAATATTTTCCTTCCCCTGAAAATCTTACAAAGATTTCCAAAGCTCTCAACGTATCCTTAAGTGATTTATTTACCTTTGAACCCAAACACACAAGCGAAGACTATATAAAAGAGATTTTATCAAACATTGAATTTATAAAAGATGACGCCACAAAACTTCGTGCCGTCAGTCTTTTTGTAAAAAACCTTTTATAAGATTAATTATAACAAAACCCCAAAGAGCCAGGCCCTAATGGGGTTTTAAACCTATCCGCGAGAGGATTCGAACCTCCGACATTCACCTTAGGAGGGTGACGTTCTATCCTGCTGAACTACGCGGACATACTCAAAAATTATATCAACTTCAAGCTTTTAAATCAATCCAAATAAATATAAAACTGATTAATTTAAAAACAATATCGAAAGCTTTAATATAAAAATTATGAATATTAAAACTATTCCACACTGTAAAATAGATGGTATAACAGCTTCTGGCGAAGAAAAAACATTTACTCCGTCTGATTTTTTAAATCAAACCACCATTCTTTATTTTTACCCCAATGATGGAACACCCGGCTGTACCATTCAGGCCGGAGATTTTCGGGATAATATGAAATATATAAATCCTATTGCAAAAGTTGCGGGTGTAAACCGTGAAACAATCCAAAGTCACAAAAAATTTATGAAAAATGAAGATTTAAACTTCATTTTGCTATCAGACCCCGATAAAAAACTGATTGATTTTTTTGGCGTATGGGGCGAAAAGCCGGCCTACGGTATGGGTTTTATGGGTATTATAAGGTCGACATTTATAATAAATAAAGAAGGAGAAGTTGTGAAATCATGGTTTAATGTAAATGTGGAAGGCCATGTGGAAGAAGTCCTAAAAACTCTTGAAGAACTGCACCTTTAGTCTAAAGCTCTCATTTCAATAACTTCACCTGTTGCAGCATTCATTTTGAAGTAATATTTGCTTTCCATATAAAGGATGTTTCCTTCAAGTGTTTTGTCTTTTTTATTATATTTTACATCGCTAAAAGATGCATCCAGCTTGATTTGTTTTAAAACATTGTTTACTTCTTTTGTGCTTCTGTTTATTTTTGATTGCACAGTTTTTTCATCTGAAAGCACACTTTCATCAATCTTATCTGAAGCTGCAGGGCTTTGAACAATATTTGTGTTACTGTCTAAAGCTTTAGCATTGCATGTTAAATGGCCTGAAAGCATGCAAAATATACATATAAAAATTGTGAAAAAAAGTTTCATATTTTTAATGTTTCTTTTCTTCCGTATTAAAATCCCCGGAGATTTTAAACGTTCCCCAAACAAGCACTGCACAGCATAAAAGCGCAGGAATATTGTATATAAATTCACGTATTTCCATGCTCTCTCCTTTTTATAATTTTATCTATTTTTTCATTTGCCGCATGTAAAGAAACAACCGTTCTTAATATAAAAAATGCACCTATCAATAAAAACACCCAGTTTATATTAACAAACGGTGTTTGTGCAAGCCATATAACTCCGCCCGATGTTGCGATTAAAAGAGCGGTAAGCTGGCTTCTTATTGCAAGCAAATTTTGAAATTCTTTATCTTCTGTATTTCTTTCTTCCATAAAAATAATTATATCATTATTCTTCAACAACGGTGAGGTTTTTTAGGATGATTTGCTTTTCAGTGGAATCGTAATCAATTTCCACCATTGTATTTTTTAAATTTTCCATATCCGCACCCATAAGTTCTAAAAGAGTAGACGGAATAATAATACCATAGCTTGTGCCAAATTTTACCAGTTTCTTTTTCATAAATAATATTATAGCAATACTTAAATAACATTTGAGTATTGTAAAAAAATATATTTTATATTATTATAATACTTAAATAAAACTTAAATGAGATAATTATGCCGAAACAAAAACAATCCGAAAACGGAGAACTTATACAGCTTCGCTTAAAAGTCTTTGACATAGAAGGCCACACATTAAAGATACAATCCGCGAACACTCTTCTTTCTGTATATTCTAATGAATATTCCCCCGAAGCTTCTATTATAGCTGCCATCATTGACCAGGAACTTAAGGCGATATCTGATATTTTATTAAAATAATTGCCCGAAAAATAATTCTCGGGCAATTAAATATCTATGTTATTTTATTTTTAATTAAAAATATTCTCTGAATATCTTCATAGAACAGTAATCTCCGCACATTGTGCAGGGTTTTTCTTCTTCAAAGCTTATCCCGTCAAATTTAGAAGGATCAAGAGAAAGTTCCTTTTGAAGTTTCCAGTCAAGGTCTTTTCTTGCGACAGACATCTTTTTATCTCTTTCAATTGCTTTTTTGTTTCCTCTTGCAACATCTGCTGCATGTGCTGCAATTTTTGATGCAATGATGCCTTCACGTACTTCTTCAACACCCGGCAGCCCTAAATGTTCTGCAGGAGTAACGTAGCAAAGAAAATCCGCCCCGTTTAATGCAGCCAGAGTGCCGCCGATTGCTGATGTTATATGGTCATACCCCGGTGCAATGTCTGTGACCAATGGTCCAAGCACATATAAAGGTGCATTATCTGTTAATTGCTTAATTGTTTGTATCATTGAAGGAATAAGGTTTAAAGGCACATGTCCCGGCCCCTCTACCATAGCCTGAACCCCTTTTGCCTTTGCCCTTTTAACAAGTTCTCCAAGCACAATGGTTTCAGCTACCTGCGCTCTATCCCCTGCATCCGCTCCGCATCCGGGGCGCAGGCCATCTCCAAGGGAAAGTACAACATCATATTTTTTTACAATATCTAAAAGTTCATCATAATATTCATATAAAGGATTTTCCTTACCTGTAGCTTTTATCCAGCAGGCAAGCATAGCTCCGCCTCTTGAAACTATCCCTGTTACCCTTTTTTGTTTTTCTAACTGGTCAATTACAAATTTTGTAACCCCGCAGTGTACGGTAATAAAATCTACTCCGTCTTTGCATTGCTTTTCGATGTCTGAAAATAATTTTTCTTTGCTTAATTTTGCAATATTCTTAAATTCATCCAAAGCTTCTTTTCCTGCCTGATACATAGGAACTGTGCCGATAGGAAGCTTGGTTGAAGCGATAATTTGCGCGCGTACTTCATCAATACCTTTGCCTGTGGATAAATCCATTAAAACATCAGCGCCTGTGTCTTCAATAATTTTTACCTTTTTAAGCTCTTCTTCTAATCCTGAGCGCTCGTTTGATGTTCCGATATTAGCATTAATTTTAACACTTAAACCCGCTCCAACACCTACGGGGATTGAATTTTTACGCTGATTATTTTTCAAAATAACAATTGAGCCGTCTTTAACGCCGTCGCGTACAAATTCAGGAGCAACTCCTTCGGCTTCTGCAACAAAACGCATTTCATCGGTTATAATGCCTTCTTTTGCGTTCATTATCTGTGTTTTAATATCGGTTATCATTTTTTATCCTTTCAAATTTTGAATTTTTTTAACTTCATCTTTGTTTAATGTGTGAATTTTACCCAATAGTTTCGAAGCAAAATAAGTTTTTGCATAGGCTTGAATACTTTCGCAGTGGTAAAAAGCTTCTTTTAAGCTGCCTGCGCCCACAACAAGCCCGTGGTTTTCCATTAAAACTGCATTATGCCCCTTTATAAAATATTCTGCAATTTCATTTGCAAGTTCATAAGAGCTTGGAAGAGCATATTTTGCTGATGGAATATTTCCAAAATTGTAAATAAACTCCGGCAATATAGGTTTATTCATATTTTTATGGCATACGGCAAAAGCTGTTGCGTAAGGACAGTGTATATGAATAATAGCTCTGATGTCAGCTCTTTTTTTATATATCTCAATATGCATAAGCCTTTCGCTTGAAGGTTTTATGCCGTTTAAAACATTATTATTGATATCAAGTTCTGCGATATCTTCATATCCCATATCTCCAAGGCATACTCCGGATTTTGACATATAAATTATATTATCTTCAAATCTTGAAATATTTCCGCTCGTAGCAGGAACCATATCAGCTTTATATGTTCTTCCAGCCCAATAAATTATATCCTTAAAAATATCCTCTTTATTCAATTTTTCCTCTTTTAAACTCTGTGATTAAATAGATAAAATAATTCTATCATAAAAAACGGCACACAAATGAACTAAATCTTTGTGTGCCGTTAAAATTGTTCTTTGAAGTTATTTTACATCTTCATTTCCGTCAATTTTCTTTTTATCTTTTTTGTCTTTGTCTTCACCCTCGGGCTTTTGAATATCTACATCAAAGATATTAAATTTATTATCTTTATCTGCTTTTTTTGATGCTTCAAGTTCAAGTTTTGAATTTAATATTTGCCCCCAGGCGTTGCCGCTGTCGTACAAAGATGCAATGTTGCCAAATGCTATACTGCTTCCTCCTGTTTTTTTACCAGAAGTACCAGCTTCCGCTTTATCTATACTTTTGGCATCTTCATCGTGTTTTCTATGCCAAATATCGGCATACTCTTTGGTCTCGCCGTTTTGAACAAATGTTGCACCTTCTTGTGTCATCAATTGGTTGCCCTTGCCGTCAAAATTATCTTCAAGATTGGTTTTATCCGTTTTTGCAAGGTTGATTTCCGTGATACCAAGCTCAGTTAATGTTTTGGTTTCATCGGTATATCCGCCCGCCTTGATACCGAAGCCAAAGTTTTCTTCAAGATATTTGATATCGTTTTCATCTAATACCATATCATCTTCACCGTTTATGAGGCCTTCGCGCTCTGCAAATGCTTTTAGTGCTTCAAATCCGTCTTTATAACCGTCTTTAACACCGTCGCCGTCTAAATCTGTACCATCACCAAAGCATTCTGTGCCGTCTTCACCTGAAATGCCATCGCCATCTTTGTCAAAGACAAGCACACCGTCGGCTGAATTATTGATTTTATCTAAAACGCCGTCGCCATCAATATCAAATTCAACAATTTCATCTGATGTTTGAACACCGTCGCCGTTTAAATCAAGAGACAGAGGTGACCATGTTTGATAGCAAGCCTGATAAGTTTTTACAGTGCCGCAATCATCCGCATAGAATACTTGTTTGCCATCTTGCGTGCAGGTGCCAAGCTTACTCCAGGTTCCGGGTGTAATACCGCCGTTTCCACAAGCAATGATATTGTAGCTTTCTTCTGTATATCCGTAATGTAAACGCACTAAGGAGTTATCTCCTGCAGATGTTAGTTTTCCGGACATATCATAAATATGGTATTTGTTGTCATTTGCACCCGGTGCAAATATATATCTTGGTTCGCCGTTTTCAAGTTTTTCAAATAAATCAACACCCATTTCTTCAACAAGAGCATATTCTTCAGGTGATATCATTGCTTTTAAATCTTCAAGCTTTTTATCTTCTACAAGTTTATCTTCACCTTCCGGAGTTGTTTTTGAAGTGTAAGCTCCTGCATCGGTTTTTACATCTACGGTTTTTCTTGCCGCTTCAAGCTTTGCTGTTTTTTCGCCTAATTCTGTTGATTTTGTATCTTTTGAAGCTTCATCTGCCGCTATATTGGTTTTTAATGTTTCAACTTCTGTGTTTAATGTGTCGTATTGTGTTTGCAGGTTTGTAACATTTCTTTCTGCGCTTTGTACTTTTGCAGTTTGCGCTGTTATATCTATTTGTAATTTTCCCAAAGTTTTTAATACACTTGTTTCTTTAGAAGACAATGTATCTATAAGAGAACTTAAGGCTGAGCTTTCAACTACACCTTCAAGTTTTCCCTGAAGATAATTATTCCAATTGCCGTCTTCTTCTTCATTGTATTCAGCAAGAGCCTTGTTGATTGCTGCCTGCTGCTTTTCTTTCATATCTTCTTCAAGACTTTTTGTTGCTTCCTGAATGGCTTCCTGAATACTATCGTATTCATCTTTATTTTTTTCATATTCTTTCTGAAGGTTATCTAAAACAAGTTTTTCAGCTTCAAGCGTTGCTTTTGCTTCGTCAAGTTCGTCTTTTTTGGCTGCAAGCTCTTTTTCTTTTTTTTCAAGCTCGGCTTTGCTTTCTTCAATTCTTTTATCAAGAGCTGCAATTTCTGCTTTAAGCGCTTTAACTTCATCTTCAAGGCCGCTTACCTCTTTATCGGATAAAGCTGTATCATCTTTCGCTTTTTCTGTACCTTCTGCTTTATCGGCGCTTTCAGCTGCTTCAACGGAACCGTCTTCTTTAAGGGTTAAGGAGCCGTCTAATAGGCCTGCAACAGTATCATCTGTTTCAGATATTTTAGCAAGCTGGTCCTCTGTAAAGCCAAGCAAAAGAGCATCATCCAATAGCCCTTTTTCACCCTCATCTTCACCTGAATTAAATAAATCGATTAATTCACCCGCTTTGGTTTCGTCGCCTACTGCTTCTTTAATTTTACTAATTTGTGCATCAGTAAGCCCTGCACCGATTTTGTCTACCGCCATATAATATCCTTTCAAAGTTAGTCCTTGTTATTTTCTTATATCGGCAGTATTTATATAAATCTTTATAGAATGTTAAGAAGTGTGACAATAAAATTCTTGTGTTAAAAATATATCTATGGTTAAATGGTTTTAGCGCTTTTTAAATTTTAAAAGCGACTCTATTAAAAGGATGTGAACCCACATTAACTCTACAAATATAAAAAATATTAAATTAGCCATTCATGCGGGGTTTTGTTACGGTGTAAAAAGAGCCGTTGAAACAACTAAGAAATTAAAGCTTGAAAACCCTGATAAAGAAATTTATGTTTTGGGCGAATTGATTCACAATTCTCAGGTGATAAATGAACTTAATGAACTTGGGATAAAAACTGTGGATGAATTGCCTGAAAATAGTGCGCCAAATAGTGCAATATGCGTAATCAGAAGCCATGGTGCCGGATATGATGTTTTTGAAGATATAAAAAATAAGGGTTATGAACTTGTTGATTTAACCTGTCCTGACGTAAAAAAAGTTCAGGATAGAGCAGTTCAGCTTGCCAAAGAAGATTATTTTGTAATAATTTTAGGGAAAGAAGAACACCCGGAAGTAGCTGCTATTATGGCGGATGCACAAAAATTTGCCAGAAACAAAGAAAGAGTTTATGTTGCAAAAAACCTTGATGCCCTAAAAGGCATTGAAGCCACAATTAAAAAAGAGCGTAAAATTGGTATTGTTATTCAAACAACACAAAGAATTGAATATTTAAAAGAAGTTTTAGACTATCTTGCCCCTATTTCAAAAGAATTAAGGGTCATAAATACAATTTGCGCCTCTACTTCTTTAAGGCAAAATGAGGCAAAAGATTTAGCGAAAGAATCAGATTTAATGATAGTCGTAGGGTCTAAAAAAAGTGCAAATACTACACATTTGGCTGAAATTTTAACTCCTATCTGTGATACTATCCACATTGAGCGTGATATTGAACTTGATAAATATAAAGAATTAATTCAAAATGCCCAAAATATAGGTGTTACAGCAGGAGCCTCAACACCTGATTACATTATAAATAAAGTATTAGAAAAATTGAAAAATATATAAACGAAAGGAAAAATAAAAAATGACACAAAAAGAAATGATGAGTGCCGAAGAATTTGAAAAAATGCTTCAAGACTCATACACCTACAAATTAAACGTGGCAGACGTTGTTAAAGGCGTTGCCGTAAAGAAAGAAAAAGACGGTTATCTTGTTGATATCGGTGCTAAAACAGAAGCTTTTCTTCCGATTAAAGAAGTTATTAATTTCCCTGAACAAAATCCGGATGAATTAATTAAACTTTGGGAAGAAAAAGAATTCTACGTTATGAAAGACGAAGAAGATGATGAAGTAGCAACGCTTTCATTAAAGAAATTATCATGCGCACAAGCTTGGCAAAAGCTTTCAGAATTAAAGAATGCAAATGAAAATGTTATGGCAAAAGTTGTTTCCTCTGTTAAAGGCGGTCTTATCGCTGAAATCGAAGGTCTTAGAGGTTTTGTTCCATCTTCACAATTAAGAACAGGCTCACCTCTAGATACTCAAATTGGTCAAGAAATTGAAGTTAAAATTCTTGAAGCCGACCCCAAAAGAAACAAGCTTATCCTATCTCAAAGACAAGTTTACACACAACAAAGAGAACTTGTTGCAGATGAAGTTATATCAAGACTTGCGGTTGATCAAATCGTTGAAGGTGAAATTGTTAGAATTGCAGACTTCGGCGCATTTGTTGATATCGATGGTATTGACGGCCTTCTTCCAATCTCTGAAATTAGCTGGGAAAGAATTAAACACCCATCCGATGTTGTGACTTTGGGTCAAAAAATTCAGGTTAAAGTTATTAAAATTGATGAAGAACTTAAAAGAATCAGCCTTTCTCTTAAGAGAATGGGTGCAAACCCTTGGGATGAAATCGTTGATAAATTAAAAGAAGGCGATATTATTGAAGGAACAATCAATAAAATCACATCTTTTGGTGCATTTATCAATATTTACCCGGGCGTTGAAGCTTTGCTTCCGTCTTCTGAAATTTCAGAAGAATTTGTAAACGTGCAGAACATGTTCTCTTTGGGCGACAAAGTTGAAGTTTTAATCAAAAAATTCACACCTCAAGAACACAGAATTGGTCTTTCAATTAAAGATATTAAAGCAGCACGTGAAGCTCAATCTGCTGAAAGTGCAGAATAGCGGTAATACCGGTTGTCATTCTGAATTTGTTTCAGAATCTTGAACCAAGGAAATTCTATGAAATTTGTAATTCAAAGAGTTAAAGAGGCAGGCGTTTCTATTGATGGAAGCGCCTATTCCTCAATAAATAAAGGATTTTTAATCCTTTTTTGCGCTGAAAAAGAAGATGAAAAAGGCGGAGAATTCAGCGGGAAGAGGCTTGATTTGGATGGACTTTTAGACTATTTTGTCAATAAAATTTTAAAACTAAGAATTTTTGAAGATGAAAACGGAAAGATGAACCGCTCTATAAGTGATATTAATGGTGAAATCCTTGTAGTATCCCAGTTTACGCTTGCTGCCAACTGCAAAAAAGGCACCCGCCCTAGCTTTGATAGCGCTATGGAGCCAGAAGCTGCTAAAAAAACCTATGAAAGTTTTGTTTTAAAACTCAACAATGCTGCTCTTGCTGGTGAAATAAAAAGTGTTCAGACAGGTGTTTTTGCTGCAAATATGCAGGTTTTTCTGATAAATGACGGCCCTGTTACGATTTTATTGTCTTAATTTATATTCATATAAATTTACACACTTTATTATATACAACCATCCAAAAATAGTGTAAAATTATAAAAAGTATGCTAGAAAAATTTACACAAAAAGCTATAGATATAGTGCAGAACGCACAAATTCAGGCAGGAAATTTCGGTTCGGATAAGGTATATTCTGAACACATTTTGCTTGCTTTAGCCTTGAATAACAAAGGTGTTGAGGCAAAATTAATAGGCGCTGAAAAAATTAATCAGGATGATTTAATCGATTTTATTAATAAAAAAATATCTTCCAAAAGAAAACCCAAAATGCGCGAATATATTTCGTTTTCAGCCAGTGCTAAAAGTATTTTGGAAAAATCTGTTGAAATTGCAAGACAGTATAATAATGCTCTTATAATGCCCGCACACATTGCTCTTGCGGTATTTTTCTCTAAAAATTCAGGCGCCTATGAAATTTTAAAAGAATTTGATATTGACGAAGAAAAAATCGTAAGCAGTCTTTGCCGCCTGATTGAGAAGAATTCAGGCAAAACCTATTATAAACACCCCGAGAAACAGGAAATACAAAATCCGGCTTTTGCGAATATCGATAATCTTTTGGATGAACATACGGTAGCAAATCTCTTGAAAACCGCACAGTCAAAGCTTTCTACAATGGGTTATGAAATTTTGGGAACAGAGCAGATAATTCAATCTATTTTAGATAATCCAGATAATTCCATTACTAAAATTCTCGAAACCTATGGTATATCCAAAGAAAGTTTTGATAACGAATTAAAAAATTTTTCAGACAGAAATGAAGAATATGGTGAGAGAAAAATTATTTTCACCCCTAATGCTTTCAGGGCAATGCTTGTAAGCCTTGATGCAGCTAGGGAAACAGGCTCTGTTGAAATTCGGCCTGAACATATTGTTTTGGGTATTTTAAGGTCTAAAAAAGGTATAGCATACAGGATTTTTGACAAGTTATCAAACCACAGCCTGAATTTTGAAGAAACCATCTTAAAGGATATAAATTCTGCTTCAGACATCCCCGAAACCCTTGCTATACTTCGTTTTGGCAAAGCTGAAGCCGCAAATTTCAATAAGAAAACCGTCGGCACAGAAATGATTTTACTTGGCATCTTAAGCCAGCAAAATATTGGCTATGAAGTGCTGAAAAAGCTTGGTATAGGCTTAAAAGACGCAAGGCGTGAGGTGGAAAGTCTTGTCGGGTATGGTATTGAAGAAAACAATAATGGTTTTGAATACTCGCTTCGTGCAAAGAAAATGCTTGATATAGCCTATTGTGCGGCAAAAAGGCACGGCAAAACAAAAATTGGGGCAGAGCATTTGTTGTATGCAATTACAAAACAGCCTGATTGCCTTGCTATGAAAGTGTTAGAAAACCTTGGAACAGATGTATTAGAGATAAAACAAGGTATTTTGCAGGAACTAAACCCTGAAACCATCAATAGACAAGGCTTAGAAGGTTTTTAAAGCACCCAAAGAAGCATCCAGAGTTTTAATTCCTGCTTTTGTAAATTCAACGGTATACTGGGTAACGCTGCCTGTAGTCTCGCTTTTTAGGATATGACCCACGCCAAACTGTTGGTGGAAAACCCTTGTGCCTTCTCTGAATGTTTTATAAGCTGTCATAGCTTGGTTTTGCGGTGTTTTGGCTCTTTCTTTGCATTTTGCGATAATATCTTTTATGTCAACTTCTGCTTCAGGTGAAGATTTTTTAGAATTTATGTTTAAATTTTTGTCTGTGGTTTTTTCGAAATTTTCAGTTTTTTGTTTTTTTACAACAAAGTTTTTTGCCTCAGTTCTTTGCACCTCTTGTTTTTGCACACCATCAGACGCGGCAGAAGCTGTATTTTTGGATTTTTTTATCCTCGCAATGCTTGAAAGTAAAGAACCGCCTTTATTTGACGTTGTTGTTGCTCCGCTATTTCCACCACTGTAATTATTTGAGGTGTTTTTCTTTTCGCCGTATGATGATTTTTTACTAAAATCATTCTTATAACGTCCATAATCCCTGTTATCAATATCTTTTGATAATTTAGAACCGCCCCATCCGTTGTTATACGCAGTTTTTACGCTATCTTCGTCAGCTTTTATAAGATTGGCGGGGATTTCCTCAATAAACCTTGATGGCGGGAAAAATTTTATATCGCCCCAAACACGCCTTCTTTGCGCCCAGGTAAGGAAAAGCTGCTCCTTAGCACGTGTAATCCCAACGTACATAAGCCTTCTCTCTTCTTCAAGTTCTGAAGAATTCTCATATTGGCCTATAGAACGTGCATTCGGGAACATCCCTTCTTCCAAACCTGATAAAAATATGACAGGATACTCAAGACCCTTTGCAGCGTGAAGTGTCATAAGGGTTACAGACTTTTCAGTATCCTTAACTTCATCAATATCTGATACAAGCGCCACTTGGGTTAGGAAATTTCCTAGCGCCCCAAGGTCTTCAGCTTCATCTTCAAATTCAATTTCATCAAGCTCAAATTCTCTTACAACGTTTACAAATTCCTGCAAGTTTTCAAGCCTGGATTGGTTTTCAACCGTATCTTCTGCTTTTAATTCAGCTAAATACCCGGAATATTCAAGAGTGTGGCTTACAAATTCAGATAATTCCATAGAATTTTGCGATGAAATCAAATTGCTGATAGTATCCCGAAAACCCGTGAGTAGTGCCTTATGACGCGCGCTGAAATCTTCTTGGCTATCAATATTGTTTAATATCTCAAATATCGATAAACCTTCTTTATCAGCGAGTTCTGCCAGTTTTTTTACCGTAGTATCGCCAATACCACGCTTAGGCACATTTATAATACGCCTCAAACTCTGATTATCATTGGGGTTATAGATTAATTTTAAATAGGCAATAATATTCTTAATTTCTTTTCTTTCATAAAACCTCAAACCCCCAACAATCTTGTAGGGCAAGGAGTTTGACATCAAAGCTTCTTCAATTCCTCTTGATTGGGCGTTTGTGCGGTATAAAACCGCCATATCCTCGTAAGGCACGCCGCTATTAAACAACTGCCTGATTTTTTTTGCAATATAGATGCTTTCTTCATAATCAGATTCTGCTTCATAAGTTAAAATCGGCTCCCCGTCGCCCTTTGTGGAATAAAGGTTTTTGTCTAAACGTTCCGAATTATTTACTATGACTGCATTTGCGGCATTTAAAATATTTCCTGTTGAGCGGTAATTTTTTTCAAGTTTTATAAGTTTTGAATTCGGGTAATCCTTCTGAAAACCAAGTATAATCTTGTAATCCGCCCCACGCCAGCTGTAAATTGATTGGTCAACATCACCTACCGCACAAAGGCTTGTACCAATAGTTTCAGCCTTTTTATCATTGTATAACATACGAATAAGCTTATATTGAGCCTTGTTTGTATCCTGAAACTCATCTGTAAGAATGTGTTTAAACCTTCTTGCGTAATTTTCCCGTACAAGCTCATTATCAGCCAAAAGCTTCACACAAAGCATAAGCATATCGTCAAAATCCAGAGCATTGTTGATTGCAAGCTGTTTTTCGTATTCATAATAAACTTCTGAAATTTTTTCGCTTTTGTAATCCCGCGCGGCCGAAGCAAAGGCAAAAGCGTCCTGCAAGTTGTTTTTTGCGTTTGAAATTATTGATTTTATAAGCTTAACATCGTAAATTTTTTCATCTAAATTGAATTTTTTAATGGCATTTTTTAAAACTGTTTTTGTGTCTGTATCGTCGTATATAACGTAGTTGTTGCCCCATTGTCTGCCGTCTTTTGTCTTATATTTATCAAGGTCGCGCCTTAAAATTCGCCCTGCAATGCTATGAAAGGTGCCAACCCACATTTTTTTAACGGTTTCTTCGCCAAGATAAGCTGAAAGCCTTGCGCTCATTTCTTTTGCGGCTTTATTTGTAAATGTAACAGCTAAAATTTCAAATGGATTAACACCAGAATGCACTAAATTCGCTATTCTTGAGGTTAAAACCTTTGTTTTACCGGATCCTGCGCCTGCTAAAACCAAAATTGGCCCGTTTTGCTCCAAAACGGCATGGGATTGTTCTTCATTTAACCCCTTTAAAAAAGCTATATCCTGCATTGCTGTTGTGTTTCCTGCTCCTGCTATTTATCCCGTTTAATAAAAAATAGTCAAAATTAAAAAAATATGATATTATTATAATACAAAAAAATATTAAGGAAAATTTGATGAGCGAAAACAATAACGAACAACCCTTGCAGCCTTCGATTATGGTGCCATTGGATGATTTAGATAAAGTATCGGATGATGATATCGATAAAGTAGACACTCTGGCTCAAGAGCTTGCAACGATTAGGCAATCAGCTAAAAGAATAGCTATAATAGGTTCTAGAAACCTTGCCATCACTCATCAACAAATAATTGAAACTCTTACAACTTCCCTTGTTATGCAAGGAAATACCATTATAACTTCAGGTGGTTCATCAGGAACAAATGCTGCTGCTATTCGCGGTGCCATGAAAGCCAACCCTGAAAAATTAAAAGTAATTTTACCCCAAACAATCGGCCAGCAGCCATCAGACGTTCAAGACCAGCTTATCGGTGTGCCAAATATTATTGAACACCCTGATAGAGCAATGATGACTTTAACAGATGCTTCAAGAATTTGTAACCGTGAAATTATTGATGAATGCCAGCAATTAATTTGCTTCTTATCGCATACATCAAACACTTTGCACAAAGCGGTTGATTTTGCAGAAGAATCCCATAAAGTGGTTACAGTATTTTATTTGGATTAGCCGTGCCTATTGTATATAAAGACAAAAGCACATTATTTGCCCGTTTTATGCATGCTGTAAGGGTAAAGCTTTCAGCCCTTCGAAGAAGAATTTACAGCAAAGATTTGTATTTTTCCCAATATGGGCAAGACAGATATATTTTAGAATATTTTAAAAATAAAACGGATGGTTTTTTTATTGATATCGGCGCTTTTAACGGGGTTACTTTTAGCAACACCTTAAAAATGGAAAACCTCGGTTGGAAAGGGATTTGCATAGAACCAAATCCGGAAATGTTTAAAAAAGTGTGTTCGACAAGAAAATGTGCAAAATATAACGTAGCAATAGCTGAAAATGATTCAAAGAGAGATTTTGTCCAAATTAAAGGTCATTGCGCAGTTTTAAGCGGAATGAAAGATGACTATCATCCGGATCATATAAAAAGAATTGAAAAAGAATTAAGCAAGCTTGGCGGTTCGATGGAAACCATAAAAGTTGAAACTATAACTTTTGAAACACTTATGACAAACTTTCCTGACGTTAAAACAATAGACTATATTTCAATTGATACGGAAGGAAACGAAATTAAAGTTTTAAAATCAATTGATTTTTCAAAATATGATATTAAAGCGTTAAGTATTGAGAATGATTATAATAATGCTGAAATAAGAGAACTTATGAAAAAATCGGGCTATAAATGTGTAATAAAGCTTGGTTGTGATGAAATTTATATAAAAAATAATTTATAAATTTCTTTAAAATCCGGTGTTAATGCTATTTTTAGCCCCGGATTTTTTGGTGTGCAAAAAATTCTTTTTTAGTGTTTTAAATAATTACCCCTAAAAATCCTGCCCTCGAGAAATTAAATTTAAAGAAGTATAAAAAAGATGAAAACCTCTGCCATAATACCATTTCAGAATAATTTTATTCAAAAAAACATAATTTTGTGCAAAAAACCCGCATCCGCCCAAAATTTTACTGTGCAAAATTCTTATTCTTCAAGCCTTCCAGGTGCAAAACAATATTTGTATCAAATGAATTTTACAGGCGGATACAGTATCAATTTGAACGAAACCTTTGAAAGGCTTAACCCTGAATATTACCCTCCAGATATTTATGAGATGGTGAAAAATGAGATAGAGGCGGGAAATCCTCAAAATAAAACACTTATCGATATTCATAGAGAAAAATATGCAAAACTAAATGAAATGGAAACGCTAGAGGAAGTCAAAGCTGTATATCCTGAATTTGCAGGTGTTTTAGCAGATGATGATATAAAATACGACAAGGATAGTTTTATAGATGATGCCAAAAAGGGCAAGCTTGAACATTTTGACCCCGATAGGGACTTATCGCTCCAAATCCTGCAAATGTACTGGGGGTCTGCATTTTCTATTGAAGATTTAAAAGAATACACAAACGGTAAAAAAATTTCAGGCATTCTTGAAAAGTTTAATATTCCAAGAAGAAACTCCACGTATGCCTATGTTTTAAAGCTGTCAGACGTGTTGCACAATGAAAGAATAACAGGGCTTATGTCTGAAAAGCAGTCTGAACTGGCGAAATTAAGAGCCGAAAAACAGGATGGTGTTTATATCCCTGCAGGGGCTAAAAGCGAAGAACAAAAGAAAAAAATCTCTGAAAGCCTGATTTTACACTATATTAAGCATCCTGAAAAAGTACAGGAAATGTCTGAAAGGGCGAAAAAGTATTATTTAGAACACCCCGAAGTTATTGAGCAGCGCCGTTTAGTGGTCACTGCAGCCTGGAATTTACCTGAAGCAAGGTCTATCAGGAAAAAATTAAGCAAATTTATGGGCAGAAAAGATGTTTCAGCAAAAGAATTTACAGAAATTCTTGAAGAGGATGAAAACCTTAATGGTAAGCTAAAAACCAATCAGTCAAGCAGGCTTGGCGAATTTTGGAAAAGGAATTCATGGGCGCGCACACAGTGGTCAAAATGTATGCAAAAAGCCTGGGCAAGGCTTAAATATGCCGATATTCAGCCAAAACCCCAAAAAGAAGCAAATTTTGAAACCCTGATTAAGCCGCAGCAAATCACCGTTATAGGGCAAAAAGAGATTGAAATTTACCCCCCTGCTTTGAAAAACGATATGGTGCAATGGCTGAAAGAAAACGGCTATAATCTTGATAATTTTACAAGAGATAATTTTCAGGCAATTGCCTTGCCGCGCGGGGCAAACGGGCTTATTAAAAATGAATATGCACATAGTGCAATTACCGATTATTTTTACAATGCTGTTGATGTTGATTTAAGGGCAAATATGTATCAAATTGCCCTTGTAAAGACAATGAGCGATATAGTTAATAAAGACCTGAAAGCTAAAATACGGCAAAATAAGTTTAGTCCTTCTGATATGAACGCGCTCAATCTTTGTATTGCCTTGTCCAGCCGTCTTTTTGGTGCGGATGGTATGGCAAAAACTCTTACGACAGAAGAGATTTCAGATTTTTATGTATTGGTTGTGCAAAATGCAGGGCAGGCTGAAAAACAACTGCTTTATAACAATCTTGCTTATGCTTACGAATTTTTGACCGGTGAAGATAATTATCAAAATGAGGCATGTAAAATGATAGATGAAGTGGCGGCATCTTTAAAAATTATTTACAAATTCATGGCCATTGCAAGGAAATAAACTTTTATTACTTTTGTTTTCGTTTGTTGTTGCGGCTCATGGAATAGGTGCGTTTTGTGTAGAATTCTGTAAATTCTTCAAGGAAAAGATTTTCATCTCTGCCTTTGGATTTTTCAAATTCAAGCATAACTTTAATTGTAAAATGGGAAATGTCATAATCTACAAGCTTTTGCAGCTTTTTCATATATTCAATCTGGTTGTATGAATAAAATCTGTGTCCGTTTTTGTTCTTTTTGGCATTTACAAGGCCGCTTTTGTCAAATCTTTGCGCGGTGGCTTGTGAAGAAAAATGGAAAATTTCCATAATATCTTTGGTTGTAAATATTGGTTCATTCGGAAGCCTTGAAGCCTCCTCGTATCTCATTTTTAATGCCTTCTTCATAGTTAAAAATTATTATTTATAATATTAATTTATACAATCACCATAATGGTATAATGTTAATATTAATTAATGTTTTATTGACTTAAAAGTTTATATATGCTATAATTTATATGACCAGATAAAGAAAAAATTATTTTATATTTTGTCTTAATAAAAAGTAATTTTTAACAAAGATTTCAAACAAACAATATATCCAGTATAAAGTCTGAAACGCATTATATCAAAGAAAAAAGATGAGGAAAAAAGACTTTAAATCTCCCGTAATCTCCAAACGTCGGGAGATTTTTACTATGTTTTAATGTGCTAAATTAAAAACAAAGCACATTGAAAACTTAAGGTGTAGAGTAAAAGATACTATTTTTAAAAGGAAAATCAACCAACAAACTTTATTAAGACCTCGGGTTGATTCCCGGCTAGAAAGGGGGTCAATATGGATAATTTCAATCTAAGTTTATTTTTAATCTTTTTGATTTTACACATATTAAAAAACGGCTCCAATCTGAATAGATAGAACCGTTTTAGACCTCTAAGAGTATCCGGCAGGTTGACAACTGCCACTCTATGCCTTTATTATAACTCTATTTTATTTTTTTTCAACAAAAACACTTTGAAGTACCATACAAATTTCATCCAATCCGGCATCCTGTTTGGGGGATAAAAATTTTCATCGGGCGGGTTAAAAAATTTGTATTATGAAGATTACATTTTTTGATACATTGCCCCATGAGGAAAAATTTTTAAAAAAGAACCTGCCTGAGGGCTTAAATACTGTTTTTATAAACGAAAGCATTCACCCTAGCCTTGAAACGCCTGAAATTGCACTTGATTCTGATATTATATCTGTTTTTACCCCGTCTTTGTTGAATAAAGAAACGCTTTCGCGCTTTAAAAATTTAAAATTTATCGTGCTGAGAAGCGTTGGCTATTCGCACATTGATATGTATTATGCAAAAGAAAACGGCATTATTGTTTTTAATGCGCCAAATTATGGCGATTATACAGTGGCGGAATATGTTTTTGCGAGCCTTCTGGCGCTTATAAGGAAAATCCCGCAATCAAATACAGCCCTTCGCATGGGAAATATTTTGCTGGATAAATATATTGGTGTAGAATTATTTTCAAAAACAATGGGCGTAATCGGCACGGGCGCAATAGGTTCAAAGGTTGTAAAAATTGCAAAAGGCTTTTCTATGAATGTCTTAGCTTATGACCTTAAACAAACTACAGATGCAGAGTATGTTTCACTTGATGAATTATGCTCCCGCTCTGATATTATAAGTATAAATACGCCCTTAACCCCTGAAACACTAAGAATGTTTGATAGAAACAGGATAAATTCTCTTAAGAAAGGCGTAATTATTATAAATACGGCACGCGGCGAAATAATCGATACAGATGCTCTTTACGATGCTATTGTAGAACAAAGGGTGGCATACGCTGCACTTGATGTTATAGAATGTGAAGATATATTATGGCAAAAGCCGACAAGGGCGAGAGATTTTAGTAATATAAAAAACAATTGTTTGAAGAATTTTTTAATTGCAAACCGTCTTTTAAAAATGGATAATGTGCTTATAACCCCGCATACAGCCTATGATACAAAAGAAGCCACAAGAAGAATTTTAGAGATAACTTTGGAAAATATAAATTCCTGTATGAATTTTGATACTGGCGCTAAAAATCAGGTTTTGGTATAATAATTGCTATGGATATAGCAAAATATATTGAACATACACTTTTAAAGCCGGGTGCGACAGAAAGCGATATTAAAAAACTTATTGATGAGGCTTTGGAATACAAATTTTTTGGCATCTGTATAAATCCTAATTTTGTAAAATGTGCAAGAAAATATTTGGATGAAAACAAAGATAGAGGGGATGTAAAACTTGTAACTGTTGTAAATTTCCCTTTAGGCACAAACAGTATGGATACAACCCTTGTGCAGGTGCATGAAGCAATAAATGAAGGTGCTGATGAAATTGATACTGTGATAAATATTTCTGCCATAAAAATGGGAGATTATAAAAGAGTATCTGATGAAATTAAAAGCACGAAAAATGTTTGCGGAAAGCACAATTTAAAGGTTATATTGGAAGTTGACCTTTTAACGCGGGATGAAATTAAAAAAGCCTGTTTAAATTGCATTACGGCAGGAGCTGATTTTGTAAAAACATCAACAGGTTTCTTGAAAAACGGGCTTGGTGCTACAACGGAAAATATCCGTTTAATGAGTGAAACCGTATCAAGAAGAGGGCTTGGCGTAAAAGCTTCAGGCGGCATTAGAACAAGAGTTCAGGCTATTGATTTAATTGAAGCAGGTGCAGATAGATTAGGCACAAGCTCTGGTGTTGCAATTGTAAAATATTAAGTTACAAAGGTAAATAAAATGGATAAAATTACAATACGTTCAGACAGGGATACAGACTATACATTTATGTATAAAGGTGAAGAAACAACTCTTAAGGCAGGAAGTATAATAAGCATAGCAAACGGCTTAAATGATGTTGTTTTGCCCACTGTTGCAATGAAAATTATGAATAATTTAATTGTAATTAAAGAAGACGTTAAAAAATAAAGGCTAAAGTTAAAATGAGTGAGGATAAAATAATAATAACCATTTCAGGCAAAGACAAAGTGGGAATTGTTGCAGGGATTGCAAATACGCTTGCAGAATTAAATGTAAATATTGAAGATATTAAACAAACTATTATGCAGGATTATTTTGTGATGATGATGCTTTGCAGTATCAAAAACGCTAAAATGTCTTTTAAAGAAATTAAAGACGGTATTATAAACGCCGGAAATAAGCTTGAGATGGAAGTTTGGGTACAAAGAAAAGAAATTTTTGATAATATGCACTCAATTTAGTTTTACACTGCTGGCGGATTTTTAAGGATTTTTATGAAAGATTTCGATATACAAAATATTATGGAAACAATCGAGATGATTAAAGTTCATCATCTCGATATCAGAACTGTTACAATGGCTTTAAGCCTTAGAGATTGTGCAGGAGAAGATATTAAAACCGTCGGAAAAAAAATCTATGATAAAATCACAAAATCTGCAGGAAATCTTGCAAAATATGCATCAGACCTTGAAAATGAATTTTCAATTCCGATTATTAATAAAAGAATAGCCTTAACCCCCATATCTCTTGTAGCAGAATCTTGTTTAAACCCTGATTATGTTTATTTAGCGCAAATTCTGGATAAAGCGGCATCTGAAATAGGAATTGATTTTATAGGGGGGTATTCAGCCCTGATTGAAAAAGGCTGCACAAACGGCGATAAAAGGTTTATTGAAAGCATCCCCGAAGCCCTTGCTACAACAAAAAGAGTTTGTTCTTCTCTAAATCTTGCAACCTCTAAAGCGGGCATCAATATGGTGGGTGTTTTAAAAACCGCAAATGTTATTAAAAAGGCGGCAGAGCTTACAGCTGGTGCAGATGGCCTCGGAGCAGCAAAATTTGTATGCTTTTGCAATTCGGTCACAGATAACCCTTTTATGGCGGGTGCTTATTGTGGGATAAATGAGCCTGAAGTTGCTTTAAATGTTGGGGTGTCTGGCCCTGGTGTTGTCCGCTGGGCGATTGAAAATATGCCAAAAACCGCTGATTTAGGGGAAGTAGCAAATACCATTAAAAAAACAGCTTTTAAAATAACTACAACAGGTGAATTAATCGGAAGACGTCTTGCAAAAAGGCTTGATGTGCCGTTTGGAGTTATTGATTTATCTTTAGCGCCTACCCCTGCAGAAGGAGATAGCGTTGCAGGGATTTTTGAAGCAATGGGGCTTGAGGCTGCAGGGGCGCATGGCACAACGGCTGCACTTGCAATGCTTAATGATGCGGTGAAAAAAGGCGGCATTATGGCATCAAGCTATGTTGGAGGGCTTTCAGGCGCCTTTATTCCTGTTTCTGAAGATGCAGGCATGATAGATGCTGCACGCAGAGGGGTTTTAACCATTGATAAATTGGAAGCCATGACAAGTGTTTGCTCTGTTGGGCTTGATATGATTGCAATTCCGGGGGATACTCCTGTTGAAACAATTGCAGGAATTATAGCGGATGAAATGGCAATCGGTATGATTAATAAAAAGACCACAGCAGTGAGGATTATCCCCGTTCCGGGTAAAACCGTAGGTGAAGAGGCTGAATTTGGAGGACTTTTAGGTACAGCTCCAATTATGCCTGTAAGCAAACTTAATTCAAGCATTTTTGTAAACCGTCTTGGCCGCATCCCTGCCCCGTTGCACAGTTTGAATAATTAAGAACTATATTTAGTTGAACTTTTAAAATTAAATATTAAAGGGGCTAGCCTGCATTTCATAAGGAACAATCAGCACAACATTTTGCTTGAGCCTTTTGGCTGATAGTTTCAAATGAAAGGAGGGCTTATGTTATGGAAAATTTCAATATAAATTTATTTTTAATTTTTTTGATTTTATACATAATAAATGACACCCACAAAAAGTAGGTGTCACTTCAAGCCTTTTGCAGTTGACGGTAGTGGAAGCTGCCGCCCCTGATATTTTTATTATATCCCATATTTTATTTTTTACAAGGCTAAAATTTTATGAAAACGGTCTTTCCTTTGGGGGAATTTTAATTTCTTGTCTAAAAATCCTTTTTTGTACTAAAATGAAGAAAAGGGCGGTATAATATGCTCTGTAAAATAACAAAAGACTAAATTAGAAGGATTTAATTATGCAGGTTTCACTAGAGTGGTTAAATGAATATGTGGATTTAGATGGTATAGAACCCGAATTAATCGCACATAAGCTTACTATGAGCGGTTTAGAGGTTGAAGAAATTGAAGTTAGAAAACAAAAATTTACAAATATAATTACTGCATTAATTAAAAAAATCGATAACCACCCTAATGCTGATAAATTGCACCTTGTGACTGTTGATACAGGAAATTCTGTAAAAACTGTTGTTTGCGGCGCACAAAACATAAAAGAAGGGCAAATTATTCCTTATGCAAGTGTCGGTTCAAAAGTTTTTTCAAGAAAAACAGGCGAATTGTTTGAGCTTACCCCTGCTGTAATAAGAGGAGTAGAATCACAAGGTATGCTTTGTTCACAGGATGAACTTGGCTTAGATGGAATGCAAAAAGAAGATGGCATTTTGATTTTAAACAACCCTGCTCTTGGATTGGGTGAAATCAAGCTTGGCGAACCTTTGGAAAAAGTTTTAAACTTAAATGATGAAATCGTATTTCACTTAGCGCCCACTGCAAACAGGGGTGATGAAATGTCTGTAATTGGTGTTGCAAGAGAGTTATCGGCATTATTTAATAAAAAGTTAAAATTTTCACCTTTGAGTGCGACAAAAGATGCCTCGACTGATAAATTTAAAGTTGAAATCATAGATGATGAATCTTGTAAATATTATTCTATCGCCCTTTTAAAAGATATTAATATTAAGCCCGCCCCCGATTTTATTCAAAGAAGAGTGATGGCAGCAGGCATGCGCCCAATTAACAATGTTGTAGATATTACAAACTACGTTATGCTTGAATTTGGCACTCCTTTACATGCTTTTGATTTTGATAAACTTGATAATTACCTTTGTGTCCGCTATGCAAAAGAAGGTGAAAAGCTTGTTACTATTGATGAAGTTGAAAGAAATTTAACAAAAGAAACTGTTGTGATAGCAACAAAAGAAGAGCCGGTTTGTCTTGCTGGTGTTTTTGGCGGAAATAATTCAGAAATTGACGATAATACTAAAAATATTGCGCTCGAAGCCGCATTTTTCACAGCACATACCAATAGAAAATCTGCCCGCTCTGTTGGATACCGTTCTGAAGCAAGTGCAAGGTTTGAAAGAGGTGTGGATATTGAGCTTGTTCAAATGGGCTTAATGCAGGCTGTTAATCTTTTAATAAAATATGCTGATGCCAAATTTGAAGGATTCACTGAATGCGGCAAAAATAAAAAAGATGATATTGAAATAACCCTCAGAGGTTCTGAAATTAAAAGAATTTTAGGGATTGAAATTGAGCAGGCTAAATGCATTGAAATCCTTGAAAACCTAGGTTTTGAATTATTGGGCAAAAATGAAATTGCTGCAAAATTTAAAGTTCCAAGCTACAGAACAAATGATGTATACAGAGAAATAGATTTAATTGAAGAGGTAGCTAGAATTTCAGGCTACGATAGCATCCCGCCTACTTTAATGAACATAAAAGAAGGTGCCACAATAACGTCTGAGCAAAGAATTTTAAAACAGGTAAATGAAATGTTTTTAAATTCAGGCTTTGATGAAATTGTAACCACTTCTCTTGTAGGGGATAACCTTTATAAAGAATATATGACAGAGCTTGATAAAGAAACTGCTCTTATTGTGATGAACCCGCAAAGTGAAGATGCTACAACGCTTCGTCAGCAAATGATGCCAAACCTTTTAAATGTTGTAAAATTAAACTTTGATATGGGAAATAAAAATTTCAGAATGTATGAAATCGGTAAAGTTTTCCACATTAAAGAAAAGGCAACAGAAGATTCTTCAGGAGTCGAAGAAAAAAGGAAACTAACAGGCTGTATCTTTGGAAGTCTAAACAATGAAATGTGGAATAAAAAAGAAACGCCCGATTTTTACACACTAAAAGGGGTTATAGAAAATTTATTTGATATTTTAGGGCTTGAAAAAAGGATTGTATATTCGCCTTTAAAAAATCCTGAAAATTATAAATTTATGCACCCCTTTAAAACGGCCACAGTTGAACTTTTAGGCAAAAATGCCATTAATATCGGATATTTTGGGAAATTGCATCCTATTTTAGCAGATAAAATGAAATTAAATCAGGATTTATTTGTTTTTGAACTTGATTTAGATGCAATCTTGGATGCAATTCAAACAGGCGGTGTGGTTAAATATAAAAAATTGCCCCAAACAACGCCTATTATGAGGGATATTGCTTTTGTTGCAGATAAAACAATTTCAAATAGCGATATTTTAAAAGCTATTAAAAAATTCAGCGATAAAAATATCTTCAAAGGTGCAAAAATATTTGATATCTATGAAGGAAGTAATATTGAAGCTGGCAAAAGAAGCCTTGCTTACAGAATTACCCTTCAGGATGTTGAAAAAACGCTTACTGATGAAATTATTGAAGCTGAAATTTCAAAAGTAAAACAAGGTTTAACAAAAACCTTTGATGGCTTGAGTTTTAGAGAATAAAATATGATATAATGTCTCATTATGCCGCAAAGTTCATATATTGTTCTTGTAGATTGCAATAATTTCTTTGTATCCTGTGAAGAGCTTTATGACCCTTCGCTCAAAGGGAAGCCCGTTTGTGTTTTGGGAAATAATGACGGGTGTGTTGTTGCACGTTCTAATCCTGCTAAAGACCTCGGCATTACAATGGGGATGCCGTATTTTATAGCAAAGAAAAAATTTCCTGATGCTATTTACCTATCCGGAAATCTTGCAAAATATAAAAGTATTTCAAAAAAAATTATGGCAAAATTAACGGATTTTACCCCGAATGTTGAAGTTTATTCAATAGATGAAGCCTTCTTGGATATCACAGGATGTGAAAAAACTCATAAAATTTCTTATCTTGAAATTGCCCGAAAAGTTCGTACAGATATTAAAAATGAAATAGGGATTGATGTTTCAATAGGTTTGTCGCCTACAAAAACTCTTTCAAAATTGGCCTCAGAAATTGCAAAATCAGGCATAAGAAAGCATACAGACTTATCTGGCGTGTATGAAATTAATGAAGAAAACAGGGTTGAAATTTTAAAAAACACAAGCATAAATGAAATTTGGGGTATAGGACGCAACCTTGAAAAGACGCTTCGCCGCCACAATATAAGAAGTGCTTTTGATTATACGAAGCTATCTGATGATTTTCTTAAAAGAAATCTTGGAAAGATAGGGCTTGATTTAAAGCAGGAGCTTTTAGGAAACTCTGTTAGCCCTGTTGAATATGAAAATTCGCTTCCAAAAAGCATCTCAAGCACGCGTTCGTTTCGAAATTTTACAACAGATAAAAGCGTTATTAAAAATGCCCTGAATGGCCATCTCCACCACGTTTGCACCAAATTAAGAGAATACAATCTAACAGCAAAGCACCTTTCTATAATGCTTAGAACCAAGGATTTTAAGATTTTTACAAATAAAATCTCGCTGGATGAGCCGGTTGATAGTGAATTTGAAATAAATAAAAAAATCTATACTCTTTTTGATGAAATTTATATGAAAGGGGTAATATACCGCTCCTGTGGTGTTGTTTTATCAAGGGTGGAACCCAAAAAAGAAATGCAGTTGGGGCTTTTTAGCGCAAAAGAAAAGGAAAAATCAAAAAACCTTTCTAAGGCCTGGGATAATATTGAAAAAAAATTTGGTCAAGGTACGCTTAAAATCGGTAAAACAACAGAAGAAACCGAATAAAATACAATATCAGCTTTTCTCAGCAAGTTTTGAACGTTCAAGCTCACCTTTAATTATATTTTTTGCAAAATTAAGCTGCGAATCATTATTTTTTTCAAAATCATCTCTTGTGATTTCAACAAAATAATTTGGGGTTATTCCTTTTTTATTAATGTCATTTCCGCTTGGCGTTAAATACCTTGCAATAGTAAGGTTTAGCCCGGTACTGTTTGGCATAGGATAAATTTTTTGTACAACTCCTTTGCCAAATGTTTTTGTTCCGATAATAACCGCCCTGTTATTATCTTTAAGTGCAGCTGATACTATCTCGCTTGCGCTTGCGGATTCTCCGTCTACCAAGACTGCAAGTGGTTTATCATAAACATAATCTTTGTTTTCTGCACTATAAGAGCTTCCTTTGCCATCCCGCCCGATAACACGCACTATGTCTCCTTTTTGAAGAAACATATTAGCTACAAACACTGCATTTTGAAATAACCCGCCCGTGTTTCCTCTTAAATCAAGAATGAGCGCTTTTGTATCTTTTATTTTATTAAGTGCTTCAATAAATTCAATGGGCGTATTAGAACTTATAAAGCTTGTTATTCTTATATAGCCAATTTCTTTATCAAGCGTTTCTGCTTCAACGGTTTTAATTTTAATCTCTGCCCGTTTAATTTTTTTAATGATTTTTTCACCGTTTCTTAATATTTCAAGCTCTACAAGATTATCTTTATTTTCGCTGCCATTTGGGCCTGTTTTTATATAGTTTGCAGCCTGAAAAATACTACCCCCTTTAATATCATTTCCGTTGATTTTTAAAATCATATCTCCAGATTTTACCCCCTGAATATCAGCAGGGGCGCCTTTTATCACGCTCATAATATAAATTTTGCCTGAGATTGATACAATATTAATTCCGATACCGTAAATTTTTGAATCAATTGTTGTGTTTTGTTCTTCAAATTCATTCTTATTTAAAAATTTTGAATACGGGTCGTTTAGGCTTGCAAGCATTGTATTTATGGCAATGTAAGCATCTTCTTCGGTTTTAATTTTATGGCTGTAGCGTTTTTTCCACCTTGCCCAGTTCTGCTCATTCATATCATCATCAAAATAGCTTGATTTTATTAAAGACCAAGTCTGGTTAAATAATTCATCAGGCTCAATTGCTGCATCTTCAAACTTTGTATTTTCACCAGGCAAAACCCCGTAATTTCCTGAATTTTGAAAATAGAAAAAATTACAGATGCTAAATAAAATAAAAAGGCAGCATAAACTGACTAGTCTTTGTTTTATATTTTTCATTTTTTTAATTCTTCTTTTTATTTATATTAACCCCTGTAGGAATTAATCGGTATCCGCCGCCATATATAGTTTCAATGTATTTATTTTTTTCAGTTGAAATTTTATCAAGTTTTGACCTTAGGTGTCTAATATGCACCCTGATTGTATCCCCATCATCATTGTCGCTATACCCCCAAACCTCTTTTAATAGGGTCTTGGAGGATACCATCTCATTATTGTGTTGCATAAGACAGTTTAAAATATCAAATTCAATAGGGGTTAGTTTTGTTTCTTTATCTAAAATTTTTACAGTATAGCTTTCGGGGATAAGCGTAATATCCCCTATAGATAAAAGTTCTTTATATCTTAAAGATTCTAATACCTTCCCGCTTCTGTTTAAAAGGGCAAGCACCCTTGCCTTCAATTCTTCAATTTCAAAGGGTTTTGTTAAATAATCGTCTACGCCTGAATTAAAACCTTTTAATTTATCATTGAGTTCCCCGAGGGCTGTAAGCATAATAATCGGGATGTTTTTTGTATCATTTTGCTGTCTTATTTTATATGCAAGGGAATATCCGTCCAAAACGGGCATCATCACATCCAATATTATTAAATCAGGTGCTTCCTGTTTTATCATCTGCAACCCGACAACAGGGTCTGAAGCGGTTTTACAAGAGTAACCGGCTAATTCAAGGTTAACCTTTATAAGCTCAAGTATTGCAATATCATCATCTATGACAAAAATTTTATTCATAAGAGAATTTTATAACAAAAATTGCGCAAAAAGGAGGGGCAAATGTGGGTAATTTTAAAAAATATTAATTAATATTAAAACAAAAATAGCAATTTTTGACATGCATGTGTTTTTTGCATATAGTGTATATTGTCTTAAAAAATCAAATGTAAAATAGTAAATTTTTAGGAGGACTATGAATTGGCGATAACCGTACCCTTAGGACTAAATGAAGATTTTAGATTAAACCATTCCAAATATTTAGGACGCCATGTTTTGGCTGAATTTTTTGAATGTGACCCCAATGTTTTAAATAACCCTACTCTGGTTGAAAAATATATGCTTGATGCAGCCCTTGAATGCGGAGCAACAGTAGTTCAAAAATGTTTTCATCTTTTTAATCCGCATGGAGTTTCAGGAGTTGTAATAATCTCTGAAAGCCACCTTGCAATTCATACTTGGCCTGAATTAGGTTATGCTGCAGTAGATTTATTTACCTGTGGAGAAAAATGCGACCCTAAAGTAGCTTATGAATTTTTGAAAAAATGCTTTAATTCAAAAGATGCTTCATATTCGCAATTAAACAGAGGTATTCTGGATAATAAAAATCTATCTGTTGAGCATACTCCTTTCTATATAAGCGCACAAGTTTAAAGGCATTTTCTAAGCATTTTGCACACTTAATGTATTTTATGCTAATATTTTGCTATGCTTAAAATTGAAAAAATGTGTCTTGGTCATCTTGATGATGTGATGGAGATAGAAGAAAAATGCTACGGTGAACACCACTGGGCAAGAGAATCTTTTGTAAATGAAATTGATAATCAAATTTCAGAATATTTGTGCGCTGTAAATGAAGCGGGCAAATGTATAGGCTATCTTGGCATGTGGAACATTATTGATGAAGCGCACATTACAAATTTTGCCGTAAATCCTGAATTTCAAAGAAAAGGTGCAGGGCATTTTTTAATAGTAAATGCTATTGAAAAATGTTATGAAAAAAAGATAAAATACATAACGCTTGAAGTTAGAACTTCAAACAAAAAAGCAAAAAATATATATGAAAAATTCGGCTTTAAATCTTTAGGGGTGAGGAAAAAATATTATCAGGATAACAATGAAGATGCGATAATTATGTGGACGGAAAACATTTTCAATGAAAGTTATAAAAAACTGTTTGAAAAAAATCGGGAATATTTAAAAGAAATATTAAAATGAATAAAAGGATAAGAGGCGAGTTTGAAGAAATAATCTATAAAGGCGAAAAAACGCCTTTCAGCCTTGGCACACTTGTGGTTGTGTGTCTTTGTCTTTTATTATTGATTGTAGGTACTTTTACCCAGCTGAATTTTACACACTATTGGTGGGTAGGGGCGGAAGATACCATGTTTGGCCTTGGTACAAAACAATATTTATACATCCCGCAAATTCCCCTGGTACTTTTCATTGCAGCAATTTTAGGCGCAAGGTTTGGCTCTCTTGTTATTATTTTATATCTTCTAATCGGCTTTTTTATGTGGCCTGTTTTTGCTCTTGGCGGGGGTTTAGGGTATATTAAAAGTTACTTTTTTGGGTATATTTTAGGATACTTTTTTGCAATAGTTTTTGCAAGCCGTGTTTTATATTATGATAAATTTTCCTATAAAAGTATGCTTTATGCTTCAATTATAGGGGTTTTTGCGATACATTTCTGCGGAATATTGTATACTGCAATTTTAGGAATGTTCCACCTTGTAAATTTTGCGTTTATAAAAGAAGCACTATCAACCCTGAATGGGGATAAAATCATCTATGATCTTGTGTTCTCATTCTTTTTTATAGCGCTATCCATCCCTGTTAAAGGCTTTCTGTGGCTTTTTATGAAAAATTATTCAAAACCAAAGCGTGATGCCAGAACTACCCGTGAAGCCCGCGAAATGCGCCGCATAGAACGCGAAAAATCTACTGGTATGTAAAAAATTAGGAGATATTTTGGAAAAACACGTTAAAAAATGGCTTAAATTAGGTTATATTGGCGAAGAACAAAGCAAGATAATTCTGGATGATATAAAGGAAGAAAAGAATAAAAATGCCCGTCTTGCAATGAATGTTACTCTCTATACTATTGGAGCGATATTAACCGGTATAGGGGTTATTAGTTTTATTGCAGCAAACGATTGGATTTTAAGGCTTTTTTACTCCAGATTTGTAAAAATTTCTGCTTCTTTAATTGTTACATTTGCCTGCTTTTTCCTTGGGTATTATTTTTCATA
Source organism: uncultured Vampirovibrio sp. (assembly GCA_910577515.1). Taxonomy (GTDB): domain Bacteria; phylum Cyanobacteriota; class Vampirovibrionia; order Gastranaerophilales; family Gastranaerophilaceae; genus MGBC122484. The sequence continues at coordinate 50,505 of CAJTLW010000002.1, forward strand.
TATTAAAACAAGCCTTAAAAGATTGGGAAGTGTTTTGATTTTTCTTTCAACCCTGCTTATTGGTGGAGTTTGGGCGCTTATCGGACAAATATACAATGTACACACAGATAATAATTTTGTAATATTTCTCCTATGGCTTATAAGCATTTTACCCGTAGCGTTTTTATTTGGAAAAAAGAGTGTGAATAATCTTGCAATAGTGCTTTTTATAGCATCATATTTCAGTATTCCTAACATTTATGACTTTGCTTATTTAACCCCGATTGTTTTTGGCCTTGTTTTGTATAATTTTGCAAATATTCCGCTTATTCAGAAGAATTTTATCGAATTTACTCCTGCATACAAGAGCATAGCTACTTTAGTGCTTTATTTTGCCACCCTTGTCATATTTTGTGCAAATATACTTATAGATAATTATGAAACAATTACCACTCCTGCAATTATTGCGCTTGCAGTATTTCTAATATTTGCTCTGATAAATTTCGTGTTCAATAAAAAAAGCGACGCCATGAGGGCTGAAACTATGATTTTATCCGGAATTGCCATATTGTATATGATATTGGGTATAAATATTTTAAATATGGAAATAGCTGCCATAATTAACACTGCGGGTTTAAATATAATCCTTGTCTCTATTATTTTTGCAATGTATCATTTTGGATATAAAGCTCAAGATACGGGGCTTATTACGGGTGCAAATTATTTTACGCTGATTTATATCAGTGTTTTATATTTTAAAATAAGCTATCATCTTCTTGATAAAGCACTTTTCTTTTTCCTTGGCGGGGTTATTCTTCTTTCACTTGGGATTTACCTTGAAAAGCAAAAACGAGTTATAAAAACATGCAAAGGAGCAAAAGATGAATAATAAAACGAAGATGCTCATAATAATTGGTTTTTGGTTATTTCTAGCTCTTTTTGCCGTTATACAGAATGAAAAAATCTTCTTTGCAGGAGATGAAATACTTCTAAAAGTGCAGCCTGTAGACCCAAGAGACTTTTTAAGAGGGCAATATGTGCAATTAAAGTATGATATTGGAACAATTCCTGTGAAAAAAAGTGAGCATTTTGCACACAAAGAAACAATTTATGTCACATTAAAAAAAGAGGGTAAATTTTACAGTGCAAAGAAAATCAGTAAGAATGCGCCAAAAATCCTTGGAGCAGAAGAAAAATATATAAAAGGCAGAATTGACTTTATTCTTTATAGTTCAAGATATGGCAAAGATTACAATGATATTCGTATTGTATATGGAATAGAAAATTTCTTTACAAAAGAATCTGAAGCTAAAGCCATTGAAAAAAGCCTTGCTGCAGGCGGTATTGCAAAGATTAAGCTGGATAAAAAAGGCAGGGCAAAGATTATCGGGGTGGAACAATAAGCTTTGTTGACAATTATTGAAGTGCAATTGCTATAGGGTATTACCCTCTTGAAAAGACCTCGAGTTCAAGCGGATTTTCAGTTTTTATAGGGTTAAAAAAGGCTGCAGATGCTACCATTGCGGCATTATCCGTACAATATTTCATTTTAGGTGCAAACACCTTAAAGCCGCCATTTTCAGGGTTTTGAAGCTCAAATAATTTCTCCCGAAGTCTTGAATTTGCAGCTACACCGCCTGCTAACACTATTGTTTTTGAATTATTTTTCTTTGCAATTTTTACGGTCTTGTTTATAAGCGTTGTTGTGATAGTTTCCTGAAAGCTTGCACAGACGTCATTTACAGGAACGGAAACATTCTCAAAGCTTTGTGTAAGCCTTAAAACGGCAGTTTTTAACCCTGAAAAACTAAATTCATCATCCCCAACTTTAGCTTCAGGCAGCTTAAAAGCTTTCCCGTTGCCGCTTTGCGCAAGTTTATCAAGCTGTATCCCGCCAGGGTAGGGTAATCCCAATAATCTTGCCACCTTGTCATATACTTCTCCTGTGGCATCGTCTATTGTACTTGCTGCAATTTCGCATTGCCCGTAGTCTGAAACATTTATAACCTGTGTATGTCCGCCGGATACAAGAAGGCACGTAAAAGGTGGTTTTAAATCGGTATCGATAAAGTTTGCACAAACATGCGCATTTAAGTGATTGACGGGGATATACGGCCTATTATACACTAAAGATAGCGTTTTTGCAGCGTTTAAGCCGACAAGAAGGCAACCAACAAGCCCGGGGCCTGCAGTTGACGCAAAAGCATCAATTTCAGATGGCTTAATGCCGCCTTGTGCAAAGGTTTCCTCTATCACTATATTAATAGCGTCAAGATGTTCTCTTGCAGCAACTTCAGGCACTACTCCGCCAAATGCTTGGTGCGTCTTAATTTGGGAGGCAACAACGTTTGAAATTACCTCTCTGCCATCTTTTACAATAGCGGCTGCCGTTTCATCACAGCTCGTTTCAATTCCAAAAATTAACATACAGCTTCTTTTTCCATATTGTATGAAATTCCTGCGGCTTCCATTCTGCTGAGTGCCTTTTGAAGCACATCTTTAGGTTTTGTAAGTGCTATTCTAAAGAATCCTTCGCCGAATTTGCCGTATCCGTTGCCCGGAGGCACCACTATATGCGCTTTTTCAAGCATTACGGTTGCAAATTCTTCGCTTGTAAAGCCTTCTGGGCAAGGAAGCCAGAGATAAAAAGTAGCTTTTGAAGGTTTAACATTCCAGCCTAATTTAGCCAAACCCTTCTCCATCAGCTCTTTTCTTTCTTTATACATAAGGTTTAGTTTTTCAATCTCATCCTTTGGCGCCCTGTAGGCTTCAATTGCAGCCTCTTGAATAGCCTTAAATACGCCTGAATCAATATTGTTTTTAATTGTACCTAAAGCCTTAATGGCATCAGCGTTTCCTGCAATGAAACCTACTCTCCAGCCTGTCATATTGTATGATTTTGAGTGGGAATAAAATTCAATTGCAACATCTTTTGCACCATCAGCCTGCAATACAGAGGGTGCTTTATAACCGTCGTATGTCATTTCGCAATAGGCTAAATCGGAACATAATAAAATATCATATTTTTTGCAGTAATCAACAGCTTTTTGATAAAATTCAAGGTCGCAAACCGCACCTGTCGGGTTATTTGGATAATTTAAAAACATCAATTTTGCAGCACGCGCAACATCTTCTGGAATTTTATCAAAATCCGGCAGAAAATTATTTTCAGCTAAAAGCGGCATTGAATAAGGTTCGCCGCCAGCTAATATCGTAGCATTTTGATAAACAGGGTATCCAGGGTCAGGACATAGTGTGACATCCCCGGGGTCTACAAATGCAAAGAAAACGTGTGCTATTGCTTCTTTTGAGCCTATATTAGCTAAAACTTCCGTATCAGGGTTAAGCTCTACATTAAATCTTTCTTTCATCCAATCCGCACTTGCGTGTCTGAAGCCTTCCGTGCCGTTATATGGTGGATAATCATGGTTTTTAGGCTCATCAATTGCTTTGTGCATGGCATCTACAACGGTTTTAATCGTTGGCGTATCAGGATCTCCAACACCAAGAGAAATAATGTCAATTCCTTTTGATTTTGCTTCTGCTATTTTGGCGTCAATTCTTGCAAATAGGTAAGGTGGTATCCTGTCTAATCTTTTTGAGGTTTGCATTGTATATTTCTCCTTTTTTGTTATAATCATATTATCATGAAAAAGTTAATTACTACATGCTTAATATTTTCATTTGTTTTATTGGGTTTAATCCCTTGTCCGGCGCAGGGTACGGACGCTACTTCATACTATAACAAAGGTATTGATTATTACAATTTAAATAAGATTGAAGATTCAATCAATTCTTTTAAAAAGGCAATAGAATTAGACCCGAAATTTTATCAGGCATATTATAATCTTGCAAAAATTCAAGAATCCTATAAATATTATAACGATGCAATGATTACCTATGAAAAATTGCTTGAAATTACCCCTGAAGATTACGAGAGCATGTATAATTTTGGTAATTTGCTATATAAAAGAGGATATTTAAAAAAATCTTTAACTTATTTGGATAGAATTCCGAATTATTCAGAATATTATGAACAATCTGAAAAACTTATTGATATTGTTGAAAGAAGACAGGTAGAAGTGGCAGAAGAAACAAAACTTAAAGAAAATGCCGCAAAAAGAAGTTCTCTTTTTGAAACCATTCAAGCACCGACAGGTGTTGCAACCGATAAGCTTGGGAATGTTTATATAGCTAGTTTTTCGCAAAATGCTGTGTATAAAATTACTCCGCAAAATGTTAAAACAACATTTGTGGGTGCAAATAATCTTGGCGGCCCCGTAGGTGTTGCAATTGATGAAAATAACAATATCTATATTGCAAACTATACAAAAGGAAACGTTGTAAAAGCAGAGCCTGACGGTAAAACAAGTGTTTTACTTCTGGTGAAAAAACCCTATTGTTTAAATGTCGATAATCAAAATAAAAAGCTTTTAATTACAGAGCAGGAAAAAAATACTGTCATAAAATACGATCTTTCAAACTAGATCTTAAAAAATAAAGATTTTATCTCATCATCTTTTCAATTTCTTCAATTGTATTTTGGAGTGGTTTATTGGTTTGAAGGTCTTTTTTCATTTTATTGTAGGCGTAAAGAACAGTTGTATGGTTTTTATTAAAAATTTCCCCCGTTGCAGGAAAACTTGCATCAAGCATTTCCCGCACAAGGTAAATTGCAGCCTGGCGTGCTTCCTGAATTTCTTTTGAACGCGCCGTAGATAATATATCTTTTTTTGAAACATTAAAATATTCGGCACAATTTTCTATAATAATTTCAGGAGTAATTTTTCTAGCGTTTTCTCCTATTCCTAAAATTTCTTTTGCACTATCTACAGTAAGCTCTATTCCTTTAATTGAAGCATAAGCGCTAACCTTGTTATATGCCCCTTCAAGCTCTCTTACGTTTTTATCAAAAGTTTCAGCTAAAAATTCTGCAACCTCTCTTGATATTTCAAAATCAGACCTTTTGGCATGTTTTTCTATAATTTCAACCCTTGTTTTAAAATCCGGTACGAGAATATCAACCGATAATCCCCACTCATATCTGCTTTTCAGTCTGTCGGGCGTGTTTTTGAAGCTTGATATTGGTCTGTCTGAAGCAAATACTATCTGTTTTCCAAGGTGAAACAGAGCATCAAATGTGTTAAAAATTTCTTCTTCTGTTCTTTTTTTACCTTCTGCAAACTGAATATCATCAAGCAAAAGTACATCTACATTTCTGTATCTGTCTCTGAATTTTTTCATTTTTTGATAAGATTCCTGCCCTTTCTGGCATGAATCCACAAGCTGGTTTGTAAATTCTTCGGTTTTAGCATATTTTACTTTAAGGTCAGGAAAATTTTTTAAAATGCTGTGTCCTATGGCTTGCATCAAATGTGTTTTCCCGATTCCTACAGAGCCTGATATAAAAAGCGGGTTAAATTTTTGCCCGGGCGCTTCAGATACCTGTTTTGCAGCATTATATGCAACAAGAGAATTATCTCCTACAACAAAGTTTTCAAATGTATATTTTAAATTGAGGGCGCAAAATGAGTGCATCTGTTTTAAATTATCAATCTGTTCCTTCATCAAAACAATGTGTTCTGCAGGCTTTTCTTTCTTTTTTGGTGCTTTTTTAGTATCAGACGGCACAAAAATAATATTAACCGGTATATTTTCTTCTGCAGCTTCATTTATGGCATTTTGAATTTCATTAAAATATTTCTGGTTTAAAAAGGAAACTCCGAAAGATTTATCACTTTTTAAAACAATATGACCTTTTTTAAAATATTCTTCATTTTCTTTTGCGGGAATAATAGGTAAAATCCATGGTTCAAAGGTAGAGTTCGGGATTTTTTTCTTTAAAATCTCTTTTGCATTTCCCCAAATTTCATCATAATTCAACGTAGAATTAGTCACCTAAAGTCTTCCTCGTCTTTTCCTGTTAATAAATGTAACCCTTTTGTATATAGTTACAAAAGGCAAAGTTTAACCATTTCCATGCTTTCTCTTTTAAAATTTTACTACAAAAAAATATTGTAGTAAAATTAAGAAATAATAAATGCCGGTTTATTTTAGTTAGAGGAAAAGATGGATTATTCAAAACTTTTTGATACAGCGCGTGATATTTACGCAAATTTTTCTTACAACAATAAAGAGGGAAAGGCGATAATACCTTTAAGATATTTCTTTGAATTAACATATAGATGCAATCTTAATTGCCCCTATTGTTATGTAGGGTCTGACAGGCAAAAAAATGAACTTTCAACTGAAGATTGGCTAAATATTATAAAGCAAGTTCCGCGATATGCTTTTGTAACTCTTGTTGGTGGCGAACCTTTAGTGCGTCATGATTTTTGCGATATTTTATATGCTGTATCAAAAAGAGTTTACGGTAAATTAAATGTTGTAACAAACGGAATTTTAATTAACGAAGATGTTATTGATGCTTTTATAAAATCAAAAATGATGCTTTTATCCGTTTCAATAGATGGCTGGGGCAAAAACCACGATTTAAACAGAAATAGAGATGGTATTTTTGACAGAATTACAAAAAACCTTGAAACCTTGAACTATAGAAGGCAAAAACATAGAAATAAACCCATGGTGGATATTAAAACCATAGTTTTAAATAATAATATTGATGATTTATTAAAACTTTATGAATATACAACCGAAATGGGTTTTGAATTTTTGAGTATTTCATTTTTAAGAAACAATGACCTAAAGCAAAATTCGGTTTTAAAAAATGAATTTGAACCGGTTTTCTATGAACCAAATTACCCTATTCAACCATATTTTGATATGGAACATTTTGAAGATGTTTATAGAAAAATATCAAAGATGGCTAAAAATTCAAAAACCAAAATCCGATTTTCACCTAAATTTGAAGGCGGCGGCGTGGATGAAGAAATGAGAAAAATAAAAGCTTTCTTTACGCCAAAAGATAAAACAGACCTGAATCGGCACCCGAAAGATATTTATTATCCTTGCAAATATCCTTTCTCCAACATGATGATAAATCCACAGGGTGATGTATATCCTTGTTTATCGTTTAAAATCGGAAATGTTAAAGATGCAAAAATTAAAGATGTTTTTAACGAAACAAAATTTAAATGTTTCAGGAAAAACCTTAAATATTCAAAAAGCTTCACTTCTTGCCAGATGTGCTGCGAACTTAAGGTAAAATAGATAAAAAAGAGGGTTTAAAATTGAAAAGAATATTTTTAAAATTAATAACATTTTGTGTTTTGGCTTCAAATGTTGTTTTTCAAGCTGCATTTTCAGCTGAATCTGATGCAAAGAATTATACCGTACAGAAATTGCCTTCAGGTCAAACTGTTATTGTGATGCCTGTTAACACTAATCCGATTGTAACAATTGATACCTGGATTAAAACAGGCTCCATAAATGAAGATGACAAAAATTCAGGCGTGGCGCACTTTTTAGAGCATCTATTCTTTAAAGGGACGGAAAAAACACCACCCGGCGAATTTGATAAAATTTTAGAATCAAAAGGCGGAGTTACGAATGCCGCAACTAGCAAGGATTTCACCCATTACTATATAACAATTCCTTCTAAAGAATTTGATAAAGCACTTGAATTGCATGCGGATATGCTTTTAAACCCTTTAATTCCAAGAAAAGAACTTGAAAAAGAGCGTCTTGTTGTTTTAGAAGAAATTTCAAAAGGGCTTGATAATCCGAAAAACATTATGTACAACAATCTTTTTAAGCTCATCTATACCCAAAACGAGCCTTATCATCCTTACTTTAGACCAGTTATAGGTAAAAAAGAAGTCATAGAAACAATTACACGTGAAGAAATTCTAGATTTTTATAATAAATGGTATTCTCCTCATAATATGACGACAGTAATTGCAGGGGATGTGGACCCCGAATATGCAATTAAAAGAGTCGCAGAACTGTTTATTGATAACAGCAAGGCTCAAAAAACAGGTATATACCCTAAAGCACCTGCCATTCAAAAACAGCTTAGAATGGTTGAAAAGAAAGATATAAACACTGGCTATATGGCAATAGCTTATAAAGCGCCAAAATTTAAAGAAGATAAGGACGGATATGTTTTAGATGTATTATCTACTATTTTGGGTGATTCAAGAAGTTCAATTTTAAACCAAAAGCTAAAAGAAGAACACCAGCTTGTTTATTCCATTTCAGCAGGCAATTCAACCTTTATGGATGACGGGCTTTTTGTAATTCAGGCATCTTTTAAGCCTGAAAATTTAAAAAGTGTCGAAGATGAAATATTTAAAACCGTTGATGCCGTAAAAAAAGGCGGCATAACCGATGCTGATGTTCAAAAAGCTATAAATATGATAAAAACATCCACATATTATTCAAGAGAATCAATCTCAAATATTTCAAATGAACTTGGCTATTTGACACTCTTTTGGGGAAATACCTGGTATTATGATAATTATCTTGAAAATATTGAGCGCGTAAAAAAAGAAGATGTTATAAAGATTGCAAGAAAATATCTTGATAAAAATAAAACCGCAATTTCCATTGTAATTCCAAAAGAAGAAACAAAAGCTGAGGCCAAAAATATAAAAGAAATAAGTGATGTTAAAGAACAAGCTGCGCCTGCAAAGTTAATTGAAAGCGGCAAAAATATTAAAAAATACGAGCTTTCAAATTGTGCTACGCTTATTATTAAGAAAAACCCTGCAAATTCTATTATTGCAATAGATATTCAAGCACTTGGCGGAAATCATCTTGAAAAAATTGAAGGAGTTGCAACGGTAACAGCAACTTCTGCTTCAAAAGGCACTAAAAAAATGGATAGTGCAACCCTTGCAAAAGTACTTGATGAAAGAGGAATAAAGCTTTCGTTATCAAGCGGCAACGATGCTTTTGATATCAGCCTTTTAACCACGACAAATGAAATTGATTACGCTCTTTCAATCTTAAACGATGTTATAAACGAGCCTCTGTTTTCAAATGCGGAAATTGAGAAGGTAAAAAAATTAAAGCTTGCAGGTTTAAAGCAGCTTAAAGACAGCCCTTTAAATATTGCTGTAGATGAATTTAAGACAATTGCCTTTAAAGGCTCTGTTTACGGCAACGGTTCAGAGATTTTAAAAGAGCATATTCCAAGCATTTCAAGAGATGATGTCATTGATTATTATGATAATGTTTTAGACCCTAAAAACCTTGTTATAACAGTTGTGGGTAACGTCGAAGAAGATAAAATTATAAATGAAATGACAAAAATCTTTAAAACCCGGAAAGTAAAATCAGATGTGCAAAATAAAATTTCTCTTAATAGTTTAAATGTTGAGCAGTTTATTCCTGAAGAAAATATTGAAAAAACAATTATTAAGCCTGAGACAAAGTCAGCCTGGGTTTTGGTTGGTTATAAAACGGATGGCGTTTATAATTTAAAAGACATAGCAACCTTGAAAGTTATAAATGCAATTTTGGGCGAAGGAATGAGTTCAAGATTATTTAAGAGCTTAAGGGAAGAACAAGGTCTTGCTTATACCGTAGGTTCTACTCTTCTTCAATACGCAAAAGATGGAGCATTTATCTCATATATCGGCACAAATAATAAAAATATAGATGTTGCAAAAGCAGGAATGCTCAAGGAAATTAATCTTTTAAAAACGGAATTTGTTTCAAATAAAGAATTAAATGAAGCTAAAGATAAAATTTTAGGCAATATTTTAATTTCACTTGAAACAAATATGGATGATGCGGCTCTGCTTTCCTGGTATGGGGCATTAGGGTATGATATCAATCATCTTGAAGAATATAAAAATGCAATTTTAAATGTTACGCAATCAGATATATTAGCTGTTGCAAACAAATATTTTTCAAAGCCTTTGATAAATGTTACAGTGAAAGATGATATAAAAAAATAATAATATAGCAATTTTGTTTCTTTACGAGTTTTCATACATCTACACCCCTAAAGTAGCTGGTTAGATGTATGAAAATTTTTAATATACCGTTTTTGCAGAATAATAATATTGCAATTGCGCCAAAGTATAATAGTTTAAATCCCCTGCCTTTTGATACCGTAACATTTTCAGGCAGGCCAATTAAGGATATTCCCTATTCAATTTTTCAAAAAGAAAGGGAACTCAATGCGATAAGGCCAGTATTGCAAGGAGCTATAGTAAATTCAGAACTTTTAAGTCCTGAACAGATAAGTGAAAAAAGCGGTCTGGATACTTATGTCGTAAAACTCCGCCTCTCAACTAATAGCGAAATAAGGCAACTATATAACAATATGAAACTTGCTAATAGCGCAAAAGTTGAAGGTGAAAATCAGGTTAAAATCCGGGATATTCAAGCTTTTATTGAAGAATTAAATACATTGGGTCAAAAATTAACAGATAATGAAGCAGCCTTTTATTTGGGGTTTGAAAAAGATGAAATGCTTGCATTAATTAAAGAAGATGCAATGTTGGGACCTATGTATGATGCAATTTTGCTTAAAATAAAAACCCCGACAACTCTTGAAAGAAAAACCCAAAACAGCAGTATAAATAAAGCATTGGTTTATATCTACAAGGAAGACAGTTATGATTCTGTTACAGAAAGAGCAGGTCTAAGCCGCGAAGTTGTCAGAGTAAGAATTAATGAAAATGATGAACTTTTTAAGCGCACAATAGAAAATGGACTGTATCCGCCCGATATTTATCCTGAATGTGATATTGAAAAGCAGGATGATGCCGTTATGGATGCTCTGCTTGAAGGTTTAAGATATCAAAAACAATTGAGTATTGAACAACTGGCACAAAAAGCAGGCCTGTATCCCGGCGTTGTTTTAATGCGTATCAAAAATAACACTGCACTGCAGGAAACATACAATAAAATGATGGGGATAGATGAAGATGAGGATTAATTCTTATATCTATACCCCAAAAACATTCTGTACATTTGGTGCTGCTTCCGGTCAAAGAAAACGTTCAACCAAAGAAGAGCTGATTCAAAGGAAAAAGAAGGTTGAAACCGTACTTTTGGATGCAAAAAATAACAATAAAACCATTACACTCGAAGAAATTGCACAGAAGACAGATATCCCAAGAAGTTCTGTGGCAAAATATATAGCAAACGATGAAGCTTTAAATTTAATATGGTTTTGGGTAAAGCCCATTGACCCTTCAGTTTTTACGAAAGAGGAAATGCAGGAACAGTCTGATTTAATAGCAGAACAAATAAGGCTTGCAACAGAGCAGAAAAGAACTATTACAAGGGCGGAAATATCAAAGGCAACCGGTATAGATAAAGGTATTATAAAAGGCAGGTTTGAAACTGATGCGGAACTTAAAAAAATATGGCAGGAAAATCAAGCGATTGCTGATAAAAATTATAATCTTGAAGTAAACAGGATAAAAAAAGCTTTACAGGAGGCGAAAAAGAGCGGGTTAAAAGTTACTTACAGTTATATCTCACAAGTAACATCTATTGCAATAGGCACCGTAAGGGCAAGAATAGCACAAAATTCAACTTTAAGTAGGCTTTTTGATAAGGTTAGAGCTGTCGAACATGATGCTTATACGGAAGAAGAAACCTTGGCACAGAATGCAAGGATTTCTGCCGCTTTGACAGAAGCTGTTGAAAGCGGACAGAAAATGACTTTCAATGAATTTGCTTCTAAGCTTGAAGGCTTAAAGCCTGGTTTAATCTCTTCAAGAATTTCAAGAAATACAGAATTAAAGGCACTGTGGGGTAAAGTTAAAACTGGAGAGTGCATAATTGAACCGCAATATGATATAGAAGCTAAAAGTGCTGAAATAGAGCAAATTTTAACTGAAGTTAAAAGTAAAGAAGAGACTATAACGCTGTCAAAACTTGCAAAAATGGTTGGTCTTGCAGAAAGTATAACAGCTGCCTGCATAAAAAAATCGCAAAAACTTTCTGTTCTTTGGGATGCAACTTTATCAAAACCTGCACACAATTATACGGAAGATGAAATCGAAGTGCATAACGTTATGATTGAGCGCATATTGAGACAAAGAATTCAGGATAAGACAAAAGCAAGCTTTTATCAAATGGCTCAATATCTTGATTTATCCGAAGGTTACCTAAAAAAACTTATAAGAAACAATCCTGGTTTAAGCACTCTTTTTGAAGCGGCGCAGCAGCCGGAAATTCAACCCTTACCCCCTCCCGAAAATAACGATTAATTTACCTTCCCCCCCCTTTTTTTTTTAAAACAAAGCCGAATGAGAAAAACTAATTCCCTTCTTGTTAAAAAACGTGCCTTAATTTGATTTCTATGCTAAAATCCTTTATATGTATGGATTTGACTTTAAACTGGATGATTTTCAGGAAGATGCAATAAAAAATATTCAAGAGGGCAAAAGTGTTGTTGTTTGCGCTCCGACAGGTGCCGGTAAAACCTGTATTGCTCAAAGTGCCATCCATCTTGCACTCGAAAACGATACAAGAATTTTCTATACAACCCCCCTTAAAGCATTGTCAAACCAGAAATATCACGATTTTTCAAACCAGTATGGAACAGATAATGTCGGCCTTTTGACAGGTGATACTACAATAAACCGTGACGCCCAAATTGTTGTTATGACAACAGAAGTATTCAGAAATATGCTCTACGGTACAACCTTTGGCACTTTATCAGATAACCTTAAAGATGTACGCTATGTAGTTTTAGATGAAGTTCACTATATGAATGATGAATCCAGAGGCACCGTTTGGGAAGAAAGTATTATCTACTGCCCGACAAATATCCAGATAATAGCGCTTTCAGCTACCGTGCAAAATTCAAAACAGCTCACAGACTGGATTAACACAGTTCATTCCAAAACAGAACACATCTATACTGATTTTCGACCTGTTCCTTTAAGGTTTTATTATTACGATAGCTCAAAACCCAATACTGTCGTGCCTTTGATGACCCCTGAAGGTGCTTTAAATAAAAAAATCCGTCCTGAAAGTAAATACAAATATTTTAATAAAAAAACGGTGAAAAACCCCGCTACAGATATTATTTTGGCATTGCAAGAAAAAAACATGCTCCCTGCAATTTATTTCACGTTTTCAAGGAAAAAATGCGACGAAAATGCTCTTAAATGCAGTAGTATAGACCTTTTGGATAAAGAAGAAGCACAGAAAGCTTCTAAAATGGTGGATGATTATATAGCGGAAAACCCCTATTTATACAATAATCCGCACATTGAACTTGTTAAAAGAGGAATAGCCTCTCACCATGCAGGTTTGCTCCCGGGGTGGAAAAACCTTGTAGAAAGGATGTTTCAAGCCGGCCTTATAAAAGTTGTATTTGCGACTGAAACCCTTGCTGCGGGCATAAATATGCCTGCAAGAAGCACCATTATCAGCTCAATTTCAAAAAGAACAGACGACGGACACAGGCTTTTAACTGCAAATGAATTTCTACAAATGTCAGGACGCGCCGGCAGACGTGGTATGGATGAAATCGGTTATGTTGTAATCGTTGGCACACCTTTCCAAACGCCTGAAGAAGTGTATGAACTTGCAATCAGTACATCAAACCCTCTGGAGAGCAAATTTTCACCGAGCTATTCAATGGTTTTAAACCTTCTGCAAAGGTTTTCACTTGATGAAGCCAAAGAATTAATTTTAAAAACCTTTGGTTACTATTCTTCAACCGATAGAATTACCCCGCTTTTAAATGAGCTTCGTCAATATGAAGAAAATATAGATGCGCTCAAAAACTTTAAATGCCCGCATAAACATAATGCGGATGATATGGAAGATTATATTAAATATAAAAACCTTTATGTGGAGCATAGAACTGTTCTGAAAGCTTTAAGACGCCAGTCTAAAAACCCTAATGCTCCTGAAATTCTTCAATTTAAACAAAAAACAAAAGAGTTTCTTAATAAAATGCATAGCTATGGCTGCGATACCTGTAAAATATACAGAAAACACAGAAAAGAAATTGACCTTTTAAAAAGGTATGAAAAAAAAGTGCGCGGCTTAAAGAAAGATATTGAGTTCCAAAAAGATGTTTACTGGCAAAAATTCCTTGCCCATAAGCGCATTTTGGAGGCTATGAAAAACCTGAAAGATGATTACCCGACTGAAACCGGTAAAATCACGATGGGGCTTCGAATTGAAAATGAATTATATCTTTCTGAAATAATTCTTTCAGGACTTCTAAATGGTCTTGCGCCGTATGAACTTGCTTCTGTCATCTGTGCTATCACAACTGAAGAAGTGAGAAATCTTGATAATACGCCTCTAAAACCCCCAAGCCAGAATGTAAGAAAAATTTTAGGCAAAATTAAAGACATCAGACGCAAAATATTTCTTTTAGAACGCGATGAAAAGCTTGAAAATCCTATGCATATAAATTCTGAATACTGTGCGCTGATTGAAGCTTGGGTATTATCTGCAAGTGAAGATACTACATCTATTGAAGCTTGGGATAAAATATTTTCAGATACGGAATTTACGGAAGGCGATGTTGTTAGAGCATTTAAACGGACAATTGATGTTTTAAGGCAGTTGACAGTTGTGGATAATATCCCTGATGATGTTGCACTCACTGCAAAAGAAGCAATTCGCGCTATAAACCGTGAACCTGTTAATGTAGATTAATTTTTTTCAGGTTTTTCGACAACTTTAAGTCCATATCCAAGGAAATCTAATATTTCCTGCACCTTTGTAAATTTTATGGATTTAGTTTTCAGCATCTTTGAAAACCCTCCGATTGTCATCTCAGGGTATCCTGCTTCATTCATTTTTTTGACAAGTTTTCGCATCGATAAACCTTTTCTAAAAAGCAAGATAGTTATTAATTCTTTTACATCAGTAGTTTCTAGCATAATAAAATCGTAAGTTTATATTTTCTATTTGACAAATATGCGTAATATTGTTATCTTATAGTAGACAATTAACTATAAAAGTATAACAATAATTAAGGATAAACCTATGGAAAGAAAATATGCATTACCCGATAAGGTAGTTTTTGCCCCCGCTTTCTCTCTTGTTGAAATGCTTATAGCGCTTCTTGTTGCTTCATTGCTGCTTGCGGCTCTTGCCCCTGTAATAACCCGCCGTATGCAAGATTCCATGACTATTTCTGTTGAAGGAGAAATCCCCGGCCTTAGAACAAAAACCCATGAAATTGAATACAATTCATCTGAATGCAGTGAAATAAAAACAGATGGCAGCATAGGCTATTGCGAAGGTGTATTTACTGTTCCTGCAGGCTTTAATGGTTACATGACAGTAACTCTTATAGGTGCAGGCGGCGGAGGCGGCACGGCACCTACGGCAGGGTATGTTGAATATACAAATGCCGGAAGTTCAGGTATTTTCAAAGTGCCTTCAATGGTAAGCTCTATTGAAGCTACCCTTGTTTCGGGCGGCGCAGCAGGCGGTGCAGGAAATATAGATGAAGAACCAAAGGGCTATGCTTATACATTTTCTGGTATTTTAGATAGAAACTATGTTTCAGAAAACGATGTAAATAAAAATGTTAAAAATATAAAAGTTTCAGGTACAAGCGTTTCTGCTTCTTATGCCCATGGTACAGCCACTCTTAAGGGGGAAGAACTAAAATATGCTGCAAATAATCAGATATATGTAACACTGGCAGGCGGCGGCGGAGGTGGCGGCAGAGGGTATGCAGGTACAGGCGGCGGAGGCGGTGCTGCATATAAAAGAGTGGTAAGACCTGTTTCAAGTGGTACGGATTACAGTATTGCAGTAGGTGCCGGCGGAAAGGGTCATGCTTGCAAAGGAAGTGATACTACGGAAACAAGTGCCGTTGCAGCAGGCTGTGGAGGTTCAAGTTCATTTTTTGGAAATACTGCAGGAGCAGCAGGTGGAGGGGGTGGTTTATGGCATTTTAGAAAATCTGAAATACCAAATATGGTAGCGGGGGCAGATGGAACAAAAGGGCAAAGCGGTGCATTGGGCGGAACCCCTCTTACAAGCGCCTGCCTTTATTCTGACCTTACAACAGGAAAAGGTGCTACAGGAGGTGCCGCTGGCGGTTCAGGCGGCGAAAATGGCGGCAATAGAATTTGTAACAGTTCTATAACTGTTAAATGCGCACCCGGCAGCAATGGCGGGGGCAGCTTATTTGGCAGGGGCGGGGTATATTCTTACGCATCTTCGCTCCTAAGACATGGCCAAGGATATGGAGCTGGCGGATGTGGAGGAGGTGCTGCAGGGTGCAGCTCGTACCCTTCTGCTGATGCAGGTGAAAATTTTACGGGAGATGGCGCCCCGGGGTTTGTTGCGGTTGAATGGTACAATATTTCAAATGGCGGAAGCGGAGGTGGCGGCGGTTCTATTTTGCCTTTGCAAACTGTATTTGTAACTCCGGGTGAAGACTTGACCGTTGGAATAGGCGCCGGTGCTATAGGTGCAAGAAAAACTGTTATAAATTCAATAGATAAAATTGATTATTCACCCATGCGTGCTGCCGATGCAAATTCAAGCTATTTAAAAAGAAATGGAAATATCATCCTAAAAAGCAGCAATAATAACGAAGAAACCTGTAACTCCGGCGGCTGCGGCGGAGATAGAAAAGGAAGATGTAAAAACAACTATTGCCAAGCGGGATTGATTTATAATTCTTACACTGGCACAGATTTCTCAATAAGTGGTATAACGGGTACAAAAGCAGAGATAAGAAATAGTAATTATCCCGGGTTTGTTACAACAGGCGGCTTTGCAGCGGGTAATAAATCCCAAGGCGCTGAATATACGGGGACTCTGGATGTTTCTCATTACGGCGGAGACGGCGGTACAGTTACTTTACCCTTTCCGGGCTTTAGCACCTGTAATGGTGGAAAGGGCGGAACACCTTCTTCTCCAGGCGGTAAAAACGGAGATGGATACGGCTGCGGTGGAGGCGGAGGATATGGTTTGGCAGATGGCGGAAACGGTTCAGGCGGCTATGCCCGTATATCGTGGAATAAATTTTGGAACAAAGACAAAGAAGAATATGAAATAACAAACCCCGTTGCAGGCGGCGGCGGAGCTTCTGGAAATATTTTAACTTATTCTTTATATGTCAGAAGCGGCGAAAAGATAAAAATAAAGATAGGCAAAGGCGGAAACGGTGCAAAAGTGGTTAATAATAATATGATTAAAGCGGCTGATGGTGGAGATACAACATTTAAAAATTTGACCTCTGGCGGCGGCAAAGGCGGCAATAGCCCTGAATTTAATAATGGCATTGTAATAAATGGTACAGGCGGAAGTGTTTCTGCTATTTGTTCGCAAGGCTGTATTAAGGGTACTGCAGGTCTGGATGGAGATTCCAAAAATGGCGGCAAGGGAGGAGATTCTTCAAAGCGTGATTCTAAAGGCACTCTGGTAAAATACGGAACAGGCGGCAATGGCGGAATATTAGATATGGGTGATAACAGTAATGGTAAAAGTGCTTCAGGGTTTGGTGCAGGAGGGGGCGGTGCTGCTATAAAGGATTTAGATAAAGTGGATTCACCATCCTTTAGCATCAATAATCCTAATATTGGGGGAGACGGTGCAAACGGAAAAATTATAATCCAATGGCAGGAATAAATTTTTAGATGAACAACTTTTCAATTGGGCGCATTTTGTAACCTTTGCGCCCTTTTTTTGCGGATTTTGCCCTCCAAGAGGACCCAACTTGTACGAAATTAAAATTTCGATAAGTAGAGGCGGTGCGTGGCAGTGAAACGAACGCACATCGTGAGAGCTTTGTTGAAAAGGTCGAACCCGCAATAATCCAAGAGATTTTAGGGTACAGGGTCGTATCCGCCGGGGTTTCCGGGATGGCATTTTAAAATGCGTTTTATTCCTAAAAAAATTCCTTTAAAAACGCCATATTTTTCAATAGCTTCCATTGTATATTTTGAACATGTAGGCTGAAACCTGCATACAGAGGGGGTAAACTTTGAAAAAAATCTGTAAATGCTGATTAATTTCAATATTAAAAATTTTAAAATCGTGCTAAATTCTTTAAAAATTCTTTTTATTGTTTCCAAATCTTTTTTGCCTCATCTAAAATTCTATTATCCAGACCCTCTGCTAAAAGCCTTTCATATAAAAGGTTTAAGGTTCTGGCGCTTTGGGTTATTATTTCTTCTTTATTTTCTTCAATTAACCTGAATGAGCCAAAGTATTCTTCCCTGCTTTTTATTGAAAACGGGGTTTTAAAATTATCGGCCAAAGTTCCTACAATTGTATCCATAAAGAGTTTTGACCAATCAACATCTGTGCCTTCCAAGATTAATCTTGCATCAATATCTTTAAAGAATGAATTGCATTCAATTAAATAAGCTTCTCCGCTTGGTGTTATTATAACATCAAACCCTAAAATGCCAGTATATTCAATGCCTTCTTCAGCAAGGGCGCAAACCAAAGGAAAGATAATTTCATTGTACACTCTTTCTTTTAAAGTATTATCTAAATTGCCTTTTATTGAAAATTCGTTTTGATAATTTTGCACGGCATCAATTACAACAGGGCGAAAACCGTCTGATAATACATAAAAACTTAATTCTTTGCCGTAAATATATTCTTCAATTAAAATTTTTCTGTTATCATTTTGAAACAGTTTTTCAATCTCTTTTTTGGCCGCTCCGAAGGTTTCTGCAATGTAGGCTGTTTGTGTTTCAAAGTGCATATCAGGCTTTATCACAAGCGGATATTCCGCATTTTTTATACAATCAAGTGCAAGGTTTAATTTTTCAAATATTGCAAATTTCGGGGTTTTAATTTTATTTCTGTAAATAAATTTTTTACAAAAAGCCTTTGATGACGTTATTTTTAGCGATTCAAAATCAGGATATAAAATAGCAAGGTTGTTTTCGCCAAATACTGATAAATAATCTGTTTCAGACAGAAAAACATCCGCTACTATTGTTAAATTTATTTCATTTGCAAGAGCAAATTCTTTCAACTCTTCAACATCATTTGAATTTATATTAATAAAATTCCCGTAGACTCCTTCTTTCGTTGTAAAAACAAGCAGATTTGGGTCATTTGAAAAAAACTCTGCTAAAATTTCAGCGCTTTTAGAGTTCCCGATTATTAATATTCTCATAATTTTAAGCCTTTTGTGTTTTATTTTACTTAAAAAGACACCTTCTTTTAAAAAAGGTGTCTTCAATAATTCATCTAAACAGGTAAAACTAACCTCTTAAGCCAAGGTCTTTTATTAATTGTCTGTATTTATCAAGATTAGCTTCTTTTAAGTATGCAAGCATTCTTTTTCTTTTACCAACCATCATCAAAAGACCTCTTTTTGCTTGGAAATCTTTTGCATTTATTTTAAGATGCTCGGTTAATTCAGAGATTTTTTGTGAAAGCATTGCAACTTGTACTTCAATAGAACCTGAATCTTTGTCATTTTTACCGAATTTTTTAATTAATTCCTGTTTGTTTTTTAAGTTAATTGTCATTTTAAATCCTTTTAATTGTATTACAAGTAAAAAAGGTGGCGTATGTATATTACACAACAGAAAAAAAGCATTGTCAAGAAAAGGTTTAAAACTCTTGACTACATAGTTTGTTTAATGTAAATTAATTTTGACAATTGAATAATATGGGCGCGTGGCGAAATTGGTAGACGCACCAGATTTAGGATCTGGCGCAGCAATGCATGGGGGTTCGATTCCCTTCGCGCCCACCACTAAAGAATTAAAGACCTTTTAAGGTCTTTTTTATTTCGCTGAATAAAACTTGTCCTACCGGATTTTTCTACAAACAAACAAACAGTGGTAGGGAAGAAATTTTATCATTAAAAAGATAATACTTATGCTATTTTAATATAAAGGATTATAGCTATGGTGTATATAATACTTGCAGCGATAATTGCGGCGGCTTATAGATTTATTAATTTTATAATAGGATATAGATACTATAATGAGAGTGATTATTGTCAAAGCACCAATAATTCTTATCTTTCAGTATATTTTGATAAAGGGCTTAGTGGAGAGTACAAGTTGTATCAGTATTTGCAACCATTTGAGTTAACTGGTTGCAAGTTCCTGTTTAATTTATATATCCCAAGAGATAATGGTAAAACATCTGAAATAGATGTTGTTATGTTCCATCCTAAAGGATTATTTGTTATTGAAAGCAAGAATTATAGCGGTTGGATATTTGGGAATGAAAATAATAAGCAGTGGACTCAAACGCTACCTGTCGGCCGGAGAAGAAGCCATAAAGAACGTTTTTATAACCCGATAATGCAAAATGCAACACATATAAGGGCAATCAGAAAGTATATTGACGATACTATTCCTGTATATTCAGCAATCGCATTTTCAAATAAATGTACTCTAAAAAATGTTACGGTTAAAAGCGGTGTCATACTAACTTATTATAGTGATTTGCAAAAAGATATTGAATATAAGTTATCCAAAATAAACAACTATACAATGACCCAAGAATTGATGAACGAAACTTATAACAAGTTATCACAATATGCCAATGTGGATGCTTCTACAAGGCTTCAACATATTCGCAACTGCAGATAATTTCTTGTTCCCATTGTCTTCATTTTTATTGGCAAATTATACGCAGACAGCTTTTATTCGGCGGGGTCTTCGCGCCCACCACTAAAAGAAGGTTTTATGCCTTCTTTTTTTATTGCACTTTGCTCTTATAACACTGCAATCAGTGCGGCGATGATGAGGGCTGTGTTGAAGTGGATAAATGTCGGTATACAAGTATCTTTTATATGGTTGTGCTGGTTATCTGCATTTAAACCAGCTGTTGGCCCGAGTGTCGTATCAGAAGCAGGTGAGCCTGCATCGCCGAGTGCTGATGCTGCACAAAGCAGTATTATACTTTGCGGAGCTGAAAAACCGAGTTTTAAGCATAATGGCATAAATAAAACAGCTAAAATCGGGATTGTTCCGAAGGATGAACCTATACCTATTGTTATAATTAGGCCTATAAATAACATAGCAGCGGCTGCAAGCAATTTGGAATTTTGGATAAATGGTAATATTGAATTTATCAGGTTTTCAATTCCGCCTGTTTCCTTTAAAACAAGCGCATATCCGGCACAAACAAGCATAACAAAAGCAATGTAGCCCATTAAGCCGACACCTTCATTAATCAAAAAATCCATATTTTTGTGCGAAACAGCTCTTAGTCCAAATATTACAATAAGTCCGCAAAGCGCCCCAAGCGGTAAAGAACCGCTTAAAAGCTGAACAATTAAGGTGATTATTGCCCCCAAAAGAGTTATTAAATGCTTTTTTTCAAATTTTAAGCCATTATTATTTTGTACTAAACTGCTCTCCAGGCTGCAATTTTCAACAGCTTTATACTGTCTTGGTTTTCTGTAAGTTACAAAAATTGCAACTAAAAGTGCTATAAACATAGCAAAACCCAAAACCCAGCTGGATTTCCAAACATCCTGTTTTAAAACTTCCATGCCATTATTTGTCATATTGTCTGCAATAAGCCCTTGGAATATAAGCCCAAACCCTGCAGGGATAGCTATATAAGGTGCTTTTAAGCCAAAAGCAAGAGAACAAGCAATTATTCTTCTATCAAGCATCAATTTGTTCATCAAAGGCAGCAGAGGCGGAATTAAAATCGGGATAAAAGCAATGTGAACGGGGATTAAATTTTGTGACATTATTGAAATCAAAATAAGTATTGCAATTAGAAGATATTTGTTATTTTTAATAAAATGTGATATTTTAATTGCAATAATTTTGGCTAATCCCGTATGTGTCATTGCTGCTGCAAGTGTCCCTAAAAGAATATAGCTCAGTGCAGTTTCGGAATTTTGCCCCATCCCTGAGATGAACAAGTTCATTATTTTGTCTATGGGCATTTTAGAAATTAATCCTGCAACGATTGAGCTTATCATCAAGGAAAACAAAACATTAACCTTAAAAACACATAATAAGCAAAGGATAATAACAGATATTAAAACAGGATTAAACAATAATTCCATGGTAAAAATCTTATCATAAAAAGCGTCTTTAATTAATACCTTTATTTGTGTTCCTGTTATTATTGACCACAAAGATTTTATTAATCCTGATGATGTTGTCGGAAAAATTCAAAACATTTGGTTTTCCCCTGAAGATGGGTGGTATTGGTGCAGCGGGATTATAACGGATGATAAAGCTATTGAATTAATTGAAGAAGGCTATAATGTTTCCTGTCAATATACAATAACAGAATATATAGAAAACCTTGAAAACAAACTCCACAACGGCAACCCTTACGATAAAGAAATTCTCAACGGAGTTTTTGAACACCTTGCAATCGTTAAAAACCCGCGATATGAAGGCGCATTCATTGCGGCAAATGCGTATATAGCAAGCAATGGCGGTAAAGGTTCAGGAAACTTTGACCATGACGGCAGACCCGGACAAGTTGGCGGAAGTTCCCAAGATACTGAAGCAAAAAGCTATTATAACGAAAAAACAAAAACAATTGAGCTAAAGGGTGACGAGCTTGGTTCCTCTGATGAAGAAATCAGAGAAAAAGGGCTTGAATATTTCAAAAAGCACTATCAGGGTAAAACATTTAATAATCCAAAGTTAGAAAAAGTTTTATTTAGTGCACCAGGCATTAAAAAATTTAAAAAAAATAGTGCTGATATACATAAAATCAAAGCTATTCCTGCACTTAAAGATATTATTGAAAAGGGGGAATATAAAGGACCTGAAACCCTCAAGCATCCAAGAGAAGATGGCATTGTAAAATTTCATCGCATAAATCACAATGTTTCGATTGATGGCGAGATAGAAAATATGTCAATACTAATAGCTGAGGATAAGAATGGTAACAGGTTTTATAACCTTAATAATCGCACTTATACAGCAGAAAACTCCTCAAGGGGTAATCACGCTAAGGGCGAAGCCAATGAGGAGTTTCATATAAATATTATAGCATCCAATTCAACTGATTTCAACCCTATTGATTTTATAAACGAATTAGATAAAGGAGGACAAATGGACGAAAAATTAAAAGAACTCTGTGCAGGCTTAGTGAATGCTTTTATAAAAGCGAAAAACGAATCAGGCAAAAAAAGATAGAAATTGTGTGTCAATTGTATTTTGCAATTTATTTAACATTAAGGGATTTTTGAAAACTGTCAAAGGTTAAAAAATTATTTTGGGAGTTTTTAGCTTTCTCTTTTTGTTCCTGATTATATCTGTACTGGGTAAATGCTCTTGAAATTCCTGCAACAAAAAGCCCCATAACGGCAATTGAAAATGCAAAAGGAACGGCGCCTATTATTGTTTTTTTGCTCACAAGGCTTTTAAATTCTTTATTAATATCTGTTTTATTTTCCTTTGCAAGTCTTTGTGCAATTTCAGATAACTCAGAAAATTTCTTAACGTTTAAATTACTGTCTATTATTTCCTTATATCCCTTTTTATCCTTTAAAATTTTCTTAAACCCTTTTTCTAAAAGCTCACTTCCCGTTATAACGTAAAACCCTACAAGTGGATAGCGAAAAAGTGTTTCTAGGAAATTTTGTTTTCCTCTGTCATGCGCTGCTTTAAAATACCCCAAGCCCCCTATTAAAACACACGCTGTAAGCTGCCCGTGTCCAAGACCAAGTTTTCCGTTATTATCTGCAAAATCAAGTGAAAAATATTTATTTACCGTCTTCCTTGCTTTTTCATTATTTTTGAACAAAACATCCCCCGGGGTTAAAATAAAATCTGTTAGTTTTTGGATGGTTTTTGAATTTTCCCCCTTCTTTAAAACAAGAAGAGAAAGCCCGACAAGTCCTGCAAATGCTGCCCCTGCTCCGATTATATTTTTTATAGCGCTGTTTTTAACCTTATCTTGCTTTTGCTTATCCTCATTTTTTTCTTTTGATTTATTTAAATTTGCAATATTATCAAAATCCGCCTGTTTAAAAAGCTTTAAAGTAAAAAGATTTTTGAAAAAATTCAGTGTATATTCTGTTAGTGGTATAAACATAGAACTCAGTGCTATAGCAGCCTTTACAGGTTTGATTTTATTTAGTTCCTCTTGTCTTAAAGTACTGTTTTTAAGAGTTTCGAGCGGTTTTGAAATTTGTTTGGATAAATTTGTATCCAAACCTTTGGAATATGCTTTTCTAAAGATTTTCTCACCGATGAAAGTCGGGCAGTAATAAACAAGCATACTTTCTGAAAGCTCTAAAAAACCCATATCAAAAAAATCAGCCTTAGACCTGGAAAACACTGCCTTTGGGGCAAAATTCGTTAAAGTATCCTGAATAAATCTTGAATTCGCCAGGCTTGCCCCGCCTTTTGCTTCTTGTTTTTGAAGGTGGTTTGCAACTGGTTTTATATATGAAGGTAAATTTTGAACTAATTTATTTTGAATTGATGTCATTTTATTTTTTCCTTTAAATTTATACAAACTAAAAAGACTCTGTTTCAAACTGTTAACAGAGTCCTTTATTTGTATAAATTAAAATCAACAATATCATAGGTTATAGGGCCTGTTAACATATTAACAAGCGCCACCACCAAATTAAATTTTTATTGTTGAAATTCAACATCATATTTTTTCCTTCGTTTGTATAAATACTCTAAAATTATTTTTTTGTCAATTACTTTTGTTTCTATTGACAGAAACAAAATTTTATATTATTATGTTACTATACATAGAAACAAGGATTAAAATGGAATCAATATTAGAAATTTCTCAAGCAATAAAGCAGCTAAAATCTAATAAAGAAATATACAGTTTTTTGCAGGAAATATTGACGCAGGCAGAATTGATAGATTTATCCAAGCGATGGCGTATTTTAAAGATGTTAAATGAAGGCCACACACAGCGTGACATTGCAAAATCTTTAAATGTAAGCCTTTGTAAAATCACGCGCGGGTCGCAAATTATCAATGATAAAAACGCTGTTTGTACAAAATATCTTTAGAAAGGATAAATAGTAATGGAAACATTAACAAATAATATGGCACAAAAAGAAGGCTACTTCGGTATTTATGGCGGCCAATATATAAATGAAGAATTAAAAGCTGAATTTGATAATATCTATGAACAATTCTTAAAACTTACAAGCGACGATGCATTTCAAAATGAATTGAAGGATTTATTGGAACATTTTAGCTGCCGTCCCACTCCTGTTTATTTTGCAAAAAATTTATCTGAAAAATTCGGGTGTGATATTTATCTTAAACGTGAAGATTTAAACCACACGGGCGCACACAAGATAAACCACAGTCTTGGTGAAGTTTTGCTTGCAAAAAAAATCGGCAAAAAGAAAGTGATTGCAGAAACAGGTGCGGGCCAGCATGGTGTTGCAATTGCAACATCTGCAGCTTTGCTTGGGCTTGAATGCGATATTTATATGGGCGAAGTTGATATCCAAAAGGCGATGCCGAATGTTAACAGAATGAAAATTTTGGGGGCAAATGTTATACCTGTATATTCAGGTCAAAAAACTTTAAAAGAAGCGGTAGATGCTGCCTTTGAAGCTTATCAAAAAGAATATAAAACTGCCCTTTATACAATAGGTTCAGTTGTAGGGCCTCACCCATTCCCTACTATTGTCGAATATTTCCAATCCGTTATCGGTAAAGAATCAAGAGAACAGTTTTTAAAAATGACAGGTACACTTCCTGATTGCGTTATAGCCTGTGTTGGCGGAGGTTCAAATTCCATAGGTATGTTTGATGGTTTTATAGAAGATAAAGAAGTTAAAATCTATGGGGTTGAGCCTTTAGGTAAAGGTGAAAAAATCGGCGAAAATGCTGCATCTTTAACATACGGAAGGGAAGGAATACTCCACGGGTTTAAATGTTTGCTGTTGCAAAATGATGATAACACAGTAGCAGATGCATATAGTGTTGCAAGCGGTCTTGATTACCCCGGTGTCGGCCCCAAGCACTGTTATTTAAAAGATATTGGCCGTGTAGAATATAAAACAATAAATGATAAAGAAGCAATTGATGCATTTTATGAATTATCAAGAACAGAGGGGATTATCCCTGCTCTTGAAAGTTCGCATGCTATAGCATACGGGCTTAAAATTGCAAAAGAAAACCAAGGTAAAAAAATACTTATAAGCCTTTCTGGCCGGGGTGATAAAGATATAGAATTTGTTCTTGAAAATTATCCGAAAACATTTTAATTAAAATATAAAATTTGCATCCCCGCCTGTTTTAAATACGGCGGGGATATCTTTATGATAAATATTTTATTTTGGCTGGCCTGTCCAAATATCAAGGCCGCCTGTAACAGGCAAGTTTACACCGTTACAATAGCTTGATTCATCAGTTGCAAGAAAGTATATTGCTTTTGCAATTTCTTCAGGTTCGCAAATTCTTTTTAAAGGGTTTGCCTGTGCATATTTAATAATGTTATCTGGATTAAGCATCTTTGTTCTTACAGCTGAAGGGCAGACACTATTTACCCGTATATTGTATTCAGCGTAATCAAGCGCCATGGCCCTTGTTAAATTTACAACAGCACCTTTTGCCGCATTATAAATCGGCATTTTATAATCTGCTGCAATTCCTGAAATTGATGCTGTATTTACTATCGTTCCACCGCCTTTTTTAATTAAATCGGGGATAAAATATTTTGAAGTTAAATAGATTGATTTAACATCTGTATTCATTAAATCATCCCAGTTTTTCTCGCTTTCTTCGTGTAAAAGCCCGTGCGAAATTATTCCTGCATTATTTACAATGCAGTCAACTCCATCGATAAGCATTTTTGTTTCTCTGTATAAATGTTCAACATCGGAATTTTTGCTTACATCAGCCTTTATAAAGAAAAAACCGCCTTCATAAGTTTCTTTTAGTTCATCCAAAACGTCATTGTTTTTATTTCTACCTGCAAGAACAACTGTCCAGTTTTTGTTTAAAAAATGTTTTGCACTAGCAAGACCAATTCCTGATAAAGCCCCTGTTATCAAAACTTTATTCATATTGTTACCCTCCTTCATTTTTAAATGTTTTAATAAAAATGAATACAAAACATTATCCAAAAAACTATATACTCATCCGTTTCAAATAATTTTTAAAATAAATAAAAACCTTAAAAACTCCAAAGTATGCTGTATTTTGGTTGTAATCTATATTCAAACCTTATAAAATTTGTTATAATCGTGTGCATGTTGATAAATAAAGGATTTGAAATGGATTTTAAACTTCAAAATGATAAAGACAGAGAATTTTATAAAAAAGATTTTTCAAAAATAAATGATTTATTAAAAGTGATAAGAAAAGCACTTGCAGAAAATGTTCCTGTTGATATTTCCAATATAGACTACAGTGAGTTTTTTGATGATAAAAATATGCCGGATATTACCTATATCACGCTTTTCCAATCAAATAATAAACCCTTAAGATTTGGAAGCAAGCGCGAAAATCTTCAAAAAACCCTGCAAAGAATTATTGATGTTATAAGGCAGAATAAAAATTTTGACAAATTTAATGTAAAAGATGAAAACATTTGCAGGTTAATGATTGAATACACAACAGAGGTTGCCCCTGTAAAATATGAAAATCTTCACATGGTATCTTTTGATGAAAATCGTTTTGAACCGGGTATTAACGGGCTAAAAGCCTTATATAAAAAGAAAAATGCTTATTATATGCCAACAGATGCAATTGTAAGAAGCCACATGACCATTGGAAAGGCTCTTGAATTTATTGCAAACCGCATCCCTGATTTCGGCGATATAAAAGACAAACAAAAAGCGCTTAAAGAAAAGTGTAAATGTGATGAATGCAAATTATTCTTAACAAAAAGCCGCGCCTTTGTAACATATAAAGATGAATGTGTTCCTTTATATCGCGGCAATACACTCTATGATGAATTTGATTTTGATACGACATGGAAAATATTCCAGACTTCTGCAGACTGGAGTATTAAAAACATGAAAGATGACGGTAGATTTTTATATTATTATGATTGTGCTGAAGATTCTTTTAAAGACCATGAACACCCGACAAGACCGTTGAACAATCTTTACTATAATTGCCTGAGGCACTCTGGCGGTGCCATTGTTTTAATTCGCGCTTATCAGGCTACAAAAAATAAAAAATATTTAAAAGCTGCTAAAAAAGCTCTGAAATTCACAATTTCTATTACAAGAAAACATAAAACCC
This sequence comes from uncultured Vampirovibrio sp., assembly GCA_910577515.1. Taxonomy (GTDB): domain Bacteria; phylum Cyanobacteriota; class Vampirovibrionia; order Gastranaerophilales; family Gastranaerophilaceae; genus MGBC122484. Next base: position 78,512 of record CAJTLW010000002.1, read on the forward strand.
CATTTGGCGAAGGAATGTACGTTTTTTACAACCAAAAAGCAAAACTCGGCGGCACGGGGATTGGGCTTGTGAGCCTTATGCAATATAGAATAGCAACTGGTGATAAGTGTTTTGATAAATATATAAAAGGCTATGCAAGACATTTATTATCAAGGATTTATAACGGAGAATTCTTGGGCTATTACATTCACCCCGGATATCATAACGGTGAGCCTTTAGAAACAATGACCGAAGAAGAAAGAAAAACAACATTCTCTTTCTATTATCCCGGTGAAGCACTTCTTGGGCTTGCACTTGTTGCAAACCATTTTAAATCAGACAAAAAATTGCAAGCACTTGTTAGAGAAAAATCAAGAGATGCTCTGGATTGGATAGTGAATGAACGGCCAAAGATTTATTCAAATCTTTTTACTGCTCTGCCATCAGATGCTTGGTTGATGCAGGCAATTGAAGAATGGGCATCAGACCCTGATTTTAGAGATGAAGCATATATTAATTTTGTGTTTAATGATGCAAAAGAGATGATAAAAAGAATGTATAAAAAGGATGATTCTCCTTATATAGATTATGAAGGCGGTATGTATTACGAACATGGTGACCATTATTATCCGGATGGTGCCAGATGTGAAGGGCTTGTTGCTGCTTATTATTTAGCAAAGAAACTCGGACAAAAAGAACTTGAAGAAGAATTTTTGACTGCCTGCAAACTTGCAGCCCATTGCCAATATCAGCTATATATTAATGAAAAAGTAAATTACGGGCATCTTGTGCCTGAAAAGACTGCAGGTGCAATTAAATTTAAAGCTACAAGACAATGGGTGCGTGTAGATTCAATTCAGCATGTGGCGTGCTTTTTCATAAGATTATTCTGGAGTAAGGAAAAATAAAAAATGGGTTTTTATATTAAAAAAAGCATAAAATTTGGCCCTTTAAGGTTTAATTTGTCTAATTCAGGAATAGGTGTATCAACAGGCGTTAAGGGTTTACGGGCTGGCGTGGATAGCAAGGGGCGCACTTATGTTAGCGGCGGCAAGGGCATTTTAAGATACAGAAAGCAATTAAGCCCAAAAAAACAAGATACAGACAATAATAATGCTGGTTTTTGGAAAATAATTTCCTTGTTTTTATTAATAGCACTTATTTTGACAGCTCTTTATTTTATAAAGCCCGATATTATTGATTTTTTACTTAAAAGTGTGGTGCAAAATTTTCTCCGGTTTTTTTAAAATTTTCCTAAAAAATGCATAAAAAAAACTCCCAAAATCGGGAGTAAATCTTTAATAGGAAGGGAAGGTTAGGAAGTTAGGTTTTAGTGTGTGTGGAAAAATCGTGTTTATTAAATATTTGCCATCTGGCTTATTTGTTTCTTTAGTTTAGTTTGTTATCTCTTACATATATATAAAGTATATATCTTTTATAAAATTGCCTACCTCTCTTTTTTTGTTACATAACTTTACAATTACCTGAAAACTTATACTATTTGCAAAAAAATGTATGGCCGTGATACAATTTCAATTATAAAATAGGATAGAAACAGGATAGAAAAAGGCAGCAAGCTGATGTTTAAAACTTTTTATAAAAATGATAATAAAAAATTTTTAAAAGATTGTCTTCAAATAATTTTCACCATTTTTCTGATGAATGCTATTTGCCCTGAGAAAGCATTCGCATACCTTGACCCCGGCACAGGTAGCATGGTTTTGCAGGCTATTCTTGCTGCAATTGTAGGGGTTGGCTGCACATTTAAGATATGGAAGCAAAAACTTTTTGATTTTATAAAAAAGGTTAGAAATGGAAAATAAAGATATAGAGCAACTTGAAACATCATCATTTAGAGACCCTGATGCAAAAGTTTTCCTGAAGGATGGCGAAATCTACAGGAGAATAAGCAAAAATTATGCTAAAACATTTGAAAAATTTATAAATTCAGGGCTTTATGAAAAACTTCTTTCTGAAAATTTGATAATAGAACATACCCAAATTGAATCAGATGATTTAATCATAAAGCCTAAAAAGGTTTTTATATCCTATCCTTGGGAATGGTGTTTTTCACAATTAAAAGATGCTGCCCTTGCAACATTAAAAATTCAAAAAATTGCGCTTGAATATAATATGAGTCTGAAAGATGCAACGCCATATAATATTCAGTTTTTAAAAAACAAACCACTTTTAATTGATACATCTTCTTTTGAAGATTTTAAAGAAAAACCATGGGTAGCATACAGGCAGTTTTGCGAAAATTTTCTAAGCCCCCTTGTTTTAATAGCTTATACTGATTTAAGCCTATCTTCCCTCTTTTTAGGGAATATAAATGGTATATCCCTTGCGCTTGCTTCAAAATTGCTTCCCTTGAAAACAAGGTTTAACCCTAATCTTTTATGGCATATCCATATCCATAGTAAAATGCAAAATAAATATTCTGAAAATAAAACAAAATATGATGTTAAAATTTCAAAAAACCAGCTTTTAAATATTATAGATAACCTCTATGACACGGTTTTGGGGATTAATTTAAAAAAATATAAAACAGAATGGCAGGAATACTATTCAAACACAAATTATACTGAAGACAGCTTTGGAACAAAAAAAGAAATAATCACTTGTTTCAAAAATAAAATTAACCCTAAAACGGTTTGGGATTTTGGCTCTAATACAGGTATCTTTTCAAGAATATTTTCTAAGGAAGGCATAGATGTTACAGCTTTTGATATAGACCATCTTGCAATAGAGAAAAATTATTTAACGGCAAAAGAAAACGGTGAAGAAAATATTTTCCCGCTTATTTTTGATATATCAAACCCTTCTCCGGCCCTCGGGTTTAATAATGAAGAAAGAAAAACCCTGACGCAAAGAGCGCAAAATGTTGATTTAATTTTAGCTCTTGCTTTGATTCATCATTTAAGGATTACATATTCTATTCCATTTTCTTATATAGCAAAATATTTTGCAGAAATCTCAAAATATTTAATTATTGAATTTGTAGATAAAAAAGATTCTAAAATTCAAACCATGCTTTTAAATAGAGAGGATATTTTTGATGATTATACAAAAGAAAATTTTGAAAAAGAATTTGGCGAATTTTATCAAATTTTGGAAATAAAACCCATTGATGGTACAAAACGCACACTATATTTGATGGAGAGAAAATAATGAATAAGAAAAAGATTTTAATTATTTCATTTTGTGCTTTTTTAATGCCCCTCATTATTAAAGTTATAGAAATGTCTTATTTTAGAGATTCTCTATTATTAAATTTTTTTGAATCAATATTTGTGGGCGCGCTTTTTTATATTATTATAAAAATTTATTCAAATTTCGTAAAAAAATCCTCAAACCCTTCAATATCAACGTCTCTTGTTGTTTTATTTTCTTTGCTCGCTTCATACAGATTTATATATTTTTATATGGAAAACATAACAAGATTACCATTTCTGTTTGCATTTTGCTTGGTTTTATTATCAGTCTTAGGGTTTATTTTCCTCTATCATTTCTTTAAATTTGTTTTAAAAAATGATTACACCTCCTTAATACTATCCCTTGCAATTGTATTTTTCTGCACAATAAGAATTGAAGATATTTGCAATATGCAGCCTTATGTTGCATCTATGATGTTTATTGCAATTATATTTCTTTTATTTGAAGATAAAATAAAGGTGATATCTTTCTTGAAAAGCTTTGCTGTTGCCCTTTTAAGTTTTTGTCTTTTAAGCGGTGTCTATAATTATCTTTATAATACAGGCATTATTTTTAATTCAAAACAGTTAAAACCTGTTAAAATTGGGGAAATTGAAATAACAAAAACCCCAAACAGGGATATTTTCATATTTTTACTTGATCAATACAGTGGAAAAAGAGTTTTAGAGGCTATGGGGTTTGATAATTCCAATTTTATAAAAGAGCTTCAAAAGCGCGGGTTTAGGGTGAATAACGCTATGGAGAGCAATTATTCAAAAACCGTAGTATCGCTTTCCTCCTTCTTTAATGCTGATTATATAGAAAATATTCACTATGATGCGCCGCAAGATGCAGTTTCTAATTCTAAAACGTTTAAAATAGCAAAAAAAGCCGGATATAAAATCTATTATATTAATTCATGGCCCTATGATTTTAATATAAAAAAGGGCGTAATTGATGAAGTATACAATGTTTCCTATAATGTAAACATCGGCATTTTAGATCTTTTTATAGGTAAAACTGTTCTGGCTTTTATTTTGGATGAGATAAATATGAATATTGCAAGCGATACGGATAAATTTAACGCTGTGCTTGAATATGCAGATGACATTATTAATAAAAATGAGAGAAAGCGCCTTGTTTTTACACATCTTTTAATGCCGCATGCCCCTTATCTTTTTGACAAAGACGGTAAGAAAAATGACATAAGAAATTATTTTGACGAAAATATCAGGAAAGACAACAATATTGAGAAAAATCAATACTATCTCGGGTATTTGCAATATGGTAATAAAATTGCTTTAAAGTTCATTGATGAAATTTTTAATAAATATGAAGAAAAGCCTATAATTATTATAATGGGTGACCATGGGCGTATAGTACGCTCTATAGATGAAAAATATCAGGAAGATGAAAATAAATATTATTTTAATACAATGATTGCATATTATAATCCTGATTATGATGAGAAATATTATTTTAATTCAAAAAGCCATATAAATTTTATGAGAAATTTTTTAAATGAAAACTTTGGTACAAATCTCAAAAATGTTGAGGATAAACATTTTTACATTTATCGACCCTATACTTCGCTAAAAAGGCTCCGTAGAATACAATCTGTTTATTAAAAATGATGTTTATCCTTGCAAAAGCAGGGTTTTAGCGGGGTAATTTCTTTATAAAACATTCAGCGTCTTTTTTGGTTTTTACAATGCCCTCTATCTGGGCTTCTTTCAGGGCATCTATGATATCTCCCAGTTTCGGCCCTGCATCTATCTTCAAAATTTCCATAATTTCCCTGCCGTCTAAAATCTTTGGCAGAGCTTGCATCCTGTCTTTAATACTTCTGTAGTGCAAAAGCAGCTTTTCCAGATTTAAAAGATTATCTTCAACCATCTTGTCAGAAACGGCTTCACCCCTGGCGCTCAAGCGGTCTGCCCTTGCAAGCTCAATCAAATCTTCAACATCAGGATGTATCTTCCTGATAAACCTTGCTATTGCTTTGTTAGAGACTTCCTGCCCGTCGGAAGCTGCACTATGAGCTAATGATGAAGGATAGATATGATTTTTAACCATTTTTGAAACATATTCTATTTCTTTTTTTGAAAATTTTAACGCTGAAAGCTCTTTTATTACAAGCTTTCCGCCAATCTCGTCATGTCCTATAAACCTGTGCCGTTGAGTTTCAGGCTCAATTGTCCAGCATTTCGGTTTTCCTATATCATGATAAAATGCTGCAAGCCTTAATAGGGGCTTGTTTTGCCTTATCTGTCTTGTTGTTTCTATTGAATGATGCACTAAATCAAGATGATGATGTGAATTAGGAGGGATTTTTTTTATCTCCTTTACAAAAGGAAAAATCACCTCTAATAAGTCTATATCAAACATTTCAAGCAGGGTTTCGTTTAAAAAATCTCCTTCAAAAGTTTTTATAATTTCTTGTTTAATCCGCTCTTTTGCGACTCCATGCAGCTTTTGGGCATTTCCAATTGTAAATTTTATAACATCATCATTAATTTTAAACCCTGTTTTAGATTTAAATCGAAATGCACGAAACATTCTCAAAGGGTCATCAGACAGGTTTTTCAGGTCTTTTGTTTTGATAATTTTTGCTTCAATATCCTCTAAACCCCTGTTTTTATCGTAAAATTCACCATTTTGCAGGTTATAGAATATTGAATTTATTGTAAAATCGCGCCTGTCGATATCATCATCCACGTTGTTATTCAAGCCCTGAGCGATATCTGCATAATCATCACCCGAAACTACGCGGTATATCTTGTTTTCGGCGTCCAGTTCTACAAATGCTGCCCCTATTGAATTTGCAAGGTTTCTTGCAACATTTTCCGTGTTGCAGTTAAAAAGCACAATATCTCTGTCGTGCGAAACCGGCTCTTCATTGGTCAATTCACCATTTTCTTGCGTTAAATTGCTGTTAGATGTAGCTTTACTCTGGTATGATAGCGCTAAATCCCTTATGTATCCGCCCGCAAGATATGCTTCCACCCCTTTAAGCTCTTCTCTAAGAAGGCTTAAAAACTTATCATTTTCTATAATATTTTTAATTTTATCCTTCATTTTTGCCTCTGTTTTTTAATTCGAGTGCAAAAATAACCCTGGAAACCCCTGCCGTTACTGCATTTGGCGCTCTAAAAATTAAACTCCCAAGAGTTGCCATTTTATACCCGTTTTTTTTGAAGTATTCAAATTCCCTGTCTGAAAAACCTCCCTCAGGCCCTGTCACACAAAGGATTTCACCCTCTGTATCAATGTCTTTCACAGCATCAAGAATATCAGTATTTTCAAACCTTTCGGCAAAAATTATTACATTTTCTTGTTTAAATTTGCCTAAAATAAAATCTAAGGGCAAAACCTCATAAACCTGCATTATATCTGCTCTTTCGCACTGTTTAAAGGATTCATTTGAAATTTTTTGAAATTTCTCAATCTTGTTTTTTACAAAATCCTTTTTAACTGTTGAAAAATCCGATACAAAAGGGTAAAATCCTTTAATGCCAAGCTCTGTAGCGTTTGCAATTAAAAGATTTTGCGCATCATTTTTTAATATGCTGGCAGCAAGATAAAGTTTAAAACCCAATTCCCGCCTTGATTTTACCTTCTCAATTATTTCTGCCGCAAGCTTCTTTTTTGAAACCTCTAAAACCCTTGCGCTGTATACATTTTTATCAATATCAATAAACTTAAGGGTTTCATTTATTTTTACGCGAAGCACGGAAACCAGATGGTGCAAGAGTTCCGGCTCTTCAACATAAATGAAATTGTCTTTAATATTTTCTTTTTCAATTAAAAAATGCGGCATAATTGAATTTTATCATAAAATATTTTTGTGCTAATATTGAATACGCAATTTATGGAGAGAATAATATGCTTATAGTAATGCGCCATGGGGCAAGTGAAGAACAAATTCAAAATGTTATAGATGTTGTAAAGAAAAAAGGCAGAGATTCGCACGTTTCAAAGGGTGATATGCACACAGTCATTGGTGCTGTTGGTGCAAATGCTATTGACCCTAGGGATTTTGAACTGTTAGATGGCGTTAAAGAAGTTTTGAAAATTTCATCAAGCTATAAGCTTGTTAGCCGTATATTTAAGCCTGAAGATACAGTAATAGATGTAAACGGTGAAAAATTTGGCGGCGGAAACGTTGGCTTAATTGCAGGCCCTTGCACTGTTGAATCTGAAGAACAGATGGAAGCTTGTGCCAAAAAATTATCATCTTATGGCGTAAAAATTATACGTGGCGGAGCTTTCAAGCCCCGTACGTCTCCCTATGCCTTTCAGGGTTTAGGAGAAGAAGGTTTAAAAATAATAAGACGCGTGGCAGATAAATATAATATGGCTGTAACGAGTGAAGTTATGGAAATCAATCAAATTCCTCTTTTCTTAAAGTATGTTGATATTTTGCAGGTTGGTGCAAGAAATATGCAAAATTTCAATCTGCTAAAAGAATTGAGCCATGTAAATAAGCCTGTAATGATTAAAAGGGGCTTATCCGCAACTATTGAAGAGTGGCTTATGGCAGCAGAATACATTCTATCTGGCGGAAATAGGGAAGTAATTCTTTGTGAACGCGGAATTAGAACTTTTGAGCGTGCAACCCGCAACACACTTGATTTATGTTCAATCCCTGTTGTAAATAAATTGAGCCACCTGCCTATTATAATTGACCCAAGCCATGGAACAGGCCTTCGCGACAAGGTTGCACCTATGTCTATGGCATCTGTTGCTGCAGGCTGTGACGGTCTTATGGTTGAAGTTCACGATACGCCTGACTGTGCGCTTTGCGATGGAGCGCAATCGCTTTATCCGGAACAATTTAAAGACTTAATGGATAGGTTGAAAAAAATTGCCCCGGTTGTGGATAAAAAAATGAGTATGTAAACCAATTAAACTTCCATGCCCTTTTTGTTACCCTTCTTAATCATTTTTTGTGTTAATCATGAATTATGGTTAAATACGTTCCTTTGCATTTGCACACAGAATACAGCCTTTTAGATGGCGCTATAAGAATTCCTGAATTATTTAAATTTGCGGCGCAAAATGATATGCCCGCCGTTGCAATTACAGACCACGGCACAATGTTTGGTTGTGCGGATATGTTTATTGCAAAAAATGAACTGTTGTCACACATGTTAGCTGATGAAGAGCAGGAATTTAAGAAAAAAATCGAAGGCGTAAAACCTATTATAGGCTGCGAATTTTATGTTTGTGACGGTGATGTTTTAGAGGATAGAAGCAAAAAAACAATGTTTCACCTTGTTCTTCTTGCAAAGAGTCAGGAAGGCTATCACAATCTTTGCAAAATGGATTCAATAGCATCAACGGATGCTTATTATTATAAGCCCCGTATAAACCATGAAATTTTAGAAGCACATAAAGAAGGTATAATCTGCCTTTCTGCCTGCATCCAGGGTGAAGTTGCGAGAAATTATTTAGACGGCCATCACATTGCAGCAGAAGAAGCCGTTAAATATTATAAAAATCTTTTTGGTGAAGATTATTATATAGAACTTCAAGACCATGGGCTTGAAGAACAGAAAAACTCAAACCCTTTCCTTATGGAAATGGCTGAAAAATATAATATTAAAACGGTTATCACAAACGATTCGCACTATTTAAGGGCAGAAGATGCCCTTTGGCATGATACTCTTCTTTGTGAGCAGACAAAATCTTCTAAAACCGACCAGAACAGATTCAGGTTTTCCGTTAACGAATTTTATGTAAAAACAGTGGAAGAACTGCGTCAGGCATTCAAATGGATGGATGAAGATTATTTCAATAAATGTATTGAAAATACTGTTGAAATCGCTGAAAAAGTTGATTTTCAGATGGATAAGCTTGAGTTTGGAAAAACAAAAGAATATCTACCAAAGTATCCTTGTCCTGATAATTTATCGGAAGAAGAATATTTTGATGTTCTATGTTTAAAGGGCTTAAAAGAAAGATACGGAGACCCTATCCCTGATAGTATCATTGAAAGATATGAATATGAAAAAAGCGTAATCTTTAAAATGGGTTTCCCTGCATATTTTCTTTTGACATGGGATTTTATTAACTGGGCAAAAGAACACGATATTCCGGTAGGCCCGGGCAGGGGTTCTGCCGCAGGAAGTATCGTTGCTTATTCATTAGGTATAACGGAGCTTGACCCGATAGAGCACAATCTCTTGTTTGAAAGATTTTTAAATCCGGAGCGTATATCAATGCCCGATATCGATATAGATTTTTGCAAAAGGCGCCGCGGCGAAGTTATAGATTATGTTTCAGATAGATGGGGCGCAGACCACGTTTGCCAGATTATAACCTTTGGTACGCTTGCAGCCAAAGCAGCACTAAAAGCTGTTGCAAGGGTGTATGATGTAGATTTTTCAACTGCAAATAAATGGGCAGGTTTAATCCCCTCTACGCCAGGAACCAAGCTTAAAGACGCTTTATTGGATGGTACCGAATTCAGGCAGTTGCATGATAATGACCCTCAGGCAAGAAAACTTATAGATGAAGCTCTAAACCTTGAAGGCTTAAAAAATCAGGTTGGCACCCATGCAGCTGGTGTTATCATTGCGCCAAAGCCGATGAGTGACATTATCCCTGTTGCCCTTTCAAAAGAAAAATCCACCACTACGCAATATCCGATGGCTGGTATTGAAAAAATCGGGCTTTTAAAGATGGACTTTCTTGGCCTTGAAACTTTAACCATTATAAGAGACTGTCTTGATATGGTGAAAAAGCGTACAGGCAAGGATGTTGATATAAATAAAATTCCGCTTGATGATAAAGAAACTTTTGAACTTTTAAAAAGAGGAGAAACAGATGGTGTATTCCAGCTTGAATCTCCCGGCATGAAAGCGCTTGTAAAACGTTTGAAACCAACCGTGTTTGAAGATTTGGGCGCCCTTGTTGCTCTGTTTAGGCCAGGGCCTCTTGAAGCGGGGATGGTGGATGATTTTGTGGATAGAAAACACGGCCGCCAAAAAGTAAACTATGCACACCCTCTTTTAGAAGATATTTTAAAAGATACTTACGGCACAATTGTGTATCAAGAGCAGATTATGCAAATTTTCCAAACCTTAGCTGGATATACACTCGGCGGCGCCGATATGGTTCGCCGTATGATGGGTAAAAAGAAATTGCAGCAGATGGCAGAACAAAAATCCATCTTTATTGAAGGTGCTGCCAAAAACGATATGTCACAAGATGCTGCAGCAAAGCTTTTTGAACAAATTGAAAGTTTTGCAAAATACTGTTTCAATAAAGCGCACTCTTCTGCTTATGCTTTTGTTGCTTATCAAACAGCATATTTAAAAGCACATTATCCTGTTGAATGGATGGCTGCAATTTTAACTTCGCAAGCAAATGACCAGGAAAAAACACAGCAGTATATTTTGCAATGCCAGTCTTTGGGAATTCCTGTACTTCCGCCCGATATTAATAAATCTGATGCGGATTTTACGCCGGACGGTAACGCAATAAGGTTTGGGCTTGCTTCTGTAAAGAATGTGGGCAGGGGCGTTGTTGAACTTATTATGGAAGCAAGGAAAGACAAAGAATTTGAAAGCTTCTACGATTACTGTTCAAGAATGGACGGCAGATGCTTAAATAAATTGACGCTGGAAGCTCTAATCAGAGTTGGTGCTTTTTCTAGTATTGAAAAAAGCAGAAAACAGCTGATTGAAAACTATGACAGAGTTTTAAAAGATGTACATAATAAAAAAGATGCACAATCCGCAGGGCAGGTGAGCCTGTTTGCAGGACTTGGAGACCAAGCGCAAGACCTTGGTATTCCGACGTTTGAATTGACTGGTGATTCAAATGATGAATTTCTAGATACTGAAATTCAGCAATTTGAGCATGACTTAATGGGTATATATGTTACAAGCCACCCTTTATCAAGCATCAGAGATACTTTAAAATATTTAACCACAGATACAATTTCAGAAATTTTAGATAACCCTGTGCATGATATGACGGTAACTATTTGTGGTCTTTTAAGCAGGGTTGCAGCTAAACCTACTAAAAAGGACCCTTCAAAAATTCTAAAAACAGGAATTATTGAAGACCTTTCAGGCGGCAGGGTTGAATTTGTTATGTTTCCAAAGACAGTTGAAGCTATTGGAAATATGGTTCAAAGTGAAGAAAAGCTTATTATGACAGCTAAAGTGCAGGTAAGAGAAGAAAGCATAAACCTGATTGTGCAGGAAGTAAAGCCTATTCAAAATGTTAACCTTGTAACCTTAAAGATGCTTGAAGATTTGCAATTTGAAGAACTGATTTATTTAAAAGAGCTTCTTGCGAAAAATACAGGCGAAGATCCTGTTGTTGTTGATTTTGAAGACACAGAAAGCCCGAATGACGATCATAGAGTTCAGGTTTTAGCGAATAAAAAACTATGGGTAAAAGCAACATCTGATGTTGAAAATACTATAAATAAAGCCTTTAAAGGTAAAGTTGAGCTTGCAATAAGGTCTTTAAGCTAATTTTTTAAAAAAAGCAATTTTTTCCTCTATAAATACTTTATATATATACAACATATAAAGAGAGAAATTTAAGAGGTAAAAATATGGTAGATATGCAAGGTACAGCAAATGTTGCTTACACTTCAGGAATTAAACAGAGTTTCAAACAAAAAATAGCTTATATGGCAGCTGAAAATGGCGGTGATGTAAGTATTTTTATGAATGCAATGGACCAAGGCCGTATGCAAACCACAATGGATGACCTTTTAAATGAAACGGGCGGTGTTTTACCGGATAGCTACGATTGTAAAAATTTTGCTGATAAATTATTGGATTTTGTAAAAGCATTATTTAATCAAAATCCTACCCAAAAACAAACCTTTGACGATTTTATGAATCAAAATAATGATGATACATCAGATGATAATGCCAATGAAACTTCTTTAGATTTTACCTTTGACACCCAAACAGATGCAGGGTAAGAATTAAATTTCTTTAATTATTTCATCAATTCGTTTGAAAAATTCAGGCAGTTTATTTTGAATTGTATGCCAAACTATTTCATAATCAATTCCAAAATAATCATGGATTAATTTATCGCGCATACCAGCGATTTGTTTGAATGGAATATTTGGATGTCTGCTTTTTAATTCATTGGATAATTTTTTAACAGCCTCGCCGATTATTTCAAGATTTCTTTCAACGGCATCGCGTGTTTTTTCATCATCAATAAAATCTTCATAGCTCAAGCTGTTTGTATATTTGAAGATTTTTTCAAGCGAATTTTTTATATCCTTTATATAAAAAATATCTTTCTTCATAAAACTATTGCTTCTTTTAAAATATCATCTTTAATAAAATGCTTTAAACCTTTTAAGGTTCCAAGGTCAATTTTTTTATTAAAAATCTTAGATAAGTATTCTTCTAATTCAATAAAATCAAACATATCAACAGGCTTTGTAAAATTTACAATTAAATCAATATCACTGTCTTTTGTCTGCAAATTTTTAGCATAAGAGCCAAACAGCATAAAACTATCTACAAAATATTTTTCACTAAGATAATTTTTGTGGGAATTTATTATTTCTTTAATTTCATTTAATGAGTATATACTTTCTTGCATATTTTGATTATATCATAAAATTTACTTGCTTTTAAAAGATGGGAAATGTTCCGGGTTGTTAAAACTTAAAATCAAAAAGTGTGTGGATTTCAACACCAAAAGCATTGACTAAAAGTTGCGTCGTTTTCACCGTAACTTTTGCATTGCCGCGTTCAATTTGTTTTATGTAGTTGGAATTTATATTGGCAATTTTGGCGGTTGTACTCTGGAAAGTTTTTTACTTTTCCTTATATGCACCAGTTTTATGCCAAAATTTTTCTTAATATTGCTATAATTCATATTGATAATTATATAATTATCGTTAATTGTTTTCTAACGTCTGCCAACTATTAAATATCGGTTAATAACTATTAATTATAGAAAATACATTTCTCTCTTATATAAAATATAAAAAGAATTTTGTTTAATCCACAGAGAAGATGTCTTTGATATCTTGATATGTAAGGGTTTTTGCAATGTTTCTATCAACAGAAATTACAGAATCGACAAGAGAACGTTTTTTAGATTTCAATCTTTGAATCTTCTCTTCCACGGTGCCTTTTGTAATTAAGCGGTATACAAAAACCTTTTTAGTTTGCCCGATACGATAAGCTCTATCTGTAGCCTGATCTTCAACAGCAGGGTTCCACCATGGGTCATAGTGAATAACATAATCTGCCCCTGTTAAATTCAAGCCTGTTCCGCCCGCTTTTAAAGATACAAGGAAGATTGGGATTGTTACATCTGTATTAAATCTTTCAACCACAGCCTGGCGGTCTTTTGTTTTGCCTGATAAATATTCATGTTTAATTCCTTTGGTTTCAAGCCAAACTTTGATAATATCAAGCATTCCGACAAACTGGCTGAACAATAAAATCCTGTGGCCTTCTGAAATTATCTCTTCAAGCATAGATTGCAAATGTTCAAATTTGCCGGATTCTGAAATACCAAGTTTCCCTTCAGTATCATACAACCTCGGGTGACAGCATATTTGTCTTAACCTTAGAAGGGCAGAGAATATCGACATCCTTGATTTTTCTAAACCGACAGTTTCAATAGATTTAAATAATTCTTCCTTGGTTGAATCAAGAACCTGTAAATAAAGGTCTTTTTGCTCTGGTGTAAGTTCACAGTATGCAACGCTTTCAATCTTATCAGGCAAATCTTTTGCAACATCTCTTTTCATACGTCTTAAAATGAATGGGAAGATTTGCGATTTTAAGCGCCTTTCAACAGATTTATCCTCTTTTTCCATAATGGGATAAACATATCTGTTGTTAAATTCAGGAACATCAAACAAGAAGCCGGGCATTAGAAAATCAAAAACGCTCCAAAGTTCTTCAAGCTTGTTTTCAATAGGTGTGCCTGATAGCGCCAGCTTATGTTTAGCATTAAGCATTTTAACAGCTTTTGAAGTTTGACTTTGATGATTTTTAATATTTTGGGATTCATCTAAAATTATATATCTGAATTCCTCTTTTTTGTAATCTTCAATATCCCGTCTTATGAGTGCATAACTTGTAATTACAATATCGTATTTTGAAATATTTTTAAACTTTGATTTTCTTTCAACTCCGGTAAGGTTTAAAAATTTCAAATTCGGGGCAAATTTTTCAATCTCATTTTCCCAGTTAAAAACAACAGATGTCGGGCAAATTACAAGCGATGTTTTTTTGCCGTCTTTTTCTTTTGCTTTCTGTAAAAGCGTTAATGTTTGAAGAGTTTTACCTAAGCCCATATCATCGGCTAAAATGCCGTTTAAACTGTATTTATATAAAAACCATAACCAGCTATAACCCTTTAATTGATATTCCCTTAAAGATGCAACCGTAGATTTTGGCAGCGGCGTATTTTCCATATTTGAAAATGTTGAGATTTCTTTCCAGAATTTAGAAAATCTCCGGCTCATTTTGAGTTTTACCTTCATATTTTCCATTTCTGAAACAACGCCTGCTCTGTATGTTTTAACGATATATTTATCTTCTTCGTTTCTATAGGCATCATAAGTATTAAAAGATTTTAACAGCGAATAAACATCATCCACAGGGATTGAGGCTTGCCCTTTTCCTAAAACCTGATAATACTTTGCCCCGTCATATACAAGCTCTTGAATTTTATCCAGTTCAATGCGCTCGCCGTCAACATCTCCGTATAGTTCAATTTCAAAGATATTTGTTGTATCAGGTGCAAAATCAATATCGGCACAAAGCTGCAATTGTTTTGTTGCAAGCTTGTATAGGCTCATATCGTCCTTTTCAATGAATTTCCATCCATCCCCAGCGTTTTTAATGTAGTAATTGTAAAAATCAATAGCATTTTCTTTTTCAAGTGCTAAATTATTTGTCTGCATAGGGTGAAATTTGCAGGCTAAAAGCATTTGATAAGCTTTCTGCTCAAAGGCTGAATCCCTTTTTACCCAGTATAATAAATCTTTTGCAGGGTCTTTAATTGTAACGTAGGGAGATTTTGGTGTTCTTGTATATGGAACTCTTACCCCGTCATATTCAAAATCCAAAGATGCCTTTAAAGACTGGTCGTAATCAACCCCAAGTTCTACAATACATTTTGGCGGTCTTTTTTCAAACGTCAATCTTTCCATTTCTTTTGAAAGTTCAACAGTCATCATATCGCGAAGCTTGGGCAGCTCTTCATAAACAAATTTTCCGCCTTCGGCATCTTTGATATCCGTAAATGATGCTTTTGTAAGGTATTGAGGCAAAATTGAAACCTGAACATCAGTCGGGAATATAATATCTTTATATCTTGCCCATTTCAGTTGGCGTGAAAAATATCTTACTTCTTCAAAAGGATAAATTTCAGAATCATCAGGGCGTTTCCAATACAATGAAAGCAACACGTTTCCGACATAAGAAATATTAACACTCAAACAAAGTTTCCAGGTTTCATCCATAAAGTTAATTTTTTTATGGGTTTTGGCGTCAATAACATCTTCAAGCTTTGATAACATTCTGAAAAATTCATCAAATTTATTTATTTGAACATCATACCAGCCGGATTTCTTATCAAGCCTTGATTGTTTTAAAAGAAGCCGAAACATCATTACTTCAAGCTTTTGTGCTTCGTTTAAAGTAAAATCAGGGTCGTTTTTTTGTGCTTCTAAAATTAATTTTAAAGGCCCTTCTAAATCCCTCATTACCCTTTTTGTGTTCCTATCCATAACAAGGATGGAAAAGAAATTTTGCCTTCTTTTGGGGTTAAAATGGAAAATATACCCGCCTTTGGGGGCTTCATTCATTGGGAAATCTTCATCTTCAAAAACAGGCGGAATATCGTGTTTTTCATAAAGAAACTCATCCCAAAGATGCCCCTTTAAAGCACTTAAAGCTACAGCCACAGTGTGTTTGCACCATGGTTCTTCTAAAGGACAGCTGCAAGCTGGCTTTACATTTGTCTTGTTGAATTTTAAAGTTACATCGTAATGAGATTTAAAATTGCCTTTAACCTGTGCTTTTACAACGGCATCTTTTAATTCAACAGATGTCACCTGCCCTTTTTGAAAATACTCGTAACCCCGGCGCCAGCTGCCCGGTTTTGCATTTTCCTTTATATATTTGTGGTTAAATTTATACTTCAAAAAATTCCTTTTAACAATTTAAAAATTAAATAATCAATACAAAAAACGAAATTTAAAAGCTCCATTCGCTGATTTGACAATTTTAAAAAACAATACCTATCACGATATTTGTTTATATCAGCATCAATTAATTCTAAAAATACCAGAAAATTAAATAAAAAGCAAGTAATAAAATATTAATCCTTTTGCAATAAAGAAGCATATATTGTACACTAAAGATAATTTAAAGGGATAATAAATGAGCGATTTTAAAGATTTAGGGGTAGGAATTGATATTGAAGAAATACAAAGGTTTGAAAAGTATGATACAGCAAACAATCCTTTTGTATTAAGAATTTTTACCAAAGATGAAATTGAATACTGCTTTTCTAAAGTAAATTATGCTTCGCACCTTGCAGCAAGGTATTGCGCCAAAGAAGCGTGCTTGAAAGCGGTTTGTTCATTCGGGTATGAAGCTGTAAGCTATGCTGATTTTGAAATTTTCCATGCAAAAAACGGAGCGCCCGAGGTTAGAATTTTAAACCCTAATCTGGATGAAAAGGTGGAAATTAAGGTTTCGCTTTCACACAATAAAATAAACGCCATCTGTTATGCCCTTGCGCACAAAAAACATATACAAATAAGCTATGGCGAAAATAACTTTATGAACGATAATTATAGAAATAATCAAAATGATTTTAACGATAATTTAAGGAGAGATGTTTATGGATCAGCAGAAATCTAAATATTCACCGCTTCTTTATTTAACAGCCTTTATTGTTGCCCTTGGCGGGCTTTTATCTGGTTTTGATACAGGTGTTATTTCAGGCGCTCTTTTATTTATAAAAGAAGAATGGAATTTATCTGATTATATGCAGGGGATTTTAGTATCTTCAACCCTTGTTGGAGCCACATTTGGTGCTATTTTAAACGGGTATCTTGCAGATTTATTTGGAAGAAAAAAAATCCTGATTTTTACAGCTATTCTCTTTTTTATAGGTTCAATTTTTTGTGCCATAGCATCAGATATTAATATTTTAATAATCTCAAGATTTATCGTAGGGCTTGCAATAGGAGTAGTTACTTTTGCAACTCCTTTATATCTTTCTGAAATTTCTCCCGAAAAAATAAGAGGGAGTTTGGTTTCACTGTTTCAGCTTGCAATTACAATGGGGATATTATTTTCCTATCTTATCAATGCAGTATTTTCAAATGTTCAATTCGGCTGGAGATGGATGCTTTTATTCGGGATTTTTCCTGCAATAATTTTAGGAGCTGGCATGCTTTTTATGTCTGATACTCCAAGATGGCTGGTATCTAAGGGCAGAGAAGATGAAGCAAAAAAAGTTTTTCAAAAAATTGAACCTGAAATTGATGCTGACCATGAAATTAGCGCTATAAAGAATATTTTAAAAAATGAAAATGCTTCTAAAAAATTTGAATTTAAAAAATGGATGATAACACCTCTTTTGCTTGGAATAGGTTTAATGTTCTGCCAACAGTGGACAGGGATAAACACAATAATTTATTATGCCCCGACCATTCTAAAATTTGCAGGCTTTAATTCTAACGCAGGCGCCATTTATGCAACTGTTGGTATCGGAGTTGTTAATTGCCTTATGACATTTATTGCAATATTTTTATCTGATAAAACAGGAAGAAAACCTCTGCTATATGCAGGTTTAGCTGGCATGGCAATTTGTCTTTTTATATTGGCAGGAGCTTTTAGGTTTGAAGATGTTCTAGGCGCTTCCTTAAAATGGGTTTCACTTTTTGCTTCAATGTTTTATATAGCATTTTTCTCATTTTCATTAGGACCTATTATTTTACTTCTTGTTTCCGAGATTTTCCCTTTAAAATTCAGAGGTTTTGGTATGAGTATTTCAACCATGTCAAACTTTTTATTCAATTTCACGGTAACGTTAAGCTTTTTACCTCTATTAAATAAAATTGGCGAAACCTGCACATTCTCTATTTACGGAGTTATTGCAGTATTGTGCATAGCCTATGTTTATTTTATGGTGCCTGAAACAAAGGGTATAAGCCTTGAAACTATTGAGAAAAACTGGATAGAAGGAAAACCTGCACGAAAATTTTAACCGTTTAAAAGAAAGAAAAACTATGTTTAAACACTTTAAAGAATCAATATTTGTCACAATTTTTGGGTTTATTGCGGCCTATCTTTGGGCAGAACACATTTTGCCGGATAGCGGACTGAAAGTACTTTTTATAACATTTTTCCTTGCAATATTAGAAGTTACTCTCTCCTTTGATAATGCCGTTGTCAATGCTTTAATTTTAGAAAAAATGACCCCGAAGTGGCAGCATCGTTTTTTAACCTGGGGTATTTTGGTTGCAGTGTTTGGAATGCGGTTTTTATTTCCAGTTTTAATTGTTGCCATATTTTCAAAATTGAGTCTTATAAAAACAATTCATCTTGCGCTTGAAGATGTGACACAATATACACATTACCTGCATATAGCCCATGCTCCTTTGGTAACATTTGGCGGAGCATTTTTGATGATGGTCGGTTTGGAATATTTCTTTAATGAAAATGAAAACCCTTGGATTAAAGCGATTGAAGAAAAAATAATTAATCTAAAGGTAAAATATATTGATGTTATGATAACCGTATTTTTTGTTTTTCTTGTTCAATTTATCGTGCCGCATAATATAAGGCTAAATATCATAATATCCGGTCTTGTTGGTATTATTACATATTTGGTTGTAAAAACTCTCTGTTCAATCTTAGAAAAAAGCCAGCAAAAAGCAATGGCAAATGGTGTTAAAAATGCCGCTACAGGCGGCTTTATGATGTTTTTGTATCTTGAATTAATTGATGCATCCTTCTCGCTTGATGGCGTTTTAGGAAGTTTTGCAATCAGCAAAGATATTGTAATTATTACAATAGGGCTTGCAATAGGAGCCATGTTTGTAAGAAGTCTTACTTTACTTCTTGTTGAAAAGAAAACCTTGAAAACATATATATATTTATCTTCGGGCGCTCATTATGCTATTTTGGCTCTTGCAATAATTATGTTTGTTTCTACATTTTATGAAATGCCGGAAATTGTGACAGGTTCTTTAGGACTTTTATTTGTTGGCTCAAGTTTTATATCGTCTTTAATTGAAAATAAAAAAAATATCCATGAAGTTAATTTAAAATAGCAAAAAGATTTAATCTTATGTTTTCTAGGTATAAACTGCACAAAAGCAAGTTTTTCTTCAAACGGGAATTAAAATTAATAAGAGAGCTTTTTTATGAGAATTAATACTGTTCAGCCGGTTTGTGTATATCGTAACCAAAGAAATAATTCTGCATTTCTAGGTTCAAATTTTCTTTTACAAAGAAGTGATGTTCTTTCTAAAGATAAGCTTGAAAAAGAAGTAAGACAAGCAAAAGATGCAAGAGAAGTAGGCATTAGTGTTCCAAAATATAAAGTGCAGTGCGATGACGAGCAAGGCATTACCAAAATAAGATACAAAACAAATGGAGATGTTGCAGATATTGAAAAAAACCCGGTTAAAAGCAAACACCTCAGAAAGCTCTTTAAAAATCTTTATTATATGGATTCTGCAGGAATTTTTCATAACGATTTAGATTCTTCACATATATTCTTTAGTGATGATGGTGAAGTTGAATTTGATTGCTTTAGATATTCAATAAATTTTCACAAAAGACGCAATGGAACAATAACAGGAAACGATGGCAGCATAAGAACGCCTGATTTTATGATGCCCTCAAACGAAAGACTTTTTGAAGAGCAGTTTTTGGGCGATTATGTATCAAAAATTGGCGATGAGGATGAAGAACATTATTTTATAAGGAATTATTTATTTTATAGAAGCGAATATCATCAAAAAAGAGAAGCAATGCTTTTGGAAAGAAGATTTCCTTTCAACAGTAAAACCGTTCAATATGAAGGAATACAAGCTGCTTTATTTTTACATCCGTCTTTTAGGGTTGTAGATTATGAAGTTAATAAATTGAATACTTTGAGATTAAAAAGAGAAGCATTCACACAATGGGACGAAGGCGGCGGTGCATGCGGCCATAAGGTGGATCCTGAAAAAAGATTTGACGCTATTTTAACCAATCTTGACTGTATAGCAGAAACAATATACTTAAGAAACGAAGCCGGATATTACGCCGGAATTGCACCGAGCGCTGAAGAAAGAGCTTATTTTGCTTTTGAAGAAGAAATTGCCTCAAAACAGCTTTCTGATTTATTAAACGATACAAAAGGAATGGGCGGTTGGAATTTTAATGATACAAATAATAATATTTTTCTTGGTACACAAGATGAAAAAGAATTTTTTGAAGAGTTGCTTGATGATATCAATCCATCCGATTCTAATAAAGCAATGGCTGCAATTGCAGATGTTAAAGAATACTATACGGCTTTAAAAGATAGGTGGGATAAGAATTTAAATGCTGTTTTAGCACAAGAATATTAAGTTTATTAACAATAATTATATGGAGAAACTTTAAATAGCAATAAAAATCTTTTATGCTTTTTATATGAAAACACTTAGCTGGTTTAAAAACAAAAAGGTTTGATATTTTATGTATTTGGCTCCGATAAATTTTACAGGTGAAACTAGATATAGAAGCGGGCAAGGCCCAAATAAACTGGAACGTTATAGCGATTTGATGCTCGAACTTCGAAACGCTTGTTTTGCAAGAAGGGCAGGTGTAAATGCCCCGTGTTATATGGCAACACCAACATCTGAACATACAAACGGTATCAAAGTAAAGTATGAACAGGAAGGCGAAATTGCAAATCCCGAAAATAATCCCATTACAAATGAGCATCTCGATAACTTGTTTACCAATTTTTACAGAATGGAAAAAATCGGTTTTTGTCATGGATATTTAACAGACAAGCAAGTGTTATTTGGCGAAAATGGCAAAGTTCAGATTGATTTAATGAAATATGCAAAGAATTTTATAGGCAAAGATGGTCAATTTGTTTCACATAATGAAGATATGCCTGATTTTGTTATGCCTTCAAATGCAGACAACTATGAAAGACAAGGCCTATGTTCTTATATCGCTGCAATAGAAGATGAGGAAGCACAGTCTGATTTTGTAAAAATGTATCTTCAAAATAAAAGCGAATATCATAAGTTTCGCACCAGCCTGCTTGAAGATAAAGGTTTTAAGCCATCAGATAAAACTTTGCAATTTGAAGCATTAAGGAGCGAAGTTTTTAAAAACCCTTCAGATGATATTGTTAATTTTGAAAAAGATAAATTGCTTATTTTAAATATGAAAAAAGAGGCAATTATAATGTGGAATGATGGCAATGGTGCTTTTGGCGGCACTTTAAGCCCAAAAAAGCGTTTTGCATCTGCTATCATTATGCTTGAAGCATTAAAAAGAACATTGGAATTAGAAAAACGGGCGGACATTCTGTCACAAGAGGCTCCTACTAAAACGATTCAACAATATTTTGAATTTGAAAAAGAATGTCTTGCAAAAATGAGCAACAATTTGTATAAAGATGCAATTGAAGGCGCGGATGATAATTTTTGCTGCCCCACTTTTGGAACAAAAGGTCTTTACCTGGGTTCTATAGAAGATAGACAAGCATTCGGTACACAATATTCAAATGTTAACCTTGGCTATCAACATTGTGATGCTAATTGTTTAATCTTAACAAATGCCATCGAGTTTTATTTTGGGCTTGCACAAGACTGGAATTCTGATGCAAACCAACTATACAAACAGGAATACTTTGGAAAGAAAGCCCCTGTGTTTGCATAAAATTGCTCTGAACACATAATGCTTTTATGTCATTTAATAAAAATTTGTTCTGACCTTTAACCATGTTTTTTCAAAAAAACCTTTCAGGGTATCCAATGTGAAATCTGCATATTCTTGCAAATGCATACTGTCTTTATGTATAAAATTTTCACCATAAACTGCAGTCATTTCGTCATATTTTTTATATATCCTGCTAAAAAGCAAAGGAAGTTCCCCCTGCACTTTTTTCGTGATTTTTCATTAAGCTCAATTGACATATATTTGCCTTCAGGAGTGATAGAAACCATTTTTTTAACTTTTAATTTTATGGCAGCAGCTATATCCTCAGCGCTCAATGGAAGCTCGCGGGTGTGAGAATGTATATAAGTTGAATCTTTAACGACATGTTTAAAGCTAAAAGCTGCACTTAGCATACTAAAAATATTAGTTGTTGTTTTAGAGCAGGCTTTGCAAGCATCCTCTGTTTCAATTATATCAAAAAGACCAGTAATATCTTTATTGTTTTTTATTATCCTGCAAGTTTCTAAATTATTTTTTAATGAATAAACCCTAACTGCTTCCAGTGCTTGTTTTTAAGTTTGGAAAAATTACCCGAAAAAGTAACTTTATCGGGATTATAAGTTTGCAAATATCTTTGTTTATTTGGTGTTATATATGCTTGATTTTGACTATTATGAATATTTTGAATTGCAGTTGTAAACATAAATCCATTTCCTTCTACTGCCCTATAAAAACAGTAAAAGGAATATTTTGTTAAATAAAACAAACTAAAATTTGTCGAAAAGGTTACTAGTTTAGAACCCTTTGACAATGAAATTGTATCAGAAAACAAGACTGTTAACAATAACATGCATGTTTGCCTTGTCTGCATAATAAAAGAGTCCACCTTTGAATATTATAATATGAGAATTGCTTTAGGGTTAGAGTGTAAATAATGCAAACTTAATATGTAAAAAAATATATGTATTTGTGTAAATAATTAATAAAGTTAATTTTATTAAAAGCCAATAAAATTATGGTGTTTAGAAATATTTATGTAAATAATTATTTACAGCAATGTAAATATTATGATATATTTAATTGCAAAAAGGAAAAATATATGTGTCATAAATTAAACTTAGAATTGCCTAAAATTTCTTTTGATAGCAATCTTGTTGAATTAATTACCAAGCTTGAAGTATTAAGACACCAAATTGCACCTCTTGAAATTGATATAAGATTATTTGCACAAGTAAAGCAAATTTTTTATATGATAGAAAGTTTGCAATCTGCAAGAATTGAAGGCAACAGAACAACCATTTCGGATTACGTTGCCTCAAAGTTTGAAAACAAAGAGGATGTTGATAATATTAAAGAAATTAACAATATAGAAAAAGCAATAAATTATGTTAACCAGTGCTTTTTGGAAGACGAAAATTTTAAAATATCTAATAAATTTATAAAAGAACTGCATTATATTATTACCAATGATTTAAAGGCAGAAGGTAGTAAAGAAAGTGGTCGATATAGAAGCTGTAATGTCGTAATTAATAAAGCTGATCATATTCCACCAAACCCAACGGCTGTACCTGGATTTATGGAAGAGTTGGTTGATTGGATTAATAAAACAGATAAAATACAAAAACAATTATTGAAAATTGCAATCGCACATCATGCTTTTACCTGGATTCATCCATTTGATAATGGCAATGGAAGAATGTCTAGAATATTAACCTATGCAATTTTAAGACAATACGGATTTGATATGGCATATTTATTAAATTCAACAGCTGTATTTTGTGTCAATAGAGAAAAATATTTTCGAATGCTAAAACTGGCGGATAAAAATACAAATGAGGGCAAGCTAGCTTGGTGCGAGTATGTATTAAATGGACTATATAATGAAATATCAAAGTTGTCAAAGCTTATGAACAAACAGTTTTTTGTAGGTAAAATTGTTAAACCAGCTATAAATAGAGCCTACGAATTACACTTTATTAACGATGAATACAAAAAGATTCTTGAATTAACGTTAAACAAAGAGGATGGAACAATAAAATCCAAAGATATTCGAACCGTTATAAAGGATAAGACGCCGAGACAAATAAGTCATACTATTGGAAAAATGCTAGATGCTGAACTATTACAGAGATCTTATTCTAATAATAGAATTTATATTTTAAATTTAATGTGCAAAGATTTAGCCACAGGTATTATAGACTCTCTTTATAGAGAACAGCTTATAAATGTTGAAAATTAAATTTATTTATAACCCTCAAAAACGACTTAAACACTAAAATAGAGCCTCATCAAGGAGACTCTAAAAAGTTAAATGTCGAAGACGGGACTTGAACCCGTACAGATTACTCCACACGCCCCTCAAACGTGCGCGTCTACCATTCCGCCACTCCGACAAATTAATCTTTTATTCAATTTTCAATTTTATTGTCTGTGGCGGAAGCAACCGCTTTGCTTTTGCCCTCTTGTAAAACGTGGCATTTAGTCACCTTTTACTTCGGCAGAGTGCCAACTCCGACAAATTAATCTTTTATTCAATTTTATTTTGTATACTTTTTAAACATCAATGATGCGTTATGACCGCCAAAACCGAACGAATTTGTTAAAGCATAATCAACATCAGCCTTAACCGGTTTATGCGGCACATAATTTAAGTTTGCAACATTTTCATCTTGATTATCAAGATTGATTGTAGGAGGAACAATTCCCTCGCATAAAACTTTAATGCATACAATTGATTCTGCAGCACCTGTGGCACCAAGCATGTGTCCGTGCATACTTTTTGTTGATGATACCTTTAAATCAGGGTTGGTATCAAGGTCGCCAAATACTCTTGCAATAGCTTTTGATTCAGCACAATCTCCTAAACCGGTTGATGTACCATGTGAATTCACATACCCAACCTCTTTGGGTTGAATTCCTGCATCATTTACAGCTAATTCCATAGCTTTAGCTGCACCGTTTCCTGAAGGATCAGGAGCAACAATATCATAAGCATCTGCTGTTTGGCCGTAGCCTACAATTTCAGCATAAATCTTTGCACCGCGGGCCTTAGCATGTTCCATTTCTTCCAAAATAAGAACAGCAGCACCTTCTGACATAACAAAACCATCTCTGTCTTTATCATAAGGGCGTGAAGCCTTAGTCGGTTCATCATTTCTTTTTGATAAAGTTCTTGCTGATGTGAATGCGCCTATTCCAAGTCTTGTAATTACAGCTTCTGCGCCACCTGCAATTATGACATCTGCATCACCATATTGTATGCTTCTAAAAGCATCTCCTACACAGTGTGCTGATGTTGCACAAGCTGTAACAATCGCTTTATTTAGGCCTTTCGCACCATATTTCATTGAAATTCTACCGGCGCCCATATCAGCAATAATCATAGGAACAGTGAAAGGTGAACATTTAGACGGTCCTCTGTCGATTATAGTATGGTGTTGCTTTTCAAAGGTATCAAATCCGCCTGCAGCAGAACCAACTATAACGCCAAAACGATACGGGTCAACATTGTCTGTCGATACACCTGAATCTTTTACAGCTTCTTCTGCTGCAACAAGTGCAAATTGAGTGTATCTATCCATTCTTCTTGCCTCTTTGGCATCCAGATTGCTTATAGCATCAAAGTTTTTAACTTCACCTGCAATATGTACGGTATGTCCGTCAAGAGGAATATTTTCAATTGTAGAGATGCCGCTTTTTCCTTCAAGCAAACTATCCCAGAAAGTTCCTACACCTGCACCAAAAGGTGAAACAATACCTAACCCTGTAACTACTACTCGTCTTTTTGTGTTCATTTTAATAAAATTTCCTTTAGACTAAAATTCTTTCTATGCAAAACAAAAAGACAATAAAGGGATTAATCCTTTTGGAATAACCACCTTTCAAAAGAAAGAGCAGGATTATTCCCTAATATCAATCTATTTTTTGCATAAAAATTATTTGCAAATTTTTTAATGCATTTCCTTTTAAATAACTATACTTAATTAGTTAAGATGTGCATCAATGTAATCAACAGCATCTTGAACTGTTGCAATTTTTTCAGCTTCTTCATCAGGAATTTCGCAACCGAATTCTTCTTCAAAAGCCATAACTAATTCAACAGTATCCAATGAATCAGCGCCAAGATCATTTGTAAAGCTTGCTTGTGGTGTAACAAGATTTTCATCTACGCTAAGTTGATCTACTACTACTTTTTTTACTCTTTCTAATGTGCTCATTTTTACCTTCACCTCATTAAAATATAAATAATACTAACTATTAACATGCCTAATTATACTAAGCACATAATAAATTTGCAAATTGTGAAGGTTTCAAAGAGTTAATTGTATCTAAATCGTAATATAACAGGAAAAATTCGCATAAAAAATGCGGGTGTCAAATCTTAAAATTTAAACAGCCCGCATTTAAAATTATGTTTTATAGGTCTTCGTTAATTGTAACGTCTTCCAAAAGTTTTATATAAACTGCTTCGCCAGCTTTAGCAGAGTAGTTTACACCTTTTGTAACAAGCCCTGTTATAAGGCCTGCACCTGCACCTGATGGCGCACCGATTGCAGCCCCTGTGCCAAAATTATCATCAATAGCACCGAGACCCATACCTGCACCGGTACCTATAACAGCACCGCCTAAAGTATATGCTCCAACCTTTTTCCATGGATTTTCTCTTAAAAATCCTTCGCGTTTATTGTAAACATATCCATTTAATTCTGAAGTTCTGCCATCGGGAAGTTCCATTCTTGTGAATTTAACTTTAACTTCACCGTTTTTGTTGAACCATTTCGGGCTTATAATTTCTTCAACATTAGCGTATAGCTTTGTATTTTCAGGAATTACCGTTGTGCCTTCATTTGTTACAACATCATTTCTGATGAAAAATACAGCATCGTCACCAACATTTGATTTTTTCATTTTATAAGGTTCGAAAAATTCTGCTTTAATAATATTCCCTGCGTTAATAATTTTTCTGGTGTTTGTCATAACAACAGTGTTTGTTTCAGCATCCTTGTGGATATTTAAATGTTCTGTGCCGAGAGTTTTTTCAGGAGAAACGTATTCTTCTTTTACAACGTTTAACATTTTGCTTAATTTTGCAAGCAATACTGCGGTTTCTGCTCTTGTAATTTCTCTTTTAGGCTCAAACTGTAAAGCGTCAGGATAATTTACATACAGCCCTAATTTTACAGCTTTCTTATAAGGTGTAACAGCCCAGGCTTGGATATCATCTACATCTGTAAAATCAACTAAAATATTATCTTCGGCTGCTACATTTTTTGTGATGTGACTCATAACAGAAGTTACTTCAGCTTTGATCATTTTGTTATCGGGTCTGAATGTTTTATCAGGGTATCCATAAACTAAGCCTAATTCTTCTGATTTCATAATTTCATTAAAGTTTTCGGTTTCTGAATTAATATCAGTATAAGGATTTTGAACTGTAACTTCTAAATCTTTATGCCCTAAAACTTTTGTTAGCATTTTAACAAAGTCGCCCCTTGAAACAGAAGCTTCAGGGTTAAATTTGTTATCAGCATCAAGCGCCATAACATCTTTTGATACCATTTCATTGATTTCTGCATTTGCCCAGTAAGCACTATCTACATCTTCTGCTGAAAACGCAGGAGCAGATATCATTAAACCCATAAAGGCAAACAGACTGAGTAATTTTTTAAACATTTTAAAACTCGCTTTCTCCCAAATGTCCGTAAACTATTTTATATAAATATTATTATAAAAAACCATGCTATGCAAACTTAAATAAAAAGCGCCTTTAATAATTTTTATTATAAAAGGCGCATCTTTCAACTCATCTATTCCATAAACTCCATAGAGTCTTAATTTTGGTTTGTTTGCGGTGTACTCCAGTATGCTTCTCTTGATAATTTAGAGCTTACCGTTTCTTGTGACAGGTTTATATTGTCCGGAGTAAAAATAAATACTCTGTCACCAATTCTTTTTTGGTCGCCCTCAAGAGCGTATGTGCATCCGCAAAGAAAATCCACTACTCTTTGTGATTGTTCTTTATCTAATAATTGAAGGTTTAAAATAACCGTTTTCTTTTCTTTTAGTGCTTCTGCAATCTGTGTTGTAGATTCACTGTATGAGCGTGGTTCAAAAACAACTACTTCATATCCGCTTGAAGTTACTTCAGAAGCTCTTGATCTTGGAAATTGTCTTACATTGCTGTGGCTGATTGGAGAAGTTGTTTTGTATACAGGCTCAAGCGCTGCATTTCTTTCTGTCGGATATTCTGCTCCAAATTCGTCTTGTAATTCTGAAAATAATCCTTCGTCTTCTTTTCCGCTTTCAAACGGCGATGTTAAAAAATTCACTAACTTATTTATAGTGTTTGATACTCCGGTCACCTTTTCCTCCTAATTTTTTATTTATTCAAATAATGTTCTACCTAGTCTTATCATTGTTGCACCTTCTTCAAGTGCTATCTTATAATCGTTGCTCATTCCCATCGAAAGCTCTTTTAAGTGAAATTTTTCTTTTAATTCCCGCATTTCACAAAAAAGTTTTCTCAAATATGCTTCATCATCTGTCAAAGGAGCTATTGTCATAAGCCCTTTTAATTCCACATTTTGAAGCATTTTGATTTTTTCAATCAATTCTTCCAGCTGAGAAGGTGCAATACCTGATTTTTGTTCTTCCCCTGCATTATTAACCTGCACAAGGATGTTCTGAACAATGTTTTTCTGCTTTGCAATACCGTCAATTTCCACTGCAAGCTTTAAGCTGTCTACAGAGTGGATTAAATCAAAAACCCCTACCGCTTTTTTCACTTTGTTGCTTTGCAAGTGTCCTATCAAATGATAATGCGATTTTGAAGTGATTTCCTCCTCCAATAAATTGATTTTTTCAATTGCATCAAGAACCCGATTTTCACCAAAATTATTAAGCCCGACCTTAAAGGCCTCCCTCATCTCATTTACCGTGTAATATTTTGAAACAGCAATGATTGTTGGATTGAATTTGTTCGCAAATGTCAAAATACGATTAAGATTGTTGGAAATCTTTGCATACACTTTTAAAAGTAAACCCTTTAGCTTCTTAGTGATAAGCTTTCTGTGTTCAAGCTTTATGAATTTAATTATAAATTCGAAGTGTACTCATGACAACATTTAGTTTACTAAATTATTTGTTGCATAAAACATCATGCCAAAACATGGACTGCGACATGATTTCCGCTTTTTACATGTTCTTAATATTGCTTAACAAATACAACTTTTTTGAAATTTTCATGACATGTTTTGGAAAAATTTGGCATGCCTTTTGTAAATTTTAAATAAAAAGCATGCCTAAATTAAAAAAATGTAAAACCATATAATTATATTAATTCAATCATCTCGCGTACGGCAGTTTCTAAGCCTACAAAAACTGCACGTGATATTATAGAATGGCCGATGTTTAATTCACAAAGCCCTTCAATTTTATTCATCAAAGAAACGTTTTCATAATTAAGCCCGTGTCCGGCATTTACCTTTAAACCAAGACCTTGGGCAAGTTTTGCTGCCTCTTTTAATTTATTAAATTCAATTTGTTCATTTTCTTTTTTAAAAGCGTTTGAAAAAGCACCCGTGTGTAGTTCTATATAATCAGAACCAGCTTCTGCTGCGGCTTCAACCTGTTCTTTATCAGGGTCTATAAAAAGGCTTACAATGATATTTTTTGAATGAAGTGCTTCAATTAATTCTTTTATCCTTGTTTTGTTATGCGCAACATCCAATCCTCCTTCTGTTGTTAGTTCCTGCCTTTTTTCGGGAACTATGCAACAGGAATATGGAACCAAATTCATTGCTATTTGCCGCATTTCATCAGTTGCTGCCATCTCTAAATTTATTTTTGCTTTTAAATTGTTCTTTAAATTAACCACATCTTCATCTTTAATATGGCGTCTGTCTTCTCTTAAATGTACAGTAATAGCGCTTGCACCTGCCATTTCGCAAATAAGTGCAGCTTCAAGCACGCAAGGTTCTACTCCGCCTCTTGCGTTTCTTAAAGTTGCAACATGGTCAATATTTACTCCTAAATTCATAAATCCTAATTTAGCACTTTTTTGTGTTTTTTTAAAGCTTTGATTTTATAAAAATAAAAGAAAATCTGATACCCTGCTAGCCTTTTTGGTGGATTTTGCCTCATTTTAGCTGGATTAATATTTTGGATTATAATATAATAAGAAATGTTACAATATATGTAAATTTATTCTTTTTAGCATAAATAGAGAACAAAAAAGAGTGAACTGTCCAAAATGTAAAACAGAACTGAGTCCAAAAGATACAGTATGCCCTAGTTGCAAACTAAGGCTTGTTTTTGAATGCCCAAGATGCAAAAGTGAAATAAAAATCGGCAGTTCATCATGTAAAAAATGCGGGTTTGTTTTTGTGAAATTCTGTCCTGAATGCAATTGCGCAAATTATGTTTCAAGCTCTCATTGTAGAAAGTGTTTTCACAATTTTGAAGATTCGCTTGAAAATATTCAAAATGAAAATGTTCAAAAAATTGAGCCTGCAGTTGAAAAAGAAGAGGAAAAAGAAATAAAACAGGCTCAAAATACTAAAACCCCGGTAAGATTAAGTGTTTATATTGATTTTATATCTCTGAAAAATGTTTTTGAAAAATATAAAGACGAAGAATTTAAACAAAAAGTTATTTTGAACATAAAAACCGCAATTAAGCTTGCATTTAATGTGGCGCCTGAATTTATAAAAGAAGATGTTGTTAATTTTACAATTAACTATTCTAAAAAAATAAGTTTTTTGGAAAAAATTAATAAGTTTAGTGATGAATTTTCAAAATTTAATTCAATCCTAAATGAAACTTTAGGAGCAGATATTTCTTTTAAATTTGCTGTGCTTGAAGAAAGCGAAGTGAAGAAGAATAAAGATGTGCATCAGCTTGAATACGGTATTGAAAAAGATATTATAACCTCAAATGGCGCCTATAAAATTCTATCTGATGCAATCCCTTTAATAAAAATTTCGCCGGATTCCTATAAAATGGTATTTTTAGACCAGAAACCGGAATTTACCCAATCAAAAAGTGTTAAAGAAGATGTTGCACTTGAATTAATTTATGATACTATCTGCGATGCTGCTAGCGAAATAAAAGGCATTTCTTTGAATGCTCCACGGGGTGCCGGAAAAAGCTATCTGTTAGAGAAGCTCTATAAAAAACTTGAAGAATCAAACACCCTTGTTTTAAAAGGCCAGTGCAGCGCGCTAACTCAAATTACGCCTTTAGGGCTTTTGCAGGATATTTTATTATCACTGTTCAATTTATCTTTTGTGCCTTCAAAATATGAAAAAAGAGTGAAGGAATTAAGAAATACCCTTCAAAAACATCTTTCTTTTATGAATGAGAAAGAAGGTTTTGACCCTAAAAAAATTGAAGTGCTGATAAACCTTGTATATCCTGTCGGGGAAGATTTTTATGAAAATATTTTATCTAATAAGCAAAAAACATTTTCTGATATAAAAGACGTTTTAGAGGCGCTTCGCGGCGAAGCAAGGCTTGTTTTAATTATTGATGATTTTGATTTAATTGATGAAACATCCTTTGAATTTTTAAAGTATTTAACAAATAAAGATTTCTTTACAGGGGGTGCAAAGTTCCTTCTGACATACAGAAATCAGCATTCCTTAAATATGTATATAAATTCGGATAAATTATCTAAAAATGCTTGTTTGAATATTAATCTGGCTTCAAATGAAATAGATGACATTAAAGAATATATAAAATTGCGTCTTGGTTCTTTTGAAGTTTTGCCATCAAAAGTTTCAAACCAGATAATTTTAAATTCGCAAGGCAATTTTGCCTATATAGAGCAAGTTATAGAGCATCTTCTTGAAACAAAAAAAGTATATTTGAAAGATAAAGCTTTTGTTTATGATTTTAAAGAAGAGGATTACTTTGTCCCGCAAACGCTTGGCGAGATTTTAGATGCAAGATTAAGGTTTTTAAAAGAAAACAACCTTTCTTACTATTCTTTCCTTGGAATAGCCTCACTTTTGGGTGGCAAGTTTACAAAAAACATTTTACAAACCGTTTTTGAATTAACAGATGACGGGTTTATAAAAATAGCTTCTTATCTGGAAAAAACCGGCTATTTTATTAAAAAAAGCGAAAATATATACAGATTCAAAAATTCATTAATTTGGACGCATATTTATTCTGAAGCTAAAAATAATAATGATTTAAAGCCTTACGCTGCAAGGCTTTTAAATGAAACCTGTGAAAGAACAATATCATCTCCCGCTATCCGCGCGCTTTTAGCGCAAACCATGGGGGATAAATCCCTTGCTTTTGAGCTTTGGACCGCTAATTTAAAACTGGCTTCATACATTGGTGATACAGCATTTTATATTATGTGCCAAAAGCAAAGCCTTGCAAATTTAGAAGAAATGAAGCACAATAACGCGTTTTATATTAAAAACAATATTTTTGAGCGCCTTGGGAAGCTTACATATAACAAAACCCCGAAAGATGCTGTTGATTATTTAACATCAGCCTTAATACATGCTAAAAACAGAGGCGAAGAAGAAATAGTTATTGAACTTTCAGGATATTTAATTCATAGCTTAAGAGCTGTGCAGAATTTCCCTGCTGTAATTGAAACAACAGATACTGTTCTCCAATATTTTGATAAACCAAAATATGCACTGGAGCGTGCTTTAATTAAAACAAGAAAGGCAGAAGCTCTTTTATATACAGGAAATTTTGAAGAAGTAAACACCATTGTAAATACAGAAATTAACCCCGCACTTCAAGAATGGTTGAAACACCCGAAAAAAAATGATTTTTCAAGCTTAAGGGAAATTTATAATTCATGGATTAAGGCTAATATTATCCTTATTGAAGCACTGGCAGAACAAGGTAATCCTGCTGTGTTTGAACTTATTGATGCTGTTGAAAAAGAAGTATTTAAAGAAAAACGCAAAGATAAGATTATTTTGGATACAAAAATAGTTGTAAAGCTTAAACTTGCAACTGCTTTTGCCTATACAATCAAAGGATATTTAGGGCTTTCTGATGAAATTTTGCAATCAATTGTAAAAGATTTTTCTTATGCAATTGATGATTCTAAGCTTGTTTCAAAGTGGAATGCAATTGATATATTTAATAAAATCTTAAAAAATGATTTTGATGAAAAAATCAAGGATGATATGTTCGAAGCAGTTGCATTTGCAAACAATTGCGGGGATAACTATAATAAAAACCTTATTAAAACCCTTCTTGCGCATGTGCTTTTAGAAGAAGGTAATCCGCTTAAAGCTCTTGAAATATGCGCAGAAGAGATGACCTGGTTTTCTAAAGAAAAAATTGCTTTGGGCGCTCTTATTTCCTGGTATATCAGTGCAAAGGCTACCCTTATTACAAACGGGGCGGATAAATGTATTGAAATTTGCGAAAAAGCAATAAATATCACAGAAAGCGTTAAAATAAACACAACATTCTTTAAAGTATTATTCCAAACACTTCTTGCTAAGGCATATTTAAACAAAGGCGAGCTTGATAACGCAAAAACCTATTCAGAGCTTGCTTTTCAGGATGCCAATATAAATGAACTGGTATTTTTACAAATGAAACTTTATAAATTAAGAGCAAATATTATGCAGGATTCCATTGCAACGATTGAAGAAGGAAGAAAACTTGAAGTTGCACAGAACACTATTAAAACCTATGAAAAAGCTTTAAATATTGCAAACAGTTTGAATTTATCCAAACACCATTATGTTATTCAAAAAGAACTAACCTCATTCAAGGCATACTGCCAGCTTAAAAGAATTATGTAAATATCTCGGGTTTGACACAAGTTAAAATTTAAAATAAAATTAAAGTATGGTTGCACCGAAACATTTATACAGCGAAATTCCCCCGACAAAAATCAGGAATCGGGAAGAAAAATTCAGGAAAGCCAAAAATATTCCTTTCTGGCATTTTATTGGGAATATTATTTTTCCTTCGATGCTCAAAAGTCGCTTCTATTCTTTAATGTATAAAGGTTTGGATAATTTTAAAAACAGAGATGAAAATTTAGCCACGGTTTTTTATGCCCCGCACAACAATTGGTGGGATGGTATGATAGGGTATATTGTAATTTATTTTATCCTCTCTAAAGTTGGCAAATTCAGGATGCGCCTTATGATTGAAGAAATGAACAGATTTCCCCTTTTTCAATATATAGGTTGTTTCCCGATTAATAAAAAATCTCCCCAAAGCGCCATGCAGTCTTTAAGTTATGCTGCAGACACCCTTAAAGATAAAGATATTGCCTTTTGGCTTTTTCCGCAGGGGATTATCCGCCCTCCGCACTATCGTCCTGAAATTTTCCAATCAGGACTTGCTTATATGGCAAAAAATGCTGCTAAAAAATTCGGTGGGGTTAATTTAATTCCGGTTGCCGTAAAATACACATTTTTAAGGCAAGACAGGCCTGAAGTTTTAGTTGAATTTGGCGAACCGAAAATTATAAAAAGCCCCGATTTTGACAGAAAAGAATTTACACATAAGCTTGAGCGCGATTTTGAAGCCTTCACCGATAAGCAGCAGGCAGATATCAGCAGAGGTGATTTTGAAGGGTATGAATACCTTTATAAAGAAAAGCTTCACTGGTGGCGCTATATTGAAAGCAAATTAAAAAGTATCGGCATTAAAAAAGAAGATTAACAACAAGATGAAGAATTATTCAATAGGGGTAGATTTAGGCGGCACAAAAATTTTAGCCGGGCTTGTTGAAAAGGAAACAGGCAAAGTTTTATTTGAAGCTAAAAATAAAACAAAAAAAGAAAAAGGAAATGAAAAAATTGGCGCTAAAATCCTTGAAACTATTGATGAAGTGCTGAAAAATTCAAATATTCCTGCAAAAGAAATATCTTCAATTGGTATTGGCCTTGCAGGACAGGTGGATAGAAAAAACGGTATCCTTCTAAACGGTATAAACCTTGATTGCAGAGATTTTAATGTTAAAAATTTAATTGAAAAAAAATATAATATCCCGCTCTATGCTGGTAATGATGTTGAGGTTGCAGCTCTTGGTGAGTTGAAATTTGGTGCAGGACGAGGGTTTAAAGACATTGTCTGTATTTTTGTAGGCACGGGCATAGGTTCATCCATTGTAAAAGACGGTAAAATTCACTATGGTGCAAGTGGTTCAGCCGGTGAAATCGGTCATATTATTGTAGATTTAAACGGCAGAGCCTGTTCCTGCGGGGCGCACGGGTGTTTAGAGGCATACGCTTCAAGAAGCGCTATTGAATCAAGAATTTTAGGTGCAGTAAAAAAAGGCAGAACCTCAATTATAACAGAATTAACCAAAGCAGGCTCCATAAGTTCTAAACACATTAAAAAATCGCTTGATGCGCGCGATGAAATCGTTACACAATATGTAAATGAGGCTATTGAGTATCTTTCAGGCGGTATTGCAAGTGTTATTAATTTTTATAACCCGGAAGTTGTAATTTTAGGCGGCGGTCTAATTCAAAGTGTGGATGAATTTTACCTTGGCACCATTAAAAAAGCCAGAGCAAAGGCACTACCCGTACCATCAGCTGTAACGCAGTTTAAAAAAGCAGAGCTTGAGGATTATTCAGGGGTCATAGGTGCTGCGCTGCTTGAAACCTGTTAGGTTTTGGTATAATTTTTTATTATGAATTCTTATAAAACAATTTTAGATAATTTTAATACACCTGAAATTTCTTTGCTCTCTTCATTTTTAAAAAGAAAAGAAACAGGTCTAAAGCTTAGTATGACAGGGATTAATAACCCTTTAAGACTGCTTGTTTTAAATAAAATAATAAACATTTATAAAAAGAAAATTTTAATTATTACCCTAAATGAACAAACTGCGCTTAAATACCAAAAAGATTTAGATTCAATTTTTGGTATAGAGGCTAAAATACTCCCCTTTCAAGAGATTAACCCCTATGAAGATATTGATAGAAACTATTATATTTATGAAGAGCAGGTTAACGTTTTAAATGGTGCAGCTAAAGGGTTTAAAGATTATAATTTTGTAATAGTCCCAATTAGAGCGCTTTTAGAGAGATTTCCGGATAGAAATTTTTATAATAAAAATTCTTTTGAAATTAAAAAAGATGATGAAATTGATTACACAGAAATTGTTCAAAAGCTTGTTGGGCTTGGCTATAAAAGGGTGCCGATGGCTGTAGATGCGGGTGAATTCTCAATTAAAGGGGATATTTTAGATATCTATACACTCTATTCTTCACCTGTTCGGATAGAATTTTTTGCAGATACTGTTGAAGATATTAGAATGTTTGACCCCAATACCCAAAAAAGCTTCAAAAAACTGGATAAAATTGCGGTTTATCCTCTGCACAAGTTTTTGCTGACGGAAGATAATAAAAAAGCCTTTAAAACAAAGCTGTACAATGAATTGCAGGAATTGGAAAGAATTACCGGCGAAAATGAAATTTTAAATTTGATATACGGCGAAACTGTTGAAAAAATTGATAATGGCGGCTATTTTGAAGGCATAGAATATTATCAAAACTACCTGAATAAAGATTTAGTAAGCCCTCTGGATTTTTTCCGTGACTATATTTTGATTTTTGATGACACGGCACAAATTAATGCAAAATTTGAAAACCTTGATGAGGAGCTAAATTCAGCCTACAGAACAAACCTTGAAGCCAATTTAAAACTTCCGCTTTGTGCTAAAAATCACACTACATTTGAAGAATTTAAAAAAGAAACTAAAAAATTTAAAATTATTGGTTTTGATACTTTTTTAGAAAACTTTAACGGCGACAATCTAGGCTATGACTCTATTTCAGACGATACATTTGCGGATAAGCTTATAGAATTTAATTCAAGCCTGCCTCCATTTTTTTCATCATCTGCAAAGGATATTTCAAAATATATATTGGATACTCTAAAAACCTCTGATAATAATGCTTCCAAGGTTTTTGTCTGCACAAACTATCCTAAAAGATTTTCTGAAATTTTAAAAGAATTTGAAATTTTTAGCGAAAATGTTTTTGTGCTTCCCCCTTTAACCTCAGGCGGCGGGATTATAGAGAATATTGACGCCGAAAACCAATCAGACAGCCCAAAATGGGTGTTTTTATCCGATAAAGAATTATTCAATAAGCGCTCTAAAGATATTACAACCCGAAAATACTCATCCAACAAGCAATCCCAGGATTATATTGATTCTATAAACGATATTATGGAAAATGAATTTGTTGTCCATTCTATCCACGGTATCGGGGTTTTCAGGGGTCTTAGAAAAGAAGAAATGGATGGCGCCTTGAAAGATTATCTTGAAATTGAATTTCAAGGCGGTGATAAGCTTTTTATGCCGGCAGAGCAGATAAACCTTTTATATCGCTACAGAGGAGGCGGCAGCGCAAAGCCGAAATTATCAAAAATGGGCGGAGCTGCTTGGGAAAATACAAAAAATAAGGCAAAAGGCGAGGTTAAAGAAATTGCCTACGATTTATTGAAACTTTATGCTAAGCGTGAAATGAGCCAGGGTATTGCTTTTGAGCCTGATACAACATGGCAGTATGAAATGGAAGATGCTTTTGAATTCACTGAAACCCCCGACCAGATGCAGGCTATCATTGATGTAAAAAATGATATGGAAGCAGGACGCCCGATGGATAGGCTTATATGCGCGGATGTAGGCTTTGGGAAAACGGAAGTTGCGACGCGTGCTATATTTAAGGCCGTTATGTCCGGTAAACAAGCCGCGCTTATTGCACCTACGACCATTCTAGCTTTGCAGCATTACCAGACAATCGCCGAAAGATTTAAACCGTTTTCGGTGAATGTTCAGCTTTTATCGAGGTTTAAAACCCCTAAAGAACGTAAAAAAACAGTAGAAGAGCTAAAAAGCGGGGTTTGCGATGTGGTAATAGGCACTCATAGCTTGCTTTTTGACCGTGAATTTAAGAGTTTAGGACTTTTGGTAATTGATGAAGAGCATAAATTCGGTGTGGCGCATAAGGAAAAGCTGAAACGTTTTCGTGAAAATATTGATATACTTGCAATGTCGGCTACTCCGATTCCAAGAACCCTCAATATGGCGCTTTCTGGCTTGAAAAATATGAGTTTAATCAACACGCCCCCTAAAAACAGGCTCCCTGTGAAAACTTATGTTGGAGAATTTAACGAAGCACTTTTAAAGAATGCTATAAATCACGAATTGCAAAGGGATGGGCAGGTCTTTTTTGTTCATAACCGCGTGGAGAGCATACATACGGTAGCTGATTATCTCCAAAATCTGCTTCCTAACGCACGTTTGGCCGTTGCGCATGGCCAAATGAAAGAGACCGAACTTGAAAAAATTATGTACGATTTTGCAATGAAAGAATACGATATCCTGCTTTGCACTACTATTATTGAATCAGGGCTAGATATATCAAACGCAAATACAATAATAATCAACGATTCAGACCGTTTCGGGCTTGCCCAGCTTTATCAGTTGCGCGGAAGGGTTGGAAGGTCGGATAGACAAGCATTTTGCTATTGTTTTTACAAAAAATCAAAAGAATTATCACAAGACGCCTTTAAAAGGTTGAGCGCCATAAAAGACTTTGTCAGCCTTGGTTCTGGCTATCAAATTGCCTTGAGAGATATTGAAATCAGGGGTGTTGGAAATATTTTAGGTGCAAAACAGCACGGTCACATGGTAAATGTAGGTTTCGACACTTATGTGAATTTGCTCGAAGAGTGCGTTAATGAGCTTAAAAATGAACAAAAACGCTTATCTTCGCCGTATGAAAAGGCTGAAACCCAATCAAATAAAGAACCTTGCATTGTTGATATTAAAGCAACAGCATACATTCCAGATGAGTGGGTAGGCTCTTATGAACAAAAAATGCTTGAATATAAGCGGCTTTCAGACGTTAAAAGTATTTCTGAACTTGAAAATATGGTATCAAGCTTTAGGGATAGATTTTCAAAACTGCCCGAAAGCGTTGAAAACCTTGTAAAATTAATACGTTTGAGACTCTTAGGAAGTGCCGTAAATATTACTCAAATTCGCGAAACTCCTGATAATATAAGAATTTACACTCCGTTTACCATGCAGGAATGGCTTATTCTAAAAAGAAAAATGGAATTAAATATTACAAAATATTTTCAATGGACAAACCCGCCAAAATCAGTCAAAGGTGCCAGAGGTATACTTTTAATGAAGAAAGATAATCTTGATTTTGACGAAATATTTAACATATTGGCGGATTTGTTTTATTATATATCTCATATAATAATGGAATTTAAAAAAGAATAAATTTGAGGAGAAATGTTTATGAAATTAACCAAAACCCTTATTGCTGCCGGGCTTTCTGTCGGTCTTTTAACAGGCTGCGCCCTTGATAGAACGGCAATTATTACGGTAAATGGCGAACCTATCACAAAAGCGCAATATGAAAAAATATATAACGCACAGATGAATAGTCCGCAATTAAAGCAGCTTGGGCCTGAAGCCAAAAATCCGAATGGTTATATTGGCCTTATGACAAAGGATAGAGTGATAAATGAACTCATTGTAAAAACAATTCTTGAACAACAGATTAAAAAACACAAAATTACCGTGTCAGCCGCTGATATCAAGGCTAAAAGAAAAGAAATCGTTGATAAAATAGGTTCAGAAGAGAGATTGCAGGAAATTTTAAAACAAAACGGCGTAACAGAAGCCAAACTTCGTGAAGATTTAACAAATGAAATTAAAGTGGATAAGCTTGTTGTGGCTACTTCAGATACAAAAGTTTCAGATAAAGAAGTAAGCGATTTTTATAACCAGAATAAAGCTTCATTTAACCGTCCTGAAACTGTTAGAGCTTCGCACATTTTAATTGAAGCAAACCCCCAAAAAATTAAAGAAGAAATTATAAATGCTGATAAAAACGGTAAATTGGCAGCTGCTGATATTGATAAAAAAGTTAAAGAAGAAATGGATAAAAAAATGGCTCTTGCAAAAAAAGTGAGAGAAGAAGCAGCTAAAAATCCTGACAAATTTGCTGATTTAGCAAAAAAATATTCTGATGATAAAGGTTCTGCAGCAAATGGTGGGGACTTAGGATTTTTCCCGAAAGAGGCAATGGTAAAACCTTTTGCTGATGCCGCTTTCAGCTTAAAACCAAATGTTGTATCAGATATTGTTGTGTCAGAATATGGTAACCACATTATCATTGTAAAAGACAGAGCAGCAAAGGGTTTACAACCTTTGGATAAAGTTAAGGATGAAATTAGAACTTTCCTTGAACAGCAAAAGAAAGTAGCTGCTCTTCAAAAAATGTTTGCAGGACTTAGGGCTGAAGCAAAAATTGAATATAATGATAAAAGCTTTGACCCTCAAAATATTCAAAATGCACTTCGTGGAAATATTGGGCAAAATGCACAAAATGCAGCGCCTGCAGACCAAAAATAAGAAGCGTGAAATAAATTAATATTTATAGCCGTCTTTAAAAATACTTGAAAAGACGGCTATATTTTAAAAACGGGGAGATAAAATTGGGAAAACTTATTGAACAATCAAAGATTGAAGAGCTTGCCAATCAAATAAGGCGCCAAAATAAGACCATTGTTGCAACAAATGGATGTTTTGATATTTTGCATGTAGGGCATGTCAGATATCTTAAAAAAAGCAAAGAGTTTGGGGATGTTTTGATTGTAGGTTTAAATTCTGATGTTTCTGTAAAATCTATTAAAGGGCCAAACCGCCCGATAAATAATGAAAACGATAGGGCGGAGGTACTTTGCGCTCTAAATTCTGTGGACTATGTAGTTTTGTTTGATGAAAAATCACCGGTTGATTTACTGGATAAAATTAAGCCGAATATCTACACAAAGGGCGCTGATTATACGCTAAACACCCTTCCTGAGGCTGATGTTATCTTGAAAAATAACGGATGGGTAGAATTTATTGATTTTGTTGAAGGTAAATCTACAACCAAAATTATCGACAAAATGAAATAATTGTAATAAAATAGACTTAAAGCTGGCTTAATAGTAATAAGAGGAGATGATTAAAAGTGGCTTCTAAAATATTTACGCAGGAAGAAATATCCGCTCTTGTTGGCGGCATATTAACAAAATCGGTTGATGGAAAAATCGATAAAGTAGCACCGCCGTTGCTTGCAGATGAGAATACCCTTGCTCTTGCTCTCGGTGAAGAAGAAATTGAAAATTTAGCAAAAACTGCTGCAAAATGTGCGCTTGTTCCTCTCGGCGTAAATTTAGAGAATATTTCAACAATTGAGGTTGAACGTCCAAGGCTTGCTATGATGAAACTTTTAAATGTTTTCTATGAAGCACCTGATTCAACCATTGGAATTCATCCAACAGCTGTTGTTCATCCAGAAGCCAAGCTTGGTAAAGATGTTGCAATAGGTCCTAATGTTGTCATTTCCCGCGGGGCTGAAATTGGGGACGGGGCTAAACTTTTAGCCAATGTCTATATTGGAAAATTTGCTTCTGTTGGTAAAAATTGTCTTTTTCATCCGGGTGTAAATATTGGCGACTTTGTAAAAGTAGGAAATAATTGCATAATTCACCATGGCGCAAGTCTTGGAGCTGACGGCTTCAGTTTTGTAACCGAAAAGCCTGATAATATTGAAGCTGCAAGAAAAGATGGAAAAATTGAAGGCGGCAATGATGCACAAAAAGTCTTTAAAATTCCTTCATTAGGCTCTGTTGTGATTGGAGATGATGTTGAAATTGGCGCAAATACCACCATTGACAGAGGTACCATTGAAAATACAACGGTTGGCGCCCAAACAAAGATTGATAACCTTGTTATGATAGGTCATAACTGCAAAATCGGCAAAGCCTGTATGATAGTATCACAAGTTGGTATTGCAGGAAGCTGTACAATAGGCGACAGAGTCGTAATCGCAGGGCAGGCCGGTCTGAAAGACCATACAGATATCGGTGATGATTCAATTGTTCTGGCTCAAGCAGGCGTTACAAAATCATATCCTGCAAGAAGCGTTATTATGGGCGCTCCTGCAGTTCCAAGAAAAGATTTTATTAAACGTATGAAATACCTTGCTGAAGCTGAGGTTATGGTTCAAAAATATAAAAAATACCAGC
The DNA here is from genome assembly GCA_910577515.1 of uncultured Vampirovibrio sp. GTDB lineage: Bacteria > Cyanobacteriota > Vampirovibrionia > Gastranaerophilales > Gastranaerophilaceae > MGBC122484. The sequence goes on from CAJTLW010000002.1 coordinate 120,673, forward strand.
ATTTGTTAGAAGATTATGAGAAATTTTTAAATGAGGACGCTAAAATCTAGTTTTAAAATAAAAGGGGTCGGATTAATGTCCGGCGTTGAGTTTGAGGTTGAAATAAAACCAACTTCAGGTAAAGGCATTTATTTCACTTCAGGAAACAAAAAGGTTAAAGCCTCTCTTGAAAATGTTGTATCGGCCGACCACTGTGTGGTTATCGCCAATGTAGCTGAGGGCGCAACTATAAAAGTGGCTCTTATTGAACATTTTATGGCAGCATGCGCTATATCAAGACTGGATGGAGTAGAAATGGTTTTTCCTGATATTCCTGCCCCTGCGTTTGAAGTTCCTATTTTGGACGGTTCTTCAAAGGTTTGGATAGAAGAATTTAACAAGGCGGGTTTTGAAGGTACAGCTGATGAAACGCCGAAATTAAAAGAGTCTGTTACATTCCAAAAGGGAAAAAGTGCTGTTATCCTTATGCCTTCTGAAGAAGATACAAAAATTACTTATGCTGTAAATTTTAACCACCCGGAATTAAACAACAGATGGACTGAAATGATTCAAAGTTTGAATTTGAATGAAATAGTTGAGGCAAGAACATTCGGATATTTAAAAGACCTTGAAACATTCCAGAAAATGGGCTTATCAAAGGGTGTTACAATAGATAACACAGTTGGCATGACAGATGATGGTTTTACAACAACCTTAAGAAGTCAGTATGAACCAAATAAGCACAAAATTCTTGATATAATTGGCGATATTTATTTAACAGGGATAAATCCTTTGGATATGAAAGCAAATATTATCGTGAAAGAAGCGGGGCATGCCCTTCATATAGAAGCGGCAAAGCTTTTGAAAGATTGTTTTTAAGGCTTAAATCAAGCTTTAAGGAGAGGAGATAAAAATGTCAGAAACTATAGTGAAGCCGATTTCTATGGATATAATTGAAATTATGGATTTAATTCCGCACAGATATCCGTTTTTGCTTGTGGACAGAATAACAGAATGTATTCCTGGAGAATATTCAAAAGGTTATAAAAATTTAACTGCAAATGAAATGTTTTTCAATGGTCATTTTCCGGGAAATCCTATAATGCCGGGCGTTTTGCAGATTGAAGCAATGGCGCAAACTGCAGCCCCTATTTTGCTCACTCTTGAACAATATAAAGGAAAACTTGCCTTATTTGCAGGAATAGACGGTGTAAGGTTTAAAAATATTGTGCGTCCTGGTGATAGGTTTGATATGGAAACCAGAATGACAAAAATTAAAGGGCCTGTTGCAAAATGCGAAGCGAAAGGTTTTGTTGACGGTAAGCTTTGTGTAGAAGCGGAATTAACAATTGCAATAAAATAACAAAAATTTAAAACATTGGGTGTCGGCCCGCAAAAAAAGAAAGTGTGAAAAAATGCCAACATTAAACAAAATACATAAAACTGCAATTATAGCGGAAAGTGCGAAAATCGCACCGGATGTTGAAATAGGGCCAAATGTTGTGATTGGTGAAAATGTTACAATAGGCAACGGTGTAAAAATTGGTGCAAATGCAATGATAGAATACGCTGAAATCGGTGATGGTACAAGAATTTCGCCTTTTGCATCAATAGGCGGGGAGCCGCAAGACCTTGGCTATAAAGGAGAGCCTACAAAAGTTATAATCGGTAAAAACTGCTGGATTAGAGAATTTGCAACAATAAACAGGGCATCTGGCGAAGGCACGGTTACAAAAATTGGCAATAAATGTATGATAATGGCTTATGCTCATGTTGCCCACAATTGTGTTGTGGAAGATGAAGTAATTATGGCAAATGCTGCAACAATAGGCGGCCATACACATGTTGGCTTTGGTGCATTTTTAGGGGGCTTGAGCGTTTATCATCAAAACGTTAGAGTTGGCGAAATGGCAATAGTTTCAGGTGCTTCAGCTACACGCCAGGATATTCTGCCTTATTCTAAATCAGAAGGTATTCCGCCCTTGGTAAGGGATGTAAATGCAATCGGTTTAAGACGAAGAGGAATAGATAAAGCCTCACGTGATGCTATTCATAAAGCTATAAGGATATTGAAAAACCCTGAATATAATACCACAATGGCGTTAGAAGTCATTGATAAAGAAGTTGAAAAAAATGAATATGTAAATAAACTTGTTGAATTTATTAAAACTTCAAAAAGAGGAGTTTGTATTAAATCAAACAAAGATGCCTATATGTCAAACGACGCAGGCGAAGAAGCTTAAAACATAAGGAATTTTATAAATGCAAAAAATGAGTATTTTTGAAAAGTATGCAAGTGTGCTTGTTGAATATTCAACAAATGTTCAAAAGGGTGATTTGGTTTTAATCAGAGCAGAAAGCCACCTTTGCCAGCCGCTTGTAAAAGAGGTATATAAACAGGTAATTCAAAAAGGCGCACATCCTATTGTGCGGTGTTCTATTGAAGAACTTTCTGAAACCTTTATAAAATATGCTGATGATGAACAATTAACCTATATTGATCCTATTACAAAACTTGAATATGAAAAGGTTGATAAATTAATTTCAATCGGGGCGCCAGTTAATGTTAAAAATATGGCGCGTGCAAATTCAGCTAAAATGGCAAAAAGGTCAAGTGCAACAAGGGATTTATCTACATTAATGCTAAACAGAGCTGCTGAAGGCAAATTGGCTTGGGTAATTGCAGACTTTCCAACCAATGCCCTTGCGCAGGAAGCAAAAATGTCACTGGATGAATATACTGAATTTATTGTAAATTCCTGCTATCTTGATTTAGATAATCCTATTGCAAAATGGAAAGATATAGGCAGAGAGCAGGATAGAATTGTTGAAATTTTAAACGGCACCAAAAAATTGCATATCATCGGTGAAAAAACGGATATAACTTTCTCTGTTGAAGGCAGAAAATGGGTAAGCTGCTCAGGGCTTAACAATTTTCCTGACGGTGAAATTTTTACATCTCCTGTTGAAGATTCTGCTTCAGGTGAAATTTATTTTGATTTTCCTGCAATCTACAGAGGAAATGAATCCCATAAAATCTGGCTGCGCTTAGAAAACGGTAAAGTAGTGGATGCAAAAGCTGAAAAAGGCGAAGAATTCCTGCTTTCAATGCTTGATATGGATGAAGGAAGCAGATTTGTTGGCGAAATTGCAATCGGCACAAATGACAGAGTAAAAGATGTAACCGGAAATATTCTTTTTGATGAAAAAATCGGCGGTTCAATTCACATGGCTCTTGGTGCATCATACCCTGAAACCGGTGGTAAAAATGAATCTGGGCTTCATTGGGATATCATTAAAAATATGAAAGAAAATTCCAAAATTTTTGCTGATGACAAACTTGTTTATGAAAACGGCAAATTTGTTATATAGCTGAAATTTTCAGGGGTGAAATTTTGAATAAAGCATTGTATAAAGAGATTTCAGATTGTTTAAATAAGGATTTATTTCTTATGGAAGATAAAATGAAATCTCTTTTGCTTGAAAATGGTGATTTTGAGCCTGCATTTCAAAATGATATTCTGGATTTTATTTTTGCAAAATCAAAAAGACTAAGACCTCTTACGGTTTTTTTAATTAAAAATATGTTTAATTCCTCTGATGATAAGCTTGTAGACCTTGCTATTGCATTGGAAATATTGCATAGTGCCACTTTAGTACATGATGATATTATTGATAATGCCAGAATAAGACGCCTAAACCCTGCTTTCAATTTTAAATATAATCCTCAAATTGCAGTGATTTTAGGTGATTATCTTTTATCATTGTCTTTAAAACTATTATCTAAAATTGGTTCCGCTGCAGTGTTTTCTTATTTTGCCGATAATACATTGAAAATTTGCAAAGGTGAAATTAATCAGTTTTTTAACAAAGAAAAAACGGTCACGATTGAAGAATATCTTGAAAAATCAAAAAATAAAACCTCATCCCTTTTTCTTTGTGGTGCAAAATCTGCTCTGCATTTGATTAATAAAGAAAAGCTGTTATCTAATGGAGAAAATGATGCAATTTTAGATTTTGTTTTAAATTTTTCTTTAGCTTTTCAAATTTATGATGATATTGAAAATTTCAAATCCGATTTTGAAGCACTAAATACCGAAAAACAAAGTTCCGACCTTAAAAATGGCATATACACTCTTCCTTTTCTTTATATATCGCAACAAAATCATCTTTATGATATTATAAATTTGAATAAAGACGATAAAGTTTATAAGGAAGCGCTTGAATTTTCAAAAAACTATAAAGATAAAATCTTAAACGAAGCGCAAAATAGTATTAATAAGCTTAATGATGAATATAACACAAGCCTTTTTATAAAGCTTGCGGATGTTTTTAAAAATTAAAGGGTACAGATGAAATTAAATTTTAAAGAAATTATAAAAAAAATACCATCAGCACTTAAAGAAGCACTTGATACGATTTTATTTGTTTTAATAGCAGTTATTGTTATTCGCTTTTTTATAGGCGAATTGAGATGGATACCTTCTGGGTCTATGCATCCTACATTAATTGAAGGCGACAGGCTTTTTGTTGAAAAACTTTCAAAACCCTTTAGAGAACCTCAAAGAGGAGATATTCTTGTATTTTACCCGCCCGATGAACCTTTAAGAAAAGATTTTTTCTCAATAATTTCAAGGCTTACGGGTATTTTTTGCAAAGATGTTGCATTTATTAAAAGAATTGTCGGCATGCCTGGTGATAAACTAGAAATTAAATCCGAAGAAGACGGGTATTTTGTTTATATTAACGATATCAAGCTGAATGAGCCTTATATTTTATCAAAAACAGACTGGATGCCCTGTCGTGATGATATGTATTGCGGGCCTTTAAATGTTCCTGATGATAATTATTTTATGATGGGTGATAATAGGGGAAACAGCCAAGATAGCCGTTTTTGGGGGTTTTTACCTAAAAATAGAATTATAGGCCGCGCAATTTTTGTATTTTTTCCACCCTCAAGAACGCAAAATCTTGCAAAGTAAGTTTTTATTAACAGATTAATAAATATACTGTTACAAAATTTGACATACTAATGCTTTTTATTGTGTAATATTTATATCTACGCCTATAGTCCGGATTTTATTTAATGCACATAAAACGATTAGAGATTGATAATTTTAAATCTTTTGCAAACAAGACCGAAATCCCGTTTTTTCCGGGTTTTACGGCTATTGCTGGTATAAATGGCTCTGGAAAAAGTAATATTATAGATAGCATTCTTTTTACTTTGGGCTTATCTTCTTCGCGAGCATTGAGGTCTGAAGGCGGCGTAGCAGACCTTATTACAACCCATAACAACAGAAACGAAGCCTCGGTTAAGGTTGTGTTCGACCTTGATGATGATATTGGAACAGAGCTGTCTTTTGCAAGGAAGATAAGGAAAACCCCGTCAGGATATGTTAGCACTTATTCAATGAATGATAAAACCGTAACGCTTACGCAAATCCATTCAGAGCTTGAAAAATATCAAATTACTCCAAATAGCTATAACGTTATTATGCAAGGAGATGTTCTAAGCCTTGTAAAGTGTTCATCTTTAGAAAAAAGAAAATTTATCGATGAAGTAGCAGGTACTGCAGATTTTGATAGAAAAATAGAAACCGCAACTGGAGAACTTGAGGTTGTTGAAAGCAGGGTGAAAGATTCGCTTCTTGTGATGCAGGGGCTGGATGAAACCCTTGAAAAATTAAAGGAAGAAAGGGAAGTTGCACTTAAATATCAGGAGATTAAGGCGCAAAAGACAGAGCTTGAAGGGCAGATTACAACTGTTCAATATTTTAATTTCAAAAAAATATTGGAAATGGCGCATGAAAATATTTTAAGATGCACTAAAGATAAGAAAAAACAGGAAATTGAAATTGAAAATAAGCAAGCAGAAATTAATCAAAAAAAACAGGAATATGATGAAATTTGTGCTAAAGTGCGGGCGCAGGGCGAAGATAAGCAGCTTGAAGTAAAAAAACTTGTTGAAGAAAAGAAAAGCGAAATTCAAAGAAAAAAAGATTCAATCCTATACACGGAAAAGCAAATTATTTCAAACAATAAAACTGTTTATGCTGCACAAAACGCTATTGAAGGGCATAATAAAGACGTTGAATCTGGAAAACTTAATATAGAAAATAAAGAAAAATTAAAGCTTGAATTAAATAAAAATCTTGAATTGAAGCAGCAGGAGCGAAATCAAATTTTAACTGATATGACAGGTTTAAACGAGGCTGCAAACAGCTATATTGAAAAAAGAAACACGTTAAGAAAAGAATTAGATACTCTTAAAGATAAAGAAAATGATTTAATTAAGGAAGAAAAGCTTCCAAATGAATCCAAGCTTGAAAACCTTAAAAATGAACTGGATAATACAAACAAAGCTGTTGAAGAATTAGAAAAAAGAAATAAAAACTTTGATGAAAATTCAGATAAATTATCTTCTCAGGTGGAAATTTTAACCAAAGAGCTTGATGATATCAAAATGATGCACAAGGCAGTGCTTTCGGATATTGATAAAACAAGAACACAATTGCAGGATGATGCTTATTCTATTCAGCTTGCAAATAAAAAAATAGCACAACTTGAAGCAAACAGGCAGGCATATAAAACATTCGGGCTTGGTGAGGGTGTTGAAACCATTATGCAGGCAAAGCTAGAAGGGGTTCACGCACCTTTAAGCCAGCTGGCGGATGTGGATAGCGAATATTCAACTGCTATAAATGAGGCTTTAGGCGGCAGAGGCAGGTTTATAATAGTAGAAGATGAAAATGTTGCAACCCGTGCGCTTGATTTATTAAAGGCGCAAGGCAGAGGAAGAGCAACATGTTTACCTTTGAATAAACTAAAGCCTGTACCGAATAATCTTCCATTGCCAAAATTAGACGGCGTTATTGATTTTGCAATAAATCTGCTTGATTTTGACGATAAGTACATTAAGGCATTTTTCTTTGCGCTTTCTGATACGCTTGTTGTTGATAATATGCGCACCGCTAAGAAATTAATGGGCAAATACAGAATAATCACTCTTGATGGTGAAATTTTTGAAAAATCAGGCGCAATCACAGGCGGCGAGAAGAAAAAGAACGCTCCGGCCTTCGGTAAAGCAGACGATAGAGAATTAAACAACTACAAAGAACGTTTTAAAGAGCTTGAAGAAACCTACAGAAGCCGCAGCGCAAAATTAAACGAGCTTGAATTAAAATCAGAACAATTAAGGGGTGAACATTCTAATGCCTTAAATTCTCTTCAGGCTGCAAAATATGAATATTCCCAAATTTTAAAAGCACATGAAGAGTTTGAAAAAACCATTGAAGAAAAGCTTAGAAGAATAAATGAGCTTACGCCTGAAATCAAAAAAACAGAAACTCTTCTTGATAAAGTTGAGCAAAAACACGTTGAAATCATTGAAAATATTACAAATATCCAAACAGAAGTAGCTGAAGTTGAAAAATTTATTGACGAAGGCGAATTGAAAAAGCTTCAGGAAATGACAAAAGGTGTAGAGGATGAGATTAAAAACATTGAAAAGCAGATTTTAAATGTTGAAAATGAAATCTCAAAAGAAAACTATACGATAAATTTTGCACAGCAGATGATTGAAGTTAAACAAAACGATATTAAAAAAATGACCTCTGATAACGTTATGCTGAATGAAGACAAAGGCAAGATGGAGCTTGAAATTGGCGAAATTCAAAAAGTCCTTGTCGAGCTTGAAAAACAGGTGGTTGAACTTGGTAAAAACCTTGTGGAGCTGCAAAATATAAGGCAAAAAGTGCAAGATGAGATGATTGAAGCTGAAAAGGCTAAAAACATCCTTGAAAATGAGATTGAACGCATTAAAGAAGCTATTGAAGCTGCAAAAGCACGCAGGGGCGAATTTGAGCCGCAGCTTGAGGCTGTTATCGAGGAATTAAAAGAAAAAGGCATTAAAACGGATGATTTAACCCCGACAGAGGTTTCTATTGAAGAAATAACCGGCAAAATTCAGAAACTCCAGAGAAAAATGGATGATTTAGGTTTGGTCAATATGCGTGCAATTGAAGACTATGACGTTGTTTTAAACCGCCAGAAAGAATTGAATGTAAAGATTGAAACCCTTGAAAATGAGAAAAATGAAATTAAAAGCAGGATGATGGGGTATGAAAACCTTAAAAAAGAAACGTTCTTAAGTACGTTTAATTCTGTAAACAACCATTTTAAGGCTATTTTTACGGAACTTACAGATGGTTATGGCGAGCTTATTTTGGAAAATCCTGAAAATCCTTTCCTTGGCGGTCTTACAGTAGAAGGAAACCAGAAAAACAAAGAAAAACAAAAGCTTGCAGGTATGAGCGGCGGCGAAAAAACGCTTATGGCGTTATCACTGGTGTTTGCTGTGCAAAGACACATGCCGGCTCCCTTCTATGCGCTGGATGAGGTAGATGCAGCACTTGACGGCTTTAATGTTGAACGTATTGCAAAGATGATAAGCGGCCAATCAGACCACACACAATTTATTGTAATTAGCCAAAGGTCGCAAATGAATGATATGGCGGCACGCGTGGTCGGCGTTACTCAAAACAGAGGCAGAACAATGGTTTCAGGTATGACAAATAGCAAGTAAGAGAAAAATTATGAATAATGCGATAAAATTTTATGATAATAAGAACAAAGAAGAATTCAACAAGAAAACAGGCGTTGGGTCAAATTATGAATATGAAATGGTAGAATCCGTTTCAAATGCTGCAACAAATCCGTTTGATGCTATTGAAATTATTGTAAATATGGCAAAAACAGGCAAAATTGACCCCTGGAATATTGATGTTGTTAAAGTTTATGATGAGTATATGAAAAAGCTCAAAGAGTTTAACCAGAATGAAAATTTAAAGCTTATTGGAAGAACTTTTGTGCCGACAGCGGCACTTGTAAACCTGAAATCAAAGGTGCTTGCAGGTATTAGCCTTAAAGATTTTGAACCGGCACCCGAGTTTGATGAATTTGATGATTACAATGATTTAGAAGGTTATGAAGGTGAGCAGCTGCAATTGCCATCATCAAACATAATCTCTTTTGATGAAGTGCTGCAAAGAAGAACAAGTACAAAATTAAACAGAAATAGAGGAGTTACCTTAAAAGATTTAATACGGCATCTTGAATTTTATGAACAATTAGAGAAAAAACGTGAATTAAAAAATGCGCTCGATAGCCATAAAAGCCGTATGAACCGCAAATATTCCAAAATGACCACAAGCGATATCCTCGATATGACACAGGATGAATACATTGAAGGCCTTGTGGATAAGATGGAGCAAAACCTAAATAAAATTTTAGAAAAAAATGAAATGATTGAAATCAATGAGCTTACGCTTCTTGGTTTTTCAAAAACTGCGGCCTATATTGCAATTTTATATCTTGTATCCTACGGCAAATTTGAAATTTATCAAAAAGAATTTTACGGAGATTTATTTGTAAAATTACCGTCAAAATTATCTGAAGAAAATATTCAGCCAAACGAAGGCATTAAAACTCTTAAAAAAACACTTAATAAGAAAAAAGCTTTATCAAACGATGAGGAACTTGAAGATGCCTCTTAATGAAGAAAATTTTGAAACAAAAGATATACAAAATGCAGATTTAAACCCTGAAGATTTGGCAAATAATCTTAAGGCAAAAGTTGAAGCGGTTTTGTTTATTACTGCCCGCGCAATGCAGCCTTTGGAAATTTCCGAGCTTTTGAATATCCCCGAAGAGGAGATTGAAAATGCACTTTTAGATTTGATGTTTGATTATTCATCCCGCGACGGTGCGCTTGAAATTGATGATGAAGACGGGTATATAATTCAGGTTAAAGCAGAACATCTTGATATAGTTGAAAAACTTTGCCCTGTGGATATCAAGCCTGCTGTTGCAAAAACTCTTCTTATAATTGCCCTTAAAGAACCCATAAGACAGTCTTATCTTAAAGAATTAAGGTCGAATGCTTATGAACATATAGCAGAGCTTCTTGAAAAAGGATTTATCTCAAGAACTAAAGATAAAAACGGACGTTCTTACAATTTAAAAACCACCCCGAAATTTGCAGAATATTTTAAATTAAAAGGGGATGCCAAAACCCTTGCAAAACTTTTGGATACAACAAACGATATTAAAAATCTTTAAAAATAGCCAAATAGTCAAAGAAGCACTTATATTTTAAAATATGCCTTGCTTTTTTCAGTTCTTTTTTAGTATAATTTTAATCAAAGACACAATGTTTTTACTAAATAAATTAAGGAGTTATTTAAATGAAAGTTAAAATCGAAGAAGGTTGCATAGCATGCGGCGCTTGCGAATCTTTTTGCCCGGATGTTTTCAAGGTAGAAGATGTTGCAGTTGTTGATGAAGCAAATATTGCAGGGAATGAAGACTGTGTTAAAGAAGCAGCTGAATCTTGCCCTGTTTCAGTTATTCAAATTGAAGAATAATTGATTAAAACCAATTTAAAACACCCCTTGTTAAAAAAAAGGGGTGTTTTGTTTTATATGTTTTAGTTTAATTTGCTAACGTCAGCCCCTGCAGGCACCATAAATATTTCCCCAAATTTATTTCTGTAAGGAATATAATCATCAATGGTGACAACTGATGGTTTAGAGTTTTCATCCAAGCCTTTTGATTTTCTAAATGCTTTATTTATTTTATCGCAAATGAATTTTGTAACTCCGCCTACTGCAAGCGAAACTGCCATTGCTTTACCACCGCTTATGCTCTTTATTGCGCATCCAAGGTTTGTGGCAACTGTTGAAACAATGGGAATTCCTGTTGATAAGGTTAAACTTACGCGCTCATCATTGTTTTCAGCCTGTGCTGTATATAAGCCCATAAGCCCTACAGAACCCATAACTGTCATAAAGTCTGTTGGCGCACAACCGCAGTTTATATCTCTCAATTTATCTAAAATATCGTTTACTTCGCCATGATAGGCATTTTGTAAAGATTTCTGGAATGTTCTGTATTGCGGAAGAACAACTTTATTATATGTATCGTTATCTAATACCTGCCTTGCAATATCCATAATCTCTTCGACTTTTCCGCCCTGAACGCTTGTTATAGATTTTTTAACGCTTTCAAGAGTTTTGACTGCCTCGGCACCATTTGCAGTATTTAATTTTGTAACGCGTCCTATTAAATCATCAAGCTTTCCGCAAAGCTCCTGCTGTGCCTTAGAAGATGTTGCTGAGCCGTCAAATAACGTCTTTTTGTATTTATCAAATAATCTTAGTGTTTTATCAATTTCTGTATATGTATCAATATCTGTTGTACCTAATATTTTCTTAAGGCCTGCAATATTATCAATATTATCTTCTACAACAGTGCCTGTAGTTTTGGTTATAAAATCTACTGTATCTTTAACCTGTTTTGCATAACTTGCCTTTGCATCTTTTACAACGCTGCCTGCAACAGGGCTTGTCAACAATTCAGAGAATTGCTTGCTCTTAATTTTATCAATAAAACCTTCTGTTGCTTGTTCTGTCAGGCTTGCTGCTGTTTTTTGAAGCTCTCCGTTTGCATCTTTTGTTAAGCCCTTAAGAGCATTGTTGTAACCCCACATTCTGTCATTAGCATTTGAGCTTAAACCTGTCAATTTTTCGCCGGTTTCTGCAAAAAGTTTTTCAACATCTTCTAAAATCTCACTTGCTTTTTTCTTACTGCCCCCGATTGCAAATTTTTTATCAGGGTTTGCATTTAATACCTTTTTAAGTTCTTCAAGGGTAGATGCTGAATATTCTTCATAATTTTTAGAAGTTTTTACATATTTTTTAACACCATCTTTTATGCCTTCATTTTCATAAAGTCGTGTAGAATGTTTATCCAGTATATGGAACCAGCTTAATACCTTTCCGACCGTCTTTTTATATGCTTCTGCAGCCTTTTTCTTAAGACCGGTCATTTTTGATGTATCAAGCCTTCTTCCTGTCACAATATCAGCTGCGTTTCTTGAGAACACATCTTTTCCGTTTACGATATTTTCAGGAACTGCATTTAATTTTGCAAGTTTATTATCACGAAAATCATAGAATTTTTTAATCGTATCATCAAATTTTTCATTCCCCACAGAGCTTCTTAATTTTTGTAAAATCTTTTCGCATCCGCTCGTAATTAGGTTTCCAATGTGCTTTGCAGCTTTTCTTCCAGCTTTTGTTTTGCCTAAAAATGCTGCTGCCGCAATAGTTAGGGTTGTACCCAAAGATGCTGCCGCAATTTTTGCTTTTTTTGAACCATCTTTTTTTGTTTCAAAACCATCTTGCTTTGGGCCTGTTTGAATACTCGGAGCATTACTTTGTTGAGGATAATTTGAATAGGGGTTTTGGTTTCCTGTTTGAATTTGAACATTTTGAACAGCAGAACCCGTTTGCTTCAGATGTTTTTGAAGCAAATCGCTTTTTGGCGGTTCAAAATTAGTGTAGCTGCTGTTCAAAGACATTTTATTACCCTGATGTTTCTTTATATTTATATAAAAACAAACAAAATAAAATTGTTGCCTTTTTTAACTGTTTTTAAGCTTTTTTATTTTTCTTTTCTTTTTTACTTTTGATTTTGTTATCGACAAGAATATTATCAACAGAATATTTTGCAACAGGCTTTCTTGTTGCTCTGTCATAAAAAACCAGCCAGTGTTTATATTTTTTATTGCTTATTGTAAAAGAAAGCTTTCCTAAAACAACATCACCAGGTTCTATTTTTTTAAACCATAAAGATGTATCCCCGAAAGGCGTAGGGTAGAAAACATTTTTAATCTCATTCATTAAAGCAATATCAAATGCATAAAACATTTTATCAGACATATTGCTTATTTTTACATCCAAAGTAAGAATGTCTTCTTCGCCAAAAGGGTCTTTCTCTAAGCCAACTTTGTTTATAGTAACATCAAGCCCTTCATAAAGCATATCCTCTTCTTTGAATGCTTCTCTTGACATAACAGGGATTTCAAGGTTTGTTACCATTTTTATTTTTAATTCATCCCCTGGTTTTATATTTACATTTTTTCCTTTTCCCATCATGGATGAAACAAGCCCGACAGCACCTCCTAAAGCAGCACCGCCTGCAAGTGTTATACCGTTTGAAGCTATAGCGGCTTCTAATCCTAAAAGGTTGAGTGCAAAAAATCCTCCGACAACTCCGCCTGCAGTAGCTACGCCTACATGTTTTGCAACATTTTTAATGGTTCCTTTTGCAACATTTTCTTTTGTTGAAAGGCTTGCATTGATAGGAATTTGCCTACCATCAGGGGTTACAAGGTAATCAAAAACTGTCATAATATAACCGTTTCGTCCCATGTTTTTTGGGTCTTCAACAGTTGTTACAACACCATGGATGATGCTTCCTTTTGGTACGATTACTCCTTTATTTCTTTTTCCGCCCAAGACATCTTCTGTAATTTCAGCGAAAAATTCATCCCCAATTTCTGTATAGCTGCCGTTTAATACCTGCGATACAGTCATTTTAATTTCATCGTGTTTATCCAGAATATCCACTTCGCCTGTAAAAAATTCTTTATTAAATTGCTCCCTCGTATCTGTTTGTTCAATTCCGCCTTTAAGCGAATCAGCTTCTGCCTGCTGTGCAATAAAAGGAAGGGAAAATAACATAAAACAAAGTAAAACTCTCTTCATCATAACAATATTATACATATATCTTAAAGATTTACACAAAAATAATTTAAAATGTGCTAATATTAGCCTGATGATTTTTTGGAGAATTTAATTTTGGGCGATTGTATTTTTTGTAAAATTGCAAATAAAGAAATTCCATCTGAATTTGTTTATGAAAACGAGCATATTGTGGCATTTAACGATATCAACCCGACTGCTCCTGTTCACATTCTTGTTATCCCGAAAAAACATGTTGAAAGTTTGAGTGAGCTTGAAGATAAGAATTTGATGGCTGAACTTTTGGATGGTGTGCGCTTAGTCACCAAAAAACTTAATATTAAAGACTACAGAACTGTAATAAATACGGGGAAAGAAGCGGGGCAGGAAGTTTTCCATATTCATCTTCATATAATTTCAGGACGTCCTTTAAAATGGCCTCCGGGCTGATGTTTGCATAGTCTTTTTTATTAAGTTTTGTAAATAATTTGGGCATCGGGGCAATTTAGAAGCTTAAAAATACCTTTTATAAAATGTAGAAGGAAGTTTTATAAAAGAGTTTTTTATGTATAGCGATGAAATGATGAAATATCTGTATTCCTATAATCTGCCTCAAAAAACTGATGAAACTGAGGAGAAAAAACCAAAGGGCGGAAGCAGAAACTTGCTTAATACGTTGAATAATTTTAGAAATATCTGTGCAACAGTGCCTGTTGAATTTCACCATGAACAAGGAAGAACTTAGAAAATATTATAAACAAAAGCGGGATGAGCTTTATAAAGCTGGCTGTATCTTTAATATTTCGAATTCAATTGTCAAAAAAATTGCTGAAAGTGAATATTTTAAATCTGCAAAAAATATTATGCTTTTTTATCCAAAAGGCTCTGAATTAAACCTTTTGGAACTTTTAAAATTTAAGGATAAAAATTTTTACATGCCCGTATGCAAAGAGGGTGAAATTGTTGTTTGCCCTTATAAAGAAGGTGATAAGCTTATTTTGAACGGGTATGGAATTTATGAACCTGAAACTTCACCTGTAAAAGATTTAAGTATTCTTGATATTATAATAACTCCGGCACTTTGTGCGGATATTAACTGCCAAAGAATCGGCTACGGTAAAGGTTATTACGATAGGTTTTTTGCAAATAAAAATCTCAAGGCTAAGAAAATCATTGTTGTACCAAAAGAATGCCTTGTGAATTCCATTCCTTGCGAAGATTTTGATAAACCCTGTGATTTAATTATAACACAGGATAAAACTATTGAAGACCCTAAACAAAGCTAATTTTAGGTCATTTTTATAAACCCTGTTAATTTGTTATCGTTGGCACTGTAGTGCCTGTTTTTAACAGCATCGCTTGAATTTCCTTCAACGGTATCATAACTACCGTCAGGATAAACTTTGGTAACAATCCCTGTGTGCGATGCCCCGTTTTCTTTTTGAATTAAAATGTCGCCGGGCTTTATTTCTTTTGCAATAATTTGCGCTTTATCGGCCTTCCCTGCCGTTTGAAGGAATGTGCCGTTTGATTTGCTCCATTCCATAAGCCCTGAAACTGAAGATGAGCCAAAGCCGCTTGGAACCCCCTTGCCTGTGGATTCACATGCCATTTTAACAATTGACGTTACAAAATCAGCGCACCAGTGTTGTGAAACACCGTTTGAAAACGCTGCATTGCCTTCTGCATCACTATTTATAACCCCTACAAAAGAATTACCCAATGTTGCAATAATATCGCCCATCCCCATATCATCCGTAATTGCGCCTGATGTATTTGTAAGGGCGGTTTGAATGTTCTGTGCAGCCTGTTTTTGGCTTATAATGTCATTTATTTTATCAATATTTTCCTGAGCCTGTACCCTGCTTTCTTGAAGTGCGGTTTCAAGGTTTTCAATATTAAATAAAATTGATGTAATATCATTCATGATAGACATTTTTTGATTATTCAACTGGCTAAGACCGGACATAACAGCTTGTGTGTCGCCTCCCGCAAAAAGCTGTTGTGTTATTGAGCGCCTTTGTAAATCAAGGGTTTCAAGCTGTTTGTTTAATTGTTCAATTTGTTTATAACAGTTTTCAATTTTATCAGCATATTTTTTTTCTGATTTTTGAAGCTCTAAATCTACTTTATCGAGAGCCTCTTCTTCCTCAGTTTTCCCGGTATCTTCGGTTTCATTAATTTCATCAATTTCTTCATCAAAATCTAACTCTTGAAGCTCATCTTCGGCAGTGGTTTTTACAGTTGTATTTGTTTTGGCATCATTTTGAACACCTGCTTTGTTGCTGTCTGCAGATGTGGTTTTATATACGGGGTTTTGCGGATTTATTCCATTTATCATCCTTGCTCCTTTTTTAAGAAAGTCCGCTTAATCTGACATAGCCATTTATTGTTTTTGGCGCTCTGATTTTTGTTTCAACACAGCTGCTTCCCGCTGCTCCTGTTGTGTTGCCTTCAACGGTATTAATTGTCCCGTCAGCGTTTTTAGAGATAAATATCCCTACATGGGATGCTCCGCCATCACCATCCCAGTCAAAAATTACTAGATCCCCGGGCTGCAGCGTATCGGGGTTTGTTGTCCAGCTGCCATTACCTTGTGACCAGCTTCTAATTGAACCGCATCCTGCAGTATTTGAACATGTATTTATAAAATCACCAGGAATGTTATCTTTTCCGTAGGTCTCACCTAAAATAAACGTTACAAAATCTGCACACCATAGCCCGTCATCAAAACGGTATCCTTTTGATTGCATAATACTTTTCATCTGGCTTTGCGATTTATCATCATATTTTAATGCAGTGTTTATAACCCCTTTGCCATCTTCTGAGGCACCTTCTCTGAATTTAAATTTACTTGCATCAGCGCTTATGCCGCCATTGCTTGCAAATTCCATAGTAGAGGCTTCTAAATCTGTTTCATAACTCAACATTGTTATGTAAACTTTGTTGATGTTGTCATAAGTAGAATTTATGCTGCTTCTGATTGATTGCATGCTTTGCATAACGGCCGCAATGTCGCTGCCGCCTGCCGCAAGCTGTTGCGTGGTGCTTCTGAGGTTCGCCCGAAGGCTGTCAAGCTGCCTGTATAAAGTTTCTAATTGCCTGTTGCAGGTGTCCATCCTCTGATTTATGATTTTTTCTTCATTTGTGGTTTCATCGTCTTCTTCAAAAGTTTGAAGCGAATCTTCCTCTTCGTTGATGGTTTTTGTAACACCGTTTGCCGTGTATGTAACCACGGGTTTCTTGTCTTTATTTTCAGTCTGCTTTGCGCCATCTGCCTGCTTTGTATTGACAGGTTCGCTTGGGCCGCCTATGCCATTAATTGCCATCTTGGTTTGTCTTCCTTTTAAATGCTTAAATATTGCCACACTGTATTTATACTATCGGCAATTGTGCCAAAAACTTTAAAGTTTACGCTTAAAAGAAAGGAGGATTTATGAAGAAATCTTTACAAAATACAAAAACAAGGGAAAATTTACTTAAAGCCTTTGCAGGAGAATCAATGGGCAGAATGAGATACACTTATTTTGCAAAAGCTGCAAAAGAAGAAGGCTACATTCAAATTTCCAATATCTTTTTAGAAACTGCAGAAAATGAAAAAGCACACGCTAAAAGATTTTTCAGATTTCTTGGAGAAGAAAACACGGGTGGCATCATAAAAGAAGCACATTATCCAATTGGTTTATCTGATAAAACCCTTGAAAATCTTCGCTTTGCAGCAGATGGTGAAAAAGAAGAAAACACAGTTCTTTACCCCTCTTTTGCAAAAATAGCTAAAGAAGAAGGCTTTAAAGATATTGCAGAATGTTTTTTAGAAACAACAAAAGTAGAAAAAATCCACGAAGAACGCTACAGAAAATTAATTGAAAACATTGAAGAAGATAAAGTCTTTAAGCGTGATAAAGAAATTATCTGGAAATGTTTAAACTGCGGTTACCATTATTACGGGAAAGAAGCGCCTGAAAGATGTCCTTCATGCCTTCATAAACAGGAATATTTTGAAGTTTATTGCCAAAACTTTTAATTGATTTTAAAAAGCTCCTGTAACAAGGGGCTTTTTAAATATTGTACATTAAAATTTGTTTATACTAAAATAGACTTATTATGAAAGTTTATTTAGGAATAGATGTAGGCTCTGTTACAACAAAGCTTGCAGTTGTGGATGAAAATGGAAAATATGTAGACAGCTTTATGTTGAGGACTGCAGGGCAGCCTGTAAAAGCTGTTCAAAACGGCTTAGCTGAGCTTCTTAAAAAATCAACAATAGATTATGAAGTATGCCAAGTGGGTACAACAGGTTCTGGCAGAAACCTTGCAGGTGCGCTTGTCGGTGCCGATGTTATTAAAAATGAAATCACTGCTCACGCTGTTGCAGCTTCAATTATAGTCCCGGGGGTTCAAACGATTTTAGAAATCGGCGGTCAGGATAGTAAAATAATTATTTTAAGAGATGGCATCGTTACTGATTTTGCCATGAATACAGTATGTGCAGCAGGTACAGGAAGCTTTCTAGACCAGCAGGCAGGCAGATTAAACGTTAAAATTGAAGATTTTGGCACAATTGCGCTTCAGTCTTCTTCCCCTGCAAGGATTGCAGGCCGTTGCGGTGTTTTTGCAGAATCTGATTTAATTCACAAACAACAATTAGGTTATCCTGTTGAAGACCTTCTCTACGGGCTTTGTCAGGCTTTAGTTAGAAATTATTTATCAAACCTTGCTCTTGGTAAAGAATTATTGCCTACAATTACTTTCCAGGGCGGGGTTGCAACAAATAAAGGTATGGTAAAAGCATTTCAGGATGCTTTAGGCTGCGAAATTGTTGTTCCTCCGAATCACCAGACAATGGGTGCAATAGGAGCAGCATTCCTTGCTATGGAACACCATCAATATACAAATGCTGAAACTAAATTCAAAGGCTGGCAGACAAAAGATATGCACTTTAATTCAATTACCTGCACCTGCAACGGGTGTTCAAATAATTGTGAAGTGATATCAATTGTTGAAGGTGATATTGAACCGTTACCAGCAGGAGTTGAACATAAAATCTCTGATGTTAAAGGAAACCTTATAGCACGCTGGGGCGGCACCTGTGGTAAATGGGATATAGGGTAAAAATATTTTAAGATTTAATAGCGTGATGTGCTTCAACTTTTACTATAAGTTGTAGGGTGCAATTTATTGCACCATAATGAATAATTCCGGTTTTCCAAAACATTTGCCCCTCCTTAAAAATACCGTTATAATGCTTAAGGAGATTGAATAATGGATATAGTAAATGAAATTCTACGCTGGGTGACACTATTTTGTCTTATTTATGTTGGACACGTGTTTTGCAAAAGTTTGACTATTCCCCCTGAATACCGTACAAATGACAAAAAGTAACCCTTAAAAATTTTTAAAAACAAAAAGCCTTGGAAATGAAACCAAGGCTTTTAAATCTTTATAATGACTACTTTACACTGCCGCCATAGTCTTTTCAACACATTCAATCAGTGTTTTTGCAACTGTTCTTTGTTCTTCTTCTGTTATTTCTGCAAACATAGGAAGTGACAATACAAGTTTTGTATCACATTCTGTATGCGGCAAAAGCCCTTCTTTTAGCCCAAGATAGCTATGTACTTTTTGTAAATGCAAAGGTACAGGGTAATAAATCATAGCGCCAATACCGGCTTCTTGAAGCAATTTATGAACATCATCCCTGTTTGGAACTTTTACCGTATATTGGTGATAAACTGCATAAACGTTATCAATTTCTTTTGGTGTTTCAATGTTTTTAGCATCTTTGAAAAGCTCATTATAATAAGCTGCATGTGCGCGTCTTGCTTTGTTCCAATCATTTATGTAGTTTAATTTTACTCTTAAAATTGCAGCCTGAATTTCATCTAACCTTGAATTTACACCAATTTCATCATGGTAATAACGAACAGCTCCGCCATGGTTTCTAAGCGCAATCATTCTGTTTTTAAGGGTTTCTGAATTTGTAACAGCTAAGCCGCCATCGCCCATTGTGCCAAGGTTTTTGGTCGGGTAAAAACTAAAGCATCCAATATCGCCAAAACTTCCGACTTTTTTACCTTTAAATTCGGCGCCAATAGCCTGACAGCAATCTTCAATAACATAAAGATTATGTTTTTTAGCGATTGCCATAATCTTATCCATATCGCAAGGCTGTCCGTAAAGGTGAACAGGCAATATAGCTTTGGTTTTAGAGGTGATTTTTTCTTCAATTAAATCAGCATCCATATTAAATGTATCAGGGTTAATATCAACAAAAACAGGTGTAGCTCCGACAATGCCGATAGCTTCAGTTGTTGCAACAAATGTAAAAGCAACAGTAATTACTTCATCACCTTTGCCGATATCCAAAGCTCTTAAAGCCAAATGTAGTGCGTCTGTTCCTGAATTCAGTGCTACAGAATATTTTGCGCCGACAAAATCGGCCATCTCTTGTTCAAAAGCCTTGTTATGTTTGCCCAAAATATATGAGCCGCTTCTCATAACATCTATTACTTCTTTTTCAACCTCATTTTGGATTGTGGCATATTGCCTTTTTGAATCAATAATCGGTATCATAAAATCCCCCTCTATTCTCTTGGTTTAACTATATCTTAGCATAAGTTTGGGGTGTCTTAATAAAATCTTAATTTTATGGCTATCAGGGGCTATTTGATTATTTTATCCGGGTGTGTTTTTTTAACAAATTGAATTTCATACCCTAAAATTTCGGCTATATCAAACATTTCATCATAGCTCACAGTTCCGTTTTTGAGCCTTGTTGAAAAAGAGTTTCTGGGGTAAGTTTTATTTCTCAAGGCTGAAAGCTTTTCTAAAACCTTTGTTATAGAAGTTCCTTCATTCACGGTCAACAATTTTAATATTCTGCGACATTCCATTTAATAATTGTATTTTTATATTGACAATTTGTTAATTTTTGGTAATCTTATTTAATATAATAAATATTTATTAATTATAATAAATAAGATGTTGATATTTTGCATTACCCAAGGAGGTAATATTTATGTTAAATTTTGTAAAAAATTCAGTTAATTTAAAACACGGTTTCTCACTCGTTGAAATGCTTATGGCGCTTTTAGTTGCATCGCTTCTAATGGCAGCCCTTGCCCCTGTAATGACAAGAAGAATGCATGATTCAATGACAATTTCAGTAGAAGGAGAAATTCCAGGTAAAACAACAAAACACCATGAAATAACCTATCAGGATTGTCTTGATAAAGGTGGAAAAGAAATTCAAGAAAAAGATAAAGATGGAAACATCTTAAGCGAATATTGCGAAGGAACATTTGATATTCCTGCAGGCTATAACGGAGATATGAATGTAACTGTCATAGGCGCTGGTGGTGGAGGAGGCACAGCCTCTACTACAGGATATGTTGAATACACAACAGCAGGAAGCACAAACACCTTCACTGTCCCCACCCTCATTAACAAACTTGAAGCCACTCTTATTTCAGGCGGTGCAGGCGGCGGCGCAGGAGGGCAGGTATTAGTGGATACAAATTACACAACTGGTGGGCAATTTAATTGGACTATTCCTGCGGTATTAAAAGATAAATTTGCTTTAATAACCGGTTGTGGCGGAGGCGGAGGTGGCGGCGGAAGTTCTTATACGGCAGGCGGAGGCGGCGGGTCGGGTGGCTATGTTGTTAACCAGGCAGTTGCAATACCAAATACTAATAAACTGATCATCCAAATTGGTGGAGGCGGTGGTGCAGGCGGTGGAGACAATTTGAAAGGAAATAATGGTCGTACATGGGATGGTGCTGCCGGAGGCTCTGGTATAAATGTTCAGGCAATTGGCTCTGTTACTTCAGGACATGGCGGGGTATCTCCTAGTGATACAGGCGGGACTGGAGGGACTGGTGGCGATCATGGTTCAGCAAATGGGGCAAGTGGTGCTGATGTAATAACCAATATATTGATATCAGGTGGTTCTGGCGGATATGGTGCTGGAAAAGGGGGAGATTCACCTGCCGCAATAACAGGCAATGTTCAGCGTTCAGGCGGAGGCGGCGGAGGAGGCGGAAGTTTTCATGGTGGAGGTGGAGGTGGTGCAGGTGGTGGTTCGGGCGGAGGCGGAGGTGGTGCGACAGTGTTATACTTAACTGCTGAAAGAGATGGCAGCTCACAATTATTTCGTGCCTCAGGTGGTGGTGGAGGCGGAGGCGGCGGTGGAAATGAAAGTTCGGCTCACAATCAAGGTGGTGGAGGCGGAGGCGGCGGTGGAAATGGCGGTGGAAATGGCGGAAACGGAGGCGGTATTGATGCAAACGGAAATACATCTTTTACACTCCAAGGTTCACCCGGTATGGGTGGCGCCGGTGGTAATCCGGGTTCAGGTTCAACCGGCGGGCAAATTAGTACTATTTTTGGAAATAGTTTTTGCTCGGGCGGGAATGGTGCTATCGGAAATCATAATGCAACAGGATTTGCTATAGGAAACGATGGTAAAGACGGTGCTATGAAAATTAGTTATCTGAGTTACGGTGCAGGTGGCTCTGGCGGTGGTGCTGCTTCTATTGTGCCTGTACGTTCTGTTAGTGTTACCCCGAATGAAACTATAAACTTAACCATAGGCGTTGGTGCTAAAGGCGGTACGGCAGGATATATAAATAAAAATGGCACTATAGTTGCCGCTACTGCGGGTGAAACACCAGCACCAGGCAGGATGGTAACATCAATAAGTGATTCATTGAACAATATTTTACTTCAGGCTGTAGGCAGCATTGAGTGGTGTCCTAAACCAGGACATCCCTCGGGGCAAATAGGTTCTTGGGGAATATCTATAAAACATGGACACTCAGGTGCTGTGTATAACGGTATAACTTATGGTACCGGTGGACCTGGCAGCGCCCATTGGGTTGAATTAAATGGCTTTACCTCTACGGGCGGGCATACTGCAAATAATGGTACAACACTTGGTTTAAATGTGTTTTCTAATGGCTCCACAGGCGGAGATGGCGGAATTGCTACTACCCCTTGGTTTACCTGCACCCCCGGTAAAGGCGGTACTTTAGATAATCCAAAAGGTGGTGATGCTCAAGGCTATGGTTGTGGCGGAGGTGGTGGTTATGGTTTATCAAACGGTGGCAATGGTTCTGGGGGTTATGCACGTATATCCTGGAATAAATATTGGGATGCTGCAGATAGTGTGTATAAATATGCAAAAACAGGCGCTGCAGGGGGCGGGGCAAGTGGAAATATTATGACATATAAAGTAACGGGTCTTCAAAGCGGCACAAGAATAAAAATAAGAATAGGAAAAGGCGGCACCGGTGCATTTGTTAATAACAGTAATAATACAGTAGTAAATGCAAGAAAAGGCGGCGATACAGTTTTTGCCTACGATATTCCATCTAAAAAGGTATCAGCAGGAGGAGGCAATGCAGGCTTAAATCCAAGCATTAATACAGATACAAAAACCATAATAAATGGTACAGGAGGAACAGTTTCAACCCTATGTCAAGCCCCGAATAACAAAGATTATGCCAATATTAAATGTTCAGATAACCTTAAGATAAACTGCTGTATAAAAGGTTTGCCTGGCAATAATGCTACAGATAACGATAATGGTGCAATTGGCGGCAAAGGTGCTGATTTAGCACAATCAAGCTTAATAAATAAAGGTGGTGCAGGAGGAATAACAGGCAGCAATGCAAAAGGCAATAATGCCTATGATAAAGGCATAGGTTCAGGTGGAGGAGGTGCAGGAATACTCGATATAGGAACTCCAACAATCTCTACACACAACCCCAATACAGGAGGCAATGGCTCTAATGGCAAAATACTCCTTGAATGGTGGGAATAAACAATAAAACCAAATACAACAAAACAAACTAAACAAACCAACCCAACCCAACCCAAATTTTAGATGAACAACTTTTCAAGGAGTGCTTATTGTAACCTTAGCACTCCCTTTTTTTATACTAAGACACCCTCCTTAGATATAAGGAGGGTGCTATTCTTAATTCCATTCAGTTTTTTTAGTTTAAGCCTGCATAAACCGGGTTTTGAGCGATAACTTGTTCAATTGCGCCGCCTCTGCCGTTATCTTTTGCATTTAATTTAGCGATTTTGTTTTCTCTTTTGATAAGAGGGTGAGTTGAATGAGCAACAAGGGGATCTTTTCTTACAAATGCATTCCAGGTTGAAACTTCTTTAAGCCAAGCTCTTAATTCTTCTTGTTTTGTGTTTGTCATTGTGTGGTGTTGTGATTCGTGAGCGATTAAGCAAGCTATAGCTTCAAGAGGAGCATCTTTATGGTCTTCGTTGATGAATATTACAAGAGAACCAGCTTTTGTTTTTGTTGTGAAAGCTTCACAGTCGCCTGCACCGTAGATTGCAAGGTTTCTGAACATAATTCTGATTGGTTTTCCTGTAGCGTTTTGGCCTTTTAATAAAGCGATAACATCTTTTTGACCAAGGTCATTTAACATATATAAAGAAGCTGCAATTCTTGTGTTTGCTGTATTTTCAGCGAAATCATTTGCTTGAATAACGTTTGCTTTTGAAAATAAAATTGTGATTGTAACTAATATTATTAAAAATAGTTTTTTCATTTCCATTCAACCTTTTAATTATCATCCTCTCTCTATATATCGGCAGGTTTAATTTTTACTTTATGATTTTGCTTGCAATCGTTACAAAAATTAATATATCTAAAAACTATATTCTTCTGTCGGGTAAAAAACCTATGAAACGGCTTTAAAGTGGAATTGAGTGAAGCGGCATACATAATTTTTTATGAGCCAAAAGGTTTGGTGAAACTAGTGGAAAATGTATTTAAAAAGAGCTTATTATATATGGCACTTTTGTGCTTAATAAGTGGCGCTGCAAGTCCTTGTTTAGCGGAGGTTCAAACAGCAAATCCGTGTCTGGCCGAAGTTCAACCGGATTTTTATATTACAGCCGAAGAAATTTTGCAAACCAGAGGAAATGTTCCCGATGTTGAATTTTCGGGGAAAATTGCCCGCGAAATAAGAACCATGGAAAAAAGACACTTTTCAGGCGTAAATACTTACGATAGCGATAAATACAGAATTGCAAAGCTCGAAGAATATCTTCTGGGGCGTACTTGGGAATATTTGCCTGTTGAAGAGCGAATGAAAAAATTAAAACTGGCTTCAGGCAGGAAAGTTATGTCAGGTACTGCTATTCCAGCCTCTTTAAAAAAATCAGGTTTTTCCCCAAAGCGTATTGCAAACGATTCAACCCCTGTTTATAACAATGATGATAATGTTGGCTTAATTGATGGGTTTTTAAAACTTATGAATAAAGATGCTTACGATGCCTATAATGCTCGTAAAAAAAGGATGTACGAACGTTATGGTTATGAATAAAACTTATCAGGCAAATGTGCACTCAAAAGTTTTGTAAAGATATATTGCAAAATTATTTTAATTGTTAAATATTTTCTTATACTGTGCCGATTAATTTTACTAAGAAATTGTTTAATCGTAAAAGGAATGAATTTATGTTGAGAGTAGACAGCCTTTATGGGTCTTTTGAAACCAAAATTGATGCTGAAAAAACTAAAGCAGGTACAGAAGAAAAAGAAACGAGCATCTTTGAAAAAACAAGCGAAAAGGATGCATCTTTAAGCGAGCTTATAGACGCTTTTGATAAACTTGCCGAAAAAGAATTTGAAGATAGTTCTTCTTCAATAGTTAAATTTTTTACGGGCATGCTGGGTATTTTAAAGGATTTATTGGGTGAAGAAAAAACTGACATCAAAAAAGATACCACAAAGGACAGCGCTGGTGCAGGAAGATTGCAGGGTTATGGTAATCCGCATTCTGACCCTTCCTGTGTAGTGACTAATGCTGTATACAATGATGAAGTTAAAACAGAAATACTTAAAGATACCCCAGAAGTTCAAGAAATTTCTTATACATATCCTGATGGTACAGTTGCAATTGCAACTACTAAATATAGCAGTAATGGCAATCCCGTATCTTATACAAATATTAATAAAGAAACAGGTGCAATAATCACCGAGGGTCGCTGCAGCGTTAATGAAAACGGCGACTATGTTAATGAATTTACCCATTATAATGCATTCGGGAACATTGCAAGTAAAGAATATGTTACAGGCAGTCAAAATGGTGTTAAATCCGAACTTTATACATTTGGCGGAGATGAAAAAATGCACTTAAGCTCTGT
The DNA here is from genome assembly GCA_910577515.1 of uncultured Vampirovibrio sp. Lineage (GTDB taxonomy): Bacteria > Cyanobacteriota > Vampirovibrionia > Gastranaerophilales > Gastranaerophilaceae > MGBC122484. Next base: position 146,421 of record CAJTLW010000002.1, read on the forward strand.
TACATACAGCAACACCCAGAGAAATGACGGTATTTGGAATAGAGATACGGTAATACAATATGATGAAAAAGGAAATATAGAAACTAAACAACAATATAATATGGACGGCAGCCTGAATGCCATAATGCACTATGATAAAGATGGCAAGCTGGAAAGCATCTCGCACTATAATAGAAATGGCAAATTGTGCGATGCGTCTTATTATGATAAAGAAGGAAACTGGCTAAGCGGTTCAAGCGGCGAAACCCGTGGAGGCTCTGTGACCCGTTATGATGAAAATGGTTTAAAGCAAGTGTACAGCAAAGACGGCAAACCTATTACAATAGAGAATGAAGATGGAACAAGAATTGAATACAGATATCGTCCTGACCATTCGCTGGAAACCACTAGAACGTATGATGCAAACGGCAATATTATTGAAGAAATTGTAAATTACAAAAAAGGTGTAAAAACAACTGTGTTTGAAAATAATCAAAAAACCATATCTACAATAGTGAATACAAATGAAAAAACCACCAGTATTATTTTGGAACAAAGAACTTCATTATATGCTCCGCCCCTGTATGGCAAACCTAACTCTAAAGTAATTGTAAAAAATACAGACGGTGATATTATTGCAACATACAGATATAATTCAGAAGGCTATTTGATAAAATAAAATCTTCAAAATAATGGCGCAATATTCTCCCTTGCAAGAAAACTATACTCATTGTATTATTAAGACAAGGAGAAATTTATGAGCCAAATTACAAAAATAGCATGGGAATTAAACGAAAAAACCCCTAACAGATATCAATTAGTATATGAACTTATTGAACTTGCAAAAAAATTGGTAGATGAATCTCAAATGAAAAAAAATAAAGATGATTTCGGATACGATTTTGAAGCATCTTATGATTCAAATATTAAAAAAGAAAAGCCTGTACAACACGCCATTATGGTAAAAGCATCAGAAGCAGATGATAGCGGGCTTGTAGGCTAATTTTGCCTTTAATTTTAAACATTGGATATTAAAAAGGTATTTAAAAGAAATTGCAAGCCACAATCAGCTACATAAAAGAAAAAACCGGAAATTTTATACCTGATATTGCTTTAGTTTTAGGTTCCGGTTTGGGAGAGTTTACAAAAAATTTAGACGGGATAACCTTGCCCTATGGGGATATCCCGGGTTTTAAAACATCTACAGTTAAAGGACATAATGGTTCTTTATTTTTTACTACCCTTTTTGACAAAAAAATTGTCGTAATGCAAGGCAGGTTGCATTTTTATGAGGGCTATGAGTTATCTGATATAACATACCCTGTTAAAATTTTTAAAATGCTTGGTGTTAAAACCCTTATTTTAACAAATGCCGCAGGTTCTTTAAGGGAAGATTTTAAACCTTCTGATTTAATGCTGATATCTGACCACATTAATTTCACTTGTAAAAACCCTCTTATAGGTAAAAATGACGATACATTGGGGGAAAGATTTCCCGATATGTCGAATATCTACACAGATTCTTTAAGGGATTTGGCTAAAAAATGCGCAGCGGAGTCTGAAATTGAACTTAAAGAGGGCGTTTATGTTATGACAACAGGGCCAAGCTATGAAACTCCTGCTGAAGTTAAAATGTTCGGCATATTGGGCGGAAGCGCTGTCGGTATGTCTACTGTGCCTGAAGCCATTGTTTCAAACTATTTAGGGCTTAAAACCATTGGTATCAGCCTTATTACAAATTATGCAAGCGGCATTTCAAAGGAAAAACTCAGCCATAATGAAGTGGTTGAAGTTGGGCGGATTGCAACCAAAAAGTTTACAAAACTGATAAATGCCATTATAAATAAAATAGAAGTATAAAGTTTTTTAAAAAAAATCCGATATTATAAATGTAGTTTTCAGACAATAAAAGATGCGGTTTTTGACAATTTAAACGTGGTTTCAGGCTTTTGAAAGGCAAAAGATATGAGCGAGATACAATTTCAAAATGACATCCGGCTTTTAATCGACATCTTGCCGCCCAAAATAAAAAGGCATATCGAGCAGGAGAGCCTTGATGATGCCATTGAAATTGTGCTTGATATAGGAAGAATCCCCGAGGTTCGCATCGGAAACGGTAAAATTGTCTACCTTGGGAATGACACTGTTGTATCTGATGATATTGATTTTATTGTGGAAAAAATCCCGGAATTCACTTCTGACAACCGTTCCGGCATTGCAGGTACTCTTCATAGAATTTCAGCCATAAGAAACAGACAAGGTAAAATTATAGGCCTTACAATGCGTATCGGACGTGTTGTAACAGGCACTATTGCCTGCATTAAAGATTTTGTTATGCAAAATAAAAGTATTCTCTTTTTGGGGCGTCCCGGTGTAGGTAAAACTACAAAGCTTAGGGAAATTTCAAGGCTTGTAGCGGATGAAATCGGCAAAAGAGTTGTTGTTGTTGATACTTCAAATGAAATAGCAGGTGATGGTGATGTTGCGCACCCTGCAATAGGAAAAGCAAGAAGGATGCAGGTATCCCAGCCTGAATTTCAAAAAGATGTGATGATTGAAGCGGTTGAAAACCACACTCCTGAAGTTATTGTGGTAGATGAAATAGGGACAGAGCTTGAAGCGCAGGCTGCAAGAACCATTGCAGAACGCGGCGTTATGCTTATTGCAACGGCTCATGGCAACACACTTGAAAATATTATTAAAAACCCTGCTATGTCTGATTTAGTGGGCGGTGTAAGCTCTGTAACGCTTGGGGATGATGAAGCAAAACACAGGGGCTGCCAGAAAACCGTTCTTGAGCGTGAAAAACAACCAACCTTTGATATTGTTATAGAAATCATCGACAGAAACACACTTGCTGTCTATAAAAATACAGCAGAAGCCGTGGATTATATTTTAAGAGGCTGGCCTATCACTCCTGAAATAAGGAAAGTGGATGAAAATTATGATGCAAAGCCTGAAAAATCCGCTGCCAGTGCCGATAATCACATAATAGATAAGGTAAATGAACTTGATAGCAAAGTTCAAAACCCTCTTAATTTCTCATTCAACAGGCAAAAATATGTTGATGATGTTAAAAATCATAAAAAAATCTATATTTATGCCGTATCCCGCTCTATTGTGGATAAAATCATAGAAAGGCTTGATATAAACGCTGAAATTGTTCGTAATGTTGAAGATGCAGATTTTGTAATAGCTCACAAAAACTTTGCAAAAGGCGGCACAAAGGTTTTAGCTGTAGCAAATGAATACAGACTTCCTGTTTATTTTGTGCGTACAAATTCCATGTCGCAAATTCAAAAAGTTTTAAAAGATGCACTGCACCTGACGCAAGAACAGGTTTATGTGCCAAAAACCACGGGCTATATGGATGAAGCAGAACTTGCGCTGGATGAAGCAAAGGCAGCTATTGCAAAAATTATGGAAGGGGCTGAAACCGTTGAACTTGAGCCTCAGCCGCAGCACATTAGAAAGCTTCAGCATGAATATGTCGATGCACATAATCTGGCATCAAAAAGCGAGGGCGAAGGTGTATCAAGGCATTTAAGAATATTTAGAGAAAAAGACTAATGCACCTGTTTGATTTTTTGTTTAATAATAAATCCGCACAGAAAGCCGCGCCAAAAACGGTTAAAAAGCCTGTAAGGCAAAAATGCGAAACCATTGAAGGTGTTCCTGTCATATATAAAAAACATGTCTTTTCAAAAAATATAAGAATTACCCCAAAGGCAGATGGCACCGTGCTTGTAACTCTTCCAAAAAATGTGCCGTATGCTTGTGCTAAAGATTTTGTTTTGAAAAATATCGACTGGATAAAGAAAAATGCTGTGGCAAAAAACAATACGCCAGCCGATATTATAGAAAAAAGAAGGCATCTGGCGCATAAAATTTTACCAAAAAGACTAAATGAGCTTGCTGAAAAACACGGGTTTAAATATAGAAAGCTTTTTATCAAAAACCAGAAAACCGTTTGGGGCAGTTGTTCTTATCAAAATAATATTAATTTAAACCTGAATTTGGTTGCACTTGATGATGAATTTATAGATTACGTTATTCTTCACGAATTAACCCATACTGTGCATAAAAATCATCAAAAAGCCTTCTATGACCTTTTAAAAAAGAATATGCCAAACGCTCTTGAAATTCAAAAAAAGCTTAAAAAAATAAAAATTTCTAATCTTAATTAAAATTTCGTCCGCGTGGTTAATCTATAACATTTATCAGGCCGGAATTTATATCAAAATAAGCTTTTACTATTTTTAATCCCTCGTTTTCATAAGCATTTTGAATAATGCTAGATTTCACCAGAAGCCTATGTTTGCATACTTCTAAATATTCTTTTGCAATAACATCGTAATCATCAAGCCCTTTTTCATGCTTTACTGATTGCACCTGATAAATTAAATTTTCAAAACAATCATTATATAAAGGTGCGCTCATGGCATATTTCATAACCCCGCAATCCTGATGCCCGAGGATAATAAGGAGCTTTATCTTCAATTTTTTAACGGCATACTCTATACTCTCTAAAACATTTGGCCCTATTGTGTTTCCGGCTGTGCGTACGCAAAATAGTTCACCAAGGCCTGTATCAAACAAAATTTCAGGGCAAACCCTTGAATCTGAACAGGAAAGAACTGTTGCATAAGGCTTTTGACCTTCTTCAAGGCTCTCTTTCATGGAATCAAAACAGTAATTTTTTATTTCAGGCTTTCCCTCAATAAATTTTCTATTGCCCTCAAGTAAAAATTCAAGCGCCTCTTCAGGTGTATTAAAATTAAGCTTCCTCATAAAATCCTCCCTTAAACTCCATTATACCAAACATTTTTTAATAATTATGAAAAAACACAATTTTTATTGTAATTTTTATCCATATCTTTACTATGGTAAAAACTAAGTTTTAAAATATGGCTGGTTTTAATTAAAAATTTAATATTTAGATTTAGTTAATTTTCAGGCTGGATTGCCACACTCCCGCTGGTCGCTCGCAATGACATTTAGCTATTATTATATTTAATATTTTTTAGAATTTAAAATTGCAAATGAAAAAATATATTTATATAATTACGGTCAGGATTTCAACTATTGTCATTGCGAGGGAGCAAAGCGACCGCGGCAATCCAGAAAATGATAATTTGTTAAATTATCTTATTGTACAAATCAATCCATTCGGGATTTATGTTCTCAATTAGCCCGGGTTTCTTTTTTCTTGAGCCTGCTTTAATTTGTTTTTCTCTTAGTATTGCCTGCTCTATGTCTTCAAATATTTCATAATATCCAAGTTTGTTTACATCATATAGTTTTGTAAAACCGTCTGCAAATTTATTCTTATGTTGAAAAACGCGCTTTATTAAATCGGAAGTAACACCTGTATATAACGTTCCGTTTCGTTTATTAAAAAGAATATAGACATAATATTGTCTTGTCATTTTTAAATGATATTTATTAAATATTAAAATGTCAATTTCTGAATTTCTCTGGATTGCTGCGGTCGCTTTGCTCCCTCGCAATGACAATTATTTTATTCCAACTTTACGAGTTGTTCGCAATAACAATTATTTAAGGCTCCGCATTTAAAAGGGAGCCTTAAATAGCAATTCGCATTTTAAAAAAAACAATTCTATATAATATCAAACCCTGTATATTTTCTGAGTGCTTCAGGGATAATTATATGACCGTCTTCTGTTTGGAAATTTTCTAAAATTGCAGCAAATGTTCTCCCTACAGCAAGTCCTGAACCATTTAACGTGTGTACAAATTCAGGTTTTCCTGTTGCTTTGCTTCTGTATTTGATATTTGCGCGCCTTGCCTGGAAATCGCCAAAGTTAGAGCAGCTAGAAATTTCTTTATAATCATTATAAGATGGCAGCCACACTTCAAGGTCATAACATTTTTTGGCGCTGAAGCCAATGTCTCCTGTGCAGAGTTCCACCCTTCTAAATGGCAGATTTAAAAGTTCTAAAACGCGCTCAGCATTTCTTGTAAGTTTTTCATGTTCTTCTTCACTTGTTTCAGGTGTTGTAAGTTTTACAAGTTCCACCTTATTAAATTGGTGCAATCTTATTAAGCCCCTTGTGTCTTTCCCTGCTGACCCTGCTTCGCGCCTAAAACATGGAGTGTATGCTGTCATATACTTTGGCAGGTCATCTTCGTTTAAAATTTCATTTTGATAAATATTTGTAACAGGTACCTCTGCTGTTGGGATTAAATATAAATCCTCATCCACACATTTAAACATATCTTCCTTAAATTTAGGAAGCTGTCCCGTTCCTGTCATTGCAGCAGAATTTACCAAAACAGGTGGCAATATTTCTTCGTATCCATGTTCTTGCGTATGCACTTCTAAAAAGAAATTAATAATAGCGCGCTCTAAAGCCGCCCCTTTGCCACGATAAAGACTGAATCTTGTGTGTGCAAGTTTTACACCGCGTTCAAAATCTAAAAGACCTAGTTTTTCGCCTAATTCCCAGTGGGGTTTAAGTTCATAATCTTTTCTTGCAGGTTCACCAACAACTTTTTTTACAACATTGAAACTTTCATCTGTACCGATTGCAATATTTTCATCCGGAGTATTAGGGGTGCATAAAAGAAAATCTCTTTGCTTATTATCAAGCTCCGCTTGTTTTTCTTCCAGTGCTTTCATATCATCAGCCATAGCCTTTACTTCGGCCTGAAGTTCATCGGCATTTTTACCTGCTTTTTTAAGCTCTCCGATGCTTTGTGACATAGTTTTTCTTTTTGCTCTTAATTCATCAAGCTGAAACTGGATTTTTCTTCTCTCATTATCAATTTCTAAAACCTTATCAATAGAAAGGTTTGGATTTCTTCTTTTTAAAAGCTCGTTGATTTTTTGAGGGTTTTCCCTGATTAATTTAATGTCAAGCATCGTTTTCTTCCTTACTATTTACAATTTTATCAATATAAATTCTTAATTCTCTAATTTGTTTGGGCTTTAAAGGCTTAAACTGCCCCTTTTTTAAACCATCGATATCAATTGTCGCATGGCGAATTCTTTTTAATGAAATTACGTTATGTCCTAAAAATTCCATCATACGGCGAATTTGGCGGTTCATACCCTGATATAGTGTCATCTCAAGAAGGGTTTTGGAATTATTGCTTTCTATCACCTGCACATCAGCGTATGCAATTTTTCCCTTTTCAAGTTCTATTCCTCCGGCTAAGGTTTCAAGTTCGGCATGGGTAATCTTGCAATCCACAGTTACTCTGTATACCTTCGAAACCTTGATTGAAGGGTGGGTTAATTCATATATTAAATCCCCGTCATTTGTGAGGATTATAAGGCCTGAAGAATCTTTATCAAGGCGCCCTACAGGCTTCATAGAGTGCATATCGCGGGGTAGAATATCATAAATTGTTTTTCTGCCCTTTTCATCGGCGCTTGTTGTAATATATCCTGCCGGTTTATAAAATCTGTAATATTCAAAATTTTGGCTTTTAATTAATTTGCCATCCACGGTAACTTTATCTTTACGCCTTATTTCATAGCCAAGCATAGTAATTGTAACGCCGTTTACCTGAACCTTTCCCTGTTCGATAAGTTCATCTGCCTTACGGCGTGAGGCTAAGCCTGATTGAGCTATGTATTTATTAATTCTCATAAGCTCATTCTAGCACAAAAACCCTATAAAAAACGCAAGGTTGCTCTTAAAACCAATGTTAAAATAAAACCCCGTGGTGTCAGGCAAATTTTGTTACCCTGCCTGGTATCAGCAAGGTGGGTGAGCGCCTCGATAAATCCGTTTCCTTAAAAAAGTATTTAACTTTCAAGGTATACTTCAATTATCTTTTAATAAAGAGCGTACTCTCCCTTTAATTAAAAATGTAGGAACAAAATTACAACCTGTCCACAGGGTAATTTTATTTTAACATATTATTTTCTAAAGGTGTATTATTCCAAACAACTATTTTTTAAAATTAAGCTAAACAATTTCTTTTAAAAATTTAAAACAAAACGTTTAAGAAGCATTGTTAATTTCAAAAAAAGTGATAATTTTCATAAGGCAAAATGCTGTAGCATAAATTAGTTTTACAAAAACATTTTTTGTTCTTTTTCTGTAAAAGCAAAGTTTGTTTTGAATTTCAAGAAGTTCAATCTGTTTTGTAGATAACTTGTCTAAATCTAAATTTTTAAGACCGAAATTCTTATACAGAAGGCTTGCCCCGGCTTCAGTTGTAGTCATTTTACATATTCCTCTCTTAATCGGTGACATTTTTAAGGATATACTAAAATAAAAATTTGAGTATTACCTAATCGGGTAATATAAAAATCATTAATAAAATTTTATATCACAATTTATATTATAGGTATAAAGATTGCATTAAGAATTCCTCCGAAAGCTTGAAAAGTTTTTATGTTTTAGATAATATTACGCACGTAACAGTTAGATTTTTTTTCTGTTGAACTATGGCAATTTTTTATCTTTAGATGGTTTGTATGAATTGTCAAAAGAATTGATTAAAATACAGTATACTTTTTAAGGACATTGATGACACCTTTAGCAATAAACAATATCGGAATAGAGAAGAATAACCAATATAAAAATAATGATAATAATCCGCATTTCACCGGTGCATTGGATAGTGCTGTTCGTGTGCTGAAAACCTTTAATGATAAGCCCATGATTGGTGTTGCTTTTACAGATACTGTTGCAACAAATGCTCCAAGAAGTATTGTAGATTTTGTATCTCTTGGCCCTGCTGCGGGTTTTGAAACTGCAAGAAGAGAATTTTCAGGACTTATTGTAAACTGTTTAATGCCAAGCTTTTTTGTTCTTGGTGCCGCAAAGCTTATAAATAGCCATTATATGAAAGATTTCAAGGGTGTGAACATGTCTTCTTGTTGGGCAAACTCTGAAACTCTTGATGCTTTAAAAGATGTTTATAAAGACGTATTGGGGCAGAATTTATCCTCTAAAGATACGGCAAGAAACTTTGTAAAACAAACCCTCGAAAGCCTTGAAGGTTTAAATGGCAAAGAATGGGTAAGCTATGCTGAAAAATTAAACAGTGAAAAAGGCAAAGAAGCAATTGATGCTCTTGTAGAAGCTATTGCTAACCCGAATATGAGCAAAAAAGAAACCAAGGGTGCAATTAAAAAGGCTCTGAAAAATATAGCAGCAGAAACCCAGGCTGTTGAAACACTAAGGTTTAAAGATACTTTAAGTTCAAATGCCGCACAATCAGGTAAAATCTTTGGCTCTAACCTTGCAGACCTTTTGCGTGACCAGATTGATTTAGGCCGCAAATTTGGCCATACAAGCGTTAAAAATAATCTTGATAAATTTGTTCAAAACGCAAAGAAAATGGTCAATACAAAGAGTATGATGGGGCTTGCCGTTGTTCTTCCGCTTGCTATGTCTGTTCAATATATTAATAGGGCCATCACGCGTCATAAATATCAAAAAACCGGCGCTCCTATTTATAAAGATTTTGAAAAAGAAGACAGGGTATTAACTCCTGAAGAGCAAAAGAAGTTAAACCAGACAAAACCGCTTTGTGTTGCCTCTATGGTTGGGCTTGCTCTGTTATCAATGATGAAAAGGCCATCTTTAGAGATGTTCCAGTTTAAAGGAATGTTCCCGACAGTTGACCAGTGCAGATGGATTGCCACTGCAACATTTGCATCCCGTATGGTGGCCTCAGAAGACCCTAATGAATTAAGGGAAAGCACTGTAAGAGATATAGCGTCATTCTCAGGGTTATATTTCCTTGGTGATTATGCTTCAAAGGCAGCAGCTACCTTAATTGAAAAACTTGATAAAAGTGTAAAACTTTTAAATCATACAAAAGAAATGCCAAAAGATGCTTCTGCTTTCAAGAAATTTGGCAATTGGGTTAAAAATATTAAGGTTAAATCTTTTGATGAAGTTGCAAACAGTGCAAAAGCTACAAAATACAGAGGCATCTGCGAGCTTGCAAGCCTTGGATTTTCAATTATTACCCTTGGAATATTGCTTCCTATGTACAATAAACGTGTAACTGCAAGAAAAGATGCAGAACGCAAAGCAAAAATGCAGCAAGAACAAGACAAAATAAAACAAATGGCAATTACAACACCGGACGTTTCAAAAAGCCCCGCTCAAACAGTTGCGCAAAATCCTATAACTCCGGGGAATATGTTTATTCATCCTATGAAAGATAGCAGCCTTGGCAAAAATGATAACGTAAGTATTTTAAATGGTACAAAAGTAAAAGATTTGCAGGTTACTACTTTTAATGTACAGGAAAGTGCAGCCAAAGGCTGGTATGATTTTGAAATGAAAGGCAAATTTAGGGATTGGGAAGAATATGCTCAGGATAATGTCTTTAAAGACGTTGCAACAGAGTGTTTCCGCTAATTTTATCTCTTAAAAGAATTTTACTTTGTAAAGATGGGATGCTATCCCAAACTTCTTTTGATAGAGAATTGTGCCGTTATTTTTAACATAATCCAATAAATTTTCTGCACCTGAAGGCTTTGTATAATATGATGGGATATAAATCCAATAATTTTTATCCTTATCAACATTGACTAAGGAATTTTTAAGGTTATCTTTATCGAAAAATAAAAGTTCAAGAGTATTTTCTTTTTTGATATTTATTTTTAAACAATCCTTGTAAAAAATATAAAATATTTGGTAACTACATAAATACATCTGTTGAACCTGGCATGGAGTTTTTATATAAAAATACGGATAAAAGTGGTAAAATCGGGATTAAACAGAGTTTAAACAAAATTTTATACGTAGTTTTATAATTGTTAACATTGGATAAGAAATGATAAGCAAGAAAACCAAAAAGTAAAAATATTGTAGGTTGGGAAATAAAGAATAATATTGTAAAAATGAGTGTGAGTTTTACCCCCCCTTCAAACCTTGAAGCTCCTTTTTATCAAAATTATTCAACCATAAAAATACAAGCATAAAGATTAAAATATCGCCTGAATACTGTTTAAATTCCGTTGCCCAGCGAATAAGGGCAAAATTTACGGCATATAAAAAATTGGCAAAAATTACCGCACGTTTTTGTGTTAAAAATTTTGTACTTAAAATATAAAAAACAGGAATGGAAATAATTGATGAAAGAAACGGAATAATTCTATAAGACCATTCTGTGCCTTGAAAAATGGAGGTTACAAACTTGGTCAAGATTAAAAATAAAGGCGGTGCCATTTGAAAATGCGCTAAAGGTTTAAAAGTCCATAAAATTCCTTCATTTTCTACAAAATTATAAGCAAGTGCAGCCTCATCCCACCAGCTTTCTCTAATGCGCAGTGCCTCAACCCGGAAAACTATAGCACATATTATAATTGCAAAAATAAGTATATGGTACCAATATTTTTTTAAAAAATCGAAGAAAACATTAAGTCTGTGCGATGTCATTTACCTGCCTCTTTTGGCGGCAGTAATTCTTGCTATAGCTTTAGATAAGGCAAATTGCGCTCTTAAAATTTCATTCTTTTCTGTGTGTGCGGCAAGTCTTGCTTTTGCTCTTTCATAAGCTTCTTTTGCCCTTGCTTCATCAATATCTGTACCCAATTCAGCTAAATCAGTCAAAATTACGGCAACATTTTCACTAAACTGCAAAATACCGCCCATAGTAGTAAAGAAAATCTCTTTTTTGTCTGAAATTGCCTTTGTAATGCCTACTTTAAGCGGGCATATCAAAGGAAGGTGGTTTGGCAGAATGCCTATCATACCATCTTCTGCTGTTGTATAAAAAGCATCTACCTCGCCTTCAAATACGACTTTTTGCTGTGTTATTATTTTTAAATTTATTCTGCTCATCTTTATACAGCGCAGCCTCTTGCTTTTTCAAGCACATCTTCAATTGTACCTGTCATATAAAAAGCTTGTTCAGGTACATCATCGTGTTTTCCTTCTATAATTTCTTCAAAGCCTTTTATTGAATCTTCAAGCTTCACATATTTACCTTTTGTGCCTGAAAACTGTTCTGCTACAAAGAAAGGCTGAGATAAAAATTTCTGGATTTTACGCGCGCGGTTTACAGTTAATTTATCTTCTTCAGAAAGTTCGTCCATACCCAAAATTGCAATAATATCCTGTAAATCTTTATATTTTTGCAAAATTTCAAGCACTTTTTTTGCAACGCTGTAATGTTTTTCGCCCACAATATTGGGGTCTAATGCTCTTGAATTTGATTCTAAGGGGTCACATGCCGGATATAACCCCAAAGATGCAATATTTCTTGATAACACCGTACTTGCGTCAAGATGTGTAAATGTTGTAGCGGGCGCCGGGTCTGTAAGGTCATCCGCTGGAACATATACAGCTTGAACGGATGTGATAGAACCATCTTTGGTTGATGTAATTCTTTCCTGTAATTCTCCCACTTCCTGTGCAAGAGTAGGTTGGTATCCTACAGCAGAAGGCATTCTTCCTAAAAGTGCAGAAACTTCACTTCCTGCCTGAACAAATCTGAAAATATTATCAATAAATAATAATACGTCCTGTTTTGCGGTATCTCTAAAATATTCAGCGCATGTTAAAGTGGAAAGCCCAACTCTCATCCTTGCTCCGGGTGGTTCATTCATCTGTCCGTAAACAAGTGCAACTTTATCTAAAACGCCTGATTCTTTCATTTCATTATAAAGGTCGTTTCCTTCACGGGTTCTTTCTCCAACGCCGCCAAATACAGATACACCATTGTGTTCCTGAGCGATATTATGGATTAATTCCATAATTAAAACGGTTTTTCCGACACCTGCACCTCCAAAAAGCCCGATTTTTCCGCCTTTTTGGTAAGGCATAAGAAGGTCAATTGCTTTGATTCCCGTTTCTAATATTTCAACCTTTGTATTCTGTTCTGTTAATTCAGGCGAAGGTCTGTGGATTGGCAGATATTCTTCAGCGTTTACATCTCCCATATTATCAACAGGTTCTCCCAAAACGTTTAAAATGCGTCCTAAAATTGCTTTCCCGACAGGCATTTTGATAGGTTCGTTTGTATTTACGGCCTCCATTCCTCTTTTAAGCCCGTCAGTAGAACTCATGGCAACCGTCCTTACAATGTTTTGCCCTAATAGCTGCTGCACTTCAACAACTGTTTTAGTTTCGCCGTTTTCAATCTCAAGTGCATCGTAAATTTCCGGTAAAACTCCGCTTTTAAATTCAACGTCAATTACAGGCCCTATTATCTGTGTAATCACACCTGTATTTATATCATTTTCGCCCATATTCAAGTAAATCCTCTTAATTTTTATGGTTTCATTATACTAAAAACAATTTTTGTTGTCACAAAATTAAAGTAAGTTGCCTAAAAAGAGCCATCAAAAAATAAATCTAACAGCATTTTGAAGGTGTTTCTTTATTTTTAATTTGTGCCACAATGACGGCTGCAAACATAATAATGCATCCTAAAATTTCTCTGAATGTCAAAATTTCATGAAGGATTAAATATCCTGTTATGACTGCAAAAACGCTTTCAAAGCTTAAAATTAAAGATGCAACCGCAGGGTTTGTATTTTTTTGGGCAATAATTTGAAGCGTATAAGCTATCCCGCAAGATACTACGCCTGTGAATAAAAGCGCCCATTTGCATTCCAAAATTCCTTCTATATTTGGTGTTTCAAACATAAAAACAGGAGCTAAAGAAATAATACCGACCACAAAAAACTGCACGCAGGAAAGCTTTACGCTATCTACTTTTGGTGCAAAATGGTCAATTATAAGGATATGGATTGAATACAAAACAGCAGAAAGCATAATCAGAATGTCGCCGTAACCTATATGGCTTATGCCGTTTGAACCGCATAAAAAATAAAGCCCGATTACACCAAGAATTACCCCAAGCCAAAGTCTCCAGGAAAATTTTCTGCCAAGAAAAACAGATATCAGGGGAACAATTATAATGTACATTGAGCTTATAAAACCTGCTTTTGAAGCGGATGTATAAACCATACCCATTTGTTGAATAGAGCTTGCAAAAAATAACGCTAAACCACAGAATATTCCAGCTTTAAACATATATCGCCGCTCTTCCCATTTGTTCATTTTTCTGTTCGGGCCTTTTTTAATCTTGAAAATTATAATAAGAATTAAAAGCGAAAAAGCACCCAAAAATGACCTTGCACAGTTAAATGTTAAAGGCTCTATAAACTCCATGCCGGCTCTTTGCCCGACAAATCCTGCTCCCCATATAAAGGCTGTTGTTAGAAGCAATATATTGTTTAAAACATTATTTTTCATTCTATTTATATTTCATCTAAAAAGGCTTTTAAAAATTCATATCCTTTTTTATAGCTTTCAACATCAATTTTTTCATCAGCTGAATGCATATTATAAACATCTGCAATTCCTGCTAATACCGGTTTAAAAGAGATGCCCTCTTTATTTTTCCTGTTTGCATAAATATGTGTTTCAGCTCCTGCATGGAAAGATGAAATTTTTAAATTAACCCCTGAATTTTTTGCTGCAATTTGTGCTTTTTGAATTAAAAAATCATCATCTGATTTTTCAAAAACGGGCAGATGTTCTTCAATTTCAAGTTTTGCTTCGCCAAGCCCCTTGTATTTTTGATTAAATTCTTCAATTATAATGCGGATTTTTTCAATAAGTTCATTCTGTGTTTCTAAACATGAACTTCTGATAGAATAATGCGCGAAAGCTGATGTATTTATAATATTTGACATTGAATTTTTTGCAACAAATTCAACTGCGTTTACACCTTTTAAGCCCTGTTTCACAGCTTGGTATAAAGCATTTTCAACCCCGCCTCCTATTATTGAACCAAGGTTTATAGAAGTGATAGTGCTGGTTTTATCCCCCGTTTTATATGATTTATATACACCCTGCGGAATTTTTTCAACAATTTCTGTGATAATCTTTGCTGCATTTAATCTGTTTTTATCTTGGATATCAAGCCCTGAATGTCCGCCAAAAGGTGTTTTAACAGATACTGTAAGCTTTATATATCCTGCTCCTGATATTTCAAAATTCCCAAGTTTATCAGAATCTAAAACAAGCACATATTCTGAATTTAACTTATCAAATTCAACATGTTCTATTCCTGTCATGGAATTCTCTTCATCCCTTGTAAAAACAGCCTCAACGGTGCATTTAGGGTTTATTTTTCCTTCTTTAATATCTAAAAGTGCTTTTATAATAGCAGCAACCCCTGCCTTATCATCAGCGCCAAGTGTTCTTGTTTTATCAGTTTCAATAATATGTCCTTCGGGGCCTTCTTTTTCTATGATATTTACAGGGGTATCATCCCCTACGACATCCATGTGGGCTGATAACAAAAACCCTTTTGCGTTTTTGATGCCGTCAATCTTGGTATAAACGTTTCCATAGCTGTCGAGCTTTGCCTCAACTCCTGCATTTGTTAATATTTCAATAATTTTTTGCGCTACAGAAGCTTCGTCCATAGAAGGAGAAGGAATTCTTACAAGCTCTTTAAATATTTCCAATAATTCCATAAGCTAGTCCTTTATAAGCATAACAGCGATTGTGTGTGGTTCAATTGTATAGGTTGCCTCTTTTCCTTCAGGTGTATAGAGTATGCCATCGCCATTGAAATTATTATTTTTTGTATCAAAAACAAGATAATAATTTTTATTTTTATATAATTCTGCCATAGGGCCTGTTTTTGGCAGGATGAATTTTACTTTGCTGTCTCCTTTGTTCATTGCAGCAAATATCGCCTCTTTACCATTATTTGATGTAAAAGACATAAAATTCATTGAAGGAAGCATCCAAAATGGTAAATTATCTGGCAATATTTTTCCTAAATGCCCGTAAAATTCCATATTTTGAATATAAAGCTTGTCTTTAAAGATGCTATGGCTTTTTCTAAAATTAATCAAATTCTTAATAAAGCCGGATAATTCCTGTTTTTCTTGCGGCAGATTATTAAAATCAACATAATTTACTGTGCCGTCAATATTATAGCTATTGTTGTTCCCTCCTTTTGAATGTAATACGATATCATCAATTTTTATCATAAAACACCCGAAAGATAATGCCAAAAGTGCCATTTCATTTCTAATAGCCCTGTCTCTTAAGGTTTTATCTCCATTATACGAAGAACACAGTTCCCAATCTGAACCGCCAGAAGTTTCGGGGGATTTTCTATCATAAGAATTTAAATCCCAAAGCGTAAATCCGTCATGACAAGCTACATAATTTACAGACCTTTTTGGCCCTTCTTTATCAACAAATTTATGACAGCTGCCTGAAAGAACATGCCTTATTCCTAAAAAATCGGTGCTTCGCGGACGAACAGAAAAAGCCCTTATTGTGTTTCTTGAAATATCGTTCCACTCTGCAAAAAATTCAGGAAAATTCCCAAGCTGATATGCACTATGCCCGCTGCATGTCCATGGCTCTGCTATTAAATTGACACCATCTTCCGCTTCTCCTGGATTGTTTACATTTATCCCTCTTTTTTGAAGTTCTTCTTTAAGGTGGCCTACAATGCTTTTATTTTTATCATAATGAACATCAGCATCTGTTTTTGTATCCATTAAAGAAGTTGCCAAATCAAACCGGAAAGCGTCTACACCCTGATGTATCCAATATTCTAGTGAATCCAAAATTATATGCTTAAAGCCGTCGCCCGCTGTATTTGAATCGTTATGGCATCCTGAATGATCAGCATAAAAGCCTGTGTTGTCTGTTTTATAATATTCTCTGTTGTCAATCAGGGCGTAAGAAAAAAGGTTAACATCTTCTTTGTTGTTATTATAAATCTTGGCTTCGCCTGTGTGATTATAAACAACATCAAGGCAAACTTTTATATCTTCTTTATGGAGAGCATTTATCATTTCGCGAAATTCAACAATAACATCTCCATCCGCCCTTGTAAAAGCGTATTTTTTATGAGGTGCAAAATAGCATAGCGGCATATAGCCCCAATAGTTTCCAATCCCTTCTTTATCGTCAAATTCAGCGAGTGGCATAAATTCGACCATTGTAACCCCCAAAGATTTAATTTTTGAAGCAAATTCGCCCGCTCCTCTGTAAGTTCCGGCAGATTCTAAACCCGAAAGTGCTGTGAGGCTTTTAATATGCACTTCTCCTATTATTTCGTTGGTTAAAGCTCTTATGCTTGTTTTTTGAATTTCAACCTCTGGTGTAATTTTAAAAACAGATTTTGGTGCAATAGTTTGGTTATCTTCAAAATGTAATTCATTTGAGCGAAACATATCAAGGTCTTTAGATACATCTAAATGAAGATGGCTCAATTCTTTTGAATAAGGGTCGTAAGCAAGCTTGTTTGGGTTGAAGCGATTGTTTGAATGGTCAAACTTTGATTTAAAACCTTCTTTTGACCCTGGAGTCCAGTTTTCCGTATACACATAATTTGCTCCGAATACTCTGTATCCGTAGTATAAAGGCTTCCCGTTTAAAATATTTTGAAATTCAGGTTTTGAAAGGTTTATTGCTGCTTTAAAAACATTTCCTTCTTTTTCCATTTTAATATTCAAAAAACTTGTTTCGCCTCTTGGCTCATTAAAAAGGCACAAAATCGCTGCAGTGCCGTTTTTTGAAAACAGCTTAAAATTAATAAGGTTGTTTTCCTTATCAAAATTTGCACCAAATTTTGTGTATGATGTGGTTTTTTTCATAAAATGCAATTAAGCCCTTTATTTAAGAGGATTTATAGCAACTCCGCTTAATAATTTCGGATAGAAATAGGTTGATTTTTGCGGCATTCTGTATCCTGCAGCTGATATATCTTTAATATCTTTCATTTTAGGGTATGCCATAATAAAGCTGGCTTCGGCTGTTCCTTTATCAATCATATCAAAAGCTTCAAACTCTTGTTTAATGTATTTTATGCCATCCTGTGCCATTTGTTCATCCCGACTGTAACCTAGTTCATTTGTAATAATTAATTCATGCAGCACTGTTAAATCAAGCTTTTTCAATACATCGGGCGCATCAATCATTTCTAAAACACCTTCTTTTAATTTTAGAAGATAAAATTTATTAACATTTTTCATATAAAGACCCATTGAAATGCGCTCTGCATTTGATTTTTCAAGGTCAGCTAAAAACTTTGCCTTAATTTCATCTTTGTTTGAACTTACAAAAGTGTATTCTTCAAGGTCATAATATTTTTTAACGCTCTCTAAAAGCACATAAGGCTCAATGAATTTTGTAATAATTCTGTGTGTCGGGAAAATTATTAAATTATCATCTTCAGAGTTTGTAAAATAACTCATAACATATTGAGCTTCAGGTGCAGATGCTTCTTTTGAATAGTTTAAAGCTGTTTCATATCTATGGTGTCCATCTGCTATTAAAAGTGTCTTATCGGATAATAATTGTTGAATTTTTTTAATATCATCTTCTTCATCAATTAAATAAACAAGGTTCTGCACGCCCTTATCATCAACCGCATCAATAAAAGGCTTTCCGCTTACATATTTTGGCGCAATTTCTTTTTCTATCATCATAGATGGGTCAGAATATACCATAAAAATCTGGCTAAAATTAGCTTCACATGCTCTTGTAAGCTTCAATCTATCCTCTTTTGGCCCGCCCATTGTGTATTCGTGGGGTAAAATATTTTTAGATGAAAATTCTTCTACACGGTTTTTTGCAATAAATCCTTTGCGCTCAACCTTTTTACCGCTTTCTGTAGTATATTTTTGAATTATATAAAATATTACAGGCTTGTCTGTTTTAACTAAAACTTTCTCATTTTGCCAGTTTTCAAAGCTTTTTTTAGCATCTTCATATCTGTCTTTTGCACTTGATAAAATTAATCTTACAATATTATAAGGGCTTCTTTCATAAAGTTTTTGTTGTTCTTCATTTGTTATAACATCATAAGGCGGTGCTATAACCTTATTTATATCTACTTTTTCCTGATTGTAAACCACAGCATCTAAAGGTTGAACTTCTACCATTTATAAACTCCCCTTATTTTATTTTATATTCTTATTTCTACCCTTATTCTATCACATAAATGAAAAAAGCTTGTAAACAAATATAAATACATTCCCTGCTTTGCGCAATTTTTTTATCTAAAAATACTTTATTTATATATAGAAGGTAGAAGGTATTATTTGATATATGTCCATTGACGGGATAGTTCAAACAGGCGTATTTTTCCTTAGAAATGGAGGAAAGGTAGCCTCAGGCAAAGATACCGGGCGTGTTGGCGCAGCTGCAGCCCAGCTCGGCTCTTTAACAGATAAAGTTGCAAATACGGCATCCATTTTTTCAGATGCTGCAAAATCTGCAACAGGTTTTATAGATAAAGGAATTTTGACTGCTGCAAATAAAATCGGCAAAGAAGGTGCAGTTGATGCGGTTAATAAATTTGCACAGAAAAGTGCCGAAACCTGTGGCACAAATTCTATCTTTGGCGCCGTTGCATCAAAAGCTATAAACCCACTTTTAGTAGGCGCTGCAGGGATAAGAGTTTTAAAAGATGAAGACCAATATGCTGCATTAATTGAAGAAGGGTCAGCAATGAGCTTAATGTTTGGGGCTGAAAAATTAATGAAATCAACAAAAAATAATTTTCTTACCCTAACTGCATCATCAGACAGTGCTTTAAAAGAAGCAATTAATTCAGGAGGCCTGGAGAAGATTTTAGCGCAAACTGCACAAAAATTTAAAGGCCTGTCTAAAAACGGACAAACTGCAGCAAAAGTAGGTCTTGGGTTATTATTTGTTGCAGGCTCAATCGGTGCTTACGGCATAGGAAAAACTGTAGGTAAAAAGCTCTCCGGCAGAGATGAATAAACTTTTCTGAAAACCAAATAAAGCTTATGAGCCGACGCTAAGACCTGCACAAAGGTTGATATTTTGCCCTGTTAAGCCCTTTGCTTTTTCTGATATTAAATATCTTATTAAATTAGATATTTCAACAGGCTGTATAAATCTTCTTTGCGGTACAACATCAAGGATTTCAGCCTTATCTTCTTCATTAATATCATTCATAAGTGCTGTTTCCACCCACCCTGGGCTTATGCAATTAACTGTAATATTGTATTGGGCAAGTTCAAGCGCCAGAGATTTTGTCATACCGTACATTCCGGCTTTTGTTGCAGCATAAAGGCTTGCATTGGCTTCACCTACGCTTGCTGAAATTGAAGAAATGTTGATAATTCTTCCAAAACCCTTTTCTTTCATTTGTGAAACACATAAAGAAGCCAGATAATAAGGTATTGAAAGGTTTAAAAGCATAACTCTTTCGATATCATAAGGCTGCACTCTTTCAATGGGTGAATAAAAATATTCGCCCGCATTATTTATTAAGATATCGATGCTGCCGAATTTTTCAATGGTTTTTTCGTAAAGCATTTTTGCATGCTCAAAACAGGATAATTCTATGCTTAAATAATTTTCAATATCAAGCTGTCTTCTTCCTGTCTGAAAAACATTGAACCCTCTTGCTCTTAAAACATTTGCTGTTTCCAGGCCTATGCCTGAAGAAGAACCTGTGATTAATACGTTAAACATGCTTTTTGCCTATATTTTACTATTTTCCAAATTCAAACGGATTTTGATTTGTGTGCTTTATTATAATATCTGAAATTGCGCTCAGAAGCTTTTCTCTTTGCTCTGGCGTTAAATTTCTTATTGATTCGACTGCTGTATGTAAATTTGGATTGCGGTCATACCATCTTTGGTATTGTTTAGGATTGTGTTCTGCAACAATCTTAATAAATTGTTTAAAATCTTTTTCAATAACTTTTGGTACATTAAGCAAAATATCTACTGCAACTTTAGATTGGATTTCGTCGCTTAAGCCTTGCAGCAGTGTCATAAAGGCGCTTAAGTACTTATCTTTATCATACCATCTCATATTCTTCATATTATTTATTATATCAAATTTTCATTAAAATAGTATATATTTTGTATTTACAAATAAAAAAACTTGCAACATGCCTGAAAATCAAATATAATCATACAAGAAATAAGGAAAGGGGTTCTAAATGAACAAAGAAGAATTAGTACAAGAAATTGCTAAAAAAGCGAAAGTTACTCAAAAAGAAGCAGCTGAAGTTTTGAATGGTTTCATTGAAACAGTTCAAAAATCAGTTTCTAAAGGTCAAAAAGTTACTTTGGTTGGCTTTGGTACTTTTGAAGCTAGAAAACGTGCTGCTAGAACTGGTAGAAACCCGCAAACTGGTAAAGAAATTAAA
This sequence comes from uncultured Vampirovibrio sp., assembly GCA_910577515.1. Classification (GTDB taxonomy): domain Bacteria; phylum Cyanobacteriota; class Vampirovibrionia; order Gastranaerophilales; family Gastranaerophilaceae; genus MGBC122484. The sequence continues at coordinate 167,530 of CAJTLW010000002.1, forward strand.
ATTGCTGCTAAAACAGTTCCTGCATTTTCTGCTGGTAAAAAATTCAAAGAACTTGTTAATAAGAAATAAGTTTCTTGATTTTAAACTTTTAAAAACCGCTTAAGTTTTCTTAAGCGGTTTTTTGTTGTTATATCAATAGCTGTCATTGCAAGTTGTGAAGCAATTAGCCAGACTATTTTTTCTCTGGATTGCCGCAGTCGCTTCGTTCCTTCGCAATGACGGTAATTAAATAGTGTCATTGCGAGTGACCAACGGGAGCGCGGCAATCCAGAGAGCTTAATCTGTATACACTCGATATTTTGGCAAAATGAAGCAAAACAAACCAGTTTTGTTACAATAAATTATTTCAGCAATTCATAAGGTTCAACTTTAAGCGCATCTGCAAGGCGGCAAAGCACATCAAGGCTTGGGTTCCTCCTGCCGATTTCCAAATCGGAGATATAATAAGTTGAAACATCCGCTTGAATACTAAGCTCAATCTGCGTTAGTTTAAGCGCTTTTCTGTACTTTTTTATATTGTTTTTAAGGTTTTCTTTGGTATTTTTCGTACTGCTTGCCATATTTGTATTGTAATGTTAAGATGTTTATATATTTGTACATTAAGCACGAGTTATTATGGAGAAAATGATGAATAAACCTGCTAAAACCCTCGTAGACATTGAAACATACAACAAAATTGCAAATAAAATGACATATATTGAAGAAAAATTCCCCCAAATTGAAGCAATTGTAAAAAGATTGCTGAGCCTTGCGATAGATTTTGATTGCGGTTTAACTCCGCTTGTGCATATTCTCTATAACAAAATTGAATCAATGGCAGATACTTTAAACCGACAATTGTAAACAATCTGTTACAAGGTTAAGCTTTGTTAAGCAGGCTTTAACGTGAAAAAATACCCGGTGCAAGCTTTTGGAACTATCTGATAGTATTAAAACCGCATTTTTTAATCTTTTTTATAAATAAAATATATTCTAAAATCAATTTTACCGCGTCTTTGCACGGTTTTCTGACGCTAAAACCGGCGTAGCATAAGGCTTTTGTATATTTATTTTTCAAAAACCCCGAAAAAACATATTTTAATCCTAAAAAGCCTTGCCCCATCTTATTTTAAGGCAAAGCTTTTTACTCACGTTATAAAAATTTGATTATTCCACTATGGTTTTGCCCTTGGATTTTATCTCCTCTTCAAGCTTTTGGGCAAAATCATCAAAGCTGAACGTTCCAATAGGCCCTCTGCCTCTGGCTCTTACAGCCACGGTACCGTCTGCAATCTCCTTATCGCCGACAACTAACACGTAAGGGATTTTTCTGTTTTGTAAGCAATCTCTGATTTTGTGGTTCATAGATTCAGACCTGTCATCCAATTCTACTCTGATACCCTTATCTTTAAGTTTTTTGAATAACCCTTCGCATGCTTCAAGATGCCTGTCTGCAATAGGTACAATTGCAGCCTGTTTTGGATTTAACCATGCAGGGAAAGCGCCTGCATAGTGTTCTGTAAGTATGCCGTGAAATCTTTCCATAGAGCCAAAAACTACTCTATGAAGCATTATTGGGGTTTTTAATTCGCCGTCTTTATCTTGATACTTTAAATCAAACCTGATAGGAAGGTTGAAATCCAGCTGTATTGTAGCACATTGCCAAGTTCTTCCTATTGCATCTTTAAATTTAAAATCGATTTTTGGACCATAAAACGCGCCGTCACCTTCATTTATGTCATATTTCATACCGCGTTTATCAAGAGCTTCTTTAAGCCCTGCTTCTGCCATATTCCAGTGTTCTAAATCACCTACATAGCTTTCAGGACGTGTAGAAAGCTCTACTTCAAAGCTCATGTTGAAGATGCTCATTGCATCCTGAACAAAATCAATAATTTCATTAATTTCATTTACAATTTGCTCAGGTGTGCAGAAAATATGCGCATCATCCTGTGTAAAACCTTGTACACGGGTTAAACCGCCAAGTGCGCCGGATTTTTCTTTACGATAAACTGTACCAAGTTCAGCCATCCTAATCGGCAAATCACGGTATGAACGCCTTTGGGAAGCATAAATTAAAATATGAAACGGGCAGTTCATAGGTTTTATTATGAATTGGTCGTCGTTTTCATCCTCTTTTTGTACAAAAAACATATTTTCCCTGTAGTGGTCAATATGCCCTGAAACCTCCCACAGCTTACTTTTGGCAATTTGAGGAGTATTTACGATAACATAGCCTCTTTTTCTATGTTCTTCTCTCCAGTAATTTTCAATATTTTCGCGCACTACAGCCAAGTTTGGGTGCCATAATACAAGCCCTGCACCTATTTCATCGTGTACGGAAAATAAATCCAATTCCTTGCCAAGTTTTCTGTGGTCGCGTTTTTTAGCCTCTTCAAGCATATCAAGATAGGCTTTAAGCTCATCTTTTGAGGCAAATGCAGTCGCATAAATCCTTTGCAGCATTTTATTTTTTTCAGAGCCTCTCCAGTATGCTCCTGCAACTGATAAAAGCTTAAAAGCCTTGATTTTTCTAGTGTTTTCAAGATGCGGGCCGGAGCAAAGGTCGTCAAAAAGTACATTTCCGTCCTTATCTTTTGTTAAATAAAGGGTAGGATTGTCATTTTTATGCTCTTCTAAAAGTTCGGCCTTGTAAATTTCACCTTTATTTTTAAATTCATCAATTTGAGCCTGAACATCAGGTATAACATATTTTTCAAACCTTAAATCCATCTCCACAAGGCGTTTCATCTCTTTTTCAATAGCAGCAAAATCCTCTTCTTTAAGAGCTGTTCCTTCTATATCAAAATCGTAATAAAACCCGTTATCAATAGCAGGGCCTATTGCAAGTTTTGCGTTCGGGTAAAGGTTTTGCACTGCCTGTGCCATAATATGGGAGCATGAATGCCTTAAAGTATGCAACTCAGCTGAATTATCCTTATTTTCCATAACAAATCTTCCTCTTTATTTGTTTAAAATTCTGCTAAAATTTTATCACAAAAAAAGAAGTGTATAAAATAAAGACATTTTTTCAGATAAAAAAATGCCGCCTTCTCTTTAAAATCGAGAGGTGGCGGAATTTTTTTCTACTCCATAATCCATCTTGATTAATTTTTTTATTTACACCTGAAGTTCATAACAGCCTTGTTATTCAGGGCTATTAATTCCATTGAATTCCAAAATTCATTAGGTGATAATGTAGATTTAGCCTCAAGGTTTACTGTCACCTTTGATGCGTACATCTGCGCCAATTTTTTATCTATGCTATCAGTTGGTCGAACTGCCATTACTATCTTTACTTTCAAATAAACTCGTCTTACATATATATAAAGTATATAAAAATTATCTAATTTCACATGGGTATATTTTTTGTTACATTAGTTTACAAAACCTAAAACTTTGTATATCACTTGCTTTAGTGGTATAATCTGCTTAATTAAGATAAATATTTTATGGAGAGGAAGATTTATGAAAAAATACAGAATAGGTGTGGATATAGGCGGTACAAACATTAAAATCGCCCTTGTTGATATGGATGGTAAAATTGTTTATTCAAACACTACCCCGACACGTGCGGATATGGGATATGAGCATACTTTGGGAAATATTAAGCTTGCAATCTCAGATTTAATGAAAGAATCAAACCAGAATAAAAATACAATTGAAGCCATTGGCTTTGGTTTTCCTGGGCAAATTGATTATCAGGCAGGCGTTGTAAGATTGCTGCCAAACATGCCAGGCTGGGTCGATATTCCTGTTGCAGATATTATGCAAAAAGAATTTGGTATTGTAACAAAATTAGATAACGATGTTCGCGTTGCGACCTTAGGCGAATTAAAATACGGTGCAGGAAAAGGCTGCCAGAATCTTGTATGTATAACAGTAGGTACAGGTATTGGTTCAGGGCTTGTTATTAATGGTAAACTTGCGCGCGGTGCTAAAAACGCTGCAGGTGAAATCGGCCACATTAAAATGTCTATGGGAGAAGGTCCTCTTTGCGGGTGCGGTGATTTTGCATGTTTTGAAGCTTATGCCTCAGGCCCTGCTATTGTTCAGATGGCAAAAGAATACATTATGGGCGGTAAATCTTCTAAATTTAAAGAACTTGCAACAGAAGAATTAAGTCCGTATATAGTGGCTCAGGCTGCGCTTCAGGGGGATGTTGTTGCAAAACAAATTTATAGAAAAATCGGCGAAACAATTGGTTTAGGCCTTACTTCTGTTATCAACCTTCTCAACCCTGAAAAGGTTATTATAGGCGGCGGTGTGGCAGATGCAGGCGACATTCTTTTTGATCCTATAAGGGAAGTAATTCAAAAAAGAGCAATGCCTATTCAGGCAAGCAGTGTTGAAATTGTTCATGCAGAGCTTGGAAACACAGCCGGTGTAATTGGCGCAAGCCTTTTAATTGAAAGCTAATCAGGAGCAAAGAATTAAAATGCCTGTATATTTATTTTGGGGCGATGAAGATTTCACGCTTGAAAATGAGATTAAAGATATAAAAGACAAGGTGCTAAAGATTTCAGACGGTAATGAAATTTCGCCCCTCAATTACAGGTGTCTTGATAATCCTGATTTTAAAACTCTGATTGATGCACTGCGATGCCAGCCAATGATGTTTGGTGATGTTGTGTATAAAATAAGAGCTGATAAATATTTCTTAGAAACAACAAAAAAATTTAAACTTGATGACAAGCAGACGGATGAAGTTATAAAAGCCTTTGAGATGGTATCTGAGCGGGTGCATATAATTTTAACCTGCCCGATTGATAAGGGGGATAGGAAAAAACCCGATTCAAGAAAAAAGATTTTTAAAGCTGTTCAAAAAACAGGCATAATAAAAGAATTTACAGCCTTTAAGGCCTATGAAGAGTATAAAATTCTTCCTGTCTTGAAAGCTATGGTGCAAAAAGCAGGATTAAAGGGAGATAGTACGGTTTTAACAATGATAATAAGGCAAACAGGCCCTTCACTCCGCGATTTAAACTCTGCTCTTGATAAAATAAAGCTTTTAATTCACCCCGATGCCGTTATTACAAAAGATGTGGTTGAAAAACTTGGTGGGGAAAGCCGAAATATATTTTTAATAAGTGATTTAATTTTGGAAGGAAAGTTTGATAAAGCACTTTTTGAAATTTCAAACCTGCTAAATAAATCCCATTATCTTGAAATTTTGGCATTTCTGCAGAGTTCTTTTTCAAAGCTTTTAATGACAAAAGTTTATTCAAATTCAATGTCAAGCTTCGATATAGCAAAAAAAACGGGGCAAAATGAATTTGTTGTAAAAAAGAGTCTTGAAAAACTTCAAGGTATAAATACAGATGAGCTTGTTACGATTAAACAAAACCTAACGCAGGCGGAATATGAGATAAAAAGTGGAATTAAAGAACCCATGCTTGCCTTTGCAAATGCCTTTTTATCAAAAGACAGGGGTAATTTATGATAAATCCGGTTTTAAAAAATAAGTTTCCGTTTGTATCAAATTATTTTGAAACTTTAATTGAAAATGATATAGCTAAATTTCCGCAATCCATTGTTTTTGAAGGGCTTGATACTATTGCACAGTATATGTTTTCAATTGAACTATCAAGAATTTTAAACTGTGAAAAAAATGGCGAAACAGATTGTAGCTGCATCAATTGCGGCTGGATAAGAAGCGCAAAGCATCCTAATATTAATGTAGTTTCACCTATAAACTTTAAAGATGACGCTTCAAAAACTGTAATTTCAATAAATCAGGCAAAAAAAATCACATCAGGTTTATCTGAAACCTGTGACTATCATAGAGTTTTTATATTTTGTGATGCTAAAATCAAGCAGCAAAGTGCGCAGGAAAATATTTCATTTGAAGAATTCAAGGATTTAGAATTCGAGCTTCCTGAAGAAAATTGGGTTCCTATGCCCTTAAATACGAAGGTCTTTAAAGCAGAAGCTTCGAATTCTCTTTTAAAATCAATTGAAGAACCGCCAAGCCGTACTACATTTATATTTTTAACAAAAAACAGGGAAGATTTAATATCTACAATTGTTTCTCGCTCTGTTGTGTTTAAATTATCAAATAGGGTACAGTTTCAGACAAAATTAACCGATAGTCTTTCTGCAGCTTTAAGTGATTATCCGTCTTTTACTCTTCAACAGGCTCTTGATGCCGCAATTAATATTGAAAACATTTTAAAAACCAATGAAATCGATGTTTTTGATTTTTTAAATGAATTTCAGGAACTTATGTTGAATTTTTTGAAAAACAATCTCAATAATAAAGAACTTTTTGAACACCATATAAAGCTTGTTCAAACAGCTAAAAAAAGGCTGAAAGCATCAATGAGTGTTAAAGTTGTCTTGGAAAGCCTGTTTTTAAGCATTGTACAAACTACCCGCTGAAAACTTTTAAAGGAACATTGATGAGTAATGATAATAAAAAAAATATAATAGCACTGTCAGTCCCGACCGGTGTTGGTGCAGAAATTGGCGGCTATGCAGGGGATGCCGGGTATGTTGCAAGAGAATTTTCAAAATATTTTAAAGTTATAGTGAATCCAAATGTTGTAAACGCCGGTATTTTAAGCGCTATAGATGAAAACATGTATTATGTTGAAGGCTGGGCGTTCGATGAATTTTTTAATGGCAAGATAAATTTGGCACCTGCAAAAGATGTGAATAAAATCGGGGTTATTTTTGATAAATCAATTCCTGATAAAATTTTAAATATCCACCTGAACACAATAAATGCGCTTAAAGTGGTGAAAGGATACGATATTCCTTATTACGAAATAACAAATGAACCTGTAGGAGTCTCACTTTTGAAAGATTCTTCAGGCGTTTCTACGGGGCATATTAAATGCGAAAAAACACTTTTTGATTCGGCAGAAAAACTAATCAAAAAAGGGGCTGAAGCACTTGCTGTTGTTTGTTTTTTTGGAGATGAATGCGAGGATGAGGACTATAACAATGGAACAGGGGTTGATCCGATTGGCGGGATTGAAGCTGTAATTTCACACTGTCTTGTTAAAAAGTTTCTGCTTCCCTGCGCCCATTCTCCTGCATTTTCGGGTCTTGATATAAGTTTTGAACATGTGAATAAAAAAGTAGCATCAGAATTTATATCATCTACTTATTTGCCCTGCATTTTGGATGGTTTATCTGCTGCGCCAAAATTTGTATGCGGAAGTGGAATTTCAAATAAAGATGTAAAATGCCTTGTTGTACCAAATGGCGCATTGGGGTCAAAAGCAGTGTTATCGGCTTTAAAAAACGGAGTTGAAATCTGTGCTGTGAAAAATAAGACCGTACTTTCAATTGATTGCAAGAAACTCAAAGAAAATGGTATAATAAGTGAAAAAGGCACCATAAAAGAATTTTTAAGTTATCAGGATTGTTTAAAATATATAAAGGATAGATATGAATAAGAAAATGAAACAAAAAAGAGGCTGGACTCTTATAGAGCTTTGTGTTGCTCTTATTGCTCTTGCGGTACTTGTAGGGCTTTCGGTGCAGGCAATTAAGCCTAAAAAGTTTTTAATCGGGCCTTTTGCATACGCCGGTTTTTATAATTTAAAACAGGGTGTTAATGCTGTAATGAATAAATGCACGGAAGAAGGTGGTGTCGGAATATACGGCTGTCAGCAGAATACCTATAAATTACCTGTGACAGACGATGATGCGGTTACTTCAATAAATGCAGCAATAGACGCTTCAAATGCATCTCTTGCCCCCGGGCAAACTCCGGATGAGCATGTAAGTATATATACGGTCGATGAAATTTTATGCATGGAAATAGGGAACATGTTTACCCTTGCAAACAATGATAAAATTCATTGCAAATATAACGGCGGCAATGGCGATAATACAGATGGTGCCAATGGTACAAAACCCCCAAAAGGAGATGGAAAAGGTGCTAACGCAGGTGTTGCAAATTTCCAGGCCTCAAATATGGTGTCATATTATTATCTTGAAAGGCCATGGCTTCGCATAAATAAGGCTGCGCCCAGTGAAAATGATTTAACTGCGACTACGGAATCTTATTTTAAACCTATAATTATTGATGTAAACGGTGATAAAGAGCCAAATAAACTTGGAGAAGACCAATTCCCGTTAAGAATATATATAGATGGTACGATAGTTCCTGGAAGCTGCCAGCTTTATGCAGGTTCCAGCGACCCTACCGCAAACAAGGTGGGAGAAGGTGTGGATGGAGAAATTTATCCAACCAATTTATATTGCCCTTCGAGAACAGTTGACATAGGCGGTGTTGAAGAACCTGTAACCGAAACGGGAAGCTGGATGGAAACAAATTATCCTTTTGGCTATAACCTTGTAAGAAGCTGGGTGCCGGAGGGCGGTGCGACCGATGATAGAGAATCGCAAATTATTTTAAGGAATTTAACTTATCAACAGGCTGCTTGTAAATCAGGCAGAAGTATTATGGTGCCAAGGATGACATTCTGTGGTGACGATGGTGCTGATAAAGAGACAACTATTTCAGAAAAAAATTTGAAAGTGCTTGAAAAATGCGAAAGCGGAACAACAAGCAGTATTTGTCTTGAAAGGATTGCAAGGCCTTCAAATCCGGGATTATTCAGACTTCCTTTGCTGTGATTTTGCAGCGCCCTCCAAGAAGCGGATTTTGTAAGCGCTTAATATTTAAATTTTAAAAACTCCATGCTTTATTTTTTTAAAAAGCATGGAGTTTTGGCATGGAAAATTTGTTTTTGTGAATAAAAAATATTAAAATACACAACAAATGGCTTAATAAATTTTAACTTGATTTTTTATTGTAAGAAGGGAAAGTTTACCATGATTAGCGGATTTCAAGTATTCATTAAGAAAGTATACGAAATGTTTATGTAAATTTGTTTGAACGAATGTTAAATACACCAAAAACAGGATTAAAAGACCATTCTACAATTGTAAAATACTAAAGTTAGATAAATTTTTTATCATAATAATTGCCATACATTAACCTTTTAGTTTATTATTGAAGAGTGTTAGATGAACAATAAAAACGGTCATTTTTTAGTTGTTCATAATACGGAGGAAACGTGTTAGAAAACGGATACATTCAAATTTATACGGGTGACGGCAAAGGGAAAACCACAGCAAGTTTAGGCCTTGCTTTAAGAGCATTGGGTCATGGCTGGAAGGTTTTAATTATCCAGTTTGCAAAAGGCGATAAGGGTACGACTTATGGCGAAATAGCATCATCAGGACGTTTTGCTGATAATCTTGAAGTTGTTCAGTTTGGTTTAGATAGGGTTTGCTATTCTCACAATTTAAATATGGATGATTATAAAGAATCCAAAAAAGGTTGGGAATTTGCTAAAAACGCGATAGCAAGCGGTAAATATGGTCTTATTATCTTGGATGAAATCAACGTTTGTATTGATTTAGGCATGATTAAAGTTCAGGATGTTAAAAATGCACTATTAAACAAGCCAAGAAGTTTGGAAATTGTTTTAACAGGAAGAAGGGCAAATCAGGAACTAATTGCTCTTGCACATCTTGTAACAGAAATGCAGCCTGTAAAACATTATTTTGATATCGGAGTTATGGCTCGTCGCGGTATTGAATATTAGAGCAATAGAGGAAAAATAAACATTTGCTCCTCAAAAATGTTTATGCTAGTATGATTATTATTGAAGTAATGAAGAAGATTTTAATGGGGAAATGGGGGTTTTGATTAACTCCCTTTTTTTTATTTTTTATTTCCTCTAATATTAAATTTAAAATAATAATTTATAAATTACCCGTTAGGATAATTTAAACTCTTCTGTCATTTTCAACTTTTCAATACGGCTTAAATGTTTTATGCGGTATTCTTCCTTCATCGCTTCTGATTTTGTTTTATATTCTTTTGTATAAAGGATTTTAACAGGCTTATTTGCATTTGTATATTTTGCACCGTGGGAAGATACACCCTCTTTATGTTCCTTAAACCGCCTTAAAACATCGGTTGTAATTCCTGTATAAATTGTTCCTTTCTCGGTTTCAAGCATGTATACAAAGTATGTCACAAAGCGCCTTCTTTACTTCCTTATAGCTGTCTAAAGTTACTAAAACCTGTCTGTATTTTGAAGCATTTTGAACAGATGAAATATAAAAACCGTAAAATTTTCTCATAAATTTTATTCCGTTAATCTCTCCCCGAAGCTCAATTTCATCTTCAATATGCTCAATAAGCATTTTAATTTTTTCTTCAAGCGAAGGTGCTTCAAGCTTTTCGCCGGTTTGAAGACAATATTCAATTCTATAGGCTAGCGTAAAATCGCCCATAAGCCCTCTGCCTATTGAAATACCATCAGCTCCTGAAATTTCAAGGCATTTTATGGCATCATCCACGCTTTTTATATCTCCGTTTGCAAAAACAGGAATATCAAGTTCTTTTTTTAATTGCCCTATTGCTCCCCAATCGGAAACACCTGAATAAAGGTCGCTTCGGCATCTTCCATGTAATGTCACAAAATCAGCCCCTGCTTTTTGCATTAATTGACCGAATTCTATAAAGTTTTTATTTGTTTTATCCCACCCTAGTCGGAATTTAACGCTCATTGGAATGTTAATATTTTCTTTAACAGCAGATGCTATTTCATAGGCAAGCTCCGGCTTCCTCATAAGCCCTGAGCCATCTGTCGATTTTACAACCTTGTTAACAGGGCAGCCGCAATTAATATCTATTACACTTGCGCGCGCCTCAAGAAGCTTTGCAGCATTCACCATTAAATCAGGCTTATGCCCCACAATTTGAAAAGATAAAGGATATTCTTCTTTCCTGTAATCTGCAATTTTCGGGTTTGGAACGTTTTTAAGAGCTTCTGAAGATAACATCTCTGTTGATAATAGACATTTTCCCTTATAGCGTCTTATAAGGTTTCGATAAACAATATCTGAAATCCCAGCCAAAGGCGCCTGTATTACCTTTATATTTTTTATATCAAAGTTATTTTTGTCCAATTTGTTCCTTTAGATAATCTTTTAATTCCTTTAGCCTTGAATTAACATATTTTGTATAATCATCTTCTGTTCCGTTTTTTAAAGCAAGATATTTTTCATAGTATGAAACTGCTTCATTATACTGTTCTTTGTTATCAAGTGCAACAGCTAAATTATAATACAATAGTGAAAACTTATTATCAGCTGCTATCCCTTTTTTATATTCTTCAATGGCACCGTTTACATTTTTATTTTCCTCTAAAATCATCCCTTTATAATAATAAACATAAGGGTTTTTAGGATTTGTAGCTAAAATTTTATTTAAAAGAGAAAGGCTTTCATTGTATTTTTTATTTTCATATAAGCTTATTGCCATATCAAGGTCTTTGCCTTCTTTTCCTTGTTTTAGGCTGTTTAGAGCGATTTTTGCATCATTATTATTTGGTTCAATTGCTAAAATTTTATTTAAATATTGTGCAGCTGCATCAGAATTTTGCAAATTAACATAAGCGTTTGCTATAAAATACATCGCTTTTGTATCATTCGGACTTTTTTCAAGTACTTTTTTGAAATATTCAATAGCTTTTTCGTTTTCTCCTAGTTCAAAATAACAAGACGCTATAGAATACAACACTTCAGGGGTTTGCATTTGAATTTTTAAATATTGGCTAAGTGCCTCTTTGTAATTTCCTGAATTAAAATATTTTGTTGCACTGTTGTATATATTTGATGCGACCTCTGTTTGAACTTCATTTTTCATTGCAAGAAGTTCTTTATTATCAGGTAAATTTGACAACCCATGGTTAATTGCAGCATTTGCCTTAGCTGTATCATTTTGCAGTCTGTAAATTTGAACAATGTTTATATAAGGTTCAGCCATTTTCGGGTTTATTGAAATTGCCTTTTTATAATAGTTTACAGCCTCCTCATAATTTTTATTTTTATGAAGTTCGTATGCAAGAGCAAACTGTTTTTCATAGTTTTTAGAGTTTTGCTGTGCTTCCTGTCTTAAATATGCAATAAGTTCATCCCCTTTAAGGTTTGAAATTATTGAATTTATGCCATTTTTTGCTTCTTCATTATCAGGTTGTGTTTTTAAAATTTTATTATATTCTGCAAGTGCGCTTTTATTATCATTCAGCTTTTTATACGCTTCTGCTTTATAAAATAAAGGTTTTATATCTTTCGGATTTTTTTGTAGCATCATATTATAAATATCAATAGCGCCATTATAGTTATTTGTTTCTAAATAAAGCGATGCAATATTTGTTAAAATAACAGGGTTATTAGGGTTTAAATCTTGTGCTTTAAGATATTGCGCCTTTGCAAGGTCGTATTGTTTTTGTTTTTGATATATTGCTCCTAAATTTATCAAGGCCTCGGCATCTTTTGGGTTTTTAGCACTTCTTGCAATCCAGAGGTTTTTAAGCTTTTCAAGAGTTGCGCTATCTCCGTTTTGCAGTGCAAGAGAGTATTCATCTACTGCAGCTTCAGCATTTCCGATATCATCTAAAATGAGAGCATATTTATAATGCGCATTACCGTCTTTCGGGTTTAATTTAACCGCTGCTCTTATGGTATCCAAAGCCATTTTCTGGTTATTTAAGCTTTTATAAATATCATAAAGAGAATTTAGCGCACTGAAACCGTATTTTGAGCCTTTAAGGGTATTAAGGTCATAAGCAGCAGCTGCAATTTCCTGCTGCGCTCTTAATTTTCCTGCATTTTGATATTTGGTATCTACGTTATAATTTTCATATTTTTTAACAAGAGAAGCAAGATTATTCTCAACCTTTGTCAGCTCTGCCTTTTCAACATCAGAATTGTTGTCATTCCAATATTTCATATAAAAAAGTGCTGATTTAAAATCATTAAGCGCCTTTTTAGGTTGTTTTTCAACGTTTAAAAAATGTTCCCCTCTTTGAATATAGGCTGTATACAGGGCATTTTTAACATTGTTATCATAAGGAGCATAGCGAAGAACCTTTTTAAATTCTGCTATTGCTTTATTGTAATCTTTTGCTTTTAAAAAGCTTGCGCCGTTATCATAATAAATTAAATATCGTTCTTTAACATCAGCAGATGTTTCAGCGTATCCCGCCTGTGCTGATAGTAAAAACATTGCTAAAAACATCGTATATACTTTTTTATTCATTATAAATCCTTTGTCTGAAGTTGTTTTGAAGTTTAACCCAATTATACTATAATATTGATTTTATTCTTTATACTTAAAGCTTAGGCGTTTTTGGTATAATTATTTTGGGTAAAAAACAAATTTTTTAATTGGAGAATTTAAGATGCAGCTAACGCATATAAACCACGATAAAACAAGGCTTTTAATATTCTTTGGCGGCTTTTATACAGACTATAATTGTTTTGAAGAGTTTGATACAAAAACATCTGATATTCTTTTTGTAAATGATTATTCAAACCTTGATTTTGAAGAACTAAGATATTTTGATTTCACGCCTTTTGGCGAAATTAACCTTATAGCTTATTCTTATGGTGTTTGGGCTGCAAATGAAGCATATAAAGCCCGTGCTTTGCCTGAAATTAATAAAAGTGTTGGAATTTCAGGAACTTATTATCCTGTAAATGCTGAATACGGTATAAATCCTAAAGTTTTTAATATTATGCTGAATGCTATGAGCCTGGAAACCATGGCGCGCTTTGAACGGAATATGCTTGAAAACTGCGCAGGGGGTGAAATTAAAAAGGCACAAAGAACAATAGAAAATCTGAAAAATGAACTTATAAACATAAAAAGATATTCTCTAATACCATCAAGTGGGGATGAATTTGAATTTGAAACAATGGTTTTAACAAAACAGGATAAAATTTTCCCCTACAGGTCACAGGAAAATTTCTTTAATTCAAGAGATTGGAAAAATACGCATAAGGTTATTTTAAACACAGGGCATTTTCCTTTCTTTGAATTTAAAACCCTTGATAATATACTGGAAGCTTAAAAATGGATTTTATTAAAGCAAAAGATACATATAAAAAACATGCTATAGTGCAGAGAAAAATGGCAAAAAAACTCGTTTTGGAGCTTAAAACAAGGTGTGGAGCAGATTTTCAGGATGTTTTTGAAATTGGTTCAGGTACAGGACTTTTATCTGATGAAATTATTTCTAATTTGAATTTTGAAAAATTTATCTTAAATGATTTAACGGAAAATTACACAGGAATTTCCCCGTTTAAATATTATAAAGGTGATATTTTAAAGGCCGATATTGAAGAAAATTTTGATTTAATAATTTCAAATGCCGTTTTTCAGTGGATAGATGATAAAGAAAAACTCTGTTCAAAGTTATACAGGCTTTTAAATCGGGATGGAATTCTTGCCTTTACCACATTTGGCGGGGATAATTTTAACCAAATTAAAGACACTACAGGTTTTTCTCTTGATTATACCGATATTACGCCTTTTATAGAAAAAGCAGGGTTTAAAATCCTCTATTTTGAAGAAGAACTTGAAACCCTGTATTTTAGTGATGTGCGAAATATATTAGAACATATAAAATTAACCGGTGTGGGCAATAATGCCAATTGTCTTTGGACCAAGAACAGATATGAAACTTTTAAGAAAAAATATTTAGAAAAATTTTCTGATAATAACGGAGTAGAATTAACCTATCATCCTTTATATTTTATCTGCCAAAAGGCTTAAATTAAAAAGCTTAAATCATATAGCAGGATAATAAATCGCGTGTAAGGTTTGTTGAGCGGATTTTATTAATGGCGCGCTTTTCCATTTGTCTTATGCATTCTTTTGTAACACCATACATATTTCCTATTTCTTCAAGTGTTTTTCTGCCCCCGTTTTTTAGGCCAAAACGAAGGGTTATCACTTCTTTTTCCTTTGTTTTTAAGGTATCAAGCGCGATTTTTATATCATGTTTTAAATCTTCATATTCAATTGTTTTTTCAACATTTTGTTTCACATCTTCAATAATCTCAGATAATGTCATCTGATTGTCATCATTTGCATCCATGCTGGCTTCAAGCGAAAGTGCTTTTGTATAAGCCCCTAAAAACATATCGATTTTTTCTTCTGATATTCCCATTTTATTTGCAACAACTGAAGGCTTTATACTGCAATTATATTTTTGTTCCAGAGAATGCTTCACCTTTTTATATTTTGATAAAGTTTCTTGAATGTATACAGGAATTTTCATACAGTGAGATTGTTCTGAAATTGCTTTAAACATAGCCTGTTTTATCCACCAGGTGGCATAGGTTGAAAATTTATACCCTAAATCCCACTTAAATTTATCCACAGCTGCAATCAGCCCCAAATTTCCTTCCTGAATTAAATCAAACATAGAAAGAGAGCTAACATGAATTGATTTTCTTGCAATATTAATTACAAGCCTTAAATTTGCCTGAATCAGTCTTTTTTTCGCATCTTCATTTCCCAAAGAAGAGAGTCTTGCAAGTTCTTTTTCTTCTTCTGCAGATAATACAGGGAATTTTGATACTCTTTTAACATAAAAATTTAAAGATGAATCAGTTTTGAAGTCTGAGGCAAATACGGAAGCAGTTTTTACAGAGGCATTTTTCATAAAAAATCTCCTTAAATTATATTTCACACAATTTTTTACACATTTTTCTCCCATAAAATTTAAAGATGCACAATAAAATGAGCCGTCTAAACTTTAAAGGCGTACTGTAAATTTTGCACATACTATAGGCTAATTTGCTTTATTATGTGCTGTTTTTAAAAAAGAGATAAAAGAATTTAAAAATTTTAAAAAGATAGAAGATAATGGATTGAGATATAAAATTTATATCTTTAATATATCACCTTGAATTTATTTTTACAAGTGAATTATAAAGAAATATTAAGATAAGTTTTTAAAAAATAATGATTTGTTAATATTTCTTAACACAATTTTATGCCGTATTTTGCTGAAAACCACCTGTGTGCGGTGCTTTTTAAAGGTTTATGTAAACAATTGTAAACTACATGTATTTAAACAGGCAATTATTTATATTGGATATACTTTATATATATGTAAGAACTGCTTAAAGAGATTTTAATTTTAAAGAGATAAAGATAAAAGATATACTACACTAATTACATTCTAACCAATACACACTAACCTTCACTTCACACACGAGGAATTACTAAACAAGTATTTCCAAACGGCTTTTCATTTTGAAAGCCGTTTTTTTTAATTTAAAACCTTTTATTAAAATTTTGAAACAATCTTTGCTTATTTTATCAATTTTTGCACTTTAGAATACTTATTAAAGTATAATCCAACAGGGAAAAATTGCGTTTTTATGTCCTTAGGTTTCAATGTAAACAATTACAATAATGCTTTATATCAAAGCCCTTTGCGCCAAGATATATCTTTTGGGATGCAAAACCGTCCCCCTCAAAGCATAACAAGGCCTTCTGCAGAAACACAAAATCCTTCCCAAAAATCCGGTATACTTGGTAAAATCCTTATGGGTGTTGCACTTCTTGCAGCAGGAAGCATTGCAACAGTTATTGCATTCAAAATTAAAGGTAAAGCCCCTGCAGATACTGACAAAGTAGCAAAAGAGGCTGCCCAAGCTGCATCTGAGGCGGTAAATAAGGCTGAAACTTCAACTGATGGTACTAAAAAACCGGGCTTAATACAAAGAATGGAAGAAAAAATTCATTCATTCTTTGATGATGTTAAAAAAGGTTTTGATGAATATCAACCCGCACCTGAAACCTCTAAACCATCTTCAGGCTCTGCACAGGGTGCTGGTAAAGCTAAAAAAGGCAAGCGCAAAAAGGGTAAGCAAAAACCAAACCCAAATCCAAACCCCAACCCCAATCCTGCGCCTGCCGTAAATCCGCTTGATGCGCTAAATACAGGTATAATTGCAAAGCTAACAGGCGCTGAAAGTCTTGCATCCTCTTTGGAAAAAATATCAGCCGATTTAGATGAGGTTGTAAGCGCCACTATTCAATCAAGTAACGACAGCGTGAAAGTTTTAAATAATACTGCCCTTGAAGAATGGGTGACAAAAGCAATAGGTGATTTTTCATCCACTGTATCTTCTTCCGTTAAAAAGGCGGGCTTTGGTAAGAAAAATGCTTTAGATAAGATTGATGCAAATAACTGGCAATATTGTGAAGGATTTACTCAATCCTTGGGCAAAACAACTTCAAAAACAAAAAGAAGAATAAAAGTGAGTCCTGATGAAATAAAAGTGGTTGTAAACAATACAAAAGACAATAAGAAAAATGTTGAAACTGCAGAAGAACTATTCAAATTCAATAAAAATACAGATGTAGTTGAATATTTTACCGGCTATAAAGTATCTGCTGAAGGGATTGAATATTCAAAAGGTCTGACATCAGAAAAATGTGCAGCCATTCCAACATCAATAACAGAAGGGTATCAAAAGCTTCAAGACGGCACTGTTAAAATAAGAAGAATGACACAAAACGGCGTAGATGGAACCTATGGAATGGTTTTTGAAGACATTCAAAGATTAACAGATGGCACAGAAATTTACGGCAAAACAATAAGCTTTAGTGCTTCAAAACCGAGTCTATATTTGGAAGGGTATACAAAAAATCCTGACGGTTCTTTTGAAGCCTTAAAAGAGATTGATTTATTCAAAGGTTCTTATTGTGAAGGTATAAAAAGATCTGTAGATGGCACACGAACGGTACAAAAGAAAATTCAACTTGATGCTTCCAAACACCCTCTTGCATATTTTGAAGAATACTGTGTGGATACAGCGGGAGTTGAAAGTGCAAAGGTAAAAGTTGAATATGAATTTGGCACAGGTAAACCTAAATATTATTATGAAGATTATAGCTGTAGTCCTGCAGATGGTGAAAAATACTCTTCAAAAGCTGAATTTAAAGACGGCAAATGGATAAAAGTTTAGTTTGCTCATTTTGTTAATTTTTCCTTTATGTTAAAATAAATTTCATAAAAAAGATAATTCATTAAACTTTTGGAGAAAAAAATATGGTAAATGTATTTGAAGGAAAATTAACAGCAGAAAAAAACGACAAATTTTGTATTGTTGTTGCAAGGTTTAATGAATTTATAGGTTCAAAACTTTTATCCGGCGCAAAAGATGCCTTTATTCGCCATGGGGTTGAAGAAAATAACATTGATGTAATCTGGGTGCCGGGTGCTTTTGAAATTCCTGTTGTATGTAAGAAGGCAGCAAAAAAAGGCTATAGTGCGATTGTTGCACTTGGTGCTGTTATAAAAGGCTCAACTTCCCACTATGATTATGTTTGTGCTGAAGTTTCAAAAGGGGTGGCCCATGTTTCATTAGAAACCGGTGTTCCTGTAATTTTTGGAGTTTTAACAACCGATAATATTGAACAAGCAATTGAGCGCGCTGGAACAAAATCAGGCAACAAAGGCGCAGATGCTGCTGAAACTGCAATTGAAATGGCAAACCTTTTTAAAAATATTTAAAATTTTATAGATCTTTAGGTTAATACGAATTTTAAATCCAAAGATTGATGATACGAAGTTTATAAAAAGTTATTGTATTCTAAGATAGACTTTTTAGGGATCAGGATACAATAAATTATGAAAAAAATTATTATAAGCTTGCTTTTTTGTCTTTTGCTAACACCGCTTGCGGCTTTTTCAAACAATAATTTTATATATTCAATAAATGTTAGCCCGGATGATACTTTATCAAACGGTGTTAGGCTTGCAGTAAAAAGTGATTATAAAACAAATATCAAAAACAGAATTGATGAAATGGGCAGAGAGTATTTTGATATTAAAGATGCAAGCTTGAAAGAAAATTTTGCTGTTCAATATAATAATGTTAATGGTGTAGAAAGCGTTATAGCGCAGCAAATCGGGAATAAGGTAAGGATTTATGTGACAGGAAATGACGTAGATAATGTTGAAATTCTGTTTAATAATGTTGAAAGCCAGCCATACCCGGATAAAAGTGCTGGCTATGCCCTTCTGGTTTTCGCCATTATTGTTTGCGCACTTTTTAGAATGTTTAAAAGAAAAGCAAAAATATTTAAAGCAAAAACACTTAAAATCAATATGCCTTCTGTTCAAAATCCGGCTTCAAAAGCTGTATACAATAATTTAATGGATAAAAAGGTTAATTCAAATAAAATTTATGATAATAGAAATTTAACTCTTAATGCACTAAATAAAAGAAACGGAAACATTGCAAGGTCAAATGTTTCAGGCGCTATGAATATAAAAACTATTGAAGAGCGTAAAAAAATGTATGCCGCAAGAGCAAAAGTTGCAATGTAAATTCTTAAATTAAAACCCTGTTTCAACTTATAAATACTATTTTCAAAGTATTACAATTGCATGAAGTTTATTTATCATTTATAATTGTTTTACGAAGGGTTATACAATTATGGATAATTTCAATGCTCTGTCAAAATCTGCCATATTAACAAAATTGGCACTAGATGGATATTTTATAGATTTATTAACACTAAACTCATTTATAAAAGATTGGCAAATTGAAGCCATATATGAAAATGAATTTGGTATAGAATTTTTTGATAATAATTCCTATCTAACAATTTTAGATAAACTTAAAGAAAAATATAATAAAACAAAAAAAGGAATGGAAACTTCATCTTTGGAAACCAAAGAACCTGCCGCAGTATTACCTAAAGAAGAGATGGTTGATGTTGTTAAAAACGAGGCACCCAAAGAAGAAGCTGCAGCGATTTCTCTTGATAAATTGGCCGAAGAAGCTAAAAAAGAGCCGGTTGCAGAAGAAAAAACTATAATAGAAATACCTTCCGAAACACCGGTTAAAAAAACAATTGATGAAGCACTTGAAAAAATAGCTCCTGAGACATCTATTGCTGATTTTGTTCAAAATGAAACGATATCTCTTGTTCAGGAACCTTTACAAATAGATGATGAGCAGCTTGAAGATGCAATTATGCCAATTGCAATGAAAAACCTAAAACCTGGTCCTGTATCGCCAAATTCAAATATAGTTGTTGATCATAGCTATGAACCGGTGCATTCTGGTAATCAAAATAAAAGCAGCTTGGATGATTTAATTGTTGAGGAGAATTTCTCCGAAGATGAAATTGAAAAAGCGAATGATTTAATAAATAAAACAACTCAAAAACCGCTTCCCGAAAGCATAACTGAAACATATTTTGATACAAAAACATACGTTGCACAAACTGTAGATAAAAAGGATGCAGAAGCAAAAAAAGACCCTGAGCCTGAAAAAGCTTCTGATGCAAAAGAGGCAAAATCAGATGAGATGGATTTAATGCAGCTTGCCCAATCTTTTGCACAAAATTTTACAGGTGGCGATGCAAAAGAAGTTCCCCCTGCTGATTTAGAACAAATTTTTGCAGACGCAGATTCTTACACGGATACATTTTCTGAATTGCAGGATTATGTTAAAGAAGAGCCTGAAGAATATAAATCTCTTCAGGAAGATTTGCCTTCAGATGTCATAGTTCCTGAAGTTCCAAAAGAAGCAACTCATTCAGACAGCGCCCTTGTTTCACATAATACTTCAAGCCTGAACGCTGATGATATAAGAAGCATCATAAGGGAAGAAATTACAAGACAAACGGCAAATATTATTCCTGTGCCTCAAAATAATGAAAATGTAAAAGAAATTTTAAGAGAAATTGTAAAGCAAACGGCAGATGTTGTTCCACAAAATGCCTTTAAACTTGATATTTCACAAGGCACGCTTGATATGATTGCAAAGACCATTGCAAAAAAAATTGCCATCAAATTAAATAATTACTATAAATTAAACAGCTCCAAGCAAAATGCCAAACTTCAAATGTTCAGAACAAGAACAATTGAACTAAAAGAAAGAAACCAGATGCTTGCTGATGAAAACAGAAAGTTAAAAGCCCGCTTGCTTGAAGCAAATAGTGACCTTGAAATGTATAAGCCTTCTATTTTTGGTTTATTCAAATATACAGGCAGAAAAAGAAGATAATAAGTTAGAGAGAAAAAAATGAATACAATTATAATGCTTTTTTTGATAAGCTTGCTGATATTAGTGCATGAAATAGGGCATTTTGCTGCAGCAAGGCTTTTTGGTGTACGTGTATCTAAATTTGGTTTCGGGCTTCCAATTGGGCCAACCCTTTTTAAAACCAAATGGGGCAACACTGAAATTTTAATCCACGCCTTCCTTTTAGGTGGATATGTTTCATTTCCTGATGATGAAGAAGTAAAAGATGGTGAAAATCAAAAAGAAGAAAACAAAGAGGAAGAGAAAGAAGAAATCCTTCCCTTAGATTCTCCTGAAAGATTTAGAAATAAAGCTCCCTGGCAAAAAGCGATAATTGTTTCTGCAGGCGTTTTTATGAATGTTATTTTTGCAATATTTTTAACAATGCTTGCTGCAGCCTGGTATCATAAGCTCCCGACCGGAACTTCAGATGTTTACATCAAAGAAATTATAACCGAAAATAATTCTTCAAATATTGTAAATTCAGGGGCTAAAGCCGGTGATAAAATTAAAAGTATAAATGGTATTAAAACAACAAATTCTTATAAATTTATCTTTGTTGTTCAAAAAAGCAAATATTTTGATGGCATTGTAGATAATACTGTTGTTACAAACAAATTAAATGACCTTAAAAAATTAAACCCGAATGTTGATTTTGAAAATGTAATCAAAAAAGATACAAAAATACTTCTGCCTGAAATGACGCCTGAAAAACCGCTTAATATTACAGAAAGCGTGGCATCCGGGTATGAAAAATACCAAACAAATGAAGTTAATTTGACAAAAGAAGAAATAGTACTCAGGGATAAACTTGAGAGCAAAAAAGAATATGTTTTAGAAGAAGACATTGAGCCTGAAAACATTGCAAGGGCATTATCAGATAGTTTTAAACCCATTACAATCGTTCTTGATAGAAATGGTGAAGAAATCATTCTAAACAATATCTATACCGATAAAACAGGTGTTTTAGGCATAAAACTTGAAACAAAAGAGATTTTTACCGAAATTAATAATTTTAAAGACGTTATAACCTGCTCCTTATCTTATCTTTGGACAAATACAAAATTAATGGGGTATGGTTTATGGCAATTGGTTACAGGAAAAATTCCGATGTCTGAAATGCACGGTATTGTTGTAATTACAAAAGTAGGTTCTGATATTATTGAAACATACGGTATGCTAAATGGACTTTTACTTACTGCTATAATAAGTATTGATTTAGCAATAATTAACCTTCTTCCTATTCCGGCGCTTGATGGCGGGCATTTGATGTTCCTTGCGCTTGAAAAAATACTTGGAAGAGAGATTGATGAAAAAATAACGGAAAATATCGGAAGATTTTTCTTTCTGCTTTTAATAATTCTTATGGTTTACGTTATTTTTAATGATATCTTTGCCCTTGTGACACATAAGTTTTAGGTAATAAAACATAATTTTCTTATAAAAACGCCTTTTAAGATGCAAAAAATATCTTTTAGGCGTTTTTTATTTAAACACAGAATTTTTATCTATAAACTATGAGAATAAACAATATTTCTAATAATTTAAATGCTACTAAGTTTTATGGTATCCAAAAGCCTTACATAGATGACAAAGGACGCTATGTTATCCCCATAAGTAAAGTGCCTTCTGATGGCCAGATAGATACAGCCATTGTTACCACACTGGATGAAAAACAGGAAGGGATGCAGGGTTATAACGGAGAAGCTTTTTATTATGGAAAAGATTTGGTTGTAAAACGCTATAAAGGAGCAAATGCACTTAATGATGACCCTATGCGTGAAATAAAAATATTAGATACTATGTATGAAAACAATTTACATTTTAATGATTCACAGCGTGGTCATTATGCTTTTAGAACACCAGAAGGGGAATATTTTCTTGTTTCAACAAAAGTTAAAGGCGAAAGCCCGCAAGTAAATAAAACACCCTTTACCAGAGAAAATCTCAGCAGTATTGTAGATATTGTTATTCAGATGGATAGAGGCACTATTATCAAAAATTCAGCTTTGGAAGAAAGCTTTTCAGACAGATGCCGTTTTATGAATTATGATTTCAATGGCAGGAACATGAAAATTACATCCAAAAGTGCCGGATTATTTGATTTTGAGTACTCTGAAATTGAAAATATAGATAATTCAATATATAAATCTTTAATCACTGAAGAAACAAGCCCAAGCTGCCATCAATCTGATACTTCAGGGCTTGCATCCAGCCTTCGGTCTTTTGAATTTTTTACACTTTATGAATATCTTATGCGTACAGATAATCCTGATGAAATCTTTGAAGAATATCTTGCACTTAAATCAAAATACCATAGCTCGATGTCAGAATTTTTTAAAGAATTTTCAAAGGAGAGTGCCTTTCCTGAAATTGCGAAATCTATTTCTATAAAAGAAGGTGCGCATTCCAGGCTTTTATCTCCAGACATATATGGAGTTATGGCTTCTGATATCAAAAAAGCCGAGGCCATAAAAATTCAAATGGCAGTCTTTATCCATGATCAGAGCAGCTTTTGTGAAACCGGAGAAGTAAACCCTTCCCAATTGGCAGATTTTACGGAAGATGCCATTATATATTTTCAAGATAATTTAAAAAGAGCAAAATCGCTGCATGATAATGATAGGCAAATTTATTATACAGATTGTCTTAAGCTTTTTCTAAGCTGGAGGATGGTTAACAGGAATGTAGCATCAAAAATTGAAAACAATAATCCTAAAATTATAAGAAAATTAACAAGTGACACTTTGCCGACATTATTAGATGTATTGAATTTTAAAGACAAGCCAAGCCGGATGTCAATTTCTGTTTAGTTTTTGATAAAAAAACGGGCGCAAAGGTTACAAATTGCGCCCGATTGAAAAGTTGTTCATCTAAAATTAGTCATTATATAATTCAATTATTATTTTGCCGTTTGAGCCAATACCTCCTTTATTTGTTCCGCTAACAGGACTTATTGAATTATCTCCAAGATCATATATCCCTGCCCCGCCTCCGCCTGAGCCTACGCCCTTTGCATTATTTCCTAAATAACTGCTTGTGCCTGATATACCGCCTTCTCCTCCTTCACCGTGGTTAACAAGTGAAGCACCGTTTGCCCCTTTAGCTATCCCTTTTTCATCAGTATTGGGTTCAGCATTAAATCCTTTTATACCTTTTGTACAGTATGATTTATTGTTTAAATAGCTTCTTGTGCCAAAATGGCATACTGAAGATATGTTTCCGCCAAGCCCGTTTATTAAAGAATTGTTTGTAACAGAAGGATTTCCGCCTCCAAAGCCGCCACCTGCCCTTATTGCTCCTATGGCATCATCGCCAAATATAGTATCTCCGCCTTTTTTGGCTTCCACTATACTATTGTTGATTATTTCTGCTCCTTTTCCGCCTTTTCCTATTCTTATTCTTATAACCTGCCCTCCCATTACTTTTATTGAATAAGTCATAATGTTTCCCGTTGCTCCACCGCCGCCTGTTCCGCTATTAGCTAGTTTGTATCCCCCTTTGCCGCTATTTAGGGCAGCATCCCAATGTTTATTCCAAGACAACCTTGCATAACCACCCGAACCTTTTCCACCATTAGCTAAGCCATATCCGCCTCCTCCCCCGCAGCCAAAACCTTGCGCATCCTTACCAGCAGGGCTTGATGCTGTTCCACCCTTACCCGGGGTGCAGATAAACCAAGGAGTTGTGAGAATACCGCCATCCCCGCCTATAGTTTTGGCATCAAAAGTTATATTTCCCTTTGTTTCACCATTTCCTGCGGTTTTACCGTCAGTATTGGAAAAGCCCGATATTTTAATTTCTCTGTAATCTTTACCGTTTGTAATATATCCGTGGCAGCCATAAAAGTTACCCGAATAGCAACCGTGTATTTGACCTGTGGGTGAACCTCCCCAGGTACCCCATCCGTTGACAATTTTGTCCGGCGGAGTGGTGCTAAGCAATTTTGTATTTTCCCTGTAAAGCTCACTCCTGTAAGGATTATTTGTATTTCCACCAGTCAATATTGAGTGTTCACCCCTTCCTTCCGTCGGCTGTTTGATAGTTCCGTTTTCCTCCATTAAACCTGCACTGCCACCCGCATTTTTTTGTCCTATTATTAATTTCAAGCTTTCTTTGGGTATAACATTAATGGGTTGTATTGGCACAATTTGCCCTGCTCCACCTCCCGAGCCGCCCGAGCCGTAATCAATATATTTAATTTGCATAGCACCGGGGTTTCCGGTAACACCTGCCACTGCCGGCGGCTCTTGTTTTATGGCATTTTCATTTAAAGCGCCGTTTCCGCCATTGCAATAGTTATTTCCAAATATTGTGTTGATAATTCCTGCTCCGTTTGAACCCGCATTTGCTCCTGAGGCTCCGCCATAGCCTCCGCCCCCTCCTGCACCATAGCCTAAAGTTGCAATAGCATTATTTATGCTGGCACCGTTTTTGCCAGAATATCCTGTACTTGAACCTATTAATTGGTTTAAAGCACCGCCGCCTGTTCCGCCATTTCCCGAAGCAATAAATCCCCCACCCCCGCCACCACCACCGGCTCCGTATCCTCCGCCTGCACCTCCCCCGCCGCCCGCTACGGTGTTGCCGTTAACTTTTGTGCCGTCATCCAATATATGGTACAAACAGCCTGTATTTGCAGAGCCGCCTCCTCCCCCGCCCCCGCCGCCAACCTGAAATAGAATTTGCCCCGAAGAATCTGCACTGTTGTTTGTAAGAGTTGTAGGGCCTCCGCCACCGCCGCCCCCGCCAGCGTTTCCGCAATCATATCTTCTGCTTCCGCCCCCGCCCCCGCCGGCTAGTATCCCGCCATTTCCTCCATTTCCGGCATAATAATTGCCAAGTTTGTAGGCTAGCCCGCCATTTCCTCCACGTGCTTTTATTTCCCCGGTTCCGTCACTGCCGGATGTTGCATTTCCTTCATTTTTACTGCTTAGGCCGCTGGCACCTTTTCCGCCCGATATTCCGCTATATGAAAGACTTGTCCCTCCACCATTGCCGTTATTATAAGAACTGGCTCCTCCACCCCCGCCAAAATATCCTCCGCTTAGTCCGGCAGTTCCCATTGCGCCGCCCCCGCCCCCGCCGCCCAATTTGACGTACAGATTTGTGCTTGATGGAAGTTGTAATATTTTATTCTTCAAATATCCCCCGCTTCCTCCGCCACCGCCATAGCCAGCATAATTATAAGCGTACACGCCTCCGCCACCTCCGCCACCGCCACATGCAGTGATTGATACATATTTTCCTCTTGTCGCCTGTGGCACATTCCAGATGTGAACTGCCGAATTTGTTGAGATGATATTATTACTATTTGCTGTCATTCCTCCATTTCCACTTGTAACAAATGTTTGGGTTTTAGTTACCTGCCCTCCGGCTCCACCCCCTGCGCCGCCTGAAATTAAGGTAGCTTCAAGTTTATTTACCATGGCAGGAACTGTAAATATGTTTGTACTACCTGCTTCTTTAAATTCTGTTAATCCTGCAGTGGGTGCCGTACCTCCGCCACCACCTGCACCTATAACGGTTACCCTTATTACCCCTGTATAATCATCGGGAACTTTATATGTACCTTCACAATATTCGCTTCCGTCTTCTGCCGTTTTTATATTATCAGCCGGGCATTCAGTTGAGCCAAATATTATCTCCTTTTTTGTAGTAGTGCTTTTTGGGTCAAAATCTCCCGTTATATGCATATTTTCATTCATTCTTCTTGTCATAACAGGGGCAAGCGCTGCCAAAAGCAATGACGCAACTAAAAGCGCCATTAACATTTCAATAAGAGAAAATGCTTTGCTAAATTTAAATATTACCCGATTGGGTAATTTGAAAAAAATATTCATAAAGCTATCCTTAACAATGTAATTTCACTTATCCGATAAAAAACAGAGCCAAAAAAGGCAGCACAAAAACACTTAAAAAAGGATTAAAAACCCTAAAGCTCTGTAGCAGTGCAGTTTATTGTTGTATTTGTTAAAAAGCGATGCTTAAAATAACTCAACAAAGTTTGCAATGAATGAGCAGATTAAGTTAAAATTTTTGTATAAAACTGTCGGAATTATCGAATATAGTGACATTGTATATTTATAAGTATCAAATGTCAAGTATTAAGAAACAAAGTATGAAGAAATTTTACGGTGCAAGAATTAAGCAGATAAGGGAAGCTTTGGGAATGACCCAAAGCGATTTTGCAGAAACCTTTAATACTTCAAGGCAATTTTTGAACAATGTTGAGGGGAATAGGGCAACATTTAGCGATATTAAGCTTATTGAGCTTCAAAACAAGCATAATGTAAATCTGAATTTTGTATTAAACAACATAGGCCAGATGTTCCTTGATACAAATAAAAATGATATCGTAAGTATCAAACTTAAAAAAGGCCAGCTTTTAAAGATTGAATATGAAGAATAAAATTAGGGAGAGATTGACTTTAAGGTGCGTTCCTGCTATATTACGATTAAATGTGTAATAAAAACCAATTATTTGGCACCTTAAGGAGGTGAAAAGTCAATGCCTGAAGTACGAGTACGTGAAAATGAAAATATTGAAAGCGCTCTAAAAAGATTTAAGAAAAAAATTCAAAAAGCCGGAATTTTATCTGAAATCAAGCGTAGAGAAAGATATGAAAAACCGTCTGTAAAAAGAAAAAGAAAATCAGAAGCAGCAAGAAAAAGACGTGTTTAATAAGTATTTGAAAGGGGATTTTTATTTATCCCCTTTTTTAAAATAAAAGTGTAAAATTAAGGGGCAAGGGAGTAAAAATGGCCAAAGATTGCAGTTTTGATGTAGTATCTGAATTCGACAAACAAGAGCTTGTAAACGCTGTTGAGCAAACAAAAAAAGATATTGCTTCACGTTTTGATTTAAAAGATTCAAATTCAACCGTGGAATTAGATGCTGATAAAACAATCACAATCACCACAAACGATGATATGAAATTGAGAAATATCGTAGATATCCTTCAAGGCAAAATGATTAAAAGAAATTTAAGTATAAAAATTCTTGACCCTAAACCCGCAGAAAATGCTCTTGGCGGAAATGTAAGACAGGTTTTTGAACTTAAAAAAGGCTTAACGCAGGAATTGGCTAAAAAAATTGTTGCCGTTGTGAAGGATTCTAAATTAAAAGTTCAAGCCTCAATTCAAGGTGAGCAGGTAAGAGTTTCAGGCAAAAGCAGAGATGACCTGCAGGATGTAATTAAGCTTTTAAAAGAAAAAGAAGACACCCTGAATATTCCTTTGCAATTTACAAACTACAGATAATTTTTTATAAAAATGCATCAGGACAATATATTATGGATAAAAATTTAGATTTAAGCAATGTAGGCGTTGTTTATAATTCTGAAATTGAAGGAAGCAAAGATTTTGCATCCAAAGTTTCTTGTGCGTTTTTTGAAAAAAAATTAACCTTATCAAAACCAAACGTTTTTGATATTGAAAATATGCCCGATGGTTTAACATTCGCTATTTCAATCGGCGGGGACGGCACAATTTTAAAATGTGCAAGGCATTATAGCAAATTAAACGTTCCAGTTTTTGGTTTTAATATGGGGCGCCTTGGATATTTATCACAGGCTTTGCCTTCAGAGCTTGATTATGTAATAGAAAAAATCCAAAATAATGATTTTAGGATTGAAGAAAGAACGATGCTGAAATCTGATGCAGGAAATGTTGCCCTGAATGATATGGTGGTAAAGAAGGAATTAAATTCAAGAACATCTGTTTTAAATCTTTATATAAATAATGAACCTGTGTGTAGCTATATGGCAGACGGTATTATTGTTTCGACACCTACAGGCTCTACTGCTTATGCTCTTTCTGCAGGAGGCCCTGTAATTTCACCTGATATAGATTGCTTTTTAATAGTTCCAATCTGCCCGCATACTCTAAATGCGCGCCCTGTGGTCGTTAACTCAAATGAAAGTTTAACAATAAAAATCTGCGAAGAAACTAAATATCAAATAACGGCAGACGGGCAGGACATAAAGATGTTTAAGGGGGAAGTGGTTGTAAAAAAATATGAAAATTCAGCTAAACTTCTTCTTTTAAATAAACAAAAGCAGGATTTTTACAGGGTTTTAAGGCAAAAACTTCACTGGGGAGTGGCTCCGCATAAATGTTAAAAGAAATATTAATTAAAAATTTTATATTAATTGATGAATTAAAGCTGGAGTTTAATTCAGGATTTAACGTGTTTTTAGGGGAAACAGGCGCCGGAAAGAGTATTATATTCAAGGCAATTGATATAGCACTCGGCGCAAAAACAAGCAAAGATGTTTTAAAAAATCCTGAAAAAAATGCACTTATTGAATTAACATTTTCAGATGACAAAGAAGAAACCGTTATTTCAAGAGAAATAAGCAAAACCGGCACTAAGCCCCGTTTAAATGGTGCAATGGTAACGCTTGACATTATAAATGAGATGAGACAAAAACTTGTCGATATTCATTCTCAGCACCAGACATACACTTATCTTCAGTCAAAATATCATATTGAGCTTTTGGATACTTTCATTGAAAATTCTGATGCTGATTTTAAAACTGCCCTCAGTCATTACAAAGATGATTATTCTAAATTTAAAGAAGTGTCAAAGAAGCTTGATATTATTGAAACAGGCGAAAAAGAAAACAGGGAAAAAATCGAATTTTTAAAATTTCAAACACAAGAAATTGAGCAGGCAGAAATTAAAGAAAATGAGGAAGAAGAGTTAAATTCAGAACTTGATATTTTATCAAACCTTGAAAATCTTAAAGAATTAACCTATGGCGCTTATTATTCTTTAAATAATGATGACAGCTCAATAATTGATGCCTTGAATAAAATTAAATACAATATCCAAAAAGCAGCCGAATATGACAATTCTTTAAGTGAAACCGAAAACTCTTTTATTGATGCTCTTGAAAATTTAAAGGATATTTCAAACACCTTAAGAAATTATTCCGAAAACCTTGAAGCTAACCCTCAAAGACTTGATGAAATAAATGAAAGACTTGAATTAATTCAAAAATTGAAAAGAAAATACGGTGATATTTTTGAAACTTATGAAAAATTAAAAAACGAACTTGATGAATTAGAACAAAGCTTTACATCTTATGAAGATTTAAAAATTGAAAAAGAAACCCTTTTAAATTCAATTACAAATTTATCTGATATTTTAGATAAAAAAAGAAGGAAATATGGGCTTAAATTATCTTCTTTAATTGAAAATGAACTTAAGAGTTTAAATTTAGACCATGCAAAATTTGATATTCAGATAGATAAAATTGAAACTTTTGGCTTGAAAGGCAAAAACAAAGTTGAATTTTTGATTTCAACAAACGTTTCAAAAGACCTTGCTCCGTTGAATAAGACGGCTTCCGGCGGTGAAATTTCAAGGGTGATGCTTGCAATTAAATCCGTTTTTTCAAATTTAGATAAAGTATCAGTTATTATTTTTGATGAAATTGATACAGGAATTTCCGGTAAAACTTCAGTTTGTGTTGCAAATGCAATAAATAATTTAGCTAAATCTGCACAGGTTTTTGCAATCACCCATCAGCCTATAATAGCATCAAAGGCAAATGATTTTTATTTTGTATCAAAAGAGCAAACAGATGAAACGGTGGTGAGCGTCAAAAGACTTAAAGAAGATGAAAAGCCGAATGTTTTGGCACAAATGGCACTTGGAGATGTGAGCGATAATTCACTTACTTTTGCAAAAGAGCTTTTAAATTCATAAAATTTGCAGTAATTTTACTATGCAAAATATTTTATGTTTGGTTTTTTAAATAATATCAATTTATTTAGTGTTTAAGGTTCAGGTAATGAATGTAAATTTTAATATTTATCCGGTTTCTTTTGGGGTAAAAAATAAATACAGATGGGGAAGTCCTGTTTTATCAGAGACATCCAAAGGAAATGCTAAGTTGCAGATGACATCTGCAAATACAGGTTTATCGGACGCTTCAATAAAAGATATTGGTGTACTTAGGGCAAAACATGTAAGTGAAGTTGTTCTTATGTATGATACTCCTGAACAAATTGCAGCCTATGTTAAAAGGTTAAATCAAAAAGTTGAAGAACATGACAGAATTAAAAGAAGCTATGATGAAGAAATTGAAATGGCAAGAGGGGTAGTAACAGATGTTGTTTCTCTCCTTGATTGTAAAATTGATTTTAACAGATTAGGCATTGACCCTGAAGATTTAACCAATGACGAAGCTATAGAATATGGTTCTAAATTTGCTTTTTGGACCACAAGCCTAAATGGTGCGCCAAGAAATGGCCGTGAAAGACCAGGTATAGTTAGAAGTGCAAATGAATTTATGGCTCTGGTTGAAGAAAAGCATCCTCTGTATGCTGCAGGTGAATTTGAAGATATTATCAAGAGATTATCTCCTCATGTTTTAAAAAATGATAGAAGAATTCAAGATAGCTATGATGCAGAGTATGCAAGAGCGTGTATTGAATATCAAAAACTTCCTTTTTCAAGAAGGTTATTAATATTTGAGCCAACGCAAAAATATAGCCCGATATATGGTAATTTGACGAGGCTTGAAATACTTCGTGAACAGGAAATTGAAAGAATTAATCGTGCCAGAGAAGAATCAAGAAAAGCTGAATATCAAAACTGGCTTGATAATGCCTTTATGAATTCAAACTAAAATATTTTAAAATATTGCATCTATAAATTCTTCAGCACTAAAATCTTTAATGTCTTCAATTCCTTCGCCAACCCCTATAAGTTTAGTTGGAAGGTTGTATTCTTTTGCAATTGATAAAATCATTCCGCCTTTAGCTGAGCCGTCAAGTTTTGTAAGTGCGGCAGATGTTAATTGTACTGCTTCATTAAATACTTTTGCCTGATTTAGTCCATTTTGTCCTAAATTTGCATCCAGTACAAGAATGCTTTCCAAAGTGCAATTTTGAGCATTTTTTACTATAATATTTTTTACCTTTTTTAATTCTTCAATTAAATTAAATTTATTTTGAAGCCTTCCTGCAGTATCAATAATCAAGACATTATAATTCTCATCCTGCCCCTTTTTAATGGCCTCGTACACAACTGCAGCACTATCTGCCTTGTCGCGCCTTACAATGTCTACATCTGCTCTTTTGGCCCAAATATCAAGCTGTTCTTCAGCAGCAGCTCTGAATGTATCTCCTGCTGCAATTAACACCTTTTTACCCTCTTTTTTAAACCGGTTTGCAAGTTTTCCAATTAAAGTTGTTTTGCCGGCGCCATTTATACCTACGACAAAATAAATATTTAAACAGTCTTCCTTATACAAAAGCTTTTCATTATTTTTATAGGCGGAACTTAAAATGTTTAAAAATATATCCTTTAAGAAGTCTTTTAAATCGGATGATTTAACCTTGTTTTCCCTTATTTTATCAACGATTTCAACACTCAAATCTATCCCTAAATCTGCCTTAATTAAGGCATCTTCAATATCTTCAAGTTCATATTCGTCTAAAATATTGCTGCTTGTTCCTGCAATATTTAAAACATTTTTAATTAAAGCGGAAGATGTCTTTGAAAGGGCTTCTTTTAGCCCTCTGAAGCCAGAATTATTAAACATAAACTTCAACCACTTTAGCTAAAATTCCATTTATAAAAGAAGGTGAATCATCGGTTGAATATTTTTTGGCAAGTTCAAGTGCTTCGTCGATTACAACCTTTACAGGGGCATCTTTTATAAATAATAATTCAGTGATTGCTATTCTTAAAATATCTTTGTCAATTTTAAAGAGTCTTTCAATATCCCAGCCAGAGGCAAGCTCTTTAATAACGTTATCAATATCGTCTTTTCTTTCTTTGTAAGTTTTTATGATTTTTTGAATGTATCTTTTTACATCACTTTGCCCTGATAATACGCTTAACTCTGCTATTTCAAGCGCAAATACAGATTTTTCGGCCGCATTCATCAAGGTATCAATATCTTCTTTCATTTTTGATGTTAAAGGCATTTCGACCGCTATATTATGTGCATCAATTGGTCTTGATAAATTATCAGGATGGTTGTTTTCAAAATCTTCAACAAATTCTTTAACTCCTGAAAGTTCAGATGTTACAATGGAAATTTCATCTAATGAATTGCTAATAAGTGTGCGTACTGAATTTAAAACCATCTGTTCAAAATCGCCGTTTGCAAATTTTTCAATGTCTTTGCCGATTTGAGAAAATATTATAAGGGCTAGTTCCCTTGAAGCGCGTCTTGCTTGCATTTATTAAAATCCTTTATCAATCTTCGTCTTTTTATTTAGTATTATAGCTTAAACAATTCAATTTTTTGCAAATAATTTTTAACGGAATTTTCATAAGAAAACATTTTTGCAGTTGCAATTGCATTTTTTGAAATTTCCAAAAATTGTTTAGGTTTAAAGTTTAAAATTTTATTAATGGCGTTGTATATCCCTTTTTTATTTGCTTTTATTATAAAACCGCTTTCATCATTTTTAATTATTCCATCCACCCCTGAATTTTTTGAACATAGTACAATATTCCCATGCGAAAGTGCTTCCATATAAACCATTCCGAACGTTTCATTTTTTGAGGGTAAAATAAAAATATCTGCTGCAGCCATTTTCTTATACACTTCATCTTTTGAGAGTGTGCCTGAAAATTTTATATCAAGCTTATATTTTATATTTAAAATTTCAAGTTTTTCCCTTAAAGGTCCGTCTCCTATAATTTCAAGGCTTATTTTTTTGTGTTTTTTCTTTAATTTTTTATATGCTAAAATTAAAGCTTTAATATTTTTTCTTTTAATAAGGCTTGAAACCGTAAGCAGTTTTGCTTTTTTGGGGTCAAATTTATGCTCTTCCAATAGTTTTTCATTTTCTTCAGTTAGTTTTAAAGGCACGCCCGAATAAATAATTTCAACAGGTTTATTTAGCGCAGGAAGTATTCGTTTGATTTTATCTTTAAGCCAAAAGCTCCTTGGTAAAATACAGGAAGCATTTTGATAAGCCTCTATCATTCTTTTTTTAAACATAAAGTATTTAATATCAGATAAAACCGTGATATCGCTGGCATGCACTGCACACAACATTGGGATTTTATATTCTTTTGAAATAATATCGGCACACATAATACCGCTTGGCATGTGTGCTACGATTGCATCAAATTTTTCATCCTTAAAATATTCTTTATAAGCAGAAAGAACGGAATTTTTTCTGAAAGGCAATAGAAAATTTCTGTTAAAAATTTTCACATGGGCGTTTTCATATTCCCCGTTTTTATAGGTTTTTCTTCCCCTTATCTGAACATTAAAGATAAAATTAGGCCTAAATACCTGTACATTATGCCCGGCTTCTGCAAATCCCAAAGCAAAATCCCTTATTGTTAAAGGTATTCCTTTTTCACCTTCAAACAACGGGTATAAATCAGTTATAAGTAAAATATTCATCTATACTTTTTTAAACTTTGTAAAATCTGCAACGTCTTCAAAACATTTTCTTAAACGAAGCAAAATTGAAAGCCTGTTATTTTTATCTTCAACATTTTCATCATTTACAAGAACGGCCTTGAAAAATTCATCAATCAAAGGTGTTAGCTGATACAAGTCTTTAACTGATTCGTTTTGTGTCTTTGTTGACAATAAGGCGCTAAAAAGATTTTTTTCTTCTGCAGTTTTTAAACTATCAGCCGAGATTTGCCTTTCTAAAAGTGCATTATCAATGCCTTCCGTTATTCTTGAAATTCTTTTTGCCTGTTCTATAAATTCTCTAAAATCTTCTGTATCTTTTTGCTGTTTCAAATCTTCGCATTTTTTCTTGAAAGATTTTAAATCTGCAAGAGGAGAAGTTTTTCTTAAAGCATCCAATATTTCAGAATCATATTCATTTTCAAACATTACAAATAATCTGTCTAAAATAAAATCTGAAAGTTCAGATTTTAAGCTTGATTCAACTTCAAGATTAAAATCATCTGCAATTTGTTTTACCGTATAATCAATTAATTTTTTAATATCAATTTTTAAACCGGCTTCAATTATAATTCTTAAAATACCAATTGCAGCACGTCTTACACCAAGAGGGTCATTTGAACCCGTGGGGCGTTTTTTCTTCTTATCTTTTTGCGTGGATAAGAAAACTGCACAAATAGTATCAATTTTATCTGCAATTGCAACAATTTTACCTTCAACAAGCCCTGGTAATTCTGAATTTGCACTCAAGGGGAAATAATGTTCTTTAATAGCTGATGCTACATTTGCTTTCTCCCCTGATTTAAGCGCATAATCTTCTCCAATAAAGCCTTGCAATTCGGTAAATTCAAACACAAGCTTTGTGCTTAAATCGGCTTTGCAAAGGCTTGCAGCTCTGTGTGCATCATGGGATAAATCAGACGGCAGTGCTAATTCTTCGCACAAATATTCGGAAATATTTTCAATTCTTTTTGTTTTATCAAAAAGTGTGCCTAAATCCCTTTGGAAAGTCATTCCCTTAAGGTTTTCTACCTTTGAAATTAACGGTGTTTTATTGTCTTCATTATAGAAAAATACGCCATCTTCAAGTCTTGCACTTACTACCCTCTGGTTACCGGCTTTTATATTATCAAATGATTCTTTATCTGTGCCGACAAAATTTGCCATTGTGATAAATTTATTTGAAAGCTTTCCTGTTTTTTTGTCATACAAAGGAAAATATCTTTGATGTTTTGACATTTCAGTTGTGCTTACAATGTCAGGAATTGCAAGATATTTTTCGTTAAAATCGCATAAAACAGGCACAGGATATTCTGTGATATATACAATTTCATCTAAAAGGTCATCAAGATTATCAAACCTGATTTCTAATCCGTTTTCATCAGCCATTTTTGTTGCAGATTTAACGATAAGTTCTTTTCTTTCATCAATATCAGTATAAACATTAGCTTTTTTTAATGTTTCAACATATTCAAGCGGGTCTTTTATTTCAACCTCTTTTATGCTTGAAAACCTATGCCCCTTGGTTTTGTTGCCTGCTTTTTTATCAATAATTGTAAAATCTAAAGTTTCATCTCCAAAAATACAAAGAACATTTTCAATAGGTCTTGTAAATCTTTCTTCATAGTTTTTCCAGCGCATAAAATGTGCGCCTTGAAGCTTTAATACTATGCTTTCAATATTTTCATTTAAAATTTCTTTTGTAGATTTTCCTTTTTTATGCACGTTTGCATAAATGTATCCGTCACGCTCAAAAAGTTCATTCTCGGATACCCCGTTCTTCTTTGCAAACCCTAAAGCAGCCATTGTGTATTTGCCGTTTTCATCAACGGCAGCCTTTAAAATAGGACCTTTGACATCTTTTGTAATGTCTTCCTGCGAAGAAGCTAATCCTTCAACAATAATTGCAAGCCTTCTTGGGGTTGCATAGCCTTTTATATCTTTATAATTTAAGGCATTTTCACTAAATAAATTTTTAAATCCGGCCTTTAATTGTTCAAGCCCTGAAGCTATAAACTTATAAGGCATTTCCTGTACTAAAATCTCAAATAAAAAATTCTTCATCATGCCTTTAATTTTATTACAAAAAGAATTTTTTGGCTAAATTTTTTATCTTTTTAAGATTGGACCGTTTTTATCCATAATCATTATCGTGCCAAACCCTGAGCGGTCAATATCTGAATCATAAACTGTGCGGCTTCCGCTATTAAAATCCAAAGATGCTCTTTTGCCGTCAAAGGTTTGAATTCCCATGTGCATTCCATCAGGAGAAACCATTATTCTTTTGATATCTTCAGATTTAAAAGAATTTTTCGTTGAAATATTGAGATTATTTAAAACGCTATCCATATCAAACCCTGAATCAAGTGTCCTTACTAAAAATGTAGGATAGCTCATTGAATAACTCTTGCTCGAACTGTCTAATATTGCAGGGGTATCCAGCTGTGTTTTAGCTGCAAGCTCTCTTTGTTCAACATCAAATAAAGCTTTCATTACCTTTGCTTTTTCTTTTGAACTTAAAAGCTCGACATCCACCATTTTCTCGCTTATGAAAGGATTTTGTTTCGGCTTGCCGTACAAACCGCCCTTCAAGGGCATTATGGTCACAAAGTCAGTTTCTTCATCAAGCCCCGCTTCTATAAAAAGCACTTTTGCATCTTCTGCCATATCATCAGACATTTCTTCAGAATAAAAGCATTCACCTCTCTTATTATAAAGCATTACATTGGTTGTTTTGTATATTTCATCTTGAACAAAGGCTACTTTTGAAGGTGTGCCATAATCTAACAAATGCATATCCAAAACTGCTAGATTATTTTGGCGTTTAAGCTCCCTTATATTTTTTATTTTAGCGCCCGGATTTTCCGTTTTTGGAGAACTGCCAAAACTCTGACTGCTATAATAATTTTTATCAAAACCTTGAATTTTCATTTTATTAAAAACAAACCTTAATCTTTTTCAAACCTTCACACATATATTATTTAAATACAAGCATAGTATTAATTGTTAAAAAAGGTTTAAATATTAAGTTTTATTAAATATGATACAAATTTTTAACGTATTTGAAATTAGAACAATTATGTGTCATTTTATTATTGGGAGAGAATACTAAGAAAATGAGCTATACACCCTCTTTATTAAAAATAACCGAAGACCAGAATGAATATGCCAGAATGGTGTCTTCTAAAATGTCGCATCCCCTAGAGCGAAAAAGAGGAATGATAGATATTTTAGGTATTACAAGTGCTGTAAACTGGCTTCTTGTCAATAAAATTAAAGTACAAGTGGCACGCAGCCTTCATAAAGTGCCAAAGCTCCTTGAAGAATTTAAAATAACTGATATTTATTACAATAATTACAGAATTGATGTCATTACAGTTTTTAGAGAAAAAACCGTTAAAATCCCAAGGCTTCATGCAGATTTTGATATCATGCCTCATTTTTATCTTGTTGTTCAATTGGGGGCAATGCTCAAAGAAACAAAAATAATCGGATACCTGAACCCTGCCGATGTTTTAGCTTCCAAAAAAGACGGCAAATACTTTTACCCGCCTGAGGATAAATTAAAAAGCCCTGAGGATTTTAAGAAAATAATTAAAACTCCGGCTCCCATTCCTTCTATTGTTGGAAAACACCTTGAATGTATGTCTTTATTTTTAAGGTTTATTGATAATGAGCTTTCAACAAGCTATAAAAAGGTTTTAATACAACATCTTGTTACCTGTGAAACCTGCACAAAAAAGCTTGTTGATGTTATTGAATTTGATGCTGCCGCAAGAAATATCAAGAAGTACCCAAGAACAATTGAAAAATATTATAATAAATATTTAATTAATAAAAAACAAATGATGATGGAGCCAAAAAACCCTGCTCTATCAGGTATTCAGCAAATGCCGCCAAGGAAAAATTCAGTAACAGGCATGTTGAATAAAGCCTCTCTTTCTGAATCAAATATGATAGAATCTGTTAAAGAGCCGCCGATGAGCGCTGCAAAAAGGGCAGCACAGGCCTTTAAGAAATCAACCATTGATTACATCTTTAAAGATAAGCCTGAATTTGAAGGCTCAAGCGATGATGTGATTATCCCAATTAAAGGCAAAAAGAAAAAAGTTGTAATGATGGCGGTGTGGGCGCTTATTTTAGTTGGCATAATAGGCTTTGCCGTTAGCCGCCATTCAAATTCCACTCCTGAATTTATTTCAAGCGCAGATACAGAATATACAGAAGATGCCCAAGGGCTTGACTCTTTTGAAGAAAATCAGGGAGAATTAAACAATGAGGCGCAAGGACTTCCTGAAGATTTTTATAATTCAACATCCGGATATTACGGTAAAGGAGATGATTACGCTCTTGCAAGCGAAGCAAACGGAGAGCCTATCATCGCAACAATTAACAAGGTTTCATGGGAGGTGCCTGAAAATCTTGCTGATAAAACAAATTATAAAAAATTCCTTCAGCTTGTTGGTAAAAATATTAAGCTTAAT
The DNA here is from genome assembly GCA_910577515.1 of uncultured Vampirovibrio sp. Taxonomy (GTDB): domain Bacteria; phylum Cyanobacteriota; class Vampirovibrionia; order Gastranaerophilales; family Gastranaerophilaceae; genus MGBC122484. Next base: position 206,291 of record CAJTLW010000002.1, read on the forward strand.
TTGCAAAACGATCTTTTATTATCAAACGACACAGCTAAAAACAGTCTGATAAAAGTTGATATAAAATTTGGACACAACGGCGACATACAATCTTTAAAAATAGCATCAAGCTCAGGTTCAACCAATATTGATGAAATAATTAAAAAGAGTGTAAAAGAAACCTTGTCTTATATGAAGCCTCCGCAAAGCGGTTTTGGTACAAAAACAGCAGAAATTACTCTCGTAATTGAACTATAAAGCAGGTTTGTTTTATTGGTAAGCTGTTGCTCACTAGCAATAAGCTACCCCCTAAACATATTCTTTTTGAAAACTTCATCCTTCAAAACAGGGTAGTCATTGATATTGTGGTTTTTTACAAAATCAAATGCAAATTGCCGTGCTTTTTCTAAAATTTCAATATCATTCACTAAATCTGCAAGCCCAAAATCTGCTATACCGCTTTGTCTTGTGCCTAAAAATTCCCCCGGGCCTCTTATCTCTAAATCTTTTTGTGCAACTATAAAACCGTTATTTGTCTTTGTTAAAACAGAAAGTTTTTCTTTTGTTTGTTTTGAATTAGCCTGTTCAATAAGAACACAATATGATTGTTTATCAGACCTGCCGACACGCCCTCTTAGCTGATGAAGCTGACTCAAACCAAATCTTTCGGCATTTTCTATCATAATAACCGTAGCATTCGGTACATCTACGCCTACTTCTACAACGGTTGTAGATACTAAAATGTCATATTTTCCTGCTTTAAAGTCGTTCATCACCTTTTCTTTTTCTTCATTTGCCATTTTTCCATGTAAAAGTCCTATTCTAAAACTCTGGAATACCTCTTCCTGCAAACGTTTGGCTTCCTGTGTGGCATTTTTTGCACTTATTGTTTCGCTTTCATCAATCAAAGGATAAACAATATAGGCTTGATGCCCGTATAAAACTTGCTCTCTAATTAGCGCGTAAGCCTCTTTTCTGTGCGCGGCGCCTCCGAGGGTTGTTTTTACAGGTAAACGTCCTTTTGGAAGTTCATCAATTGTAGTCACATCTAAATCACCATGCACGGTAAGAGCAAGCGTTCTTGGAATAGGTGTTGCAGTCATTGTGAGCATTTGCGGTGTTTTGCCTTTTAAAAGCAGCTTAGACCTTTGTTTTACGCCAAATCTGTGCTGTTCATCCACAACAACTGCCCCTAAATTATTAAATTCAACACCATCCTGAATTAGAGCATGTGTGCCTACTGCAATATGGGTTTGGCCGTTTTTTAAGGACATATTCATTTCGCGCCTTAATTTGCTTGTGTTTTTCCCTAAAAATAGCCCTATAGAAAGGTTTAAAGGCGTAAGCCATTCAACAAAATTTTTATAATGCTGTGTTGCAAGAATTTCAGTTGGCGCCATAATAGCCCCCTGATAACCGTTTTCAACTGCACATAAAAGCATAATGCAGGCCACAACTGTTTTTCCGCTTCCAACATCCCCCTGAAGTAGCCTCTGCATTGGTTCTTTTTTGTTTAAATCACGCCTTATCTCATCCACGGCGTTTTTTTGTGCATTGGTTAATTCAAAAGGCAGATTTTTTATAAACCTCTGAACAAGCCCTCCTTCTTTGATTTCAAGCGAAACGCTGTCTAAATTTTTGTTTGCTTCCCGAATTAAAGCCAAATTCATCTGCAAAATAAACAATTCTTCAAAAACAAGCCTGTGACGCGCTTTTTCAAGCTCCTCCTGTGTTTTTGGAAAATGAATTTGTTTTACTGCATCTTTCTTTGGAATTAATCCCGCATCCTTTATTAAAAAATCAGGAAAAGGCTCAGGTATTCTGTTAGAAAATTTATCAATAGCATTATAGATGGCCTTTGTAAGGCTTTTTGCGCTCAAATTTTCGCACAATGGATAAATTGGTGTAATTTTGTTATCGTAAAGTGCTTCTTCATCTTCTTCACTAAAATCTGAAGTTATAATCTGCATTTGGGGTTTATCAAGTGTTAAAAACCCTGTAAATTTATCAACTTTTACGGTGCCATAAGCTATAACACCTGCCCCAACAGGATATTGCGTTTTATAATGTTCAAGCATTTTTCTATTTTGAACTTTATAAAACATCGTTATAATAAGGTTTCCACTTCCATCGCTTATTGTTAGTTTAAAAATGGTTAATTTATTTGAAGTGGTATGGCAATCAAGCTTTTTAATTGTGCCGAAAATACAAACAGAATTTCCAACTTCAAGGTTTTTAATTTTTGTTCGGCCTTCATAATCTACATATCTTTTAGGGTAATATTCAAGCAAATCTTCAACTGTATAAATATCAAGCTTATTAAAAACAGAAGCAAGTTTTGGTCCTACCCCTTTTACAAAAGCAACATCGACTTCATCAATTTCTGTTGCAAATTCTTTCTTCTTTGCCTGTGCTTCTTCCTCCTCTTTTTGGGCTTTGGCTTCAAGTTTAATCTTTGCTTTTTCAAGTGCTTTATTTTGTGCTTTTTTAAAATACTCTAAAAGTTCATTAAGCATCTTGATAGAACTCATCCTGCCTGAAATTGAATCAAACCGGTATTGATAAAAGCAGGATATAACAGTATCCACTCTTCCTTTGTCAATTTTATTTAATTTCTTTTTAAAATCGTTTAAAGATTTTATTATAAAATCGGAAAAACAGGTGGTTTTCCCGATAAAATCAATATACTGGTATTTTTCTTCAAAATCTATAGCTTTTTTAATACCGCTGTAAAAATCTTCAAACTTCATACGTTTAATTCAAAAAATTTATTGCATTATTCTTAAAACTTCATATATGTTGATTTTTTTGGCTTTGCCCCTGATTGAAACCTCCCTTATTTTAATAACATCAACATACTTTTGTACCCGAAGAAAAGTTTCTTCACTGATTAAAAACTTGGTTTTATAAACCTTGTTATAGTTTTCAATTCTGCTTGCAGTATTTACAGTATCGCCGATTACCGTGTATTCAAGCCTTTCTTCAGATCCTATATTTCCAACAAACGCTTCCCCTGTTGAAATTCCAACCCCTATTTCAATCTTGGGTTTTCCTTCATTAAGCCATTTTGATTGTAGTTGCCTTACCTTTTTTAATATACAATCAGCACAGCGAACAGCATCTATTGCGTGGTTTTCATTTTTGATGGGTTCGCCGAATACTGCTAAAATAGCATCCCCCATAAATTTATTTAAAATACCGTTATGTTTTTCGATTATGGGAGCAATGGCTGAAAAATATTCATTTAAAATATTTGTAACTTCTTCTGCTGAAAGCTGCTCTGAAATAGATGTAAACCCTCTTATGTCCGCAAATAAAACAGTTACGCACGCTCTTTTTCCGCCAAGCTTAACGCTGTCTATGTTTGAAACAACGTTTTGCATAACATCTTTTGAGATATATTTTCCCATTGCAGATTGTATTTTTTCTTTTTTTCGCCCCTCAACAAGATATCTGTATGAATATCCAAATCCTATTGCAATAAGAATAAATACTTCGGGTAAAATAAGCCCGACACCTATCCTATTGTCATACATGATAAAAGTAAAAATAAAATATAAAAACATTACTAAAGATGTACACATAAGCGCAACCGGGATAGGAAGCGTGCATATTAACAGCAATACAAGCAAAAATACGGTTAAGATTACTACAAAATCGTATATTGGGCTAACTTCCGTAAAAAATTCATTTTTATATATATTATTGAAATTTGTTGCCTGAATATCAAGCCCTGCAAAGGTATCAGACACAGGTGTGCGTTTAACATCAGCAAGAGCCTGTGAATTAGCATTTGACCCTACAAAAACAATTTTATCTTTAAAGATTTCAGGGTCAATCACAGGTTCATGGCCTTCTTTGATGTTTCTTAAAGATTCAATAACATCAGAGGCTGAAATTTCCTTATGCGAATATACGCCATCATCTGTTCTATAATAAGCAATATTGCTGTAGGCCGCTCCTTTATCGTTGGAAATCGGCATTTTAAGCGCATATTTACCCTTCTGCCCTATAATATACTTATCTGTTAAAGTAAATTCATCAATTCCTGTAACTTTTGAATACATAAAAAGAGCTAAAGATGGGTATAATTCCCCGTTATATTGTATAATCTGGTCTACTTTTCTTATATATCCGTCAGCATCTTGTCTTGTATTAACAGAGCCTAAATTATTAACATTATAAAAATATTCTTTTAAAAACGGTGTAAAGCTGTTGTATTTGCTGTTTACCCTATATTTTTCGCTTCTTTTATCTATAAATTTAATATTATGTTTACTGGGTAAAATTTCATTGTAGAATTCTTTATTGGCTTCTTCTTTAAAATCATCATACATAAAGCCAACGCCCGCAATAAGTTTTTTATATTCTCCTATTTTGTTTGAAAATTCTCTATCTATTTCAGGATGATCGGTATCGGGTGCAATTATTATTGCATCAAAGCCGTAAGCTTTGCATTCTGTATAGTTTTCAAGGTAGTCGAATATTTCTAAAAACCTTGTTCTTTTCCATGGCCAGCGTCCCAATTTAACCAAAGATTTATTATCTATTACGACAAGAATAATATCATCAGATGCCACCTTATTTACTGATGTTTGCTTCATCATAAAGTTATAAGATTTATATTGGAATATGGTGTAGCCGATAAGATAAACCAGAAAAAACACGACTACAGAAGCTACAGTTAATAAAATAAGTGATTTTTTATGCGAAATTTCCATAGCCTCTATTTTACTTTATAAATGCCTTTTTGCCAAATAAATTTAGTGAAAATTTGTCTTAGCACACATTTTGTACTAATATTATTAGTAAGAAAAGCGAAGTTTTTAACAAGGAGAATACGATTGATGAAGAATATTTGGAAAAAAATTACGGTGGCTTTTATGCTTCTGTTTATGGCATACATTACGACTGCCGTAAACCCCGTTCTTGCACAAACTCCGCAGGCGCTTTATGACAAGGCATGGAAACTTATTGATACAAAATTCGTAGATAGGTCTAATAATAATCAGGATTGGGGAAGATGGCGCCACAAATATGATTCTGTTATTAAAACCGAACAAGATGCATACGTTGCTATAGATACAATGGTATCAAGCTTAAACGATGTTTATACAAAATTTTTAAACCCTAAAGAATATGGCGAAGAAAATGATTCAATTCAAGGTTCGCTGAAGGGCATCGGGGTTCAAATCGGCGTAAGAGACGGTAAACTTCTTGTTATTGCGCCTTTGGAAGATACTCCCGGTGAAAAAGCCGGTTTAAAAGCTGAAGACGAAATATTAGAAATTGATGGCAAGTCAACAAAAGGCATAACCGTTGATGCCGCAGCTGATAGAATTAGGGGCAAAGAAGGCACCCAGGTTACTCTTTTAATCAAAAGAGAAGGTGAAGAAAATAAAATCTATAAAATTACAAGGGCAAATATCGAACTAAAATCTGTTTCCACAAAGGCTCCGAAATATGCAAAAATTTCTCCTAATATTGGCTATATCAGACTAAGCTCTTTTATTAGCAGAAACGCTACAATGGAATTTGAAAATGCTTTGATTGAAAACAGAAATAAAGACGGAATTATCCTTGATTTAAGGTCAAACCCCGGCGGTCTTTTAACAAATGCCATCTTTATAGCCGATATGCTTCTTGACGGGCAAACAATAGTATCCACCGTAGATAGAGACGGATACAAAGATACGCAGGTATCAAGACCCAAAGTAATTTCAAGGCAGCCAATGGTAGTATTAATTAATGGTGGAAGCGCAAGCGCAAGTGAGATTTTATCAGGCGCACTTAAAGATAACCATAGGGCAACTATTGTTGGTAAAAAATCATTTGGCAAAGGGCTGGTGCAGGAAATAAACAAGCTTCCGGGCGGTTCTGCCATGCATATTACGATTCAAAAATATCTAACCCCAAACGGTACAGATATTAATAAAAAAGGAATTGAGCCAGATATCGAAGTGGATATCACAGCAGATGATATCAAGGCGGAGCGCGACCCGCAGCTTCAAAAAGCAAATGATGTTTTAGCAAAACAATTGCGTGTTGCAAGAAAAAGATAAGTTTTGTGTTGTTATTTGTTGAATGGGTGAAAAAAGCGGCTGTTGAGGCCGCTTTTTAATTTTCTGTTGTATATTTAATAACTTTTATCTTCCAGCTGGAAGGTGGAACTTTTTTCTCTTGTTTTTTAAACCCTGAGAATAACATTTTAAATACGGTGTCATTTCGTGCTGGATTACTTGTGTGTTCAAATTCAAGCGCGCTCATAATTTTGCCGTCAAAAGCATCTCCTGCTGCCGTTGTTAGCCTGTCTATCCCGTATTCTTTTAATAAATTTTCAACGTATGAAATGGCATCATCAAACGGAAAATCAACATTTTTTCCATTTATGGCAATTGTTTCAGGGTTATCCCTGCAGCTTTCCAGCTGTTTAATGGTGCCAATCAGGCTTTCAATATCACTTTTCGGGTTTTCCATTGGGTGCTGGGCAATACTTCTTACATCTTCTATTTTTTGTCTGAATTGAGGGTCAATATTGTTATCTGCTGCAAAATCATCCAAGATGGCAGTAATGCTTTTGACCTCTTTTCTCACCTGTTCTGCCTGTTTGGCGCTCACTTCATGCTTTATTCTGCTTGGCCGTTTTCTTTTTGGCTTATGGGGTTTTTTAGGTGCGTTTGCTTTTTTAATTGCAGGTGTTCGGGTTTCGCCCGAAGTTCCGCTGCCTTCAATTGGCCCTTTAGAAGCCATAGCAGCCTCCTGTGTTATTGCTTCACCTGTATTGGCCGGGGTTTTATCAGGCATGGCAGTTGTTTGCTGTTCAATATTGTTTTTTTGCGGTTTTACTGCCCTGTCACCCTCTGTTGTTGGTGGCTCCACATTGTTTTCAGGTGTTTTTGTATCTTTTTTCTTTATATGAAATGCGTTTTTTATATTATTCAATGCCTGACCTGATTTAAAGGCGGTAAAAGCTTTTCCGGTTTGTGCGGGAGCTTTTTTGAAACATTCAACAGTGGCTGCAAATATATTCATATTCTTTGTATCTATTCCTGCCCCTTTAAGAGCCGCCTTAGAACCAGCTATAGAACCGATTGTAACAGTGCTGTTCAGTCCGAGTCCCTGCCATGCTTTTCTTGCTTCATCGTCGGTTTTGGCATTCATTGCACTATAACCGTTTTTAATTAAACCGATTGCTCCTCCGGTAATGCCTAAAACTACCATGATAGGGGCTATCGCCCCGCCTGTTGCAGCTATTAAAAGACCACCGCCAATAATTCCCCCTGCCCCTATTATAAAGTTTTTAGGGGATGAAAACATTGCTGTTACAGGATATATTGCTCCTTTACCAAAATTTATAAGCTTATCTTTAGCTGAAATTTTTCCATCATCAGCTGCAAATTTATCTGTGGAAAAATTAACAGTATCCTGTGTTAAGGTGTTTAAAGCAGGTTGCGTCTCAATAGCAGTTTTATTCTGTGCTGCAGCTTGAATGCTGCCATTTTGCTGCAATGTTAAAAAACGAAGCTGGTTTGCAACTCCGATACTACTTATATTGCTGCTTATTCCGCCATTTGGGGCAATATTTGCCATTTAAAAGCTTCCTGACACTTATATAAAAACACCTACAATATTTAAAAACCCAAAACGCCCTAAAAAATGCCCGTTTTGCCTGTTTTATTAAGTTAAATTACAATTTCTTTTTCTTCTTTGTATGTAACATACCCCAAATGTGTTTCAGGCGGGCGTTTTAAGTATTTTCTTTTAGTATAAATTATGGAAACTTTTGAACTTTCTTTTGCAGAAGAATTTTCCTTTACAAGTTTTGCTGCATAAAGCAAAACCTCATCAGTTACAGCCTTTTTGCCATTTTCTGTTTTAATTATAATGTGTCCCGAAGGGCAGTCTTTAGTGTGAAGCCAGATATCTTCAGGGTTTGACAATTTTCTAATCAGATAATCGTTTTGCTTGTTATTTTTACCCAAATACAGCGTAAACCCTTGGTATTCAATGCATTTAACGTCCGGTTTATTTTCTTTATTTCCTTTAATATTTTGTGTGTTTTTTCCGCTAAATTTGCTTATCTCTTCTTCAATTTCATCTAAAATATCTGGTCTGTCCGCATTTTTTATTGTGAATAAAATTTCGTTTAAATATTGAATATTTTGTTCAGCCTCAAGTTTTCTTTTTTCTAAAACTTCCTTTGCTTTTTTGCCTTTAGAATAGAGTGCAAAATACCATTGTGCATTTTCAGACGGTGTTTTGTTTTCATCCAGAATAATTTCAAACCCCTCTGTTGCAAGTATCTTATCCCCCTTATTAATTTTATAAATATTGGCTAAAATCAAATCTCCCTTTTCTTTATATGCCAGATAGTTTGATTTTTTATCCGAATTTAAAATAATATCGTTATTTCTCTTAAACTCTTTTTGAATTTGTCTTAAAAGTGTGTTTTTCCGCCCCTGAACTAAATCTTTTAAAACAAAGTGTGAAAAATATGCTTCAATTAAACCGTTTAAATTATTTAAATCAGGCTCAAAAAGTCCTTCTTCTTTAATTTTTTCTGCCCAAAATTCTAAAATAAGCTGCTTGTTGCCCCCTGCTAAATTTTGAAAAAGAGAGAATAATTCTTCTTTTTTGGCTTCTGCCGCTTTTTTTAGGATAAAATCCGTTAATCCTTTAGAGAAATAATAATATTTATCAGAAATTTGTGCTGTATCTAAAGTATAAAAATCAGCTATGGAGCTTTTTAAAATATCAGTTTTTTCCTGTTTTGGCGGGTAAATATAAGTCACTCCGCCCCAAACTTCCCTAACAGAGCTTTTTTCAGGGGAAATATTATGCACGCATCCCGTTATTACCTTGGTTTTAGCATTATACAAAATAACATTAGAATGCTTTCCCATAAGTTCCACACTAAGGCACATTGGGATGAGCGACCCTATCTCATCATAAATATCAAAATAAAATTCGACTATTCTTTCATAGTCTACAACTCTTATATTGTTTAGCTTTCCACCCTCAAGATGTTTTCTTAAAAGCATACAAAACATAGGCGGTGCGGGTGGTATTTTTATAAAATAATTATCTTTATCTGTCATGAAATTTATATGCGCAAATTTCGGGTCAACATTTATATAAAGCTTTCTGTTTTCCCCTAAATTGCGCATTGATAAAAGGATTTCGCGTTTTGATAACATCTGGATTTTTTGTACAACAGCGCCGTTTAAAAAATCCTTATTTTCTTCAATTAAATATTTTAAACTTAAAGAATCTAAATTATACATCGTTTTTATTGTAATATAATTGGTATCGGAGGGCAAAATATTTTGGTCTGTTATTTTTTTGGAACCTTTAATCCGCCGCATTTAGGGCATATAAACCTCGCAAAAGCTGTGCGCTTCGAATTTTCGTTTGATAAAATTGTCTTTGTACCGGCTTTTTGCCCGCCGCACAAAGAAACTCTTAATTATACCCACAGGGTTAATATGCTGAAGCTGGCGCTGGATGCCTCTTTTCTTGAAGTATCAGATATTGAAGCGCACCTTGAAACGCCATCCTATTCCTATAGGACAGTAAACAAGCTGTTTGAACAAAACGGGGGAGTGAAAATCCCTTTCATTATAGGGTATGACGCTTTTATAGATATTGAAAAATGGAAACACCCTGAAATTTTAGCTGAAAAATTAACTTTTATTGTTCTAAAAAGGCACGGCAGTGTGACAAAAGAGGATATTTTAACATTAAAAAACAAAGGTTTTGATTTTAAAATAGCCGAAACCCTTGATTATTTTGATGTATCATCAAATGAGATAAGACAAAAAATTATAAAAAACGAAGATACAACGGGTTTAATAGATAAAAAAGTTAGGGAATATATTGATGAACACAGGCTTTACTGATAATTTTGCAACAACACCCTCAATAGAAACAATTTTAAAGTGGCTTAAGGCAAATCTTACAGAAGAGAGGTATAATCATACTTTGGGGGTAAAGGATGCTGCAATTGAGCTTGCAAAACGCTACGGTTTAAATCCCAAAAAAGCAGGGCTAGCAGGCCTTTTGCACGATTGTGCCAAGTGTTTGAAAAACGAAGATTTGCTTGATATTATAAACACAAAATGCCAAAATATTGAAAAATCCGAGCTTTTGAATTACAAAACCTATCATGCGCCCGTAGGAGAAACCTTTGCGCGCGATATTTTTAAAATAGATGACCCTGAAATTTTATCCGCAATAAGGTGTCACACCCTTGGAAAAACCGATATGACAACTTTTGAGAAGATAATTTTTTTAGCAGATAAAATTGAAGCAAACACAAGACCATTTGAATACAGAAAAAAGCTGTGGGATATTTTGGATGAATATGACAAAATAAAAACGGGGTTGGGGCTTGATATGGCGCTATATGAGTGTTTTTCATCAACTATAAAAAGCCTTGTTGAAAGGCATCTTGCTATCTGCCCGCTTACAATTGATGTGTATAACAAGCTTTTAGATGATGTTAAAGATTATTTAAAGTAAATTTTTCTAAAGCGCAGGTTCAAAACAGTTTTTTTATATTACAATTGTATTAGTTTACGAAACCACGGCTTTAAAAGCTTTTCAAGGGAGAATTAATGACAGGCTCTGCCTCAAAACTAACCTTTTTTATCTTTTTTGCACTTGTTTTAGGAATTGTGTTTGGCTGGCTTGCCCCTGAAATTGCTGTTAAAATGCAGCCTTTAGCGGATATGTTTTTAAGAATGGTGAAAATGATAATAGCCCCGCTTATTTTTGCCACCCTTGTTGTTGGAATTGCAGGCCATGGCGATGTTAAACACCTTGGAAAAATCGGGCTAAAAACCATTGTATATTTTGAAATTGTAACTACCCTTGCTCTTGTTTTAGGGCTTGTTATGGCAAATGTTTTTAAACCCGGTGTAGGTTTTAATATTGATTTGAATTCCGTTTCAATGGCAGCTGTTGAAAAGATGCAAAATATTCAGTTAGACCATTCTTTTTCGCATTTATTGGTAGATATGGTGCCAACAAGCGTCTTTAAGGCAATGGCCGAGGGTAATCTGCTTCAAATAGTTGTATTTGCCATATTTTTTGCGCTTGCAATATGTGCTATAGGTCAAAAAGCGCGTCCTGTTCTGGATTTTCTTCAAAGTACATGTGAAATTATGTTCAAATTCACGGAATACGTTATGCTTTTTGCTCCCATCGGTGTTTTTGGCGCAATTTCAGCCACAATCGGGCATAATGGTATAGGAATTCTTGCAAATTATGCTAAACTAATCGGTATCACTTATCTTTCCCTTGTTTTATTTGTAATAATTGTTCTTGCAGTTGTATGCAAAATTATAAAAATTCCCCTAAAAGGGCTTATAAAAGCCTTAAAAGAGCCGGCGCTGCTTGCTTTTACAACAGCAAGCTCAGAAGCTGCTCTTCCAAAGGCTATGGATATTATGGAAAAATTCGGGGTGCCGAAAAATATTGTAAGCTTTGTTATGCCGACAGGCTACACGTTTAATTTAGATGGCTCCACACTCTATCTTGCGCTCACTGCTTTATTTTGCGCCCAAATTGCAGGTATTGATATCCCGGTTGAAAAACAGGTTTTAATCATGCTTACCCTGATGCTTACATCTAAAGGTATAGCAGGCGTTCCAAGAGTTGCCCTTGTAGTTTTAACAGGCACTTTATCTTCCTTTGGTATTCCCGTTGTTGGTGTTGCAATACTTTTAGGTATTGACCAGATTTTAGATATGGGCAGAACCACAATTAATTTAATTGGAAATTGTGTTGCAACAACTGTTATTGCAAGATGGGAAGGTATTTTTGACTATGAAAAAATGAAAAAATATATATCCTCGGATAAAAACTCCAAAAAATCAAATTTACCAAATATTATTTCTAATGATAATTCAAATGAAGCCAAAATTTATTCAAAAGCTCAGTTATTTGTTGAAAAATAGCATTACGGCTTCAAAAGTGTTATAATATTTTCTAATGAAAAAGATTTTATTATTTATTTTTGCAGCGCTTGCCTTATGGAAAATTTTATCTATAGCAAATATTGAATTTCCGTTTCTTAATGAGTTTTCCGGCAAAAATGACAGCCTGCCGATATCATCAAAACCGGAATATGCTCCTGAATGTGTAGAACACATGAGGTATCAAAAATTTGATGAAGCTGCCGTTTGCTATAAAAGGGCGCTTGCAAATGATAAAGCTAACCCTGAATTAATGTTTTTTCTTGCTTTTTCTTTGTTTCAAAATAAAGAATATTCAGGTACCGTTTTTTATACAAATTTTATCTTAAAACATTTTCAAAATTCAAAATATGCTCAGCCTGCTGCAAAGCTTAATATAGCTGCGAATAAAATATTAAATGATAAAAGCAATCTTCAAGATAATGATTTTGGAGATTATTTTAATGAACTTGGAGGGGCTGCAAGATGGATTAAAACCCCGGTCAGAGTGTGGATACAGCATACAAATAATAATGCTAATTTAAAAAGTGCTTTTTATACCTGGCAAAATGCTCTCTATCCTACTATTGCATTTGAAATGGTAAATAGACAGGAAGATGCAAATATAATTGTATTATTTGGAAACCCGCCTGCTAAATGTTCATCGCAAGATGCCGTTGGCTGTACCTTGACTTATGGCTATACATCAAATATGAAATGGATAGGCAAATCTGAAATTTATATAACCCGCTTTACAAGATACGGTCAAAGACTTTCGGATAATGATATCTACGGAGTTTTAGTTCATGAAATAGGCCATGCAATTGGTATTGCAGGGCATAGTAAAAATAAAAATGATGTAATGTATCCAAGCACAGATAACTATAATCTTCGCCCAACAAGACGCGATATTAACACCATAAGAAAAATTTATTCTTCAATAAAAGGTCCTGAAATTTATGGTAGATAATAAAATCTATAGTTTTTTTTGGTTGACAAAAAGTTTGGCTTGCCTTACAATTTTATTGCAATGAGAACTCTATTTGATGTAAAAACCGGTGAAACAGTTAAAATAACAGGTTTTGACCCAGATACACCAAAGGCAGCTTTTGCAAGGTTTGCGCTTTTTGAGGGTCAGGTAATTAAATGTATCGCAAAACCCGGACCTATTGTTATTAAAGAAAAGTTTCAAACAATTGCAATCGGAAAGGAGTTTTCAAAAAAAATTCAAGTGTCAAAAGGCAAAATATTATAAATTATGAATATTTTAGGATGCGCAGGCTGCACAAGATGCTGCCCGAACAATAACAACACCTCAAAAAAAACACCAAATAATGCTAAAATTTTTAAAAGCGACCCGAATTTAAAAAAGATAATTCTTGTCGGAAACCCGAACGTTGGAAAATCAGTCATCTTTGGTGCTATAACAGGTGTTTATGCTGAAGTTAGCAACTATCCGGGTACAACGGTATCTGTTACAAAAGCAAAAATGGATTACGCCGAAATCATTGATACCCCTGGTGCCTATAGCCTTGGCAACTTTTCTGATGATGAGCGCGTTACAAAAGAAATCATAACAGAAGCTGATGTTATAGTAAATGTTGTAAGCGCTACAAGCCTTGAGAGGGATTTATTTTTAACAGCCCAGCTTATAGACCTTGGTATTCCGCTTGTTTTGGTTGTCAATCAGGCAGATGAAGCTCATTCAAGAGGAATTGATATAGATTTTAAAAAGCTGTCAGAAGCCCTTGAAATAATGGTTTTTCCAACCATTGCAACAAAAAAGCAAGGTACGGCTGAAGTTATAGAATTTCTTAAAAATGGCGCTTACAATTCATCTAAAAAAGTTTCCCCCTTAATTGAAAAAATGTTTAAAGAGAGGGAAGTATCCAAAAATGAACGTATACAGGAAATTTTACAGCTGGAATGCGCCCATCTTAACTCTAAAGAATGTGAAGAATTACACAATGAGAGAATTTCTTTTGTAAATTCTGCAATTAAAAAATCAGTTACTTTTAATGCGCCCAAAAAACGCATTTTAAGCGGCTTAGAACACTTTTTCTTTCACCCTGTGACAGGTTTTATAACAACGGTTTTTGTATTATATCTTTTGTTTGAAATAGTAGGCGTCTGGATTTCCGGAAATGTCGTAGATTATATTTATGGCGGCTTAGAAAATAATTTTTGCCCATCGCTTAGAAATTTTGTTGAAACAAATATTAAAAACGGTCTTGTAACAGAAATTATTGCAGGTGAATTCGGCATTTTTACAATGGCATTAAGCATTATTTTCGGTGTTTTGGTGCCGCTTTTAACCGCTTTTTATATCTTTATGTCAATCCTTGAAGATTCAGGCTATCTGCCAAGAATGAGCGTTTTTTGCGATGAAGCATTGAAAAAAATCGGGCTTAATGGAAGAGCTGTAATTCCTATTATACTTGGTTTAGGCTGTACCACAATGGGAACAATTACAACAAGAATTCTTCCTACAAATAAAGAAAGAATGATAACCATTGCGCTTCTTGGAATTGCCGTTCCATGTGCGGCACAACAAGGTATTATTGTTGTTTTAATAGCTTCAATAGGGGGCTTAAAGGTTTGGGCGCTTTATCTTTTAATACTTTTATCCGTAATGGCGCTTACAGGCACGGTTTTATCCAAAATATCCAAAGAAAAAAGCTCCGATTTATTTATCAGCCTTCCGCCTTTAAGGGTGCCGAATTTTGTTAATATTGTGAAAAAAACCTTCTCAAGAATGGTTTCATTTTTAAAAGAGGCAACAGGCTTTTTTGTATTGAGTTCAATTATAATTAGCATTATGAACTATTTTGGCTGGCTTAAAACTATAGAAAAACTTCTTCAGCCGATTGTTGTAAATATGCTCCATCTTCCCGCAGAATTTTCAAATGTTTTTATTATGGGGCTGATAAGAAGAGATTTAGCAGCCTCAGGGCTTTTTGAGATGGCAAATATTTCAAATATGACCCCTTTGCAGGTTTTTGTGTCAGCCGTTGTTATCACCCTTTTTGTACCCTGTATTGCAATGCTCATAATGGTTTTCAAAGAAAGAGGAATAAAAGAAGGTGTAATCCTCTGGATTTCTGCTTTTTGTATAGCAATAGGCACAGGTTCAATATTAACAAGGGTTTGTGGAGTATTATTCTAAAGGCATTTAAATTTCTTAAGTATAAAAAAGTTTTTTTAACAGAATATTTCCCGCACAGCATCTTCGTTTTTATTATCAAATTCTTTTGATATTGGCGCATCCACTCCTAAAAATTTTGCCATTAAAGGAATCGTGCTTCCTTGCAAAATAACAGATATTATTACAACAAAAAATACGATATCAAAAATTGTATGTGAGTTTTGAATTCCGTAAGTTAAAGGAAAAGTCGCAAGCACAATTGGCGCTGCTCCCCGAAGCCCCGTCCAGCTTATCATAAGCTTTTCCTTAATGCTCATTTTGAAAGGCGTGAGGCTTATAAATACTGAAATCGGGCGCGCTATAAACATCAGAATGCAGGCAACAAGCAGAGCAGGTTTTATTATAGGATAAGCTTCTTTTATAAAAACAAGAAGGCCTAGTGCTGTAAACATCGCTATTTGCATAAGCCAGGCAATTCCATCATGAAATTTGACAAGCATCTTTTTGTGTACAAATTTTGCAGCGGCCATTGTAAGCCCTGTTGTATAAACGCTCATAAAACCGTTTCCGCCCAAAATTTCAGATAATGAATAGCTTAAAAGCACTATTCCTGTTGTGATTACAACGTACAAACCGTTATATTCAAGCTTAATTTTGTTTATAAGCCGTACAGCAAATTTCCCTATTAAAATACCAGCCAAAATGCCTATGCTCATTTGTTTTATAAGCATAAAGCAAAGTGAAATAGCGGTTTTAAATTATTCTTTAAGCTGATATTTTTTGACCTTAAAACACTAAAAACCGCCGCCGCATCCGTAGATGAGATTATTGCCCCCAAAAGAAAACATTCTTTAAGCCCTAAATTTAGAAATTTGTGTGCGATATACCCTGTTAAAATTGCTGTTATAAAAACCCCGATTGTAGCAAGGCTTAAGCCCTTAAAAAATACAGGTTTTATCTGTTTTATTTCAACGCTTAATCCACCCATAAAAAGAATATATGATAAAGCAATTATACCTATGGTTTGAACCAGGTGATAGTTATCAAAATAGATTTTTCCAAACCCGTCAGACCCCATTAAAATGCCAATTAAGATAAATGTTAAAAGAGTAGGGATACCCAATTTGCCGGCTAATTTACTTGAAATTGCCCCTATAATGCACACTATCGAAGCCATTAGAAGTATCTGCCCGATTTTTACCTTCCTTATCCCTTTTATACCCGAAGTATACACCTTCTATAGTATAACATATTTTACCTCTTTCCTGCTATAATTTTCTGTGTAAACTTTCAGGCCAAAATCAATGGATGCAAATTCGGTTTTTTATATATCATTTATAGACGCAATTAAAGATACTGCGGGCATTATCCCGTTTTTGTTTCTGATATTTTTTATAATTGAAATTGTTGAACACTTTTATTCAGATAAAATTATTTCTTTTGTGAAAATGTCCAAAAATGGAATATTTCCTTGCTATGCAGCTTTTCTTGGGTCTGCTTTTGGTGCTGTCTTTGCCGCTATACCTCAGTGCGGATTTTCTGTAATCGCAAGCACGCTCTATTGCAAACGTATTATTACAAAAGGTATGCTTATTGCAATATATATAGCAACATCTGATGAGGCCCTCCCTGTGCTTATTTCAAACCCGAAAGGATATAAGATTATTTTGCCTCTTCTTTCAATAAAAATTTTGGCAGGAATTATCACAGGCTGCTTTATAGATATATTTTTTCCATCAAAGAGTAGCAATAATGCAGCCTTAGAAGATATTAAGCTTGAAAAGGGCTGTCACAGCCATAATATTGCACCTTCTGATAAAAAAGAAACAATAAAAGAACTGGTTTTGCATCCTGTTATTCATACATTAAGCGTTTTATTTTTTGTATTTTTAATTACATTTTTTATAAATTTAATTTTTGCACATTTTGCGCTAAATCCTTTATCTCTGGCAAATTTTGCCCTTCTTCAAAATAAATTTTTACAGCCTGTAGTAGCAGCATTTTTTGGAATTATACCAAATTGTGCCGTTTCTGTTGGGCTTACTATTATGTATTTAAAGGGTGCAATCTCCTTTGCATCTTGTGTTTCAGGGCTTTGTGCAGGTGCGGGGCTTGGAATTTTAGTATTAATAAGAAAAAATGAAAATAAAAAAGACACGCTAAATATTATCTTTATTTTACTTGCTGCAAGCATTTTAACCGGTATTATCACTGCATTTTTTAATTAAAATGAACAAATGCCTTCCTAAAATCGTTGTACACTATGTAAGCAATCTTTGGAGGCAGTTTTATGAAAAAGATAATAAACAAGCAATTTTTTTGTGCTGTGGGTATTTTGGCGTTATTTTTAAGCATTTGTACCCCATCGAATGCCGCATATTGCAATTCACCCTGCCCAAATCCTTGCTCTCCATCACGCACGATTTGTAAGGGTTTAAACTGTACTACATATTGTGATTCAACAGTATCAGTGCGCTATGGTTCGGTTTATTATGGTAGTCCTGCAGTGTCTTTCAGCTATTCTACCCCAAATGTTTCATTTAGCATCTCAAATGAAGTTTATGGAGTTCATAACTACTATAGCCGTCCAAATTTTGTGGTATCAAACGGTTTTCGTCCTGTTTACCATAGATATCCGCTAAAGCCTGCCCCGAATTTTCATAAACACCCTGCCCCAAAACCACGTCCTGGTGTTCATAATCCCTCAAAGCCTCAGCATAAAGTGCCTGCAGGAAAACCTGCACATCGCAAACACTAATAAAACCTGAAAAAGGAGAATTGTATGAAAAAATTTATTGCCATGCTCTGTTTAATTTTCTTTGCAAATTCAGCTTTTGCTGTGCCAAATTACAGCTACAGTAGGGTTGAAGATGAATATTACGATGCATCATCTCCAACCGGATATTTTGAACAGTATAATCCTTCGCAAAACTATCCAAAACACACTGTATATGTGCATAATGACGGCTATCATAACGTAAGCTATGCCCCTGATGTGGTTTTTGAATCTGCCCCTGTTTCCATACAGAATATTCAAACGCCCCAAAGCTATCATAAAAGAAGGGTTGTAGAAGAAAATATGCGAGACAATCGCGAAACTGCTGATAAAGTGATAGACAGAGCAGGACGTGTTGCAGGAACCCTGGGCTTTTTAGGGCTTGTCACAATGGGAATAATAGGAATTGCCCACGCACTCTAAAATGGTATTATAGCGAAGGCAGCCCCGCCCAAAAAATACTAAACTATCCTGTTATTTTCATCCACATGCACAATTTTTGGCTCAAATCTTTGATACTCTTCAACTGTCATTGAAGCATAAGCCACAATAATAACCTTATCCCCCTTTTGAACCTTTCTTGCGGCGGCACCGTTTAAGCAAATTGTGCCGCTGTTTTTCGCACCTTCGATAACATAAGTGCAAAATCTTTCACCATTATTAACATCCAAAATCTCAACCTTCTGGTTTACCATAATACCAGATGCCTCCATCAGCGCCTTGTCTATGGTAATAGAGCCGACATATTCAAGATTTGCATCAGTTACAGTTGCTCTGTGGATTTTGCCGTATAAAAATTCTATATTCATAACACAATAATTTTATCAAAAAAGAACTTTTTAAAACCCCGTATTTTAAATTTATTAAGAAATGTTACAAAATCTCTATCCAAAGGTTATAAAATTTTTTAATCGGGAATTGTACTATTAGTAAAGCTAAATGCTTGTATTTTTGATATATGGGTATTTTGAAAAAAGATTTCTCTCTAATTCCTCTCTCTAATATGTGGTAAATTTAACCGGCTCTTCAAAAAGCCGGCTTTTTATTGCACCTATTTCTTCATATTTCTTAATATAGTATATACTATATGGCAATCCTCCACTCTGAAAATTCTTTATTATAGTGTAAGGGAATTAAAACTTAATATAGGAAGAAAATAAGCTAATTTTATAAAGGATAGATTTAAAAGCATAAAGGCAGTTTTTTATATGCCAAATGCACTAAAACAGATATTTTTACTCTCTCTTAATATCCTCGTGTTTATTAAATGTTTGCACTTTTCTCAGGCAAACATTTTTTTTGCCTGAAATTTGACTCTGAAATTTATAAATTATTTCAAGGCTTGACAAAATTTTAAATATGAGTATGATTTTCTCTAAGAGAATACCCTTTTAAAAATAGTTGTTTATCTTAAAAAGGTTACAAATTTTATGAAAAATTTATTTATTTTTCGTGCATTTTTTCATGCACCGCGTTTAAAGCCTGCATTTTCGCTTGTTGAAATGCTTATGGCTCTTCTTGTTGCATCACTTTTGCTTGCAGCCCTTGCTCCCGTTATAACACGTCGTGTAAATGAAAATATGCACATAACGGGAAGCTTTTCCCATGAAGGTAAAAGTAAAACGGTGGAAATTGCATACCGTGACCCTCAATACTGCCCAAATGTTGTTTATGATGACAATGGAAATGAATTATACTGCGAAGGCGAATACACTGTGCCTGAAGGTTTTCAGAATATAACGGTTACTGCAATTGGCGCAGGCGGAGGCGGAGGCACAGCTCCTGCAGCCGGATATATTGAATATACGCAGGCAGGCAGCACAAACACTTTTACTGTTCCTCTTATGACAGATAAGCTTGAAGCCACCCTTATTTCAGGCGGTGCTGGCGGCGGCGCCGGAGGACAGGTTATAAAAACACAAACCTTTGTAACAAGTGGAAACGGCGGAATAGCTAATAAAACCGATAACGATACAATAACTGTAAGTTCAACAGGTATGGGCAGCTGGACAATTCCTGATGTTATAAAAAATAGCAATGTTCTTGCAACAGCCTGCGGCGGTGGAGGAGGCGGCTCCTCAAGTGTTGGTGATTATGTCAGACATAGTGGTTCTATAGTTGCAAGCAGGGCTGGATATGGCGGTGGTTCTGGCGGATATGTGAAAAATAAGATACTAAACTTTGGTACTTCTTCATCCTTAACATATTTATTGGGTGGAGGCGGAGGCGGTGGTGGTGGAAGCTGGACTGGCGGAACAGCTAATGGACAGGCTTATGGAGGTGGAGGCGGCGGAGGCGGCGGCAAAGGTCATAAACCTAATGGCGGAGATGGCTTCCTTTGGAGTGATATAAATACAGGGATGCCCGGTGATGGACTTCCGCTTTCAAGTATGGCAGGCAGCGGAGGTATTGGTAATTGGAATAATAAATTTCTTGAAAAAATAGATGGCGGGATTACTGTTCGAACAATGGGTGCCAATGGAGGAACTCAGGGTGGTGGAGCCGGAGGCATCATGCATTGGGGCGGATGTTATGTCGGCGGCGGCGGCGGAGGTGGTGGGGCAACCCAAATTACAATAGGAACAGGAAATTATCTAAATATACCTGGTGGAGGCGGCGGGAGCGGAACATTTAATATTACCACAAACCACACATCTTGCCCGCCTGATGCTTCGGGCGGTGGTGGCGGCGGCGGAGGTATTGGCGGCGGCGAGGGTGGAGGAATGAGTTCGCCAAATGGGAAAAAAGGTACAGGCGGAGCTGATGCTAATGGCATGGCCGGAGGAAAGCCAAGTACTGTCTTTGGTAACAATTACTGTGCTGGAGGTGATGGCAGCACCCAAACGGAAGCTGTAAAAGGAAATGTTGGAGAAAATGGAAAATCGGGTGCTATTAGACTTACCTATCTGGATTATGGTTCAGGTGCTTCTGGAGGCGGAAGCGGACAGCTGGTACCTATTCAGCCTATAGATGTAATATCTGGCGAAACACTTAAAGTTGAAATAGGAACAGGTTTGCTTGGAGGTATAGCTGGCAAGGTGGAAACAAATGGTGTGATTGCTAATCCAACAAGTGGTAGCACACTGTCAGGTGGGTTGCAGCTAATAAGTGCAATAAAAAGAAAAGATAAATATCTTCTCGTAAGCGATAGTAAACTATATCCAGGCAATGAAAGCACAACTAGCGGAGGCTCGGGTCCATGTGGCGGCGTACCTACAGGTATAGTTCTTGGAGCGCCTAACTGCAAGGGGGAACGTGGATATATATCTAACGGCAGAAATTATGTATATGCAAATACTGATTATGACTCGTTTGTAAGCAGGTATAACAATCAATTTTTAACAGGACATGGTAAAACCGCAGGAAACACTACTTTTGTGGGTAATGCAACATACGCAAATAATACCATCGGCGGTGATGGCGGTATTGTAACTACACCTTGGTTTACCTGCACCCCGGGTAAAGGCGGAACAGCTTCTAACCCTAAAGGCGGTGATGCTTCAGGCTTTGGTTGCGGAGGCGGTGGCGGATACGGTCTTGCTGATGGCGGCAAGGGTTCTGGCGGCTATGCGAGGCTTTCGTGGAATATGTTTTGGGATACGGCGAAAAACGCCTATGTATCTAAGACTTCAGGCTCCGGCGGAGGCGGCGCAAGCGGAAATATCATAAAAGAAACTATCCGCGCAAAAGAAGGGCAGGTAATAAGGATAAGAATAGGCGCAGGCGGCCATGGCGCAAAAATTTTGAACAATTCTGTAGTAGAAGCAGCTGCAGGCGGAGACACTATCTTTGGCAGTCCGGAATTTATTCAAATTAAGGCTGGCGGCGGCGGAGGCGGCAAAAGCCCTGCTATAAAAGATGGTAAACTCCAAAAGGGCGCAGGTGGTACAGTTTCTGCTTTGTGTCATGTAGGTTCAAGGGATTTACACAAAAATAGTAATTATTGCACAATTGGCACTGCTGGCGGTGTTTCCCCTGATAATGACGAGGGAATTGCAAACGGCGGGCGCGGCTCAGCGTTTTCCTATAAATTAAATGATAAAACTTATGTCGGAAAAGCCGGCACGGGAGGCATTTCAAGCACACAATATAACAATGCCAAAGGGCAGGATGCTGAAGGCATAGGTGCAGGAGGCGGCGGGGCTGCGCTTTTCACTCAAAATAAAGTCAATAGTCTTGGGGATTTGAATTATCCGCAAGGTGGAAATGGCGCCCCTGGCAGGATTATTTTGCAGCTGTGGGAATAAATTTACGATAAAAACAACTTTCCGGGGTGCTTATAACCTTTTAAAAGGTCGCACCCCTTTTCTTTTGTTATTTTGCGCCTACAGAAAGCGTTTTGACCGTTTTGCCGGATAAAAACCAGCTATAGATACTACTTTCCGATGCAAAAACTATCAAATATACGGTCTAAAACCTCATCGTTCACAACTTCGCCGGATATTTCTCCCAAGGCAAGAAGGGCTGATTTTATATCAATAGAAATCAAATCCTGTAACTCTTCAATCTCTGCAGCACTTTTAGCGATTTTAATATGCGAAAGAGCTTTTCTGAGGGCTTCTTGATGCCTTTGATTTGTTAAAAAGCTTGAATTTTCTATATTTGAACCTAAAATTTCATTAAAAACCGCCTTTTTTAAATTTTCAATTCCATACATTGTCTTAGAGCTAATTATAATTGGATTTTCAGGGGTATAACCCGTGTTAGATTGTATATATTCTTGGGTTTTACCTGTAATATCCTGCTTTGTTTCAATGTATAAGCGCTTTTTGCGCGTTTCTGATAGCTCAAATACTTCTGTATCAGTATTTTGAAGCCCTTTTGACCCGTCAAAAAGACACAAAATTATATCAGAATTGTCAATTACGCTTTTGGAATTTTCAACGCCGATTTTTTCCACTTTGTCTATATCGCCTTCTCTGATGCCGGCAGTGTCGATTAAGGTTGCTGAAATGCCTTCTATATCAATATTTTCAGAGATAGTATCCCGTGTAGTACCTGCTATATCTGTCACTATGGCTCTTTTAATGTTTAAGAGTGCATTAAACAGTGAACTTTTGCCCACATTCGGGCATCCTGCAATTGCAATTTGTATTCCTTCTCTTAAAACATTGTGACAGCGTGCATTTTGGAGAATTTTCCCAATTTTTTCTTCCGCACCGCCAAGCACTGAGAGGATTTCCGTGTATTCAACCTCTTTTACATCTTCTGGAAAGTCAAGCGAAGCAGTGATTTTGGCCAAAATTTCAATAAGTTTTTCTCTCATATTGTTTATTTCGGTTTTTAAAGTTCCAGATAGGTTGTTTGCAGCCAGTGCGGCAGATTTTGAGGTTTTTGCATTTATTAAATCAAGCACAGCCTCTGCTTGCGACAAATCTATTTTATGGTTTAAAAATGCTCTTTTGGTGAATTCTCCTCTGCTAGCTAGTTTTGCCCCATTTTCCAATACTAAATTTAATATTTCTCTTATTATTACAGGCGAGCCGTGGGTTTGAATTTCTACAACATCTTCCCCTGTAAAGCTTTTAGGGTTTTTAAACGGTAAGACTATTACCTCGTCAAGCTTTTGACCTGTTTTATTGTCTATAATCCAGCCATGGTTTATTATTCCGGGTTTTACAGTGCGGTCAAAAATCTTTTCAATAATTTTAAAGGATTTTTCGCCTGAAATCCTTATAACCCCTATGCTACCTGCACTTAAGGGGGTTGCTATTGCACAAATTGTATCAAACATATTTTCCATGACTTTTATAATATCATGTTTGGTGTAAAATTAGTATACATAAGGTTTTTAGGAGAAATTAATGGATTTTGTAGGATTAACCATTGAAATATTAAAAGCACTTGCCGCTTTATTCAATTATAATTGGGGTTTAGCGATTATTGCGCTTACAATCATTGTACGGCTTGCAATGTGGCATTCTAGTGTGTCTCAGCAACGCTCTATGAGGGTGATGCAGGCGCTTCAACCCAAAATGAAAATGATACAAGACAGATACAAATCTGACCCGCAAACAATGCAAAGAAAAATGGCGGAATTCTATAAGGAACATCAGTTTAACCCTATGAGCGGTTGTCTTCCGATGCTTATTCAAATCCCGATTTTTATTTTGCTCTATACCGCCCTTATCAGCCCACAATTTATACAGCAAGCGGGTAAAGCCAATTTCTTTTTTATAGAAAGACTTGATGCAACAATAAAAAGCAATGCTGGTGTGTCTTTTGACGGTAAATTTCAGGCCGGACCAAGGGATATTTTTCAGGCGGGAAAAACTGCAAAAGTTTATCTGAAAAACGGTGAAATTCTTGATAAAGTTAAAATTGAACAGCCGGCAAAAGCTGTAACTGTTCAGGGAGCAGTAGTTCCGGGCGAAACTTTGGATTTAAAAATTCCTCTTGATAATTTGAATGAAAAGTTCTCGACTCTTGATATGGTTGAAAAAGCCAATATAGATATTCTTGATATCAGCACGCGTGAAACTGAAAATATTGAATTTACAAGAGCCGGCGATAATTTAATTGCCTCTGTTCCTACGGCCAAAATTGAAACGGCTATTCATTATGATGTAATATTCTTAATAATTCTCTTTGCAATCACAATGTTTTTAAGCCAAAAAGTGATGATGGCACAAAATAAAAATCAGCCGCAAGACCCTACACAACAGGCGATTCAAAAATCTATGGGTACCATAATGCCTGTTATGATTATGGTTACATTTATTTTCATTCCTATTCCGGCCGGCGTACTTCTGTATCTTGTAACTTCGAATCTCTTCCAAATTGCTCAAACTGTAATTATTAATAAGCAGCTTGACAAAGAAGAAGAGGAAAAAAAGCTTGCAAAATCCGGAAACCCTGCTAAGGATAGAGCTTCAAGTGATTCAAAAGTTATTGAAGTAAAAGATGCCAAGGATATTGAGAATAAAGAAGAATAAAAAACCAGACGGAAGAGTAATCTTCAAAAAAGTTTATCTTAAAAATGTGCGCCTATATTGTATCGGGCGCCTTTTTATTATTCTATAATTCAGTTGGTGTCATTTGTTTTAGAAGGTATAAAGTTTATCTTTACATTTCTTAATGTAGTATATACTATCTGGCAATTCTTATCTCTAAAAATTCTTTATTATAGTGTAAGGGAATTAAATCAAATCAACCGGCTAACCCGGCGAAAGATATTTTAAAGGAAGAAAATCGGATAGATAAAATAAGTATTTAGGTATAAATTTATATGCCAAATACGCCAAAACAGGTATTTTTACTCTCTCTTAATATCCTCGTGTTTATTAAATGTTTGCTACTATCTCAGGCAAACATTTTTTTTATACTATTGATTTAGCTAATCTGTCAGTACGCGTTGTGCTTAAAATATTTCTAAGTTTCATGATTGCCTGCGCATGAAGCTGGCAAACCCTTGATTCTGAAACGTTTATGGCTTCGCCTATTTCTTTTAAAGTCATGTTTTCATGATAATAGAAAACCAAGAGCATCCGTTCGCGCTCTGGCAGCTTTTTTAGGGCAAATTCCAGCTCTCTTTTTGCGTCTTTCTTTTCAACTGCTTCTTCAGGACGTTCGGATTTTTTATCTTCAATTGTATCAATGATTTCAACACTCTCTTCTCCCTGCCCTTTTTTATCGTAAAGGGAATCAACCCCTGTATCTTGCGATAAGATTTCCTCCACCTTTTCTTTTTCTAAGCCCATATATTCTGCAATTTCGGATGTGGTGGGGTTTCTGTCAAGTTCTTGCTTTAGGGTTTCAATAGCCTGTTTTATATCTTTGATTTTTTTTCTAACTGTTCTTGGAAGCCAGTCTGCAGCTCTAATTCTATCTATAATGCTTCCTCTTATCCGCATTAAGGCATAAGTTTCAAATTTTGCACCTTTTTGGGGCGAAAATTTTTCAACCGCATCAATCAGGCCTTCGACACCATAGCTTGTAATATCCTCATAGCCGTATGTTGGCGGTAAATTTACCTTAATTCTGCCAATTACATAGCGGGTTAAATATATATATTGAACGATTAATTTATCCCGAACGGCTTTATTTGTTTTATCCTCAAGATAAATTTTCCAAAGCTCTGCAACCTCTTCATCAGACAGTTTTACAATTTTTTTAAAAGAATCTATTTCAAAATTTTCACTCATCTTTTAATTTTTCCAAGTCTTTACACAAAACCAAAATTGCTTGTAAAATCAATGCTTTACAAGTTTTTTATGATAGCAATTTACATTTCTATTGTCTAAAAATTAAGGGTTTATTGCATCATTTATTCAGATGAAAGTGTAAAGAAATGTTACACAAAATGGATGAGATTTTGAAACTACTACACTTGTGTCGATTAATAGTAGCTGCTGCAGGCATTTTCACAGAGGAAAATTATTTTATGAAGGGAAAATTTATCAAACAAATGGCAGGTTAATGTTTTTCGACCCATTCAATTTTGTAACCGAGAACATCTGCAATTTGTAAAATTTCATTATATTTAAGTGTTTGACGGTTTATTTTTGTATTAAAGTTTTGTACTGTATCGCTCCAGCCGTATTTTTCTATAAGTCTGGAATGGACCTCTTTTATGCTTAAATTATTTTGTGCAATATATCCCTTGATGAAATTTTTTTTCATAAAATCCTAAATTGTTTTAATAAAATAAAACTCGATAAAAGAAAACAATTGTTTTATTATATAGATAATTATTTAACTTGAACTATTGTTTAATTTTAATTTAAAGCATTGAAAATATCAAATGCTTTACATTTTGTAACCCCCATATTTATTAAGAAAGGAAAAATATGAATATAGATGAAAAAATTGAAGCAAGGCTGAGAGTCCTTGAAGAATGTATAAAAGAAGCCATAGAAATCCTTCTTGATGCCTATAATGAAAAAAGCTTCATTTCCCACCTCTTTTATATGAAACAAGATGAGGACGAAAATAAAACCCTTACAAATTCTTAATATTTACAAACTGATTACTGCGGCTCATTGCAATTTTTCCGCTTCTTACAAATTCTTTCACGCCATAAGGTTTGATAAGCTCTGCAAGTGCCTGAATTTGTTTTTCAGACCCGACAGTCTGAATCGTATAAGATTTATCTGTTACATCAATTATTTTTGACCCTGTGGCATCCACTATTCTTAAAATATCAGATTTTTCTTCATCTTTACAGTTTAATTTTAAAAGTGCTACTTCGCACTCAAGTGCCTCATTTAAATTTAAATCTGCAACCTTAATAACGGGAATAAGGCGGTTTAATTGTTTATTTATCTGTTCAATTGCAGCATTATCACCATCTGTTACAATTGTTATTCTTGAATAAAGCCTGTCAATTGTTGGTGCAACGGTTAAGCTTTCAATATTGTATCCTCTTCCTGAAAAAAGGTCTACAACTCTTGAAAGTACGCCTGATTCATTTGTTACAAGTATTGATATTGTATGAAAAACGCCCATTTATTAAATCCTCTTATAAAATTCTTCTTATTTTACAGCACATTCGTTTGATAATAAAACCTTTGTCAAAGGCTCACCTGCAAGCACCCAAGGGTATACCATCTCAAAGTTTTCAACCACAAAATCAATGAAAACCGGAGATTTTGATTCTATAGCTTTTTTAATTGCAGGTTCAATTTCATCTTCATGTTCTACCCGAATGCCAACTGCACCATAAGCTTCAGCCACTTTTACAAAATCAGGAGCTGAAATTTTTGTTTCGCTGTAGTGCTTATCAAAAAGTTTTTCCTGCCATTGGCGCACCATCCCAAGGTAGCCATTATTTATAATGCAGTTAATTACTTTAAAGCCATAATCTACGCAGGTTGCAAGCTCCTGAATATTCATCTGAATTGAGCCATCCCCTGCAATATTTAACACTAATTGTTCAGGTTTTCCAGCACATGCTCCCATTGCAGCAGGGAATCCAAAGCCCATAGTTCCTAAACCGCCTGATGTTATGAGTTTTCTTGGTTTGTTAAACTGGAATAGCTGTGCTGCCCACATTTGGTGCTGACCAACTTCAGTGCATACAATTGGTTCATATTTTTTGGTTGCTTCATAAAGTTTTTGAATAACAGTAATTGCGCTTAATTTTTCTCCGCTAAATGGCGGCATAGCGCGCTTTTGCTTCCATTCATCAATTTGGGCAAACCATTTATCTTTATCATCTTTATAAATATTTGGCTGTTTCTTTTCAAGGTATTCAATCATACCAAGCAATACATTCTTGCAATCTCCTACAATAGGAATATCAGCCTTAACATTTTTAGAAATTGAACAAGGGTCAATATCAACATGGATAACATGCGAATCTCTTGCAAAGCGCTTTAGACACCCCGTAATTCTGTCATTAAAACGTGTACCTAATGCTAAAATAACATCTGCATGTACAACCGCATAATTTGCCCAATAATTTCCGTGCATCCCAAGCATTCCAAGGCTTGAATCCAATGAATCAGGGTAAGTTCCCGTTCCCATAAGAGTATGGGTTACAGGTGCCTGAATTAATTGTGCAAGTTTTTGGAGCTCTTTATGTGCATCGCTCATCAAAACTCCGCCGCCTGAGATAATTACCGGTCTATGTGCTTCTGTAAGCATTTTTACAGCTTTTGCAATTTGAAGCGGATGGCCTTTATAATTTGGATTATACCCTGCAAGTTTAATGGTTTCAGGGTATTCAAAAGCAGATTTTGCAGTTTGAACATCTCTTGGAAGGTCAATCACAACAGGACCGGGTTTTCCTGTTGTCGCAATATGAAACGCTTCTTTTATAACTCTTGGAATATCTTTAATATCTTTAACAAGATAATTATGTTTACAGCATGAGCGTGTAATGCCAACTATATCAGCCTCTTGGAATGCATCGTTCCCGATTTGTGCCAGCCCTACCTGCCCTGTCAAAACAACAATCGGATATCCGTCATAATAAGCATTTGCAATACCAGTTATAGTGTTACAAGCACCAGGCCCTGATGTAACAAGCGCAACACCACATTTTCCTGTTGCTCTTGCATACCCTTCTGCAGCATGGATTGCAGCCTGTTCATGGCGAACAAGATAGTGTTTTATTTCATTTTGATTATAAAGTGCATCGTAAATTTTAATAACCTGACCGCCCGGATAGCCGAAAATCTCTGTCACACCTTCTTTTACAAGGGATTTTAAAATTATTTCGGCACCTGAATATAGTTCTTTTGTCATACTTTGCTTCAACTCCAAAAAGTGTATTTAAAAAATAGTTTTTGTTATAATCAAATTATACTATGAATATAAGAAATGTGTCAGGAGATTTAATAGGCGGTTTTATCGCAGCCACAATTGCGCTTCCACAGGCTCTTGCCTTTGGTACCATGACGGGTGCAGGGGCATTAGCAGGGCTTTATGGGGCTATGTTTTTGTGTCTGTTTTCAGGGCTGTTTGGAATTAATGTTCCTTTAATTTCAGGCCCGACAGGCCCTACGGCTATTATTATTGCATCTATTTATGCAGCTTTAGGCGGCAATGTAAGCGCTCTTTGGGCAGTTTTATTCCTTGCTTCTGTTTTTCAAATTATTCTTTCTTTTACAAAAATTCCGAACCTTGTAAAATATGTGCCTTATCCTGTAATATCAGGCTTTATGAATGGCGTTGGGGTTATTCTTATAATTCTTCAAATTGCACCTTTAATGGGTCTTAAGACTTATTCTACCCCGCTTGCGACTTTTAAAAATATGTCGCACATTTTATCAAATATCAACACAGATGCACTTGTAATCGGACTTTTTAGCCTTGGCATCTTAATTTATACACCGAAAATTATAAAAAAATACATTCCCTCTGAAATATTTGCTCTGGTTTTTGGTACTATTTTTGCCTGGCTTTATAAGATGGATGTTCCGACAATTTCAGGGCTTACAGGTTCGCTGCCATCAATCGTGACGGCTGATTTTTCAAACATAATAAGAATTTCCACCCTTGCTGTTATGGTAGCTGTTATTTGCTCTACAGAAAGCCTTATGAGCGGGCTTGTGGTGACATCTTTAACTAAGAAAAAAATAAACAACCAGACCCTTATTTTTGCACAGGGGATAGGAAACTCCATTGCTTCGCTTTTTGGGGGGATATCAGGCGCCGGTGCTGCTATGCGTTCTGTTGCGGCAATTAAAACTGGTGCAACAACAAAACTTTCCACTATTTTTTGCGGCATATTAATACTTTTTGCAATTCTTTGCGGCGATGAACTTGTGAATATGGTGCCTATGGCAGCCCTTGCGGCTATTCTTATAAGGGTTGGCTATAATATTATTGATACAAAATTTTTAAAAGTGCTTCACTGTGCGCCTAAAGAAGATTTGGCAGTGATGTTCCTTGTATTCTTCCTTACTATTTTTCACGATATTATTTTTGCGGTAGGGGTCGGAATTACACTTTCTGCAGCACTTTTTGCAAAACAACTTGCAGATAAAACAACTCTTAATATTAAAGAAGTTGATGATAATGAAATAGCAAGGCTTGAAAAAAGATTATCGGATGAAAGTCATTATAAAATAAGAGTTGTACACATTAGAGGCGAATTTTTCTTTGGGTCTGCCTCTCAAATTATTTCGCAGTTTGAAGAATTACTAGGTACAAAACACATTATTCTTTGTTATGATTCTGATAGAAAACTTGATATCAGCGCCATTTTTGCTCTTGAAGACATTTTGATAAGATTAAAATCCCAAGGGGTAAAAATTTATCTTGTTTTAAGAAATGTTGAAATTTTAAAGCAAATTAATGAATTAAACATAAAAAGACAGCTTGAAGATGATGAAATTTTCTTTGAAGAAATTGATGCCATTCAAAAAGCTAAAGAAGAATTAAGAAAATATATAAAAGAGGGTAATAGCCCGTCAGTGAATAAAAAACAAGGATTTTTGTTTCATTTTAAAAAGTGATTAACACTTTTTTAAAAGGATATTAAAAATGACACAAAAACTTGAACTCTACAGATGCAATATCTGTAAAAACATCGTGGAAGTTGTTTTAAACGGCGATGGCGCACTTGTATGCTGCGGAGAAGAAATGGAACTTTTAAAGCCTGGCACAACTGATGGCGCTAATGAAAAACATGTTCCAGTTATAGATTATGAATGCGAAGGTATAGGGGTAAAAATCAGAGTGGGGGAGCTTCCACACCCGATGGAAGAGAGCCACTACATCCAATTTATTGAAGCAATTTCTAAAAATGGAAAAACCATCCACAGAGAATATCTATACCCTGGCGAAGCCCCGCAAATTAACATAAATTGCAGAAGCAATTTAGGAAAAGCAGACGGACTTAAAGCAATAGAATACTGCAATATCCACGGACTATACTCAACAAAAGAGGGGGAATAAAAATGAAGATGGATAATGAACTTTTGGAAGATTTAAATTCCCAGTTGAATAGAGAATTTTTTGCAGCCTATCTTTATTTTGGCATGGCAACATATTTTGCGGAAATTAACATGGAGGGGTTTGCAAAACTCACTAAAAACCACGCAAAAGAAGAACTTGAACATGCTAAACGAATTTATGATTATATAATTCTTCGCGACGAACGGGTGAATTTGTTAAAAATAGATGCACCTGATACAAATTGGAATAATCCGATTGATGCAATTAATGCTGCTTTAGACCATGAAAAATTTGTAACAGACCATATTCATAGAATTTATAAAAAATCAAAAGAAAAAAATGATTATGCTCTTGAAGTTTTCATACAATGGTTTGTTCAAGAGCAGGTTGAAGAAGAACATCTTTTCCAATCTATGCTTGATAAGATGAGCTATATTGAAGATTGCAGCTGTGAAATCGTAAATATTGACCGCGAATTAAAAATCGAAAGCAACTATGTAGAATAAAGCCGGGGTTTTATCCGGTTTTTAAAAAGCCCCTTCTTTTATAGGGGCTTTTTAGTATTATTTTTTTGGCAAAGAAAATGTTAAAGTGCTATAACTTCAACGTTATCAAGGTTTACACGTTGTCTTGCATGCCATAAATCATACTGTTGCTGCATATCAAGCCAAAATTGTGCAGATACCTTGAAGGCTTTTTCAAGTTTAATCGCCATTTCGGCTGTAATACGATTTTTGCAATTCACAAGTTCGGATGCCGTTGTTCTTGAAACACCGATTTTTAATGCAAAAGCCGAAACCGATAAATTATAATCAGGTAAATATGTATTTTTTAATATTTCGCCGGGATGACAGGGGTTATACATTTCCATTAGTATTTCCTTTCTTAATGATAGTCTTTGTAATCAACTATATAAACATCTTCGTCCTTGAAATCAAAAGTTATGCGCCAATTGGCTTGTACTGCAACTGACCAAAGGCCTTTCATATCACCTTTTAATTGATGCAATCTGTATGATGGCAAAGCCAAAGGCGTCAAATCTTTCATTTTGTTTAGAGTTGATAAAATTTCTCTGATTTTATATTGATGTATTGCTTGTATTCCTTTAACAGAGCCTGTTTTAAAGAAATTTTCCAAGCCTTTGTGCTTAAATGATTTAATCATGTATCTATATTATAAACTGTAAACTAACGGTTGTCAATTGCAAGAGTTATAAAACTTGCAATATTTTTTCAAATTTTTTCTCCATAACGGTATTAAGGTATAAAAATTGGGGGTTCAGGCCTTCTGTTTCCTGATAAAAGAACAGAGCATCGGTTAAAAGTGAGTTTAAATAATTTAATCCAGTCATCTCCTTTTTAATGTATTCAAGTTTTTCTTTATCGTTCATTTTAAAATCTCCTTTGTAAAATATCAATGACATTGATTGTGAATAATGTCAGTATAGTTGATAATTTAAAAATGAACAAGGAATATTTACAAAAATTTGCAAAACATTTAAAAAAACTAAGGAAAGAAAAAGGCTTGGTACAGGATGATTTTGCTAATTTAGAAAATATTTCCCGTTCAACTCTCAGTATGGTTGAAACAGGAAAAACAGATATAACTTTATCAAAAATAAAAATTATAGCCGATCGCCTTGGTGTTCACCCCAAAGACCTGCTTGATTTTGATTAATATTAAAACGATGCTATAATCAACATATAGATGAACTCACAAAAGTAAGAGTAAAGAATCTGATTTCGCTAAGACAATCACTCTTAGTGCTTTTACCGGTTTTAATCGGCGGAACAATCGGGCTGAGATTCTTACTATAACCTTGCTTTATGTGGCAATTACTGTAGGAAAAGCCCTAAAGGAAGCTGCATATCACCCTGATGTAATAAACAAAAAAGCAGATAGCAAAGAATAAATTATATCCGCTTTTTACAATACTTTTCAATTGAACATTCTTTGCAATTTGGCTTTATCGGCTTGCAAACATTTTGCCCGTGGGTTACTAAAAGCGTATTAAAATCTATCCAGTATTTCTTTGGCAGCTTTTCCCTTAAAGCAAATTCGGTTTCTTCTGGGTTTTTTGTTTCAACATATCCTAAACGGTTTGAAATTCTGTGTACATGCACATCCACGCAAATTGCAGGTTTGTTAAAACCCTTTGTTAAAACTAAATTTGCCGTTTTTCTACCTACTCCTTTAAATTTAATGAGTTCTTCGATTTCATCAGGCACTTTTGAATTATATTTTTCAACTAATTCCTTTGAAAGATTAATTATCTGCTCTGCCTTGTTTTGATAAAATCCGACAGGATAAATAGCTTTTGAAAGGGTTTCAACATCAAGTTTTGAAATTTCTTCGGGTGTTTTACCAAGCTTAAGCATCCGCATAGAGCAGGGATAAGTTGTTTTATCGTTTGTACGAAGGCTTAAAATGCAGCAAATAAGAACAAGATAGGGGTCTTGAATATTTTCCATAAATTCTACAAACTCCGTTCGGATTACCCTGTTTGTCGAATTGTCTTTTTTTAAACTTTCAACTATTTTATCAATATTCATATAATTGCTTTTTTGACATATAATAATTGTCATGATTATAATACAAACATACTTTAGAAAAGGAGATTATAGCTTTTATGAGTAATGCCGTTGATATAACCGATTCTACTTTTGAAAGTGAAGTTTTAAAAAGTGATTCAGTAACTGTTGTAGATTTTTGGGCGCCATGGTGCGGGCCTTGCAGAAAAATGGGTCCTGTGTTGGATGAAATCGCAGGAGATTTTGAAGGCAAAATTAAAGTCGCAAAAATAAATACGGATGAAAATTTAAAAACCGCAAAAGAATATCAAATTTCAGGACTTCCAAGCATTGTAATTTTTAAAAACGGCGAAGCGAAAGAAACTTTAGTTGGTCTTATGCCAAAATCTGCAATCATTTCAAATATTGAAAAATATTTGGGATAAATTCAGGCTTAAAATTTTATAAATTTTAAAAAAAAGACCGGAGGAACACCCGCGGTCTTTTTTGCTGCCCAAAATATCCGGCACCTAAAAATACTTGACAGCACTACTCAGTCTATCAAGCTGGTAGATTTGACTTGTGGGCTTGCTTGAGTAATTTTACTTAACTAAAACCCGCTTGCAGAAAGGGTTTTAGTGTGTTATAATAAAAAAATTGCTAAATTAAACTAAATAAGAAAGGATTTATTATAACTACTTTAAAAGGTCACGTTGAAAAAACGTTGGCGGAAATTACGTATGGGTAAGTGAGGAAAATGCTTGTGAAACCTGCAAAGATTTGGATGGGGAAGAATACAACACAAAAGGCGAAGCGTCCGATAAACCGCACCCAAATTGTAAATGCAGGGTTGAAAGGATAGAGGAAGATAGAGAAAATTTTGACGAAGATAAAATGAAAGATAATAAAAAAGGAAAATCTACAAGAGAAAAATTGAAAAAAATTCTAATAGATTTAAAAAGCAAACAAAAAAAGAAAGAAGTGTTAAAAAATTGGTTAAATAACTACAATGTTTATATACAACAACAAAACGAACTGGAAAATCTGCAAAATGCACAAATAAAAAAACAAGCAATTGATTGGGGAATGAATTCAATAAATAATTTGTTACTTAAAACAATTAATGATATCAGATTTCCCTGATAAAAATTTAGCAAGTATTATAAAAAATAAACTTATTGAACAGCTTGGTGTTAAAGATGCGCCAGGCATGATGTTTACACCTGAAAGTAATTTATCACAAGAAATCATGAATTCAAAAGAATTTCAAAAACATGTTAAGAAAAATCTGTCTGAATTAATAAAAGGCAATGTTATTGAAAATTCAAGCACATATTTCAAAAGCAACATAAATTTAAGACTGGCATTAGGACATGCAGATATCTTATATACAGGATTAGATAAAAATGGAAATTTATTTTCATTCCAAATTTTCAGTTTAAAAAGTTGTTTTTTTAAATAAAAATTGGGATAGCTTTTGTAAAAATAAAAGGGTTATAAAGTAAAACATGTAGAACGTTTTAATATAAATAAAAAGTTCTACATGTTGTTTTATAAAAAATTCAAGGATGAATAATAAAATTCCGAAAGTAAAATATGACCAAAATATAAAATTTATAATTTTATAAGCTCGATTTATAAAAAGTTTTTTGTCGCTCATTTCGTTTTTATCTTGTAAAGATAAATATAAAAAAATAATTACAAGAAGCAAAAATATTAATACATAAAAATAAAATATACTAGCATTTAAAAATCCGGCTATATTAAAAGGCTCAGTATCAAATAAAAGCAATAAAGAAAAAATATACGCCAAAGAGCCGGGGCAAATCCATAAAACAATGATAATACAGGAAATCAAAAGTAATGATGTTTTGATATATGTACTCATCTGTTTAATTATAACGGAATTTTCAAGATTGAGCAAATGTTTTAGAGTTTGTAGGTTGAGTTTTAACCCAACATTTTACTTTCTTGTAATTTCTGCTTAAACTCTAGGTTGGGCAGCTATTATTTATTTATCGTTTGGTGTTGGATTACACACATACTAACCCAATCTGCCTGCTCATTTTTATTTGTTTTTAAAGCGTGGCAAGATATGATTTTTTATAAAATTTCGAGTTCTTCTTGGTATTGTACGCATTTTTTTAATTAAAACAAAAAATAAGGAAGGCTTGTAAACCTTGTCTTTTAGATGATAAGTTTGCATTAAGATTCCTATAAATCCTGCCTTAATAAAATCTTCAACGGTTAACCCCTTTATTCTTGCATCAAAATATGTGTCTTCTCCCCAAAAATATTTAAAAAGATTACTGCACGGGTGAAGTTTAAATGGCCTTGTTAACATATAATACTCACCATACCACTGCATTTCAAATGGTGAAATCTCAAGCAAATCTTCAAATGTTAAATTATTTTCTAAAAGCAGATTTGCTTCCATATCTTCAAGAAGTGTTTTTGAAAAAACCTGCCCATGTCTTACAAAAGAGTATGGTTTCCCTTTTCTTTTTAAATAATTTTGGATAGCAATATATGAATCTTTTTTCTCTTCAATCATGGAAGTATAAGGTGTATTATCATCATGCATAAAGTCTTTTATATAAAAATTTTGAATAAAATATAAATCTGAATCTAAAATTACATAAAAATTGCAGATGTTCTTTTTATAAAATAAAAGTTTTGCAAATTGCTGGCCAACCCATCCTTTGCTCTCATATTTTTTTGAAAGTTCTTTGCCCGTTACTTCTTCATCGGTAAAAAAGATTAATTCATAATCCTCTTTACCTGTTATAAGCTGCCTTTTAAAAATATCAGTTTCAGCTTCAGGGCAGACAATGCAAAATGGTATTTTGTCTGCATTAAACTTATCAACACTTGCTTTGAGTGTCTTAATTCTGTCTAAATCTCTTATGAAAGTTTTGCAAAAAAGTACCAGATTATGCATAAACTGCCTTTTTAAAACTTATATTCAGGGATTTTAAATTCTCTTGTATCAATATCTTTATTTGCAAAAATATCATAAAGTTCAAGAGATTTTTCTTTTGCATCATTAACAAATTCTTCGCTTATATATTTTGTATAAGTTTCATTTAAATCCCCTGAATAATTGCCTAAGGTCTTTGACCATTCTGCTAAAAT
Source organism: uncultured Vampirovibrio sp. (assembly GCA_910577515.1). Lineage (GTDB taxonomy): Bacteria > Cyanobacteriota > Vampirovibrionia > Gastranaerophilales > Gastranaerophilaceae > MGBC122484. The sequence continues at coordinate 243,140 of CAJTLW010000002.1, forward strand.
TACCTTATCTCCGCCGCCAGCATAAGCTTTCGTCTTAGCATCTGTGCCGGAAGGACGGATTTCAATAAATTTATCATCAAAATCAAGATAGGTGCCATCGCCTACAAATTTTACGGCAGTAAGGTTTGAAAAATCAAGCCCCGGGAATGTTTTAGAAAGAATTTCTTTTGCATTTTCTAATGTAATTAATCCTAAATCAAGTGCTATAGCTATAGATAAATAAAATACATCATTTTTAGTACGAAGTGCTTCCCCTGCTGTTTTTGCAGCTTTTAATTTTTCAATATCAGGCTCTGATTCGTTATAATAAGAAATATCATCACGAACGTCATATTTTGCCTTAATGTTGTTTTCTTTATAAATATTTTCTAAATATTGCCACATAGGTATATCAAGGCTTGAAACTAGCCCAGAAGCGATAATTATAGCCTCCGTTGCGCTCTTTTCCCTCATTGCAAGCGCTGTTCTACCGTTTAGAGATTTTATAATATCATTTGAGCCTATTATCATTCCGCCGGATTCTTCCCCGCCAAAAATCATTCTTGGAGATGAACCTAGTTCAACCCTGTTTTTAAAGATATCTTCAACCGTAATATTTTGAACCCCTTTTTCTAATTGGAATTCAATTTTTTTAATAGCGTTTGCAATTTCTTTAAAGCCAACAGGCGTATTTATAACTTTTATGCCGTTATTTTTTGCCCATTCATCCCAGCTTTTTGAACTTGCTGTGGTTTTTACGATAAATCGTGTATGTTTATCAAACTCGCCTGTTTCCTTAAGCAGTTTTGTCCAAAAATCCATAATCATCAAAAATGCCTGATTTGCGCTAAATATGCACAAAATTCTGCCACCTTCTAAATCAACGGTATCCACCCCTGTTTTTATAACAGCTTCTTTTTTTGAACTGTCTTCGATGGCAACCACGCTTAATCTGTCATGGTCGGGGTCTGTAACGAGGCATACCGTACCCACAGGGTATTTTGATAATTTTTTATCATATTCTAAAGATTTAATTACAGGGAAATATACGCTTCCTTTTTCATCTTTTGAAGTTACTGTAATATCAAGCGACCAATCATAAAAAGCGCCGTTTTTAGTATCTTTTCCTATCGAATGGAAGAATGGGTCTTCTTCAATATTCAGCCAATCAAAGGTTTTTTCTATACCAAGTTTATTTAAAATTTTTGAAAGTGTATTATAGGCAGCACCTCCAACGGCATCTATCACGATTTTTTTATCGAAATTTTTGATTTTATTTAAAATAGTATCATTAGCAACGTTTGCCCTTAAATATTCAACATAAAGGTCAATTCCGTTATTTAATCTTTCCATTGATTTTTCATCAATCAAACTGTCATCTGTTGCTGAAAATTCGATATTATATTCGCCTTTAGTTTCAACTGTGTTTAAAATTTCTTCGATTTTATTTACAAATTCGAGGCTTTCATTCGGTAAAAACTGTGAACCCTGATTGTTTAAATCTTTTGTAGCATTTTTAACACTTATACCATGGGAGCTTGTAATATATTCTGCTCCAACTAAATCAAGCTTGAATGCTAAGAAAGAAGCAAGCCAGATGGGAATAGTTTGTCTTTTGGTTGGAACTAAAGTTTTAATTCCAAGCGCCGCTTGAATTCTTGCAATTAAATCAAGATATGTTTTAGAATTATATCTTACTTCGCAGCCTGCGAGTTTAATAAGCTCATTATTTGGGTATTTTTCTTTTAAAACAAGCGCTTTTGCAAGAGTAGCAAGGGTTATACCGATTGTATTAATAGGAAATCTTGTATCATGCGGGTAAATAATATTTTGTGGGCCTCTTATGCCTGCTGTTGACACAAGCGCCTCTTTTTTATAAGCTTCAAACCATTTTTTTAAATCAAGTTTGCTTACTAAATCCTTGGTTAGGGTAAAGGTAAATTTATCTTTATTTGTATAATTAAAAACTTTATCATTTTTAATTGTATCGGGTGTGTTTTTTTCAACGCCTTCAAGCAATAGTTTTTCTAAATTTTGCATATAAAATCCTTCTTAAATAAACTCTTTTTAAACCCATTCTACCATAAAGAAAAATACATCTTATTTTTCTGATTTTTCAGACAGCATCTTTTTACCTGTTAATTTTGCCATAAGTCTGTAATATGCGCCTGTAACACCTTCTTTTTCAAGATGTTTTTTCTCAAATTCTTCAATTTCTTCTCTTGAATTTTTATTCCCTATAGGCACACCAATTGAAAGTCTTACGCAGCTTTCATTTGTCATCTCTGTTGCCGTTGCAACTGCAGTAGCTCCTGCAAGGCTTCCTAAATAATATTTTTGGAAGGTGCTGTTGAATAATTCCATAAAGAATTTATTTAATACAAAGTTTGAAAGCTTGTGTGCTATACGTTCATTGGTTACTTCTTTAGCTTTTTCGGTGTTTTCGCCGTTAGATTGAATTAAAACTTCGTTCCTGAAATCATTTATAAAGAAATAGCTTGTAATCAAAGTTACAAAGTTTCTGGATAAAGAAGCAAGAGCAGTTTGCGGATAAGTAGGCGTTGTATCCATATTCAAAAGCTTTGTATTAGCATTGTTCATATATTTTGCAAATTCTTCTTTCGAAATTTTTCCGCTTTCATATTTTTTAAACATAAAAGAACAATCTTTGTATAATTCCCCTATATTTGGTATGGGGAAAGGGTCAGCCTTTGTTTTCTTTTCCATTTGCTGAAGTTCTTTTGCTGTTGGTACTCCGCTTAATTTTCTAATCAAATTTCCAGGTGCAGACAAAATATTTTTTACAGCTTTAAATGGATATGTGATAGCATCTAGAAGAATTTTTGTTTTTGTTTCTTTAATTCTTCCGAAATTATATTCAGCATTTTTCATAGGATAATATTTTATTCCGTCAATGATTTTTGCATTTTCAAAATCTATTTCAAAATCTATACTTTTGAATTTTTGATACGTACCTTCATTACCTTGTTTATCTACTCTTATCTTTGAAATATCTGAAATTTCATTTGAAAGCATTTTTGTAGTTCTGCTAAATACTGCATTCGGGTCTTTATCTGATAGCATCTGGGCAAATTTTTCTGTGGCATCATTTGATGTGCGCCTGAAAGCGCTTGAAAATACTTTATCCTTGCTTGTAATATGTATTACGCCGCCCTTTGAAGCATTAAACAGCTGCTTTACTTCTTTTTCTGTAAAACAAACATCCAAAACTCTTGCATACGCGTGTTTTATGGCTCCCATGTCTGTGCCGTCAAATCCTTCAAGAAGTTTTCTTAAAGTTTTGGAATTTACAATTAAATCTCGTGTTGAATATTTCTTGTAAAATGCTCCGAAGCCTTGTTCTATGCCTTTTATAAATGAATCAAATTTTGGAATTTTCGCTCTTGATAGACTGTAAGCCAAATTTGCAATAGTAACTGCAACAAGCGCAAATGCAGCTCTGTTTAAGGTAATCGGGCTTTTTGTTTCTCTTTTTTGTTCCGGCATGTTGCCGCCCTTAAATGAAGTATTTTTCTTTGAGAATGCTTCATAAGAAGCGAATTGGTTGAATACATTTCCTGCCTGATTTAAAGGATTTCCTGTTAATAAAAGCTTTCCTTGCTGTATGCTTTGCGGTTGTTTGTTTGTGTCTGTATTTATTGTGTTACTGGTTGGTGTTTCTTTGATGTCCGGCTGTTGTTTTTGAGTTTTTCGTTTTTCCTTTTCAAGTTTCTTTTGATTATATTTTTTAGCCCCCTCGGGCGATAAAGGCACAAACGGGGTTCCTGCTATAACTCTTGTTATTATTTCTGCAAATAAAGCGGAACCTGCAATTGCAGCACAAGCTGCAGCCTTACTCTTGTTTGTATAACTTGAAAATGCCCCAAGGACAGAATATGTCATAAGTGCATTTGTTCCAATTCGCATTAGCTCTCTGTTTCGGCGTTTTTTACCTGCTTTTTGCGCTTCTTCTTTATTGTTTTTCTCATACATTACAAGGTTGTAAAAATCCATCCCGACAAATATTGATGAAATTGCTCCAGTTGCAAGCCTGTTTAATCCTCTTTCATCTTTTGTATTATAGTTTCCGACAGATTTCCCTGCAGGAACTGATAAAATATTTTGTCTTATTTTAAAAGGCTTGTTTTTTAGACTTGTAGTTCCTTTAATTTTATAATACAGGTCCATCGCTGTTTTTTCATCTGCTCTTTTTTTGATAAAAGGAATGTTTTTTAAAGCTTCAGATGCTTTTGTACCCTTAATTCCGGGGATATTTGCAATTCCTTTAATGCCTGCCCCCAGTATATCAAGCGGAAGTTTTGCAACATCTAAAATGCCGCTTAAAAGCTTGCCGGAAACTGTTCTTTCATAAACTGTTAATTTGTTATTTTCAAGCCGCATAAACCTTGAGGCATCATCTCCCATAAGGTTATGAAACTCATCCAGCTTGCCTTTTAAAAAGTCATTTCCAATAAGAGCATTTGTGTTACCAACAAGCTTTGAATAATCAGAAACCACAATTGCTTCCCGCATAAAATGTTTTGCAAAGAATTTTTTAGCTCCTGCAATAACCCCGCCTGAAGCAGATAATGCCTTATTTGTGTTCACTCCGCTAAATGTTAAAGTTTGATTTTTAAATTTTGGGGATAAAAATTTTTCATTTTCTTTGCTGTTAAAAAAAGAAGATGCGCTTTCGCCTTTCGCACAAGGAAAGGCACTATTTTGCCTCGAATAATTATTATAATATATCTTCATTCTTCCCCGGAATGGACCAATAGCTTTTTATCAAACTTCAGCCAACCGAACCTATAAAACATGGAAACGGATTTACTTGCTAATTTGTATAGTTTTTTTAAATTTTTGTTAAATATTTGTCTAAAACTCAAAAATAAATTATTCTGTAATTATGTTAATCACCGGCAAAATAGTCATTGTAGACGATGAAGATATGGTAATTAAAACCCTCAAGACTTTATTAAAAATTGAGGGGTTTTCAAATGTGGATATTTTTAATAACCCTGATGATGCTCTTAAATTTATTGAAAATAACCCTGTTGATTTAATTATATCAGATTTCATCATGCCAAAAATGAACGGTATTGAGTTTTTATCAAAAGCAAAAAAAATACATCCTGATACAACCCAGATTCTGCTCACAGGCTATGCAGATAAAGAAAACGCTATAAGGGCGATAAACGAACTTGGCATATTTAAATATATTGAAAAGCCTTGGGGCAATGATGATATTATTTTAAATATTAAAAACGGTATTGAAAGAACAAGGCTTAAAGAGCAGTTAAAAAATAAAATTGAAGAGCTTGAAATAGCAAACAAAAAGCTTAATGAATATTCTAAAACCCTTGAAGATAAGGTTGAAGAGCGCACAAGAGATTTAAATGTTTCAAATATTAAATTAAATACAATTATTGAAAATTTATCAGATGCGCTTATTTTGTTTAATTCAAATAACAAGATAGTTCAGGTAAACGGACAGGCTAAAAAACTATTCTGTGCAAATGAAAACGATGAACTCAAGGGTAAAAATTTCTTTGAAATTATAATCAATGAAAAAGATAAAAAACTCAAAAAAGGTGAAACCGTCCTTAGAGATTTTAGCGTTATAGATTATAAAGAAAATAAAAAAATTCCGGTTGAAATTAATCTTGCACCTGTAAAGCTTGATAATGAAGATTTTACAGTGGCGCTCATCAGAGATATCACTTTTCAGAAGGAAAATGAAAGATTAAGAGATGATTTTATTGCAACCTTAACTCACGACCTTAGAACACCCTTGCTTGCATCCATTAATGCTCTTGATTTTACATTAAATGGTGAGCTTGGAAATATTCAGGATGAATTAAAAGAGCTTTTATCAGTTATGAAAAAAAGTTCAGAAGATATGCTGGGCTTAGTAAATGCACTTTTAGAAGTGTATCGTTATGAATCAGGAAAATTGTTCCTTTGCAAGACACATTTTAGCTTGGAAGAACTTATTGAAGATTGCACAAAAAAGCTTTCTCCGCTTTTAAAAGAGGATAATTTAAAATTTGAATTTGAGTTCCAAAAAAATACACCAAAAACCGGTGGAGAGATACTTATAAATGCAGATAAAAATGAGATAAGAAGGGTTGTTTCAAACCTTCTTGGAAATGCAATAAAACACAGCAAAAAAGACGGGGTTATAAAAATTTGCACATCTTATGAAGCAAAGGATGTGCGTGTTGATATTATAGATTTTGGTGAAGGCTTAAGCAAAGAAGATATAGAAAAGCTTTTCAACAGATTTTCCCAGGGTACAAGCAAAAAACGCTCGACTTCTACAGGGCTTGGACTTTATCTTTCAAGACAAATTGTTGAAGCCCACAATAATGAACATGCAGGCGGCTCAATTTTTGCATCAGGCGAGCTTGATAAAGGCTGCACATTTAGCTTTATTTTGAAAAATTCTGTAATTGAAAGCAAGGCGGTGTTATGATAAACAGTGAAATGGCGCTGCAAAACACTATAAAAATTCTCCTTGTTGAAGACCATATTATGGCAAGAATGGGAACGGCTCTTTATATCAAAAATAATCCTGAATTTGACCTTGTAGGACAGGCGGAAGATGGGCTGCAGGCAATAGATTTAGCGCTAAGATTAAAGCCGGATGTAATTTTAATGGATATAGGTTTACCTAAAATTGATGGCATTGAAGCAACCAAAACTATTAAAGAAAAAGGGGTTGATGCTTCAATTTTAATGTTAACTTCCCGTGAAGATAAGGAAGACGTTTTTGCGGCACTAAACGCTGGAGCAGACGGCTATATTATGAAGGGTTCAAACCTTGAAACGCTTACAAGTGCAATAAAATCCGTAAGTACAAAAGCGGGCTGGCTTGATCCTATGATTGCAAGAATTGTTCTTGGCAGTATTCAAAATAATAATGCTGTTGAACAAAAACAAAAGGCTGAAAATAATTCTTATGGGCTTACAAAAAAAGAGCTTGAAGTGCTGAGCTTGCTTTCTGAAGGGCTGACAAACCAGGAAATTTCACAAAAGCTTGTAATATCAATTTCTACTACAAAGGCTCACGTACATAATATTTTGCAAAAACTCTATCTTGAAGATAGAACAAAAGCTGTGGTAAAAGCTATAAAAGAAGGGCTTGTTTAATGCCGCTAAAGTGCATACAAGCAGGTATTCAAAAAGGCTGTGCAGTGTTTTTAGCACTGTTTATGTTTCATCAAAATGTTTTTGCCATAGAATTCCCCTGGAGTGACATAGTAAACGATTATAAACAAAGAAAACTTCAACAAAAGCAGTTGAAAGAGGCTGAACCTATGGTGCAAACCACGCAAGAGTGGCTTGAGCGTGCAACCGATATCAAGATGGAACATAGAATAGCAGAGCCTTATAAGGAAGAAGAAAATCCCAATCTGGTAAAAAAGCTTGAATGGCCTGTATTTTTTGAAAAATATAATAATGCACCTGGAACACGTGAATTTAACCTTGAAAAATTAAAAGCAGATAAATCAGCCCGTTCAATCGGAGTTATAAGCCCGAATTACAAGCTTATGGCCTATACAGAATGCTATTATTATCCCTCTGTGAGACAAACAACTTCCGCATTTTTTATTTATCCTTTGGATACAATGAAAGGCAAAAAGCAGCGTGTGATTGATGCCAACGTTTTTGCAGGAGCAAATAAAAAACCTTTAATTTCAAGCTCAAATGAAAACCTGAAGACAGCCTTCTTTTCAGCATTTAGCATTATCGATTGGTCAAAAGATAACTCCAAAGTACTTTTAAAAGAGCAAACAGGCTCCTCTTTTAATGGCATCTATCAAACAAATATCTGGGTTTATTTTTTAGATAAAGAAGAAATGCAGGATATTACGCCAGATAGTGCGCTTTCAGTTTCCCGTGCCGTAAAATTTGATGAATTAAACGAAACCATAAAACAATACTGGTTTGATAAAGAACTTTTAAACTTAAACCACTACAGATGGGATATCAAGCCTCTCGGGTTTTTGGCGGATGATGAAAACATTGTGGTATCAACAGCTTATACTTATGATGATAAAAATAAACAGGGGATATTCCTTGGAAGCTGGAGTGTGAATATTGAAACTGGTGAAATCGGCCTGATATCTGAAAGTGTGGATGATGGTTTTGAAATTTCTACCAATGGTATGGTTTTAAACCGCAAACTCCCCTAGCTTGCAAAAGTTAAAAAAAGGGTGCTGAGGTTACAAAAGAACAGCACCCGGAAAGTTGTCTTATCATAAAAAGTCTATTCCCAAAGTTCTAAAATTATTTTGCCGTTTGCCCCGCTTCCCCCCTGCGGATGTTCTAAAAAGCTTGAAGAATTTGCTTGGTTATATATTAAAACGGCCGCCCCGCCCCCACCTGAAGCTATGCCTTCCGCATTTTTGCCTTTGCTGTTTACCGCTTCGGTTGATTGCATTCCGCCATTGCCGCCTTTTCCTATGTATGTTTTATCTTTAATGGTGTATGTAAATGCTGCACCAAGCCCGCCCGTGAAGCTATTGTCTTCTTTGGATGCAGATGTGCCGCCTGCTGCTCCCTTTGTACAGTAGTTGATGTTATTTAAATAATTTCTTGAGCCGATTTGGCATACATTAGAATGCAGCCCGCCTTTACCATTTACAAGTTTTCCATCTTGAATGTAAGGGTTTCCGCCCCCGCCCCCGCCTCCTGCTTTTATTTCGATAAAGTTTGGATCGCCAAAAATTGTTGTACCCCCGCTTGCTGAAGGAATTATTATATTGTTTGCAACTTTTGCGCCTGCTCCGCCTGCACCAATTCTAATTTTTATCACCTGCTTATCTCCCACCCTTACGGTTTCTTTTATTATATTGCCGGATGCACCTCCGCCGCCTGCTCCTTTTTTATCAGGATTCCAGAGTATTTTTCCATACCCGCACACCCCGTCACCTCCGTTTGTAACACCATATCCGCCGCCCCCTCCGCAACCGCCATATCCTGTTGCATTTCCGCCGGGGTTGTTTATTTCAGTAGAGCCAAGTCCTGCAGTGCAGGTTTTAACATTATCTATCAATGTTCCGCCGCCATTTCCCCCACCGTCAGATGAAGTCAAGGCGCCTTTATATATTCCATCGCTTGTTGAAGGCGTATTATTTCCTGCTGCATTTCCTCCATAAACTTTATAGTTTGGGAAATTTGTATTCGACCTCATTAAATGCCCGTTTTCTATGCTAAAAGTGCCGCCTGACCTATCTCCCACTCCTGTTTGTTTATTGTACCCGTTGTATACCCAGCCCGGCGCGCATCCTGCACCTGAAAATCCGCAATACCCTTTTGTATCGCCCAAACAGCCGCCGTATTCGCAATACGAACCGTCTGTTCCGGTATCAGCACTTGTTCTTATTAATTCTGTATTACCACGCTTTAAAATACTTGGAATGCCTGAAAACCCACTTTTTGGCGATGTGATATTGCCTAATGAATTTACATATCCGGCACTTCCGCCCTTTCCGCCTTCACCTACAATAACTGTCAGTGTTTCATTTGGTGAAACATCTACCCTTTTTTCAGGCACTATTGCTCCGCCACCCCCACCTCCGCCGCCATTTGCAATTTGGTGCCATTCTGCTGCAACAAACCCGGGCGCTCCGTTTCCAGTAAATTCGTCACTAATTGCTGATACACCCGGATAAGAAGAACAATTATGTACCCCTGAGCCGCAGCCGCCGGCACCGTATCCTTGCCCATGCCTATTACCGCGCGATGCAATAGTGCTATATATGCCCCCTGCTCCAAAAATACTGCCTCCGCCATTGCCGCCTGGCGTGCATATTTGAGATACTGTTGAAACACACGGAGGTGTTTCACCCCTTAGACCACCAGGGGCGCACCCTCCCCCGCCCGTCTGGAGCGTTACTGTTCCATCTGTATAAGTACATTTTGAACCAACCTGAGAACCCGCAACGCCGTTTTCACTTGCAGAGCCTCCTTTAGCAGCTCCTTGCATTGAAGACCAGCCGCCCCCGCCGCCCCCGCCTGCTATTACGCCCGCAAGTTGTGAGATGGCACCCCCGCATCCTGCATTCCCGTTACATGCTCTTGCTTTCCCTCCTGTACCCACTTTTAAAGGGTATGAAGTACCATTGGTAATTGTTACTCCATATCTGTGATATGTTCCGCCGCCCCCACCGCCTGTACCAACGGTGCCTTGACCGCCCCCGCCGCCCCCGCCAGACAGTGAAACAAACATTTTTCCGTTTGCAATATATTTTGTATCATCAAAATTAAGCACTGCTTCACCGTGTGCATAATTGGTTGAAACGCTGCTTCCTGAAACTTTGATATTTTTAACATTTTCACTTACATGAGATGTTGTTACATAGTTTCTATCCAGTGCGCCGGAAAATGTCCAGGCATATCCTGTAATATTTGTATCTATCCAGCCTGCTCCACCACCAGCACCGCCGCCTACAAGTGTTGCTTCTATTCCATCTGTCATAACAGGAACAACAAAAGAACTGCTGCCTGCCGTTTTATATTCTATATACCCTGATGTGGGTGCTGTTCCACCTCCGCCCCCGCCGCCGATTGCAGTTACTGTTATATTATTAAATCCATCTTCAACTATATATTCTCCTTCGCAATACAATTCATTTCCTTTATCATCACGTATTATATTGCTGCAATATTTGCCGCCATATTCAATATCTACAATTTTTGATGCACCTTTGTTTGAAAATTCGCCTGTTATGTGCATATTTTCATTCATCCTTTTTGTCATAACAGGTGCCAGTGCTGCAAGCAGCAGCGATGCAACCAATAGGGTCATAAGCATTTCCACCAGTGAAAACCCCCTTCTTTGGGAAGTGTGTTTGAAACGGGTTTTTGGTAAACTGAATAATGCACAATAAAGTGCTTGAATAAGTAAAAAACTCTTCATTTTCGTAACCTTTATTTAAGATAAACAAACTTCGCATAACCATCTGCTTGCAAATTCAAGCAAATATCATGCATAAAATTAAAACTTAATTAAATAATACGACTTATTAAGTAGAGTGTCAACCTTATTAAGTAGTTATTTTTTAAACGTATACAAATTACTATTAAAAAGGAGTTGAAAACGTGTGAACGGACGTGATTTTAAAAAATACGTAGGCGAAAATATTGCCAAAATAAGAAAATACAGGGGTTTTAGTCAGGAATATCTATCTGAAGTTATAGGAATTTCGCCAAATTCATACAGCAGAATTGAGCGCGGGCAAAATTTCCCATCATCCGAAAGCTTTGCTAAAATTATTGATGCGCTTGATATCCAGCCTGCAGATTTATTTTGTTTCCCGAATATTGAAAACGATGAAAAAATCCGCAAAGAAATTTATCGCAAATTAAAAATCGTTGAAAAAGACAGGGAAAAAATGCTGAATATTTGGCTATACCTGAATTCTATTGTTTGATTACATCTTATTTTTAAAGTTTTATTGTTTTAAATTTATTTTTTATGAATTGGCGGAGCCTGAATATAGGCAGCATTTAAGCTATTCCATTTTAAATTTTCGCTGCCAACAGCATTTTTTGCAATATTAATCAGCGCTTTTGATAAATCAACATTATCTTCTTCAAAGTTTATAAATTTAATTTCTCTGCCTTTTAAGTATTCTTTCAGGCTCAAAACGCTTGATGTGTCGCAAATTACCGTTTTCCTTGTGATGCAGTCTGAAATATTGTCATAAGGAATGAGTTCAATCTCTGCCCTGCCCGGTAAAGGAGAATTTTTTCTAAGGTAAAATTGTCCGCGTCTTGCATCTAAAACCACGTCGGGGTCAAGGTTTTGATATGTTTCATATAAAATATCGGATGAATTTATGCCGATAACTTTTTTATCCAATTCTTTAGCCAAAGTCTTTGCAACGGTGACTCCTGCACGAATGCCCGTAAAGCTGCCGGGGCCGTGATTTACGGCAAAAAGGTCAATGTCACTCAATGAAACACCGTTTTCTTCCAAAATGTTTTTTATGCCAATGATAAGATAGGCGCTGTGGTAATTGTTTTCATCTGTCTCATAAATTTTTGAAACGGTTGCACGCCCTGTATCAAGTGCAATATATGTTTTATTTAAAGATGTATCAAATGCTAAAATTTTCATTCTAAATAAAACCCCTCTTTTTTAGCATCATAAGCTATTTTTTCTATAAAATCTTCATATTCGGCGCCTACAGGTTCAAATTCATAATATCTTATGTCGTTATATTCATCTTCATCGTATGAAACTTTTATATTAAGCCTGCTGTAAGGTAATTCTCCACTGCCAAAATCTGCCCATTCAACGCATGTTAAAATTTCTGCTTTTGAATATTCCCGAAGTTCTTCCTTAATTGTTTCTAAGCCCTCGTTTTCAAGCCTGTATAGGTCAAAATGGTATATAGGAAGGGGCTTGCCGGAGGAATTTTTTGCACCTGTGTATTCATTTAGAATCACAAAACTTGGGCTTGTAATTTTTTCTTTTACGCCAAGCTCTTTAAAAACAAGACGTAAAAAAGCAGTTTTTCCGGCACCAATATCTCCAAAAAGTGATACAAAAGCACCTTTATCCGGTAAATTTTTTGCAAAAATTTTTGCAAGAATTTTAGTATCATCAATATTTTTTGTCTTAATTTTCATATCGGAATTGTAACATAAATATACAAATATAAGGTTAAGTATAAAGTTTTTACAAAGCATGGACGACATAAAAATTAGAAGGATGAAGAAAAAAGGATATTTATATGGAAAACAAAGCTTTTGAACAATCTTACTTTGAATTTGACCCTGCATACTCAGAATTTAATCCGCTGTCAGAGGAGATTAAAAACGAAATTCAAGGCATCTTAAAGCCTGAAAAAAAGGAAGAAAATACAGGGCTATGTGCTGCCTTTATTAGAAAACTTATGCCTTGTAATTTACTGTAAAAGACTCATAAAGGCGGGGGTTTAGCCTAGCATATATAAATCATAGAATTCTTCGCCGTTTTGTTTAACCATTTTCTCAGCATGCTCTGCAAGTTCACTTTTTGTGATTTTGCCATCTCGGTTTAAATCAAGACCTGAATTTGCTTAGAAATTGTATTTAAATCTGTATTAAATTGTTTTGCAGCGCTGCTTGTAAACTGAAACAGTCCGACTGCACTCTTGCCCTTGCCTGCATTAGGATTTAGGCCTGATTCTGCAGCCATTATTGCAACTAAATCTTTTGCATTAACTCCGACATTTTTTGCAACACGTTCAACTTCCGTGCTGAAACCATCGCCCAGCTTTTTATCAAGATATTCTGAGATTTCAGATGATAATTCCTTACTGCCTCTTTTTGTTTTTTTAGAAAATTCATCTTTTGGAGAAACTTAAGGGGTCTCTATTTTGTTTCCGGTTTTGGGAGTATAAGTTCCGTTTAATTCTTCGCCAAGCGTAGGCTCCTTTTTACTTTGTTTTTTTTGGTGTAACAGAATGCAAATTTCTGCCCAAAACGGGTGTTTCAAATTTGGTATCTTTTGTACCATTTATAAGCTCTGCTCGTGGAACTGGCCGCCTGCACAAATAATTTCAATAACCTTTAAAAGAAAATCTCTTGGCGCATCTACATGGGTTAAAAAATGCTCCTGATTATCTTTATGGCGGATTGTCATAATAACACTCTGGTTTTTTTCAGCGGGAATATAAAGAGATGCTATTTCATTATCCAATAATACACGCATCTGCGCTTCAGGGTCCTGAGCATCTTTCATAAGTGTGCCATAATCACCGTTTATTGCAAATATCCTTCCGCAAAATAATGGCGGTTGGCCTTCTCTTGGGATAGCTTTAGGGGACATATTAAACCTGTTTGTAAAGGTTATTGTGTGCCATAAAATATTTATAGTTGCGATTGTTCCTGTTGAATCTACGCTTACAAACACATTATCCGGAATATTTCTGACCTTAAAAGATTGTTTCATAGATTCTGCAACCTGTTCCATAATATCGGTAATTTTTATAAAGGTTTCTGCTGTATTATGGGTAGATTTTTGAAAATCTAAAAACTGTTTATACATATAAACAGCAACAAGCCCCGTTCTTTCTTGTACAACGGAGGATTTTCTTATATGGTCTTCAAGATTATTTAAGCTTTCAAAATTATTTTGCAATTTTTTATAAAGTCCGAATCTTTTTCTTAACTTATTAGTATAATAACCTAAATATGGGGTTAGTTACTATCATCATAATATTTTTTTTACAATTTTGAATACTTGATTTATATTAATTTTTTTAAAAGAGTGTATAATGAGGGTATGGATTTTTAAGAATCAGGCGGAAAATCTTGGGAATTAACCGGAAATCAAAACAGTATCTTGATGATTTTGCACAATATTTAAAGGATGAGAAAAATTTCTCAACCCATACACTAAGGGCATATTGTGCCGATGTTTTAACCTTTTTGATTTGGGTTAATGAAGCCGATATTGAAGAAATTGATACTAAAAAATTTTCTGAATACCTTTATTTTATAGGGCAATTAAATTATACAAAAACAACGATTGCAAGAAAAATCGCTTCAATCAGGGCTTTTTACCGCTTTTTATACAGAGAGGAAATAATCGATTTTAACCCGACAGATACGGTTTCAGGCCCAAAAAGAACAAAAAACCTTCCAAATTTTTTATCTGATGCAGAGGTTGAAACAATTCTTGCAAACGTGAAAATTTCAACACCCTCGGGGTTTAGAAACCGTGTTATATTTGAATTACTATGGGCTTCAGGCATGCGAATAAGCGAGCTATCAGGTCTTAATTATGAAAATTTAAACCTTGAACAAAACGAAATAACCGTATATGGCAAGGGCGCAAAAGAGCGCATAGTCTTAATTCCGGATAGAACAAAAGAAAATCTTAGAAATTATATAGAAAACGTCTCGGATTTAATCTATAAAACCACACATGGCCCAAAAGACCCTGTATTTATTAATAATAACGGTTACAGGTTGCAAAATCAAAGCATTAGAAAAGCTTTAAAAGAGGTTGTAAATAATATTGAGCTTCCTAAAAAGGTCACCCCGCACGTGTTTCGCCATTCTTTTGCAACAAAGCTTTTGGAAAACGGGGCGGATTTGAGGGTAGTTCAGGAGCTTTTAGGCCACTCAAGCATTGCAAATACGCAAATTTATACTCACGTTTCAATCCAAAGGTTGAAAAACGTTTATGAAAAAACCCACCCGCGCGCCTGATTATTTAATGGATTAGCCTTTGTGGGGAATATTTTTCAGGTATAAATTTAAATAAAATTTCACCTGTTATGAAAAAAATATTTTTAACTATAGGTGCAGTTTTTTTATGTGCAATTTTCCTTGTATCCTGCGCTAAGCAAGAGATTGCACAATTAAGGTTTGTTGAATACACTGTAATTGCGCCAAAAATTCCGGATAATAAAAAAGAATTTTTCGGTTACATAAAGGCTGGAGGTGACACGGAGCTTAGCTTCGAAACTGCAGGTGTAATTAAAAAAATTAATTTCACAGATGGTGATATCGTGCGCAGGGGGCAGGTGATAGCGGAAATTGACAATAGAATTTTAGAGCTTGAAGAGCTTGAAAACCGTGCTGCGCTTATGGATGCAAGAAATAAATATGAAAATGCTAAAAATTATTATGAAAGAATTGATAAACTTCATGCTGTAGGTGGAATTTCAGACAACGATTGGGATAAAGCCAAGACTGATATGCAATCTAAAGAGCATCAGATTTTGATTGCAAAAGAACAGCTTGAAATGGCGAAAAAGCGTGTGGGATACGGGAAATTGTACGCTCCGGATAATGGAATTATTCTAAAAAAACTAAAAGAAGAAAACCAGTATACAGACCCCGGGCAGGCTGTGGTTATCTTTCAGGATAACAGGAAAACCGAAGCCAAAATTTTTGTATCTGAACGATTTATTAATAATTTTTATAAAGGAAAAGAGCTTCAAATTAAGTCAAATGAGGACTCTGAGGTTAGAATTGCAAGAATAAAAGGCATTACAAAAACAAGTATTGATGAGGGAGCATACAGGGTTACTTTAATTTTTGATAAAAAATACCCCGAATTAAAGGATGGAATGGCGATTCGGGCAATTGCAGAATTTACCCCGGAGGATGATAAAAAAGTAATTGAGCTTCCTGTAAGTGCTGTTTTAGAAGATGAAAACTCAAGCTATGTATGGGTTTTAAAAGATGTACATAATGGTATTGCTAAAATCAAAAGGCATAATATTAAACCGATTGATATAAACAATGACAATATGGTGGTAGAGGGGCTTTGTAGAAATGATTTGGTTGTAACTAAGGGTGTATCTGAAATTATGGATGGTCAAAGAGTGAAAGTGAAGGATGCAGAATGATTTATGGGCGAATTTTTTATTAAAAACAAACTTTTTTTAATCATTTTGACTCTGATACTTACATTTGGCGGGATTTTTTCCTATAAAAACATTAAAAGAAACGAAGACCCGGGTTTTAAAATCCGAACTGCTACTGTTACAACGGTTTGTCCCAATATGACAGCCGATGAGGTGGATAGATACGTAAGCCGGCAAATTGAAGAAATTATTTTGGAAATGGAAGAGGTTGAACACATCAAAACCCAGTCATACGACGGACTTTCAATGCTCTTTGTTGAAATTTATGAAACAATTGATGATATTCAACCGGTTTGGGATAGATTAAGGCGGAAAGTCGACCTTGCTAAAAGGCGTCTGCCGCAAGGGTTGGACCCCATTGTTAATGATGAATTTGCAGATGTTTTTGGAACAATTTTTTCAATAACCGGTGACGGTTACTCCTACAAGGAATTGAAGGATATAGCAGATGATATTAAAGATGAGCTTTTAACGCTTCAAAATGTCGGGAAAGTGCAGCTTATGGGGGTGCAAAAAGAGGCAGTATATCTGAATTTCAGCCCTAATGACACCATAGTTAACAAAATCGACCATACAATTTTAAAAAATTATCTTCAAAAAACAAACGTTTTGGGGCAGGGCGGGTATATTAAAACGCGCGGAAAAAGCCTTCTTATAGAAGGTACAAGCAATTTTGACCGCTTTGAAGATATTAAAAACATCCCTGTCGAAATTTTAAATAAAAGCCTGAAATTATCAGATATTTATAATATTAAAAAGGGCTACATCGAGCCTCCGACAAGCATTTGCAGGGCAAACGGCAAGGATGCGATTTTATTTATTTTATCAATGAAAAATAATGGAAATATCTTAAAATGGAGCGATGAAATTAAGGCCGAAATTAAGCGCCTGAAAGCGATTTACCCCATAGGGATTAATTTTGAAATTATGGCGCTTCAGGGAGATTATGTAAAAATTTTGACTGATAAATTTACATCAAGCCTTTTACAAAGTGTACTTATTGTTGCGTTTTTGGTGCTTTTTATCCTTGGAATTAAGATGGGGCTTATAATTTCAGGAATTATACTCTGTATTATTTTATCTGCGATTTTTATTATGGAAAAAGCGGGACTCGGGCTGGATAAAATTTCTTTGAGTGCTTTGATTATTTCACTTGGAATTCTTGTGGATAATTCAATTGTTGTTGCTGAAGGAGCGCTAACACAGATGACAAAGCAAATAGGAGCGAATTTAAGCAATGCAAAAGAGCAAATTTTAAATAACGTTAATAAGTCTGAAAGTCTTACACAGATTGTGATTGAAGTGGTTCGAAAATATCAAACCCCTCTTTTGTGTGCTTCAATTATTACCTCTTGTGCGTTTTTGCCTATTTATCTTGCCAAAAGTGCTGTAAGCGAATATTCTTCAGCTTTATTTAAAGTGATATTAATAACGCTGATTTTAAGCTGGTTTTACTCAACCTCTCTTTTGCCTTATTTGATAACGGTTTTCAAGCCTTCACCCTCGAAAGAAAAGAAGGGCAAATTTGACGTAGTAAAATTTTTCACCCCGATAATCAGCTATAGTGTAGAAAACCCCCGAAAAATTATGTTATCAGCCTTTGGCTTGGCGCTTTTTAGCTTTATTTTGTTTGGTTTTGTACCAAAAATTTTCTTTCCGGATTCAGACAGGAGTATGTATGAGGTAAGATTAAATCTTCAGGAAGGCTCAAACATTTATAAGACAAGGGATTACATTGTTAAAATTGAAAATTTTATAAAGAAAAAACCTGAAATAAGGAATTTTTCAAGCTATATAGGTACATCTGCCCCAAGATATGTGCTATCCTCAAGCCCTGTAGCGGATAGGGAGAATTTTGGGATGATTTTAATAAATACGGATTCATACAAAAGTGTTGATAAGAGTATAATAGAGGTAAAAAAATTTATAAATGACAATTTTGCAGATGTTAATTCTGTTGTCCGAAAAGTCCCTCTGGGGCCGCCTTATGATGCCCCTGTAGAGATTAGGATTTATGGGTTTAAAAGGGATAAAATTTTCAAATATATATACAAATTTCAAGAAGAATTAAAAAATATCAAAGGGGTATATCTGGTTAAAAACGATTGGGGGAGCAAGACTCCAAGGATAAAAATTTTAATAGATAATCCGGCAGCTTCAAGGCTTGGCCTTACTTCCTATGATATCCTTTCTTCAATAAATGCAGGTTACCTTGGGGTCCAAATTTCAAGCTATATGGACGATACAACCAGCGTACCTGTCATTTACCGCTTTTCTGATGCCTTTAGGGAAGCAGAAAGCCTTGATAATATTCAAATTTTATCATCTTCTGGTAAATCCATTCCTCTTTCTATGGTGGCAAAAACCGCTCCGGGATTTGAATACCCGAAAATTTTCAGGCGCGATAACAGGCCTACTGTTACTTTGCAGGCTTGGATTGATGAAAGCACTACCGCAAATGCAGTGATAGAGCAAATTAAGCCTGTTTTAGAAAAAGAAAATTGGGAACTTGGCTACGGCTTTGAATTTGGCGGTACATACGAAAATTCAAAAAAGGGTAATAGCTCAATTATGAGGGAAATTCCGACTGCCTTCTCCATTATTGCCCTTATTTTAATCGTTCTTTTTAAAGAAATCAGAAAAACTTTAATTACTGCCGCATGTTCGCTTTTAGCCTTATCAGGTGCTAATTTTGGGCTTTTTATAACAGGCTCGTATTTTGGATTTATGACATTTTTGGGATATATTTGCCTAGTTGGTATTGCTGTAAATAATTGTGTAATATTTTTAGAATCGGTAAAATCCTTGGAGGGTGAGGGCTTTAATGAAATAAATAAGCAGATTGCAATAAAAGAAAACGTAAAAAATGCTGCTATTTCAAGAGCAACTCCGGTTTTTCTAACAGCTGTAACTACAATTGGTGGAATGCTCCCCCTTTGGCTAGGGCAGGATCCAATGTTTTCTTCCCTTGCCATAGCAATTATTTTCGGGCTTTTAGCCTCCGTTTTTATCACCCTCCTTGTTGCCCCTGCACTGTATCTGGTTTTTGGCGACATTAAGGTGCCAAAAACATCACAAGAGTGATAAAATTTACTTTTGGAGACTATTTAAACAATCTGCAAGAGCTTGTATATCATTGGTTTCAAGCCCTGCATTCAGTGAAATCCTTAAACGGGCGGTGTTTTTGGCAACTGTTGGGTATCTTATTGGCAAAATATAAAATCCGTTTTCAATTAAATGCCTTGAAAACCCTACCGTACTTGCATTTTCGCCGATAAGAACAGGTGCAATATAGCTTTCACCCATAATTTCAAAGGATTTTACGCTTTTTCTAAAATTATCATTTAGTTTAAAAAGTTTTTCCTGAAGTGTATTATTAGCCAAAATCCGCTTTTTTAAAACATATTGGGAGAACGCGATGCTTATTTCAGGCAGTGTGGTTGAAAAAATAAAGCTCCGCGCGAAATTGATTAAATAATCAATTAAAACACCATCCCCAACAACAAAAGCGCCGTATGAGCCTATTGCTTTTCCAAAGGTCGCAAGAATTAAATCCACCCTTGAAAGCACATTTTGCTCGCTGCAAATGCCTTTGCCATTTCCATAAACCCCGAAACTGTGGGCTTCATCGATGATTAAAAGTGTATTGAATTCTTCTTTTAAATCTGCAAGCCTATTAATATCTGCAATATCTCCATCCATGCTAAACAGACTCTCTGAGGAGATTATAGCCTTTTTGTAATCCTTTCTGTATTTTATTAATTTTTGCCTTAAATCTTCATAATCAAGATGGCGGTATGGAATAATTTTTGCCTTGGAAAGTCTGATGCCGTCAATTATGCTTGCGTGGTTTAATTTATCGACAAAAACTACATCACTGCTATCTAAAAGTGCCGAATATACGCCAACATTGCCGTGATAGCCGCTGTTGAAAATTAAAGCCCTTTCTTTATCAAAAATTTCAGCTAAAAATTCTTCCATTTTTTTATATACAGGGCTTGTGCCGCAAAGCAGTCTTGCAGAAGGGTTTGAAATTTTATTGCCTGATGAAATATATTTTTTTAAAAAATCTTCTCTTAAGGTTTTATCGTTTGAAATTCCAAGGTAATCATTGCTAGAAAAGTTTAAGAGCCTTTTGGCGCTTCCGTTTTTGGAATTTAGAATGATATATTTTCCATCCTGCTCAATATCTTTAATTTGCCTTATCGAAGAACTTGAATTTAAAGCTTCTAGTGCCTCACAATAAGGTGCATACAGGCTCTGTTTGCTATTTTTCATCTTTAAACCAAACTTTGTTCATAGGGCATATTAAATCATATTTTTTGCAATATTCAATCAAATCACCCTTTATTTCTTTAATTAAAATAAAGATGGCTATGAGGTTTGGAACTGCCATAGCAAGCAAGGTAGCGTCGGTAAAATTAATGACACTTTGAATATTTACAGATGAGCCTATTACAACAAAAAGGCAGAATAAAATCTGATAAATCTTTGTGCGTTTAAAACCTTCACCAAAAATATATCCCCAGGCTTTTTGACCATAATAAGACCAGGAAATAATTGTAGATATTGCAAAAAGAATTATAATAAAGGCTAAAACATACGGGAAAAAGCTTATAGCGTTTGCAAAAGCAGCAGATGTTAATTCTACACCGGATATTCCTTCTCTGTAATTTAGATATTCGCCAGTAATAATGATTACAAATGCTGTCATAGAACAAACAATAACCGTATCAAAGAAAGGTTCCATTAAAGATACAAACCCTTGAGATACAGGCTCTTTGGTTTTAACAGCAGCGTAGGCTATAGGTGCAGAGCCTGAACCCGCCTCGTTAGATTGAATAGAGCGGCGCATACCCATTATAATACAGCCTACAATTCCTCCTGCAACGGCTTTTGGGAAAAATGCTTCTTCAAAAATAACGCCTATTGCATGGGGTACCTGAGTAATATTAAAAAATATTATAATCAAGCTTACGCTTATATAAAGCCCGCACATAAAGGGAACAACCTTTGATGTTACATTTGCTATGCTTTTGATTCCGCCAACAATTACAAGCCCAACAAGAACTGCAATAATAAGCCCAAAAATCCAGCTGTGTGCAAAAAATATACTGTTTTCACCGCCTGTTATGTTTATAAATTGCTTTGTAGCCTGATTTGCCTGAAACATACATCCGCCGCTTAAAGCGCCCGGTATACACATTAAAGCAAAAAAGGTAGCCAGAGGCTGCCCAAGCCATCTAAAGCCTTTTCTTGTAAGTCCATGGGCTATATAAAACATAGGGCCGCCTGAAACAGAGCCATCTGCATTAAATCTTCTGTATTTCAACGATAGTGTTACTTCACAAAATTTCAGCGCCATACCAAATATTGCGCCAATACACATCCAAAACATAGCGCCGGGGCCACCGACAGAAATTGCAATTGCAACACTTGCAATATTTCCTAAACCCACGGTGCCTGATAATGCGGTAGCTAAAGCGCCGAATGATGATACTTCACCACATTTGGAGTTGTGAGATTCATTAAATTCTGTTTTCTTTTTAACAAATATTTGTTTCAACGAATGTTTGAAGCCCCAAATACCAATCCATCTAAGGTAAAAGGTTGCAACAATGCTTGAAATTAAAAGAAAAAGTATAACAAGGGGAACTTTTACCCCTGCAATATTTACGGAATAAAATACAATTCCTGAAAACACATCTGAAAACGGAGCAAAATATTTATCGATTTTTTGGTCTATAGTTGCAGCAAATGCGCATACGGGTGACATTAAAAGCGCAACCAGCGCCAAAAGCAGCCTGTTTAATAAATTTTTTGTCATAAATTCTCTCACTCTGTATTTTTTGTGTTTAAAAATTATTTATCAACGGGGATAATCAAAACCTGACCTATTTGAAGCCCTTCCGGGTTTGCTATATTGTTGATTTTTTTTATTTCTTCAATTTTTTGTGCGTCGTATTTTCCGTAAAACCTGTAAGTTATTTTATCTAAAGTATCCCCACTTTTTATTGTATATTTTTCTCTGCGGCTTCCTTCGGAAATTTCTTTTGAATCATTTACAACTTCAAGATTTGCAGATGTTTTGGGGGCTTCGGGGATATCATTTTTCTTAACAGGAATTGAAGAAATCCAGACAACCAGACTGACAATTGCAAGAAAAATCAATCCGCCGATAACACCGATGCTCAAATAAACACCATCTGTTTTTGCCCTCACGCGTATCTTGATTTTTCCTGTATTTGAAACATTTCCTGAGGCGTTTGAGCCTGCAGTAACGTTTTTCATAAAGCTTCTATATAATACATCAAGCTCAGGGTTTTTACTTGTTCTTAAAAATTGGTTAGCATCCGCGCTTACACGTTTTGCTGCTTGAAATTTAACATTTTCAAGCATAGACATTCTTTCTTTGGTTAAATTAGACCTGTGAAGTGTAGAGCTTTTCATATAAAATTTATTACCGTTTAAAGTCTTATTCTCTACAATAGTAATAAAAACACGGTGACAATTCAAGAAAAAGAATTAAGCGCATTAAGAAATATTACAAGATAAACTTATTATTTTTTAGATGTTAAATATTTTTTTGCACCATTAAACATAGCATCTAAAAGTTCTTTATTATTTGTTGTGTCAAAATTGTTATCTTCTAAATATTCACTGAATACATTTTTCCAAAGTTCAAATAAATCATTCTCTTTAATGTTTAATATATCGCCTATTTTTTTAAACTCTGAAAAATCAATATATAAAGGCTTTGCACCTCTTAAGATATCAACAGTTTGCAATCTTTTCTTTCTTTCAAACTTTTTCAAAAATTCAACCGTAGAAAGCTTATTTTTCTTCATATAATCTTTTAAAGTTTCAAGATTTTTATTATAAGGCACAGGGTCTGATGATATTACATATTCATCAAATTCTTCTGGCATAATATCCATAACAGTTGCTATCCTTTCAAGAGTTGTTGTACGTGTTGAGAAAGGAATAGCATCGTCGATAAGGTTATATACATAAGAAAGAGTTACCCCTATCATTTGTGCGAAATCTTTTTTGTGTATTTTATTTTTTTCTAAAAAATCAAATACTTTTTTTGAACTTTGTTGTTTATTTTTTTTATCCTGCATGGCTTTGCTCCTGATTTTTATGTTATTATGTATCACGGTTATTAGTATGTTTAACTTTTACTTAACTTTTTTTGTATACCTTGTTTAACTAAATACAAGATTAATTTGTTTCACATTACAAATACTAAAGAAAGAGGTATTAGCCTATGAAAGCTATTATCGGGCTTGGAAACCCTGAAACTAAATATAATTTTACCAGACATAATATAGGCTTTATGGTCTTAGACCGCATTCTCCTCTCTTACAATATCAAATTAACCGAAAAATTCAAATCTTTTTTTGCAAAAAAAGATGACCTGATTTTTCTTATGCCCCTTACATATATGAATTTATCCGGTGAAGCGGTAATTCAAATTGTTAATTTTTATAAACTTGAACCTAAAGATTTACTTGTAATCTATGATGACATAAGCCTTGATGTTGGTACCTTGCGGTTTAGAAAAAATGGTTCCGACGGTGGACACAACGGTATTAAATCAATTATAAAGCACCTTTCTAGCAAGGATTTTAACAGGTTAAAAGTAGGGGTTGGGCCATACAAGGGTGATATTGATTTGGCAAATTTTGTGTTGCAAAAGTTTACAAAAGATGAGAATGAAATATTTAATCAAGTGGCAACAATTGCATCACAGGCTGCTATTGATTGGACAAACACTGATTTTGAACATCTGCAGTCTAAATATAATAAAAACTGGCTCTAGTTTATTGGTTTTTTGAATAAAAAAAGTATAATTATAAATATGAGAATAACTGGGTTTAAGAATATTTTTTGTATATTTTTTACCATGTTTCTTTTTGCGGGTATGGTTTCGGCAGAAGAAATGGCGCTTGATATGCCTGATTTTCATCAAATAAAAAATTCCACAAAAGAGTTTTTCAAAAAAGGAAAAGATAAAGCGGTTGAAATTAAAAATAAAGGGGTTGAAAAATTTGATGAGGCTAAAGAAAAAGCCGGAAATAAGGTGATACAAAAAACAGGTACCCCGACAGGCGGCACCCCGAAAGGTCTGACAAGAAAAGAAAAAGAAGAATTAATTTTAAAATATCAGGATAACGGCTATTATGGCACATTGCCAAATATTGAAAGAGAATTTGACTATATTAAACAAAAAAGCAAAAAAACAACTCCTAATGGCAAATATAAAGACGGCTTTTTTATAGAAGAAGATCTAAAGAAGGCACCTCTTGATGATGAACTTTTTTTAGATGTGATTTTAAAGAAAGAAAAAGATACTAAATTTACCAAAGACATACTTAAAATAATACCTCTTTTGAATAATTTCAAAAATTGCATTGAAAACAATTGCGATATACAAAAATTTAATGCAAATGTAAACCTTGTCGATTTATATGCAAGACGCCTTGAAAAAGATTATGCATCAACCCCTGATAGCCAAAGCGAAGGCTTTTATCTTGTTCAAAATTTAGCCTACCTTGCAAAATTGCAGGGAAATTTAAAATATGAAGCTAATTTTTATTCAAAATATATGCCCCTTGATGGCACAGTTTATTCAAAAGAAAATGTTGAAAAGAAAGATTATGAACTTTTAATAGAGCTTTCTAAAACAATTTTTACATTGGAACAATTAAAATAATAGCCTTATTTAAGAGTGCAGGGCTAATGAAAAAAATAAACCTTTAGGATATCCTTCATTTTGAAAAATATATCTTTAAAAGGAAAATTTTTATGAAAAAAGCCTTGTTAGTTTTTACAATGCTGCTATTTGCACAGTATGCACATTCTGAAATTGTGATTGATAAACTTGAAGACCCTGAATATTTAAATGGTCCGAAAACTTCTTATAATACTTATACACCTTTTCATAACACAGCTACCACAACAAAAAGAACATATAACCTAAACAGCGGGCAATTAAGCAAGGTTGAAAGAAAAGTTTTTGGCCGCACTTATGTAGGCGATGATGCTACAAATAGATTACAAAGGCTAGAATCAAGTGTATTTGGCGCTGTTCAAAGCGGCAATGAAAGAAGCCGCCTTACAAAGCTTTCAAGCGCAACACAGGGATATTCAAATAAATACCCGCAATATAGTGCATACAACGGCTACAACAATTATTACAACAATGGCTATTATAACAATTATTACAATCCAAATAATCCTTATTATAATAGGTATACGCCTTATAGACCTTACGCAAGGCCTACAATCAGAAACATAATAAGAAATATAAGAAGCGGTTCCTTAACAGGCTATACTCCGCCTGTGAACACTTATTATAATCAGTATCCTCAAAATTCGTATTATAATTTTCCTTCTCAGAATGGCTATTATACATCAACCACGGGAAATGGAACGCAATTTACGGATTTATTTTCAAATGGTCAGTCTGGCTCTGAAACCTATTATGATGACGGGCGATACAGAAAAAATTTAAGTTCAACATCAGGCGGCTGCGGGGTTAAAGTCATCTATTAATATAAAAAAAGGAGGTTTGAAACCTCCTTTTTATTTAAATTTTATCCATCCAATCATGGGAGAATTCATACATTCCAGGTGTATACCGGCTTTGGGAACCTGTCGCTGTCGTATTCATTTTCCCGAGCTGAACCATATCATAGTTTGAAACCTCATTTGTTTTTTGAAGTTCGTAAGCTGCAGGTGTCGTTAAAGCGCCAAAGCCTGATTGGTACCCTGAATCTTTAGCAAATTTTGTATACTTTCCGGGTAGTTTTGATGCTGCTTTTGCAGTTTTTGTAGCCGACGGTATTGTTTTTGCAGTTTTCATTTGCGAAATTTTACCTGCAGTTTTTGTTACTCCGGTTTTAGCGCTGCCTATAACGCCTTCTTTACCTATATTTGCTTTTACTTTTGTATATGCTTGAGTACCTTTGTAACCAAGATGACCTTCGCCTGTATTGATTTTTAATTTACCATTAACCTTTGTTAATCCTCTGCCGCCTGAAACTGTGTCTTCTGCAAAGGCTTTCACTGTATTTTTACCATTTTCAATTGCACCTTTAACGCCCGTTTCTCCGCTTTTTGTAAGCTGGCTCATAGAAGAATTCGGTGTTGCCTTCATAGCTTTTACGCCCGCTTTTACACCAACTGCCGAAATACCTACCTGAAGCCCTGCTGCGCCTAAATCTTGGAATGCTGCTTTAGCTTCGGCATCTGTTCCATTTGGGTTATTATATAATTCAACAGCTTTTCCTACCGCTTTTGCGCCCGAAACAACGCCTGTTACAACACCTGCAACACCAAGCCCTACTGCTAAAGGCGGGAATAATGAACAAGCAACAATTGTTCCTGCAGTTAAAAGAAGCTTTTTAGGGTCAGTTGCAATTCCAACCACAGTATTCACTATAGATTTTCCGGCTCCTTTTGCCATCTGAAGCAGTGCCGTTCCAAACCCTATGCGTCCGTCATCCTCACCGTCGCTGCATTTATCGGAAAAGGCATCGCCGGTTTCAGCAGGTGTTGTATTATTAGCATCGGTTGATGAAGCGCTTACCTGCAAATTGTCACCTACTTTGCCTGCGTTTGAATTTTCAAACATCCAATCTGGCGCATATTCATAGCTTGAATTCACCTGATTTTGACTTTTTTGTGCTTGTTTTTGCTTTGCAATTTCAGCGGGGGAGGCTGATGTGATTGAATTTAACATAAACTTTTTCTCTCTTCTTTAATAAGGTAAACAGGGTTAATAAGTTGTGTGCAAAGTTTTTCTCTGCGCTTTTTAAATATCTCTCTTGTATATATAAAGTATATTTACATTCAAAAATTGCCTTTTTTAACGTAACTTTATCTGCTTTTGTTAAATTTTCTTAACACAAACAAACCCCCGTTAATTACGGGGGTTTGAACTAAATATATTAACTTAAAGGTTTTTTGGAGCTATTCCATGTACTTTGGTGTAATTCTCTATGTATTGCTGTAAGAAGTTAGTTCCATGATTTTTGTCCCAACGTTTTAAGCTGCGTGTATTTTGTGTTGTTAATTTGCTTGTGCCACTGATATCAACTTTTTTGCCACCAAATATTTTAACGGTAGAGGTTTCTGACGCATCAGCTGTCGGTTTCCCTGTTCCCCCATGTGTATCTGTCACAGTTGGTTCTGTATTCTCTGGGGTTTCCGTTGTTGTGCTGGATTTGGTTTTGCTTGTTAATTTTCCAAATGCATCTTTTGTATCATCTTTGAATGCTTTTACCTTATCGCCAAATTTAGCTCCTTTTTCAAGTTTTGCCATTTCGCCGCCTCTGGCTTTCATGGTTTTTACCCCGCCTGCAACTGCTACTGCTGAAAGCCCTGAGGTTAGTATGCCGGAGCCTACTCCTTCAAGTGCGGCTTTAGCTTCGCCGTCGGTGCCTTCGCCTGAATTTGCAATTTCACTTGCTTTTGCAAGGCCGCTTCCGATGTCAAATAATCCTTTACCGATACCAATTGTACCGCCTATAACTGCAAGCGGAGCGCCAATAGGTGTAGCACAAAGTGCAGCACCGGCTACCACGGCAATTGCAGGTAAAAAGTTTCCTTTGGCGACCTCTGTAAATGGCATTTTTACCATATTTATTAAGGATTTCCCGATACCTTTGCCTACGCTTTCAATGGCTTCGCCTGTGCTTAGTTTTCCATCATCTTTGCCATCTGTACAAACGTAATCCATATCAACGGTCGCCTTGCTGCCGGTTTCCTGCTCTTGATATATAGAAACATTTTCTCCATCATTTCCGGAAGATGAAACTATATTTTTTGCCTGAGCATAGTACGAAGGCTTATAGCTGGCATCAATGGCGTTTGTAGACATAGTATTTCTCTCCTAAAATATGTGTTTAAGATTATATAATTTCGCTCTTATGCATTAATAAAGTTTTTTTATTTATAATAATTGCTTAAAATGTATATAAAATTTATTGCAAGGTTTGCCGTGTCTGTTCTTTGTAAGTTAACAATTCTTAATATTTATTAAATATTTTTCATATTATAATTTTTTCTATAAAACTGTTATGGAAAATAGAATTTCAACTTTAGCGCTGATTACGATCTTTTATACAATTGGTTTGAGTGCTTTTTATGCAGACTGCCATACCCTTTTTACTTGTTCTGTTGCAGCGGTTTTATTTTTCTTGTGTATCAGGTCAAAATTAAAACCTGGTCTCTGTATTATTTTGAATTTAATTTTTATTTTTGGTTTTTACAATGCAAAATTTCACAATAAAGAATTTGATACGCTTTCTGCCATAAATTCTGCAAATAACGTAATTGTAAGGGGAAGGGTGTATTCCATTCCAAGTGTTGCAAAGGAAAAGAAAACCGCCAAATTTTTCCTCGGCGCATATAAGGTAAAAATGTTTGATGAAGATTTTGCCCCGAATGATACAAAAATTCTTGTTTCAATTCAAAATGATGATGAAAAATATAATGATATTAAAATCGGTGATGTTGTTGAAATAAAGGGTAATTTAAGAAGCCCGAAAAGTGCTTCAAATCCAAGCGAGTTTGATTATAAAAAATATCTGAAAAATAAAGATACATTTGTAATTCTTTATTCAAACAACAAAGAGTTTAAAATTTTAAACCATCCGGATATTAAAAATGCCAAAAATAAGCCAAAAGAGCTTTGGTGGAGTATTTTGCAAGGGCTTGATATAACGCGGGATAAAATAATTTCTAAACACGGCAAATATATAAAAAGCCCTAATCTTGAGGTATTGGGCGGCATTGTCTTTGGAGATGACGCAGTAAACCCGCCGGATGCTGTTAAACAATCTTTTATAAATTCAGGGCTGCTCCATCTTTTGGCAGCTTCCGGCTTGAATGTTGCACTGATTTTTACTATCTGGTGGGTATTAAGCGGATTTTTAAATTTTTCATACAATGTACGCCTTGCGGCAGGTATAGGAATTATTTTGATTTATACCTTTATGACAGGGTTTCCACCCTCTATTTTAAGGGCGTCTATTATGCTTATTATAATTTTAATTGGCAAATTAATGTTTAAGGCGGCAGATAATTTTGTTTTAATATTCTTTACAGGTTTTATTATGCTTCTTTTTAACCCAAAACTCTTAAATGATGTAGGTTTTGAGCTTTCATTTTTAGTCACGGGCGGCCTTATCACCTGTATTGAACCTGTTTGCAGTAAAATAAAGCATATTGATAAAGCTTATAAAAAATATTTTTATAAAAAGTTTTCTTCAAAAGATGCAGGTTTTTGGGCAGATTTTTGGGGTACAAAATTTATTCTTGCTTTTATATTTATATTTTCACCAATTTCAATTTTAGGAATGGTTTTGGTGCCTTTTGTTGCACAGCTTTGGGCAGCACCATTGCAGATGTATTATTTTAACACCTTTACTCCATACAGTGTCTTTGCAAATATTGCAGTTTTACCATTTATAGGCATTATAAGTTTTATTGGTTTTGCAAGTTCAATCATAGGGTTAATACCTGTTTTGGGTGATTTTATCATAAAAATTTCAAGCTATATCCTAAATCCTTTGATAACGGGGCTTTTATATGTTTCAGAATTTTTCTCAAAACTTCCTTCTTCTGTTATAAAAATGCCTTCAGGGCAAGTGTTTCAAATTGTTTTATACTATTTTATAATTCTTGCCTTTATTCAATGTATAATTTTCAATTTTAAAAAACGGAAGGCAAATATTGTTTTTGCAGCCCTTCTTTTTTGCCTTTTGAGTTCAATTTTCTTTAGTGCGGCAAAACAGGTACTGAATAATAATTATGAAATAATTGTATTTGATGTAGGCAATGCAGATAATTTTTTACTCAAAACGCCAAAAAATAAATATATTATGATTGATGCTGCAAAATTGCCCTATCGCGGGGTTTCAGGTGCAAAAAGGGTAACGCTTGAATACCTTTATGATAAAAATATAAGAACACTTGAATATTTAATTATAACGCACTTTGATAATGACCATTCAGGCGGTGTTGTTGATATTTTGAAAAATATCAAGGTTAAAAATGTAATTGTGCAAAGAACCACTTGTGATACGGTAAATTCCTGCTCAATATTTGATTATATGAATAAAAATAATGTAAAATACTCTGTTGCGCAAGATGATAAGGTCATTTTCAAAGAAAAAGAGCTTGAAATTAAAACTTTTGTGCCGGATAATCCAAAAATTAAAAAAGAAGATGATAATGAAAATTCTGTTATTACGCTTGCAGATTACAAAGGCCATAAAACGCTTTTTATGGGAGATGGCGGTATAAAAGCGTTTAATGCAATAAAAGACGACACACTAAAGGATATAGATATTTTAAAAGTGGGTCATCATGGGGCAAAAAATGTTGTAAATAAAGAGATTATGCAATATTTGAAGCCAAAATATTCAATAATTTCAACCGGTCTAAATCATTACGGTCACCCGAACATTGAAACTTTAAAGCTTCTTGAAAATGCCGGTAGTAAAATATATTCAACAAAAGATAATGGTGCAATAAAATTTTCATTTGATAAAAACGGTGTCATAAAAATTTTCACATTTTTTGAAAAAGATAAAAAATTTAAATTCTAATCTTTTCTTGCAAGAGAGCAAATCATAGTGTAAGGGCAATATCCACAGGCTTCTTTGGATGGTGTTGGGTTAAAATTAAGAGCTTTAACATTTTGAACAAAATCTCTAATTTTATTCTCAATTTCAATATTATCTTCATCTGTAAGGCTTGCGTTAGAATAATTAAACCCTTTTTCAACGTATAAAAGTGCGCAATCCTCCACCTTTGCTCCAGGGTTTATTTTTTCATATAAGTATTTATAAAACCTTAGCTGGTTATGATAATTTTCATCAGGTTTAATTTTTTTAGCGCTTCCTGTTTTAAAATCATAGATGTAAATTTTATCCCCTGCTTTAATTACTCTGTCTGCAAAGCCCTTAAGGGTGTATCCTTCTTCTTTTAATTCCATAGGAAGCTCGGATGCGATAATATTTTCAAGCGGGGTTTCAATAAATTTCAAATAATTTTCTTTGAAGACCTCTTCCCCTCTTTTAATGTATTCTGCCCTTTTTTCTTCGTCGCTGAATTCTAAAGAAGCAATTCTTTCTCTGAAGTATTCTAAAGTTTCATCAAGAGTAGGGTATTGCCCTTTTTCTTTACCCATTCTTGCCATTTTTTCAATGGTGTAATGCACAGCAGAGCCGTAAGATAAATTATCAACTTCATCAAAATAAACAGGAATATCTAAAATGTTTGAATAATAATATTTTTTCGGGCAGCTTAAATATTCATTCAAAGAAGAAGCGCTTACCATAATATCATCAGTTCTATGCTTGAGTTCATTTTGAATGTCATCTGAATTTTGATACAAAAGTGAAAGCTTTAATTCATCTGTATAAGTTTCTAAATTCATATCAAAGGTTTCTTTTTCACAAATTGAGGGGTTATTTAACATATCAGATGCCAAATATTCACTCATAGCTTGAACATTCATATCATCATCACAATTTGAAAAACTCAAATAAAGCCCGTATCTGGAGCGGGTTATTCCGACAAATAAAAGCTTTAATTGCTCTGCTTTCTTGTTTTCATTTTTATCTTCTAAAAATTGTGATTTTTGAACAGGAATATCAAGCTCAACAGGTGAGCGTGCTTTTTCCCAAAGTCTAGCCGTTAATTGCGGCAAAAAGACATAATCAAATTCTCTTCCCTTAGAGCCATGGTATGTTAAAAGCTGCACAGCATCATCTGAATACGGGTTTTTTTCAATTTCCATCTTGATTCCCTGTTTTAAATAGGTGTCAAGATGATTGATAAAATCAGGAAGTGTTGCTGTTTTATGAAGCGAAGAATAAGAATAAACTTCAGCAAGAAGCCTTTTTATGGCAGCAAGATTTTCAAACTTATCATCTGCCCTGTTTGAAAAATATTCTAAAATTCCCGTTTTTAAAACTACATCATATACAATATTTGAAAGGCTTTTAGATGATTTTTGTTTTTTTAAATTTATAAAGGTTAAATAAAATTCTTTGATTTTTTTAGAATTTTTAAATACGGTATCCAAGTTTTCTTCAATGTTTTCAAAGAAATTTTTCCCTTTAAGGCGATTCAGTTTTAAAAGCTCAAAATAATCCTTTTCATCAATTAAAAAAGGTTCATTAACAAGAAGCCCGAAAAGTTTATCTGCACCAATATATGTGTTATCAAGACATTTTAAGTAGAAATATGAAATAATAAAGCTTGGAATTTCAAAAACGCTCTTTTGCCTGTTTAATTGGTATGGAATGTTTTTTGCCTTTAAAATTTTTGCAAAAGGAATTAAAAGATCGTTTCTTTTGGTTAAAATAGCTATCTCTTTTGGGCTAACCCCTTTATTTATAAGGTTTTCAATCTTTTCTATAATTTTATTATTTTCTTGCATTGTTTGTGCATAGTAAGAAAAATGTATTTTTTCCTGTTTTTTTATTACATTTTCATTTTTTGCAATAAGTTTTTTATCGATATTGTGGAGTTTAAATTCAATATCATTTGAAAGGCGTGACCCGTCATTTTTTATAATATCTTCTGCAAAATCAAGCACAAGCTGGCTGGAGCGGTTATTTTCATTCAGACAGATTACTTTTGTATCAGGGTATTTTTTTAAAAAAGTTTTAAGATTGTCACAGCGCGCCCCTTGAAATGAATAAATTATCTGGTCATCATCCCCTACAACAAAAACATTATTTGTTTTAGCACCTTTTGCAATATTAAAAATGAGTTCATTCTGCCCTGAATTGGTATCCTGATATTCATCTACAAGAATATATTTAAACCCTTTTGAAATTTCTTCTAAAAGCTCATTATCAAAACTTATTGTTTTTAAAACAAGGTTAAGCATATCTGAAAAATCAATCAGGTTATGCTGTTTAAGGTTTTTCTCATAAAGTTCGTAAATTTCATAAAATTCTTTGGCTTTGCCGAGTTTTTTTTCAAAACTGTCAAATTTTTCTAGAAAGGTTTTTACAAGTTTTCCTTTTTCTTCCCTTTCTTTGTATTCTTCCTTTAATTCATCAAGGTGTAAAAGCCAATTTGGGTCATTTTGAAAGAAATCGAAATATTCTTCCCTTGAAACCCTCTCGCGCTTTATAAAATCAATGGCTGAAATTATCTGCCCAACATAATGATATCTGTTATTCCACTTATCTTTTAAAAATTCAACCCCAAATGCAGTGTGATATTCATCAATACATTCTTTAATAATAGTTTGTTTTGTAATATCATCTACAACTTGAACATTATCCAGAAGTTCAAATTTGCTTGGGAAGCGGTCAATAATATCTTTGCAGAAACTATGATATGTTGAAACACAAACGCTCATGCTGCTAAGAGAAGAGTTTTCCATAGCGCCTACAAGCCTTGTTTTCATTTCGCTGCTTGCGGCTTCTGAAAATGTTAAACACAAAATTTCAGAAGGCATTACTCCCGAATTTAACATATTTTTAATGCGTTCGATTAAAGTTGTGGTTTTCCCCGTGCCTGGCCCTGCTAAAAGCATAACAGAACCCTGGAGTGTTTCAACTGCCTCTTTTTGTCTTTGGTTTAGGGTTATTTTCTTTTTTAAGGTTTCTGTCATATATTTTTAGATATTTATTGAATTCATTAAATCTTCATCAATATCAAAGTTTGAATAAACGTTTTGAACATCATCATGCTCTTCAAGTTTTTCCATTAAAAGAAGAATTTTTCTTGCAATTTCACTATCAGTCACTTCGGTTGAATTGGATGGTATTCTTGTAAGCTCTGCACTTGCTGGCTTTAAGCCTAGTCCTTCAAAACCTTCAACCGTTTTTTGGAAATTTTCAACAGTTGTTGTTACTTTTATTTCATCTTCTTCTTCATAAACATCTTTTGGTTCAAATTCAAGGCTTGCTTCTAAAATTTCATCAACCGTGATTTCTTTTGGTTTTTCTTTGCTTTTTTTATCTTCAGCCTCAACTATTTTGTTAAATGTAAGCATTCCTACAGGCTCGAATATCCAGCCAACGCACCCGTCAGCCCCGAGGTTTCCGCCAAATTTTGTAAAATAGCTTCTTATATCGCCTGCAGTTCTATTCTTATTATCAGTTGCGGCTTCAATAAATATTGCAACCCCGCCAGCGCCGTATCCTTCATAAGTTAATTCTTCAAAGCTTTCAGAACCGCCGCCGCCTGCACCTTTTTCAATTGCTCTTTTAATGGTATCATTGGGCAAACCGCCGGCTTTTGCTTTATCAATTGCAGTTCTTAAACGGAAGTTGCCTGCAGGGTCTCCTCCTCCCATTTTTGCTGCAATAATTATTTCTCTTGAAAATTTGGCAAAATTCACGCCGCGCGCAGCGTCTGCTTTTGCTTTTTTATGTTTAATATTAGCCCACTTTGAATGCCCTGACATATTATTTCCTTTTTTAATTTTCCTTATATAATAATTTTATGGATAAAAAAGAAATAAATCAACAAAAAGATGCAGAACAGCCGCAGGAAATTACAAGGCTTGATTTTATCAGAAGCATGATAGCTGATTGCAGATATGATGATGCTTTAGAAATGCTTCAAATTGCAACAGAGGATGAACCTGATAATGTAGATTATAATTACGAATTAGCCAGAATCTTTATGGAATTGGGTAATTACTCATCTGCGGTTTCTAATTTAGAATTAGTTTTAGAAAAAAATCAGAGTTCCCTGTTATATTTTATGCTTGGTGAAGCCTATCAGGCAGATGGTGAACTCGATAAGGCAATAAGTGCATATTTAAAAGCAAATGCAGTCAATGAAAATTTTCCCTTTGCGTATAAAAAACTCGGCATGCTTTTTATGGCAAGAGGGGATATGGAAAGTGCTGTTGAATATTTTGAAGACTATTTAAAGCTGGATATAGCTGAAGATGAAAAGGACAGTGTAGGAAAAATTTTAGAAAGGATTAAAAAATGACAGACGCTATGAACGTTGAAATTTACACCCTTGATTACTGCCCTTTTTGTAAGCGTGCTTTAGCTTTTTTAAACGACCATAATGTTAATTTTACGCAAATTAAAATTGACGGCAATGAAGAAGAGATGAGAAAAAAGCTTGGCGAACAGTTTTGCATAGAAGGCGATGTTACAGTTCCGCAAATTATCATAAATGGTAAAAGACTTGGCGGATATACAGATTTAATTGCTGCCCATGAAAACGGTACAATTAAATTTTAAAATAATTTATAACTACAGTTTAAAAGCAAGCCCTAATTTTAATTTGGGCTTGCTTTTTTATAGCCCGCAAGAAAGATGTTAATTATAAACTTTTGTAACAAAAACTTATAAAAACATAAAGTTTGATACTCAAAATTCCGATTACATAAATGTCAGCACTTGGGCAAATTAAACAAGGATATTTCAAATGTTAAAGAAAACATCAAAACCGCAATCTAACAGCTTTAATTGTATTGAAATGATGATTAACGGAGCAAAGAAAAGAAGAATGATGGCTCTTTGTGCAATTAAATCATTAGATAGTGGTGCAAAGAAAACCAATGTAGTTATGTTTAAATAACGTTTGAAAATTCTTTTAAAGACTGACGAAAACACACATTCGCACACAATAAAAACTAAACATTAACAACAACTGCAAGACCGGTTTCTTCAATGAGAAAGAGAAGCCGGTCTTAATGCATTTTAGGGTCTTGTTTTTGTGTTATGTGTAAGTTAAAATCAAGCTCTGCGCAAAAAAAATACTTTATGGTTTTTAATTTACCAGCAAAAGGAAAGAGAAAAAATGATAAATAAAATTGCATATAATAATACAACTTTTACAGGGCATCTTGCAATACAAGCAGGGCAAGGTAAGAGTGTTGATGACATTATATCTAAAATTCCAAATGAAGAAGAAAGAATAATTTTTAAGGAAGAACTGGATACTTTTCAAAAAAGAGTTGAAAGCGAAACATCAGATGAATCTAATTTTATCTTAACTTTGGGGCATCGCGAATGGGAAGCAGGAAATACCTTGCCAAGCGGGCATGGAATTACATTTAATGTGGTTGATACAGGGCGTGAACACAATGATTCTATTTCTGATATTTACCCTATAACAAGAAAAAACGGCAAACCCTGGAGTATTGGTGCTAAATTTCAAAGCGAAATGAAAGAATTTTTTAATGAACTTAGAAAATCTGTTGTTCAGAGAAGAAATCTTTATGAAGCAAGAGAGAAAGCCTCTCAAAGAAGGTATCATTAATTAAAATTTAAAACCGGCCGGTTTTAAGGCTATCTTGATGAACAAACTTTTTTGCAACATTTTCTTCAAAAAAGAAGATAAGCTTTTGCTTAAATGTTTTTGGGGTGTATATTTCAGGTTCCGGCTCGTTTATTATAACTAAAACCTCATTTTCTGCTGCCATTTTGAGGTTATTTCTTGCAATTGATTCTACCCTTTGCATTGAATTAAAATTGTTTAATTCTTCTTTAAGTTTTTCATTCCTTTTTTGTGCTTTTAATTTTAAATCGTTTGATTTTATAATTTTCGCTCTGTATATTACGATTTTTGAAATGTTTAAAAGCGCACTATAGCCTATTTGAAACACGCA
Source organism: uncultured Vampirovibrio sp. (assembly GCA_910577515.1). Taxonomy (GTDB): domain Bacteria; phylum Cyanobacteriota; class Vampirovibrionia; order Gastranaerophilales; family Gastranaerophilaceae; genus MGBC122484. The sequence continues at coordinate 280,127 of CAJTLW010000002.1, forward strand.
CAAAAGCAGAACAATTGTCATAAAAGAATGATAAAACTTTATTTTATTATTCTTTTTCTTTTGTTCTTTTTGAACCTTGTTTTTAAGGTTATCTTTCGCAATTGTATTTGTATGTTCAAGTGCCATAAAAAAATATTACACTAAAATTTGATTAAAAACCACTTTTGTTTTGCAGGTTTATATTTACTCTATAAACTCCCGCAGGAATGTTGTTTTCCGTGTAAAAATTATAGTCGCAAGGGTTTTTATCTATCCAGTTAAGCTGCTTTAAGATGCTTGCTGTGAAAAGAAAACGTACCTTGTTATTATCCTGTGCCATTTTTATTAAAAGAAATTCATCAGTTTTATTATTGTATATTGATAAAAATCCGCCCGCACCTGTTTTAGATATTAAATTGGGGTTTAATTGCATAATGTGTGTATCCTGCCTTAACCCAGAAGCGTCCTTCCCACCTATAATATAGGAATTTTCCATATATGCTTTTTTTAAAAATTCATATTTGCTATCATTATAAAGTTTAAAAAATGCTTTTGCTATGTTTAAAAAAGGTAACCCGTATACAGGCAAAGTACAGCCATCAAGCGTTTTTGGCGGATTTTCAAATTGTGATAATTCACAAATTTTATTTAAAATAAGTTTTTGCAAAGGATGGTTAAAATCCGTGTAATTTTCTAACAGGAAGCCCGATTGCTTTGAAACGGCAAGCATCATTGAGTGTTTGGCTGAACAATTATTATGAATTGTTTCAGGCATATCTCCATTTTTTAACCCATCCGGGCTTAAAGGGGCAATTGCGGGGCATTTTAGATAATCTTTATTCAGTCCTGCTTTTTTTAAAATGGATAAAACTAAATCTGTATGCACTTTTTCGCCTGCATGAGACGCTTGCATTATAGCAATTTCTTCATCTGAATAATTGTAATATTCTTTTGTGTTGAAATCTGCCATAATGCTTGCCTGCATCGGTTTTAAAAGGCTTCTTAAAAAGAAGGGATAGTTGTTGTGCTTGCCGCATAAAATATCCTCAAAGATGCTGCCATCTGTCTTTCTTTTAAATAAAGATGCAATGCCATAAAACCTCTGGTCGATAAAATCCCCGCGCGCTAAATCAACGGCGGGGAAATAAATTGGTGTATCCATCTTAAAATCCATCCTACTCTTGAATATTTAAGATTTTTCTTAATCTGTTTTTCAAAATTTTATTTTCCTGATCAAGCTTTTTCATTTGTCTTTGCATATTTGCATAGATTTTTTGCTGGTCAGAAGGGTTTTCAGCTTTAATGAAAGATAAGCCCATGCCCATAATGAATCTTTTTCTTGACTCTTCTTTAAATGCAAGTAAAACCTTAACATCTTTTTCTGTAATATAACCTAAAGAAATCATACAATCGGCAATTTTTATGCTTTCGCCGCGTTTTTGTCTTTCTTTTTGTTCTCTGATTGATTTTTCAAGCTGTGTAATGTCAATTTTTCCAAGCTTTTTCAAAACTTCACCGGTTCTGATTTTTCCTGCTAAAAATTGTGAAATTGCATAAGTTTTTTCTGATTCGGGTAAATTGATAAGTTCAAGTTCAACACTTCTAACCAAAACCTTTGAAGTTTCAGCCATAGTCCAGTAATTGGAAAGTGTTATTTCAAATAAATCATTTTCATGAGCGCAATTTGAAAGGAAAATATAGAAGTTTTCAGGCAGCCCCAACTCTCTTTTTTCAAGCTCTCTTTTGCCTTTAAAAGTAAGTTCTGGAATATAATGCTGCATAAGGTTTTCAGGATTTAACAAATCCAAAAAATCAGCCAATTCTTCTCTTAATTTTTCCTTTGTTTTAAGATAAATCACTTGTTTTACCCACAATGGCAAAACGTAAATATTATTTAAAAATAATTCTGAAACTCTCTGTTCGCTCAAAACTTACTACCTTATTTAAACCATGCTAACTTAATACTAACTAGATGTATTATAATAGAATTTAAATTTAAAATAAATACCTAAATTCAATAAATACATCATTTAATCTAATTATGATATAATAAATACTATGTAAGAAGGGCGTTTTGACACAATGAATGAGGAAAAAATAAATAAAATAAATGTTAAGAAAAAAATAGCCGCTTGTGTTTCTATTGTGTCAAATACTTCGTTAATTGTTTTAAAAATCACAGCAGGCTTAATCACTGGCAGTATTTCAATAATATCGGAAGCCCTGCATTCCCTTGCCGACCTTATGGCCTCTTTTATTGCCTATTTTTCAATTTTAAAATCCTCTGAACCTGCAGATGACGACCACCCCTTTGGCCATGGTAAATATGAAGATTTAGCCGGCTTTATTGAGGCTTTGCTCATCATTTTAACTGCATGTTATATTTTCTACATTGCAATAGAAAAGCTTGTTAAATTTGGTATGGATTATGAATTTGAAACAAATTTAGGTATCATAATCATGCTTATTTCAACAATTGTAAACTTTATCGTTTCAAGATATCTTTTCTATATGGCAAAAAAAAGCGATTCTATTGCACTTCAAACTGATGCTGAACATTTAAACATGGATGTTTATTCATCTTTAGCGATTTTCTTGGGGCTATTTGCAGTAAAATTAACAGGTTTATACATTTTAGACCCTATTTTTGCAATTATTGTTGCAGGAATTATATTTAAAACCGGCGTAAATCTTACAAAGCAAGCCTCAAATAATTTGCTTGACGGTACTTTGCCTGCTTCTGAAAGAGAAACGATAAAAAATGTTTTAGAGCATTTTAAAGACAAGGGTCTAATGGGTGTAAAATCTGTGAAAACTTCTAAATCCGGCTCCAAACGGATAATTCAGCTTACTATATTTTTGCCTTGTAAATTAACTTTGCTTGATGCACATATTTTATGCGACAAGATTGAACACGCCCTTGGAGAAAATTTCATTCACTCTTCTGTTGTAATTCACGCTGAACCAAACTGCATCAGCGGAAACCGTGAAAAATGCGGACTATGCAAGGAAGAACGCTCAAAAATACAAACCTGCACGCTTAAAGCGGAGTAGAAATTTAAAACATCTTATCTATAAAATCATTAAGGGTTCTAAGTTTATCGATATCATTTTTCATAAACTTAACCCTTTTAATGATAGAATCAAGCAGCTCTTTTTCTGTGTATTCTTCATTAAAATTAAATAAATCTTCAGGGTTAATTCCAAGAACCTCGGCAATTTTTTCAATGGTACTTGATTTGACAAAACTAATACCGGTTTCTATTTTAGACAAGTTTCTTTGCGAAATATCAATCGCCTCAGCAAATTTTTCTTGCGAGAACCCATGTATTTTTCGTAACTTTGCAATACGCAAGCCTAATAAAGTTTTTACATCCTTGTTTTTAGACATTATTCTTTCTTCTAACTGGCACAATACTAATGTTTATTTAGTATAAAAATAAGGATGTATTAAATCTTTATATAATGTCTTATTACATCTTGACAATATCATTTAGTATGCTATAATTTGAATATGGGTCATTAGTATTGCGGGTATTAACAAAATTTCAAACTAAATATAATTCAGCGCGGGCGTTTATCTCGCCCGTTTTATTAATTTTTTGGGATTTTTTACCCTTTTTGACCTTAAGATGGCATGGAATTTTTTATTCCATGCCTATTCTTATGCAAATTTGCAAGGTGATATTACCCTTCAACCTTCCCTTTTAACTGTCCGCAGGCAGCATCAATATCCGCTCCGCGCTCAAGCCGCACAGTTACCTTTTTACCAGAAGCTTCCAAAATATATTTAAATTTCATAATATCTTTTTTATCAGGCTTCTTAAAGGCTAAATCAGTGCTTACAGGGTTATAGGGTATTAAATTCACGTTGCATTTTAAATCTTTCATAAAATGCGCAAGTTCTGCCGCACATTCTTTTGTATCGTTTAATTTGCCTATTAAAACATATTCTAAAGTAATTCTTTTGCCAGTTTTTTCCGTGTAAAATTTTAATGCTTTCTTTAGTTCTTCAATGTTATACCGCTTTTCAACAGGCATAATCTGCTCGCGAAGCGTGGAATTTGGCGCATGAAGAGATATTGCAAGGGTTGGCACAAGTTCTTCATTTGCTATATCATAAATTTTCGGCACAATTCCGCAGGTGGAAACCGTTATCCGCCTTATTCCAATCATCAGGCAATTATTTATAAGCTCAATTGCCCTCATAATATTTTTATAGTTGTTAAAAGGTTCTCCCTGCCCCATAAATACAACATTTGTAACCTTTAGCCCAGTATCCCTTTGTATAGTTAAAATCTGTTCTAAAATTTCATAAGGTTCAAGGTTTCTTATTATCCCCCTTTGCCCTGTGGCGCAAAATTTGCACCCCATAGCACACCCTATTTGTGAGCTAACACACGCTGTTAAATTGGCACGATTATCAAAACGCATCAAAACACATTCAGCCGTGTTTCCATCTTTATATTCAAGCAAATATTTTAATGTGCCATCTGTGCTTATTTGTTTTGTTTTAATCTTTACATCTGTAATATATGCAATATTTGCAAGCTTTTCTCTTAAATCTTTTTTAATATCCGTCATCTCATCAAAAGATGATGCATTTTTAGTATAAAGCCAGGATAAAATCTGTGTGGCTCTGAATTTTTTCTCATCCAAGCTTTCCATTAGAGCTTCAAGCTCTGCTTTATCAAGGCCCGAAAGCCTTATTTTTTCATTTTGCCCTTGTGTATTTGTATATAGTGCTTCCATAATGAAAAATTTTAACATAAAATAAAATGAGTATTTGAAGGAATTTTTTATGAAAGAGATTAATATAATAGGCGGCGGCCTAGCGGGTTCAGAAGCCGCCTTATACCTTGCAAATAAGGGTTATAAAATAAAATTTTTTGAAATGCGCCCCAAAAAGCAGACAGGCGCCCATACAACCGGTGATTTTGCGGAATTTGTCTGCTCAAATAGTCTTGGCAGCACTGCTTTGACTTCTGCAAGCGGATTATTAAAAAAGGAAATTGAAATTTTAGGTTCAAGCTTGATACCCCTTGCAAAAAAGCACTCCGTTCCTTCCGGGAATTCGTTATCTATAGATAGGTTTGGCTTCAGCTCTGCTGTCACGAAATTAATCAAAGAAAATGAAAACATAGATATTATAAATGATGAAGTTGAAAGCATTCCTGATGGCACCACCTTAATTGCAACAGGCCCGCTAACGTCAACCGCGCTTTGCAGTGATTTATGTAAAACTTTTGGTGAAGAGCATTTTAAATTTTTTGATGCAATTGCTCCGATTGTAAAAAAAGATAGTATAAATTTTGATAAGGCTTTCTTTGGAGCAAGATGGGATAAGGGTGAAGCCGATTTTATTAATTGCCCTTTTAATAAGGAAGAATACTTAAAATTTTATGAAATTTTAAGCGGGGCTGAAAAAATTGAACTCAAAGAGTTTGAAAAAGAAGTTTTTAAAGGCACCAAGGCTAAATTTTTTGAAGGCTGTATGCCGATAGAGCAAATTGCAAGCAGAGGCATAGATACACTTCGCTTCGGGCCTATGAAACCTGTAGGGCTTTTTGACAGGCGCCTTTTTAAAGAGGGTGATGAAGCAAAGTTTAAAAAGCAGCAGTTTTATGCTGTGGTTCAATTGCGGCAGGATGATAAAGAAGCAAATTTGTACAATTTAGTTGGTTTTCAGACTAATTTAAAATGGGGCGAACAAAAGCGTTTAATACAATCTATCCCCGGGCTTCAAAACGCTGAAATTGCAAGATATGGTGTAATGCACGCAAATACCTTTATAAATAGCCCCAAAATTTTAAATAAAAGCCTGCAAACCAATATGCGTCCCGATTTATTTTTTGCAGGGCAGATTACAGGAGTGGAAGGGTATACAGAAAGTATTGCAACAGGCTTATTTGCAGCAATAAATATTGAAAGATATTTAGAAAATAAACCTTTATTAGAGCTTCAAAATGTTTCAATGCTCGGTGCTTTGCTTGACTATATTACATTTAAAGAACACAAAAATTTCCAGCCGGTTAATTCAAACTGGGGAATTGTGGCTGAAATGGAACTCCCAAAACATATAAGAAAAAACAAAGAAGAAAAAAATACCTTGTTATCAAATCGTGCAATTGATTATATTAATAATTTGAAAAATATGATATAACATATAAGTTGATAAACAAAAACGGAGTATTTAAAAATGGAAATCTATGCAAAAAGTCCGAAAGAATCAAAGGCGGACGTTATCATCACAGGCTTTTTTGAAGATGATAAAACACTGAACGATATTCAAACCGGTTTAGATGAAAAATTTAGCGGGGCAGTTTCAAAAAAAATTCTTGAAATTGAAGGCTTTAAAGGTAAATATTTAGAAACCTTTGTTCTTCCGCTTGAAGGTGTAAAAATTCTCGCTGCAGGATTAGGTAAAAAAGAAGAGTTTAACACTGATAAAGTAAGGGAAATTGCTGCAAAAACAATTAAAACGGCTGAAAAATTAAGCAAAAATAAAATTGTTGGTTTTAATATTCAAAATAATGGACAAATGTGCTGCTGTAAAATCTCTCATAATGTGACTTTAGGTGCTATTATGGGCGAATATGATTTTGATAAATATAAAAGCAAAAAAAATGAAGAAACTATAAAAGAAGTTGAAATTTTAACGGAAAAAGTTGAAAAATTCACCCCTGAAATTGAAAAAGCAAAAATCATAGGTGAAGCTATGAATTTTACTAAAGATTTAATTTTTGAACCTGCCGAATACGCAACTCCTGTTAAAATTTCAGAAATTGCAACATCTCTTGCAAATGAAAATGGGCTTGAAATAAAAGTATTCAATAAAGATGAATTAAAAAATATGAACTTTAACGCATTCCTTGCAGTGGGTCAAGGCAGCGTTCAAGAGCCAAAATTTATACATTTAAAATACACTCCTGAAAACCCGAAGAAAAAAATTGCAATTATAGGAAAAGGCATCACGTTTGATTCGGGTGGATTGGATATTAAACCACCTGCTTCAATGCTTACTATGAAAACAGATATGTCAGGCTGTGCTTGTGTTTTAGGTGTTATGAAAGCAATTGCAAAGATTAAACCGGATGTTGAAGTACACATGTTATCAGCACTTTGTGAAAACATGCCCTCAGGTTCAAGCTATAAAGTAGGTGATGTTTTAATTGCTAAAAACGGCAAAACGATTGAAGTGGATAACACAGATGCCGAAGGCAGATTAACTCTGGCTGATGCTCTTGCTTATGCTGATGAATTAAATGTTGATGAAGTAATCGATGTTGCAACCCTTACAGGTGCTGTAATTGTAGCGCTCGGCAACACTATAACAGGTGTTATGGGCAACGATGACGAATTTATCAATGAAATTATTGAAGATGGTAAAGAAGTTGGCGAAACCCTTTGGAAAATGCCGATATTAGATGATATGCAGGATAATTTGAAATCCGATATTGCAGATATGAGAAATACAGGTTCAAGATACGCAGGCGCAAGTGTTGCAGCAAGATTTTTATCAAACTTTACCAAAGCGAAAAAATGGGCGCACCTTGATATTGCAGGAACTGCATTTTTAGATAAGCCTTATAAAGAACTTGGTAAGGGTGCAACCGCTGCAATGGTGAGAACTCTCGTAAAACATATCACAAAATAAAATCTTTATATAAAATATAAAACCCGCCTTCTGTAAGAGTTTGGCGGGTTTTTATTAACTTTTGTAAACAAATTTAAAAGTTTTGAAATCCAAAACCCCATTTTTACTTTATTAGTATATAAGAAATATATAAAGCATATTTACTAAAGTAAAAAAAGTGAAAGTTGGTCTTTAATGGGTATTCAAACTTATACAATTCAAAAAGGTGATACATTAACTAAAATTGCAGCCGAGCATTATGGTTTAAAAGGCAATGAAGCTTATCAAAAAGCTCTTGAAATTGCTAAAGATAATAATATTAAAAATCCTAATTTAATTTATGCAGGAGCAAATTTAAACCTTTTATTTGAAGATGAACCCAAGGCGGATAATGTTCAACAGCCGCAACAAAATGTTCCGATGAAGCAGCAGCCTGCCATAGAACATGAAAATAAAAACCCTGAAGCTGATGTTGTAAATACATATCAAAAGCTCCTTAATATGCAAAAGCAATATTTTCAATATCAAGATGCAAAAGAAGGATATACTGAAGCACCTAAAGATTTCAATCCTGAAACTGATAGCAAAATGAGATTTATAGATGCTAAGGCTCTTGAAACAGATGATGTACCGGCTAAAGTTCAAGCCTATGCAGCAGCAGCGCTAGAGCTTGCAGAACAGGATATTGAAGCAAATGATACCAAAGATGAAAACGGTAAAAAAGACGGTGCAATAAGCTATGAAGAGTTTGAAAAATCAGAAATGGCATTTTTTGAAGCATCTCAAGGTGCTGCAATGAGGCTTAGAGCTGAAGACCAATTCGCTATGGAATACCTTACAGAACATGGTGTTTTGCCTGATGAAGCTTTAATAAAAGAAGCTGGAGAACAAATATATGAAGGCATGATAACCCAGTACAAAGCATCTCTTGGCGAAATGTTCCAAGTGTTTGATGTAGATGGCAGCGGTTTATTAGAAAAAACCGAAATTGCAACCGGATATGTTATGCAGGATGCAAGCACTACAGTGACTGAAAATGCTATTAAATTAATCGGCAGCAATGATGAAGTTTTGATGGCTGATGGTGAATTTGATTTTGATGACACCGCCATATACGTTAAAAATTCAGACGAAGCAAAAGAATACCAAAAAATGTTCGGAACAGACTATATCCCTGTATATTATACGGCAGAACGAGTTAAAGAAATTCACAATAATATGTTTGCAGCATAAAAACTTATAAAAACACATATACCTATTTATCAATTTAAAAAAAAGAGCCTTAAATAAGGCTCTTTTTTTATTACTGTTTAGCCTTCTGCAGGTTTATTTACAACAATCTGTGGAAATGGAATTTCAATTCCCAAATTATCAAATTTTTCTTTTATTCTTAAATTAAATTCTCTTTTTATAACCCATTGAAACTGAGGATAGGTTTTAATTCTGCACTTAACTAATATTGAACTGTCATTAAAGCTGTCAAGTCCTAAAACTTCAATGTCATCCAGAATCATACGGCTAAATGCAGCATCATTCTTAAGTTCTTCCCCGGCTTCTTTTAAAACTTTCATTACGTTTGGGATATTTTCTTTATAAGCAACCGAAACATCCAAAACAGCATAGGAAAAATCTCTTGTCTGGTTTGTTACAATATCAATCAAACCGTTTCTGATATAATGAACACACCCTTCATAAGACCTCAACATTAACATTGTAAGAGTAACGCGCTCCACTGTTCCTGAAACCCCTTGCACGCTTACAATATCGCCCACTCTTATTTGCCCTGTAAGGAGTATATTTAATCCTGCAATAACATCTTGAATAAAACGCTGTGCGCCAAAACCTACTGCAATACCCAAAACTCCTGCAGTGGCCAAAATCGGCTTCATATCTATTCCCATATCCTGCAAAATATTTGTGCCAAAGAAAAGGAATATAACAGTATCCATAACGGAAATCAAAATCAATCTTAATGTGTTATATTGCTTTTTAGATTCATGGTCTTCCACCCTTAAAATAATTTTTTTCATAACCTTGTCTATAAGGATATTTGCAAACTTTAAGGCCAAGATGAATAAAAATATTTCAACTGCTATTTTAAATAAAAGCGCCATATCAATTTTATTTAGAAGTGCAAGAATTGAATTATTTAAAAATTTCTCCATTTTATTTCTCCGTTTTTCACTTGTTTTGGATACATTTTAGCAAATAATATCATAACAAAAAATTAATCCTTTAGATTAATCAAAATTTCAATCGCAAGATTAATCTAATTTTGTCTAAAACCATATACACTTCTTAATTAAGAGGGGTTTTATGACAAATAATTTATTAAATAAAAACGAAGCATTAAAAAACACTGATTTTCATAAAAATTTGCATACTAAAGCTGAAAAATTTTTAAAACAAAAACAATATAAAAGTGCTGTAGTGCCATATTTAAATTCTATGCTTTTAAATAAAAAGAATATAAAAACATATATAGGTATCTCAAAAGCTTATAAAGGTTTAAAAGAATACGATAAGGCTGTAAAATATCTTCTTATGGCAATGGAACTTAATGATGCGAATTTTGAAGTTTATTATGAGCTTGGAATCAATTATCTTTTATGCGCAAAACCATATCTTGCCGTAGATTGTTTTAAAAAAGCCATAAAATTAAACCCGAAAAATTTAAACGCGCAAATTCAGCTTGCTATAGCTCACGAATTGCTTGATGAGCCTGAAATGTCTTTAATGATATACGATAAAATTATTGAAGAAAAGCCTGAATTTATTCTCTGCTACAATCATAAAGCCGGCCTTTATATGCAGCTGAATCAATTTGAAGAAGCAGCAAGGGTGTTTAAACAAATTTTAAAAATTGACCCCGGGTACTTTAGAGCAAATTTAGGGCTTGGAATTTGCTTTGATAAGCTAAAAAGACAGCATTTTGCAGTAAGATATTATAAAAAATATATTGCAAAAAAACCAAATTCAGATACTACGCGCGCTCTTGTCGGTAGAATTGTTGAAATATATTCTAAAAAACCCGATACCAAAAGAAGATTGCGCGTTGTAAGTTAAATTTTAACCCTGAATATTTTTTTGAGTTAAAGTTTGGTTTTTAGAGCTGTTTTTATAATTTCCTAAAAAGCTTTGGAATAGCATCATTTGGTTTGAATTAAAGCTGTTTAAAACAGGCTTTCTGTAAGGTAAATCAATATTTGGGTCTTTATATGCATCTTTAATTGTGCCGTCGCTTCCTAAATATTTATCTTTTGTCATTTTTTCGTTTAATTTAGGAAGACCGAAGCCTAAGAATGCAACAACGGCAATTAAAGCTGCAGTTTCAAATTTGGCGTTGATACCTTTTGCAAATTTGGATATCGGGTTTGTATTTGTATCTTTTAATATATCGGCAATTTCTGTAAATGCTGAATTTGATGCATCTTTTCCTTGAATTGCTGCGATAATTTCTTTACCTGATTTTGTAAAGTCAAAGTCGCCGCCAAGCAGTTTTTTAGCTGCTGCTGCTAAAGCGCCGTCAGCGCCGTTTGCACCTTTACCTTTGTCAAATGTTAACACCTTGCCAACATTCCCCTTGTTGTTGTCTACAAAGTCTAAGAATCTTGTAAGAGTTTCTTTGCCGTCAATATTTGCATAATTTGCAGTGATATCTTCGGCAGAAAATGCAGTGGTGCCTTTTTGTTGGAAGTATCCTAAGGCTTTTTTGAATTTGCTTGCATCTTCCGGAATATTGGTAAATGTTAACGGTAAGCCTGATTTTTTAGCCATTAGGGCTGATAAACCTGCCTTAATTGCCTTCATTGCAAAAGTAATTGTTAAAATGCTTGTAACGTCGCGTCTTAAAATTTCACTGCGCTCATCTGCATCACGGGCTTGCATGAATCTTGGAATGAGCGTGCATACGGAAATAAGTGCAAGAAATGCGCCGCGTCCGGGGTTCATACCTCTGCCTTCGGTAAATTTATTTAACTTTGAAGCAAAGCTTCCTTCTTTTCTAACTCTTCTTCCTAATTTTATTAAAGAGTCATTAAAATTATTTGAAATTTTCGGAGCAAGACTATTGATTTTCATTATTCGCCGCTCCTCTTTGTTCTTTTACCTGTGCATAAATTGCATCAGTTTCAGGGTTTGTTTTGTTTCTTGTGTATAATTTTGGAATTATTGACATAAACAGGCCGGTTGCAACAACCATCATAACGTTTGTTATAAACCTTGTGCCAATGCGTGAATCCCTGAAATTGTTGATAAATTTATTAATTAAAACTTTGCTGCCGGATGTAATATCTTTACTTTGTGCTGAAATATATTGCTTTGCAAAGTCATTTGAATAGTTCTTCATATCATCAATAATGTCACTTATTTTAAAGCTCTTTGTTCCGGGAACTATTTTTGCAGTTAAGAAATCACCCCATCCTTGGGTATGAGCTTTTTTATCTGCAACAAATTTTGTGCTTAATTGTGATAATATTTCATCTTTAGCATCGACAGCAACGCCGTTTTTCATAATCCTTTTGTTTGCCATGCTCATAAAGAAGTTTCTTTTAGGGGTAGCAGGGTCTTCAGCTTTTAACATTAAATCAATATATTCATCAATATTGATATCCTTTATATCGGCAAATTGGGAGAAAATGCTTTCAAATACATCTTTATAGAAAGTTTTTTTGATTTCAATTCCTGCACTTTGTAATTCTTCTTTTGAAAGGGTTTTGAAATTAATATCCTTAAATTTATTATCAGATAAACTGTTAATGCTGCCCTTCATTATATCGCTGAATACTGCAATGTTATCAACAGGAACCTTGTTTGCTTCTCCTGAATATCTGCTGGCGCCTGCAAGAACTAGAGCAGGTATAATAAACATGCTCGGGCCGGTTGTAAATTCGCGGATTGCAACTTCTACAGCTGCTTTATAATTATTTTTTCCTGTTATGTCTTTGTTTCTATCAAGTGCCGCAAAGGTTCTCGGGAAATTTGTACCGAGCATATCTTGAACAGTAAATGAGGCAGCCAAACCACCCCTTGCAACCGCTGCCCAAAAATCAATCATAGAGCTGGTTGGGTCAATACCTTTAAATGAAGGAGTAGATGAGTTTGCAGATTTTTTGATGGAAAAATTACGGGGTAAATTTGCACTATATCCCGTTTTTTCGTTGTTGTTAATGATTGTAGTTTCTACGTTTCTTACCTTCATAAACTTCTTTAAAAAATAATCACAAAAAGTATAACGTATCTCAAGATTTTAAATTGCTAGCACAAGGCAATTTTTTAAACAAAAATTTACATTTTAAACTCTTGGGAGTGTAATTTTAACACTATTAAACTTTTTAATCAATTAATTCTAAGGAATTATAAAATTTTTAAACACTATTGTTATTTGATACTATTCCATCAGGGGAGTTATTTTTTAATAACGTTGTTTTAAATTAAAAACAAAGAAATGGAAAAAGACTATTATTTAAAGGATTTGAAACTATTATGAAGCCATCATCATATACATTTTGCAGTGCATATTTATTGGGTTTGTGGGCATTGTTTTCTATGCTTACATTTTTTATTCTTGACTAATGCTTTTAATATCATTTATTATTGCATTTTTTAATTCTTGAATATTGTTGAATTTTTTTTCTTCCCTTAAAGGCTTTTTAAAGAATACCCTGATTTTTTCACCATAAATTTCTTTATTGAAATCTAAAATATGGGCTTCTAAAATTGATTGAAGATTATTGTCTATTGTGGGTTTTACCCCCCAATTGATAAGTGCTTTGTATTGAGAGCCTTTGTATTCAACTATTCCAAAATACACGCCATAAGGCGGTTTTACAATATTTTCGCGCCATTTTATATTTGCAGTATTAAAGCCTATTTGCCGCGCCAGGCCCATGCCTTTTATTACTTCGTCTTCAATATTAAAATCATACCCTAAAAGCGCATTGGCTTCTTTAATATATCCAAGTTCTATAAATTTTTTAATATTGGTGCTTGAAACAAGAGTGTTATTCAAGCGCATTTTTTCAATTTCAACATAGGTGTAACCAAGGCTTTGGCTGCTCCTTAAAAACGCGCTGTCTCCTTGTATTTTACCCTCTTCCTTTTTGCCAAATGTATGATTAAAGCCTGTTATTATGTACTCTGGGGCAAAATTTTGAATTAAAAGTCTTAGATATTCTATAGCTTCAATGTTTTTATACTCTTCAAAATCCAGAATGTAAGCCATATCAATACCTGCAGCTTCAATCATTTTAATTCTATCTTCAAGAGTTTGTATGTTTATACCCTTGTTTGGGTTAAAATACCCGCCTGGAGCTTTTTGGAACGTTATAACAGCACTTTTTTTACCTCTGCCATCCCCTTTTGCAAGATTGACGGTAGTTTCCAGGATTTTTTTATGTGCAATATGCACTCCGTCAAAGAAACCGAGAGCAATGGATGCAATTTTACCGTTTTCAGGGCTTAAAGGATGTTTTAAAGTATCAAATATTTCCATAAACTATTGCTTTGTTTGGGGTTTGGTCTGTTTTTTATTTTTTTGGTTTTTATTTTTACCTTTATTTAGGCTGTTTAGGTCGTTTTTTTGCTGTAAACGCCTTACTGAAAGCACATCCGGGATAGTTTGAATATTGAGGATAACCTTTTTCAAGGTTTCAATATCTGATAGCTCAACCCCAATGTCCATTATGCCGAATTTTTTACTTTTTAAATAACTATTTGCATAGGCTATATTTGTGTTTGTATCTGCAATTTTTATTAGGATATCCTTTAAAATGCCGACTCTGTCTTGTGATTCAATTCTTAAATGAGCTATATATGTTCCCTGAGAAACGTTTTCAGCCCATTTGATATCCATCATCCGCTCAGGGATTATATCAAACAAACATTTACAATCGAGCCTGTGAACAGTAACACCCTTAGATTTAGTAACGACGCCAACTATAGGCTCTCCCGGTATTGGAGAGCAGCATTTTGCAAGGCTCCAGAGCATCCCTTCAAGGCCTATGATATCATTTTTCTTATTATTTCTTTTGTGTCTTGATTGCTCTTTTTGTTCAATACTTTCTAATGGCTTGGTTTCAGGCTTTTTAAGTTTGTTTAAAACTTTATGGATTGTGGTTTCCCCATACCCTAGTGCTGCAAATAAGTCAGGCGCGCTTTTGTAATTCATCTCGTGTGCGCATTTATCAATTTCACCTGTTTTCAGGTATTCATCAAATACAGCCTTTGTTAAATGGGTTTCAAGCGCCGATTTTCCTATTTCAATATTGTCTTCTCTTTTATATTTCTTAAACCACAGGCGGATTTTTGAAATTGCGCTTTTTGTTACAACAAAATTCAACCAGTCAATTTTTGGCATGAATTGTTTTGAGGTCAAAATTTCAACAATATCGCCGTTTTGAAGCTTTGTATCTAAAGGAACAATTCTTCCGTTAATAAGTGCGCCCACTGTTCTGTGGCCTACTTCCGTATGAATTCTGTAAGCAAAATCTACAGGAGTGGAATTTGCTGGTAAATCAACAACATCCCCGGCAGGTGTAAAAGCAAAAACCTGATCTGCAAATAAATCCAGCTTTACACTTTCTACAAACTCTTTAGCATCTGTTATATCTTTGTCTATCTCAACAAGTTTTCTCATCCAGTTAAACTGAATATCATTTTTGTCTTCCGCTTTAACAGAGCCTGATTCTTTGTATCTCCAATGTGCTGCAACACCATATTCTGCTACATCATGCATCTCTTTTGTTCTGATTTGGATTTCAAATGGTTTATTTTTTGAACCTATAACAGATGTATGTAAAGAGCGGTACATGTTGCCCTTTGGCATTGCTATATAGTCTTTAAAACGCCCTGGTATGGGTTTAAACTGAGAGTGGATAATGCCTAAAACGTTATAGCAGGCTTTAATATCATCCACAATAACCCGGATTGCCGTGATATCATAAAGGTCATCAAATGAAACGTTTTGCCGCTTCATTTTGTTATAAATACTGTAATAATGCTTTGCTCTGCCATATATCGTGGCCTGGATGCCAGAATCTTTCAGGCTGTTTGAAATTGTTTCAATTAATGAGGAAACTACTTTATCTCTATCATGTTTTGTTTGCGCAACAAGTTTTGCAATTTCATAATATTTTTCAGGATTTATATAGCGAAGAGATAAATCCTCAAGTTCTGCCTTAATTTTCCCGATACCAAGACGGTTTGCAAGAGGTGCAAATATATCAAGGGTTTCTTGAGCAATTCTTTTTTGCTTGTTTGCCGCCATATAGTTTAATGTGCGCATATTGTGAAGGCGGTCAGCAAGTTTTAAAAAGATAATCCGAACATCTTCCGCCATGGCAATAAACATTCTGCGGAAATTTTCCGCCTGGCGTTCCTCTTTTGATTTAAACTGGTATTTCCCAAGCTTTGTAACGCCGTTTACAAGTTTCAATACATCTGAACCAAAGTTTTTTTCAATTTCATCCGGTTGTGTGTCAGTGTCTTCTAAAATATCATGCAAAAAGGCTGCTATAATTGTATTTGTATCAAGCCGAAGCTCCGTTAGAATTTTGGCAACTTCAATAGGGTGAATAATATAAGGTTCTTCAGATATTCTATACTGCCCTTCATGTAAGCGGGAAGCAAAAAGATAGGCATGTTCTATTTTTTCAACATCTTTCATTTCTCTTTTTTGAGAAATTAATGTTTCTTTTAATTCATTGAACAGCATTAAATATGACATAGGATAATTTTACATCTTTTTTATGATATTTCAATCTGCTATTTATATTAAAATATTTATTATGGATATTGACGAACTAAAAGGCTTGATAAATTCCTCTGCAGACGGGTACAAACTTAAAATAAAAGTTTCTGCTAATTCAAAGAAAAATAGTTTGGAATTTTTGGATGATGCCGATAGTTTGCTTAAAATAAAAGTAAACAAACCGGCTGTAGATGGTAAAGCAAACAAAGCAATAATAGAATATCTTTCTGATGTTTTAAATATTCCTAAAAGTAATATTATAATTTTAAACGGGGAAAAATCATCTCAAAAATGCTTGCTAATTAAAGCTAAAAAGAATATAATTTGAAAAAGATTTTCTGATTGCATATTATTTTTGTAAAAAAATAATAAGACTTTGTAACAAAAGTTAAGAAAAGTGTCAATATTTTATTTTGTTTGTACTTAGAATATACAAGTGTGAAAATTTAAAATCTATTTTAGAAGGTTTAAATAGGAAAAAGTGAGTTTCAAAGAGTCGGAAAATAAACCTTTGAACAATAAAAGTAAAAGGTCAAATAAAGAAGAAAGCCGGAGTGAAGTTAAAATTAATTCCGTATTTTCAAATCCGATTGCACAGGTAAAAGGTCAAACGCATACCAGCACCAGTGCAAACAGGCTCTATGGCGGCTATTCTAATCCTAATTATGCAAAACAGCTTAATATAAACTATCAGGAAATTTTAAAGCTTATAAATGAAACTTTTGCAACTAAAGATGAACTCGGGCAATTGTTTTACTCAATTCATAATATTTTATCTACAAGAATGCAGATAAATTGTTCTGCAATAGGGCTTGTAAATAAACAATCAAAATGTGTAAATTTAAAACTTGTAGATAAAGTTGGTTCAACATATTCAAGTAAGATTATGTTAACAGACACAGAAAATCCTATCGTAAAATGCGTTAAAACAAAGAAAATGCAAAGAACGCAGGATATAAGCTTTATAAGTGCATCATATCTTAATAATTCACCCATGCTTTTATTCCCGCTTGTTGCAGTAAATGAATGTCTTGGTGTTTATGCAGTTGGCGATACAAGGGCTGATATATATGCTGAACTTTACCAGTTTATTGGAACTTCAGCAGGTTTATTTGCTCAAAATGTCAATCTTTTAGAGATGGTTGAAAAGAATTCTGATACAGATACTTTAACGGGTCTTGCAAACCATAAACACCTGCAGGAAGAATTATCAAAACAAATTCATCTGGCAGAACAAGCTAATTCGCAATTATCTATTTGTATTTTTGATATTTCAAATATTTCTCAAATAAATAGAGAGCTTGGACACGCTAAAGGGGATGAAATCATAAGAGCTGTTGCCCATAAAATTAAACAAAGTATTAGAAATACTGATTTTGCAGGAAGATACGGCGGTGATGAAATTGCAGTATTGATGCCTAATACTCCTTTAGAAGAAGCAAAATATATAGCAGAATACATATCTTATACATTATCTTGCGTTATTGTAGATGCAGTAGGTCCGATTAAAGTAAGCGCGGGTATCGCAAGCTATCCTGTGGCTTCAAAAGACCAGGAAAAACTTCTTGTTCTGGCTGAGCAAGCTATGTATATTTCAAAAAGCAAATCTTACGAATCAGGAAACTGTATTGTTGTAACAAGTGAAGATTATAATTTCTGGGATGATGAAGCTCTAAAATGCTTTGCAGAAGTTTTAACTAAAAAACACGCTGAAATCGGTGTAGATTTTGAAGAAGAATTAATCAGCAAATTCCATAATGAAAAAATTATTTCAAATAAGCATCTTCTTGATGTTGTAACATCTCTTGCAAGTACAATTGATGCCAAAGACCCATACACTAAAGGCCATTCTACCTTTGTATCAAGGTATTCCGAAGCTCTTGCAAGAGCCATAAGGCTACCGGAGGCTGAAGTTGAACGTATTAAACTTGGCGCCCTCCTTCATGATATAGGAAAAATCGGTATTCCTGAAAATGTACTTAAAAAGCCAAGTATGTTAACCGATGAAGAATGGGAAATCATGAAACAACACCCTGTAATTGGGGCGGAAAAAGTACTTGCACCAAATGAATCTTTAAGAGATTTAATTCCGATGGTTAAATTCCACCATGAACACTATGATGGAACAGGATATCCTTTTGGTTTAAAGGGAGATGAAATCCCGTTATCTGCAAGAATAGTTTCAATCGCTGATGCTTATCACGCACTTGTATCAGATAGACCCTATAGAAAAGGTCTTGGCGTTGAAAAAGCTTGTGAAATCTTAAAGCTTGGTGCTGGTGTTCAATGGGATAAAGAGCTTGTAAGACAATTCATTGTAATTGCCCCATCCCTTTCAACTGAGGTTTAAAGTTTTTTAACCTTTATTATGAATGCGTTTTTATTTTGAATTCTAGTGCTGCTTATTTCTTTTTGAAAGAGAATTTGTGCAATCTTTCTATTTGTCGCCATCTGTTTTATAACCTTGCCATCATTTAATTCATTGGATTTCCATGGAATATAAAACCAGCAAATTTTACCGGGAGGTATACTGTTAAGCAAACTTTGTATTGTTTCAGCTCTATCCTTTGGGTAAATTAATTTTGGAATTTCTTTAAAATATTGTCTTGAATAATATTCATACGCAGGAACTGCCCATTTAGGGGCGATAAAAATATTATCTTTTGAAATATTTTTCACAGAGCATAATAATTCTCTTGCAGAACCCTTATAAAAAACATCCTCATCATAGAATCTTAAAATATATTTAAAGGTATTCATTCTAAAGAATAATAGCGTGATAAAAATAATTAAAATGCTAAATACAAGCTTCTTTTTGCTCTCTTTAAAAGTTATACAATCAACAGGCTTAATTATTATTAAAATTAACAGGGGCATTAAATAAGAGGCCATTCTGTCATATATTGGATATATTTTCAATATTGAAGTTATAAATGCAGTAAATAAAATTAACAGCATTAATAACTCAGTTTTTCTTTTTCTTTTGAAAAATAAAAATGCTCCACAACACAAAAGGGTTATAGGAATTAAAGGATTGTAATTAGGATAAAAAACAAAATGAAAATAGTGTTTAATAATAAAGTATAAAGTTTTTATATTTATATAGATATCAGTATCTTGCCAGTATTCATTAATCATTATTATCTTTGAAGGCAAAAGGTATGCAAGATAATAAGGAATAAATAAAATAATAAACGGCATACATATTGCAAGTGCTGTTTTTAGCGCAGACAATTTTTCATCTTTGTAAATTAAATAGAGTATGAATGCCCCCAAGATTATACCTGATGGCATTGAGAGTAAAAAAGAAACAAAAAATAAAATGCCGAGTATTACTGATTTTTTAAAATTTAAAGCTTTTATATCTAAATGTGCAAGGTATAAAATGGTTAAAATCGTAATCAAAACTTCAAGCGAATACTGTTTAAATTCGCTGCTATAGTATATAAGATGAAAATTTACACAAAAAAGATAGTTTGCAGCAAGGATTGACCATTTTTTATCTAAAACCTTTTTAGAAAGAATGTAAAATGCAAATATAGAAGCTATCCCAAATACTAAAGGCAAAAACCTGAAAGTATATTCGCTTGAGCCAAATAGCGATATTGCAGCTTTTGAAATTACAAGAAAAAGATATGGCGCACATTGTACATAATCGAGAGGTTTTAAAAGTTCTAAAAAGCTTTTGTCTAATATATTTAAAGCAAGCGCTGCCTCGTCATACCAAAAAGATTTACAGTAAAAATAAGTCTTAAGACGGAGAAAAATTCCGAACGCAAGTATCAAAATAATTGTAATATTATATAAATTTTTCTTCAAAAAATCTTTCATCTAATTTTTTATCTAAAGTTTTATGTGCAGAAGATAGGCGCTATATATTGGGTTTGAAGCGTCGCTGGAGACAATAATTTCATCATTTTTATAATTTTTTGCACAATTTGCTTTTAATTAGCCTTGTAATAATAATCAAGTTCTGCATCAATGTTTAATTTCTTTGCGCCATGTTTAAATATTTTTGATTTATAAAGCCCTAAATGTGCAAGGAAATATTTTATACTTACTCCTAAAACCCCAAAGCCATATTTTGTAGAGCGCTTGAAATTGATAGAACTTGCCTCCGGGAAATATTTTGTGGGGC
The DNA here is from genome assembly GCA_910577515.1 of uncultured Vampirovibrio sp. GTDB lineage: Bacteria > Cyanobacteriota > Vampirovibrionia > Gastranaerophilales > Gastranaerophilaceae > MGBC122484. The sequence goes on from CAJTLW010000002.1 coordinate 300,629, forward strand.
ATGAAACTTCCCCTATTGAATAGCCGTAATAATAAATAAGTGCAAGCATTTCATTATCAAATATAAAATCATCGTCACATTCTGCTAAAGGCAAATTTTCTAAAATTTCCCTTGAAAATGCTCTAAATCCTGTGTGATATTCAGATAATTTTTGCCCCAAAAAGAAATTTTGGAAAAATGTCAAAAATTTATTTGCTAAAAACTTATATAAAGGCATTCCGCCTTTTAGGGCGCCATTGTTCAACATTCTTGATGCTATAACTGCATCATATTCTCCAAAAGCTATCATAGATGCCATTGCAGGAATTAACTTTGGAGTATATTGATAATCAGGATGCAACATTATAATAATATCTGCTCCTTCTTTTAAAGCTGCAGTATAACAGGATTTTTGGTTTCCGCCGTACCCCTTATTTTCCTTATGAACAATTGTTGTTATATTAAGTTTTTTAGATATATCTTTTGTATTGTCTAAAGAATTGTCATCTACAAGAATTACCTTATCAACAAAATCTTTATATATCTCATTATATGTGATTTCAAGGGTTTTTTCTGCATTATATGCAGGCATTATTACAACTATTTTTTTATCATTTATCATAAAATCAATAATACACTATTATTTAAAAATGGCAAAAACTTTAAAAAGCTTTGCAAATATATAAATAAAACTATATAATTATTTTTATGATGGAAAACACTGAAAGTTCAATTTATTATATTAAAAAATCGTTTGAATTAAAGAATTTAAAGCTTTACAAAGAAGCAATCGAGATGCTTTATAAAGCTTTATCCTGTGATGATTTAGGCGATAAAAATATTGAAATTATAGCCCAAATCGGAGATTTATATTGCCTTTTAAAAAATTATGAAAGAGCAATAGAACAGTATGAAAAGGTTTTAGATAAGGATAATTCCCATATTTATAGCATGCATAAATTATGTGAAATTTATTTTATTTTACAAAATTATACAAAAGCGCTCGAGATAGCGAAAAATTTATGTAAAAAATCAAAAAGTGTTGAAAATTATGTAAATTACTTCAAGGTACTGTTTAAACTAAACCTGTTTGATGAAATAAAAGAACTTTATAAAACACTTGATAATGATGCACTTCATAATGAAGAAATAATGCATATAGTTTCTAAAACAGAACCTGATAATCGTTTTGAACTTTTAGAAGAAATTATAAAAATAAACCAGAATAATCTTGAGGCAAAGCTTGACCTTGGAATTTTGTGTTTTGAAAAAGAAGATTTTGAATATTCTAAAGAGCTTTTTGAGTTTGTTACAAAGGCTGAAAATAACCCTAAGGCGTTTTACTATTTGGGGCGCATTTTTAACAAAAAAAATGAGTATACAAAAGCAATAGACTGCCTTTTAAAGGCTATTAAATATGATAAAGTAAAGGTCAATGAATATTATTTTGAGCTTGCAAAAGCATACTGTGATATTAATTGGCTAAATGAAGCCCAAATTGCACTTCTTCGTTCTTTAAGTATACTGTCAAATGCTACGCCTTACGCTGACAGCATTGATGAACATTACTTTCTTTTAGCATGGATCTACTTCAAGAAAAGTGATATTAAAAATGCTATTTTGAATCTTGATATGATTGAGAGCCATTCTTATATCTATAATAAAGCCCAGGTGTTGAAAAATATGCTTGAGTTTAAAAAGGGAAATATTATTGAAGCCAAATTAAACCTTGAAAAACTTTATGAAACAGATAAAGACAATCCCTTGCTCTATTCTTCGCTTGGAGAAATTTATAAAGAATTGAAGCTTTATAAAAAAGCAGTTGATATCTATAAAGAAGGTTTAAAATTATTCCCCGATTCGTTTGGATTTTTATCAGAAATTGTTGATATTTTAATTGATGATAAAAATTATGATGAAGCTCTTGAATATGCCGGTGATTTTATTAAAAATTACCCAAATTGCCCAAGCGCTTATAATTCTCTTGCAAGAATTTATTATAGGCAAAAAGAATACGAAAAAGCACTTGTAGAGCTTACAAAGCTTGTTAAGCTTGATAAAAATAACGCTGAAGCTTTCTATTTTACAGGGTTGATTTTAAATGACCTTGGTAACCCTGATGAAGCTATGAAAAATTTAACGGTTGCCCTGAATTTAAACCCGACAAAAGCAAAGTATTATGCGCAAATTTCAAGAGCATATAATCTGGCCGAACACTACTCTGATGCACTTTTGTTTATAAAAGAGGCAATAGAGCTTGCGCCAGAAGAAGTTTCTTATAAAAAGCAGGCTGCAATGATAGCTGATGAAATCGGGGATGAAAAAGAAACCAGATTTTATCAAAATTTGGTACAAAGCAGCGAAAAAATACTTAAACAACAAAGAAAAGCATAAGAAAAACACCTCTTTTAAAAACCTTTTTGATAAAATTTTGATGCTAAATCAACAAAAGAAGGCAGTTTGGTTTGTATTTTTAATACATTATTTTAAAATGTAATTTTGTATTTAAAAACATTTGTGATAGAATTATTCTTGTAAAAACAATTTTAATATGCGCCTGTAGCTCAGCTGGCTTGTTAAATATTTTACGATAGTAAAATTTTAACGAAATAAAATACACTCTGTTCAGCTGATTGTGGGCAAACAAAACAAGTGAATATGCGCCTGTAGCTCAGCTGGATAGAGTGTTTGGCTACGAACCAAAAGGTCGGGGGTTCGAATCCCTCCAGGCGCGAATATTACCCCCTCATTAATATTTGTTTATTGTTTGGATTTTATCAGGTGTGTTTTTATAAACTTCAACCCTTCGCCAATATATGTTGTTGTTATAATTCCAACTACAAAATAAAAATAAGTTGTTTTTAAAGGGAAATAAAACCAATAAATATCAGCATTATTTTTTACTGCAAAATCAATCCCTTTTAAGGCTAAAAACATATAGGTTAAAATATTAAAAATAAGCAGGTGGTTTGCCATAATGTGATAGCTATTTTGCCCGATTTTATTTAAAAATTTCCAATCCTTAACTTTTTCAAATAAAATTTCTATAATAAATAAACTAATATAAATCCCTGTTAAGCTTGTTAAAATAGGCACTATCGGATTATTATATTGTCCCCAGACTAATAGAAAATGTAGCCCCACCCCATCCATCGGTGTAAAATCCTTATTTGTAAGCCAGAGAATCGATTGAAGAATAAGTACAAAACAAAGAATTTTGCCTGAAAAAATATTAAGTTTACCTTCCACATTAGTTTTATAAATATAGCCTAAATGTACAAAAAATAGTGCAAACATACTTCTTAGAAGCCAAAGCAGGTTTATATTTTCGGCATATTTTTGCAGCCAGATTGCACAAAGTGCCAAAACCAGATATATTGCAAATTTTACCCCTTTTGGAAGTTTTATATATGCAAAAATCTTATAAATTAAAAGTGTTATAAAAAGGCACGGTACAAACCACAGAGGTGAAATTAAATCCAGCTGATGGCCGGTTAAAAAAGGAAGAATAAGCTCATTGAATAAATTAATATCCATTCCCCAAAATTTACCTATAACAGGGGTTATGGCGATTGTTAAACCAAGATAAAAAATTGCATATAAAAAATAAGGCACAATCAGGCTCTTAGCGCGCCTTTTAAAATATTCAACAAATGAATATGCTGGGTTAAATAGTATTCCTGCAATAAAGAAAAATACCATCACCTGAAAAGAATATGGCGGAAACATAGGGATTAAGGAGAATTCCAGATGCCCCGAAACCACAACAAGTATTGCAAGTGCCTTTAGAAGATTAATCTTTTTGCTGAAAACTTCATCCATTTTTATAACTCCTTAATTTTTTAAATCCTTACAGGCAGGTTTTTTAAGACATCTTGTAAAATTAATTCAGGAGTTAAGTGATATCTTTTATAAAGCTCATCAACTGGAATTCTGTCTGTAAATTCTTTATCCGAACCAAAGTTTAACACCCTCATATCGCTGTTTCCAAAGTATCTTGAAATCTTCTCACCAAAACCGCCTGATATGCAGCCGTCTTCTAATGTAATAACAAGACCATGGTTAGCTTTGAGGTTATTTAGCATTTCATAATCAATTCCGCTTAAATATAAAGGATTAATTATAGTGGGTTTGAATCCTAATTTATGTTCAATTTCTTTAGCAGCCTGTAGTCCAAGGTGGTAAAAATTTCCTGCGCCAATAATGGCAACCCTTTTGCCAATTTGGGTCATTTTATATCTGTTGATTTTAGAATAATCGGTTGTATCGCTTGCTCCTTGCGAATTTACTGCGCCAAATGGCACTCTGATTGCGACAGGATGCTTATTTTGCTCTGTTGACCATTCAAGCATTTGAATGTATTCCTCTTTATTGGTTGGCGCTAAATAAACCATATTGGGTATATTGGCAATCAGAGGAATGTCAAATGTGCCAAGATGCGTGCAATCGGCGCCTGAAATCGCTCCCCAGTGAATAAGGAGTGTGATTGGCGACATGTTAAGGCACAAATCCTGTGATAGCTGGTCATAAGTTCTTTGGATGAAAGAGCTTAAAACGCTTAATATAGGCTTCGCTCCATTTTTAGCTAAGGCTGAAGCATAGCCTACAGCGTGTTCTTCTGCAATTCCTACATCAACATATTGCGTTCCCAATTTTTCTCTAAAATCCTTTGTAAAGCCGCATGCCCCGGGGGTTGCAGGGCTAATAGCTACAATATTCTTGTCTTTTTCTGCTTTTTTAAGTATAAAATTGGTCGTGATTGAGTTATAGCTTTCATTTGATGCTATAGATGTTTTATTTTCTTTATTATCAAGAGTTCCAGGCAAAATCCAGTGATACGTTTCCTTATCTGTTTCTGCATCCTTGTACCCGCATCCTTTTAACGTTTTAATATGCAAAATAGTTGGTTTATTTGTGTCTTTAACTTTCTTGAACGCTTCAATCATTGCCCCTATGTTATTTCCGGCATCTTCATAAAAATATTCAAATCCTAATGTTTTAAAGAAATTAAGCTCAGCGCACCCTTTTGTATCGCGTAAAAGTTTTAGGTTTTGGTACAGCCCGCCTGCATTTTCGGCTATCGACATATCGTTATCATTTATCACAATTATAATATTGCTATCTAAAATTGCGGCATTATTAAGCCCCTCATAGGCTTCTCCGCCGGATAATGAACCATCTCCTATAAGTGCAATAACATTTTCTTTTCTTCCTGCTAAATCTCTTGCTTTCGCAACTCCAACAGCAAGGCTTACAGATGTCGATGTATGTCCTACTTTAAAAAGATCACAGGTACTTTCTTCTGGTGCTGTATAGCCTGTGAAAACGTTATATTTTTCGGGGTTTAAAAACCCTTCTTTTCTGCCTGTTAAAATTTTATGCGGATAGCACTGGTGTGAAACATCAAACACAATTTTATCTTCGGGGCAGTTGAATACATAATGCATTGCAATTGTGGTTTCAACAATTCCTAAATTCGGACCCAAATGTCCCCCTGTTGTGTTGACCTTTTTTATAATTAACTCTCTCATTTCGCCTGCAAGCTGCTCTAATTCAGTGATAGTTAATTTCCTAAGGTCATTTGGCATGTTTACTTTGTCTAAAATCATTATTGTTTCCTTTTTTTAATTTCCATTATCTTATAGGGAAATTCTACACTTTAGAGTTAGCTCTAAGTCAAGCTCTGAATTTAAAAACTACATATTCCTAAACAGTTTTAATGTATTGCTAATAAAAGCTGGTCTTATTCTTCAATAATTTCATAAAGGCTTTGGGCGTCGTTGATTGAAACATTTCCGGATGGAATTTTTAAAACCCTTGCTTTCAATACTCTTGTTCGGTATTCAATCATTATAATATCATTTTCTTTTAACTGTTTTGCAGGCTTTGCAGGGTTTCCGTTTACAAAAACCCTGGCCATATCGCAAACTTCATTTGCAACACTTCTTCTTTTTATAATTCTGGAAACCTTTAAAAATTTATCTAATCTCAATGCTTTCTACCTTAAAATCACTTTGCATTCTGAGTTTTGCTTCTATTTCATCAAATGTTAAAAAACCTTCTTGTGCGCCAAAAACTTCCACTACGGCTGCAGCATTCACTGATGCATATTTCAGCGCTTTTTCAACATCCATATTGAATTTTTCCATTGCAGCCGTAAATGTTGAGCTGAAAGCATCTCCTGCTCCAAGTGTTGACCTTACAACCGCGGGAAATTCAGGTGCTTTGTAAAATTTTATTCCATCATAAGCATAAACTCCTGCTTTACCGTCTGTAATTACAACATTTACATTGTTTTCTCCCCTTAAAATCTTTAGCATTTCAATAATATCGGGGTGTATAAAATTGTTTGAAAATTTTTCATTTTTTGTATCCGGGCGCACGGAAATTTTTGTTAACATACTGGCTTCTTCTTTGTTTAATACAAGAATATCAGCTGTTTCAATAATTTTAGAAAAATATTTTTCGCCTTTTTTGATAGCGGTTGTGCCAGCATTGATTGAAAGCTTGATGTTATTTTCTTTTGCAAACATTGCAACTTTATCAAGCATTTTATTACTTTCGCCTGCAAGTGGAGCCACATAAATCCATTTAGCACCTTTTAATTGATTAAAATCAATATCCTTTTCTTTTATTGTGGAATTTACTCCCCTGTGGGCAAGAACTGTTCTATCTCCCTGAAAGCTGACTAAGATTATAGAAAAACCTGTTAAACCTTCTTTTGCTTTAATTATATTTGATGTGTCAATATTTGATTGGATAAGTTTGTCGCATATCAAAGGTGCAACTTCATCTGCTCCAAGCTTAACTGCAGTTGAGGTTTTAAAGCCTAGATGTGCAAAGTTCATTGCTGTGTTTATGCCTCCCCCGCCAAGGCTTCTTGAAAAATCATCAATCTCTACTTTGCTTCCATAAGGAAAACTCATAAAATCGCTTCTTTTGTCTTTAGAACTTACAGAAACAATATTTGCGCTGTCTGATTCAATAAAAACATCAAGTGTGGCAGAGCCGATTGTTATCACATCAAACATAAAAATTCCTTTTATTTGTTTTATATAGCTTGCTATATTATAATACAAAAAGAGGAAGTTTGATGTTTTTAAAAAGGCTAAAACTAAAGAGCTATAGAAACTATGAAAAGTTTGATTTTGAATTTTCCAAAAACAAAACTCTTTTTGTAGGAAAAAATGCACAAGGAAAAACAAATCTTCTTGAAGCCGCTTATTATCTTTCAAGCCTTGATTCAAGCAGAATTAAAAAAGACAGGGAACTTATAAATTTTAATTCCGAATTTTGCAATATAAATGCAACTGTTTTAAAGGCTGAAACCGATGTAGAACTCGATGTTTTAATTAATCCTCCAAAGAATAAGGTTTTAAAAGTTAATGGCATTAAAAAAAATAAATCAAGGGATTTTGTGCGGGTTTTATCAACAGTAAGCTTTTCAAATTCGGATTTATTGCTTTTGAGGGGGGAGCCTTCAGATAGGAGAAAATGGCTTGATAATGCAATTTGTCAGGTATATCCTGCGTATCTTGATAAAATCAATAAATATAATAAAATCCGTTTGCAAAAAGCAAATTTTTTATCTGAATTTCAAGGCGGCACAAGGATAAATGGCGGCATATTAAATTATGATATGCTTGATGTTTATAATGTACAATTGGCAAATTCTTCCGCTAACATTATGTATTTAAGAATGAAATTTTTATCGGAACTTAAAAAAATAGCAAGAGAAAAACACCTTTCAATTTCAAAAGAGGAAGAATTAAATATTGAATACGAAAATACTATCTCTGTTGGCTTTTTGCCCGTATCTGAATTAAGTACAATTTGTTATGATAAATTAAATGAAATTAAAGATGAAGAAATTAAAAAAGGACAGTGCCTTATAGGCCCGCACAGAGATGATATCCAGTTTTTCATAAATGGTCTTGATGCTAAAAGATACGCTTCACAAGGCCAACAAAGAACGATTGTGCTTGCGCTTAAGTTGTCTGAGCTTGATATTATCCATGAAAAAATAAATGAAATGCCTGTTTTGCTTTTGGATGATGTTTTGGCAGAACTTGATAATTTAAGACAGAATTATTTACTGGATACTATAAAAGATGGCGTACAGACAATTATTACAAGCGTTGATACACTTGCATTTGATGATGAATTTTTAGCTGATGTTGAAATCATTCATATAGAAAATGGCAAAATAAAAACCCCTTAAAATTTTTAAGGGGTTTTTGAATATTTGTTATCAGACTAGTTATCTTGAAGTTCGATTTCTTTATGTGTGCCGTAGTTTTCATAACCTTTATCTTGCATTTCTTTAGTTACCATATCTTGAATTTCTTCATGTAAACCTTTGTCTTTCTTGTTATACCAGCCACCGAAATCGCCCTGATTGTCATATTCGGCTTCAATTTCTCTGTATAAGGCATCGCCCTTAACTTCTGCAAGTTCGTTTGCTTCATCAAGCTCTTGTTTAATTTTCTTTCTGAAACTTGCTTCATCTTCGCCCTCAAAGTCAAGGTTTCCGCCTTTTTTATCGAGCTTATCTTTAAGGTCTTTTGCTTGTTCGTTAACAGTTTCGGCAAGTTCATAAACTCTTGCTGCATCGCCTGTCAGAGGATTGTCGAATGCACTGTTGATTTGAGCGTCTGTCAATTGAGAGAACATATTTGTGCCTGTAATGCCTTTATTGTTTAATGTAGCACTTATGTAATCTTCATCTTCCATTGATTGCTCTGCTGTTTTTGTATCACCGTTCATTGTTACATTAAACGTTGTTTGAATTTGAGAGTTATTGATATTGTATGAATCTCCTTTATTTGTTGGTGTTAAGTCAATTTTTGTAATACCTGCATCAGCAGCACTCATAAAGCTTTGTTGAACACTTACTGTGCCGTCGCCGTTATCAATTTCTTCAAGCTTCATCATCATAATGTTTTTCAAAGCGTCGCCTTCAATAACAGTTTGACCTTCGGGTATGCCATATTTTGTATTGAAGCCTTTCATACCTTCATTGCCGTCATATCCAAGCAAGTCTGTAACGCCGTCATAGTGGCCGTTGCCATCATCTGCCATAAAGTAGAATCTGCTGTTTCCGTCTTGAATAGATATGGGGTCATTTCTTGATGTATTAACAGGTTCATTTGCAGGTTTCTTTTCAGCCTGAACTACCTGAGAATCTTTCCAAACGCCATCTGCACCGGTAAAGCTTTTGATTTTTTCTGCAAGAGGGGTATAGCTTGGGTCTGAATTGAATCTTACGATACCTTCTTTTGTACCTGCTTGTTCACCCAGAGCATATCCAATATCTAGGCCGGGGAAGAACTGGTCTAGAGTATACATTGCTTCTTTGAAGGATAACCCTTTAGCTGCAAACGCATCAACAGCTTTCATTGCTTTTTCCATATCGCCTTCATTTGCAGGAGTTGTCGTAGCAGGTTCCGGCATGCCTGATGTATTGTTTGCAATTGACATCACGGCAGAGAATATTTCAGGCGCTCTTCCTGATATAATTCTATCAGTTGCCTTTGCTTCGCCGTTTGCACGGTGTCCGTATGGAATTGAATAGCTGTCCCCTGATTTTGAAATGCCAACACCTTTAAATTCTGTTTCAATAATTGCCATAATATCAGAGTTGTTTGCACCATTTTGAGCTAATTGCCATACGAGGCTGCCTTCTTGAATTGTTGTAGCGTCTTTATTGTCTCCGAATAATGCCGTTTCAAGAGCTTGCATTAATGTGTTATCAGCACCGTATGCGCGGCTGTCTCCAGTACCTGCAGTTTTCCCTGCTGCAAGTTCATGGATAGAATTTGTAATTTTGGCAATTTCAGCTTCGTTTCTTGTGCTTGCGCCACCCGTTGTAACTGCGTTTTTATCTTCTCTTGAACCAAGTTCAACACCGAGATCTTCTGCAATATCTGCTACGATTACTTCCTTTTCGTATGTGAAAACAGGAACTTTGGCATCATTATTTGCGTTTTTATAGTAGTTGTTTTGTTGGGCCACCATATTGTCTTTTGTATTATTTAACAATGTAATAACAGCTTGAGCGTTCTTTAAGCCTTTCATTGCGTTGTTGCTGTCTGTAATATAAAGATTTAGTTTATCACCAAGACCACCGAGTTCTCCGGCTAAATCACCTTCTTCGTTGTATATTGAAGAAATATTTGCAAGAGCACCATCGGTCATAAGAGTTTCAAGAGCATTTTTATATTCAATCTGGAAGCTTGTTTGTCCCGGATGGGCTGAATTTTTTCTTTTAGTGTTGTTTACAGCTTTTACAATTGCCTGATTGATTGCAGTTTGCAATTCGGCTTCATATTTATTTTGCGCGCTGACACGTTCAGCGGTCTTATCTGCAAGTTCTCCGCTAACACCGTCAATTTTATCCTGGATTTTTTTCATCTCATCCTGATAGCCTTTGAGTGTTTTTTCCCAGGATTTAATCTCATTTTCTATTTTTTTGATTTGCTCATCAATATCTTTTCTTGCCGGTTCGCCGCCGTTAAAATAACTATCGTCAAAAAGGTCTTTAATTTCGGCTTCGCTAGCTTTTTTTAAGTCACCCAATTTGTCGATTCCTGCGGTTAAGTTCTTAATACTGTTGGTTGATGAAATGTCGGTTGCCATCTTGTCGTATCCTTTCGCACTTATTAAAATAATTTATACAATTTTTAATTACTGCTTAATATATATTTGATATATACATGATGGTTTTCGGCATTTAAAAATAAAATCTTAAGTATTTCAGATATGATTGTTACAAATTTTAATATTTTTTTCTGTTGTTTTTCCAAATAATATATATGGAAACCACTTCTTCCTGATTAAGTATTTTATACCATTTTGTTTCACTTTGATAAATGGGGCTGAAACCTTTATTTAAGAGGTAATCAAAAGGTACTGTGCAAATGCCCCCGCTTATATCCTTTAGCTTGTTTTTATTGTTATCAGAAACTATAATTTGCTTTTCTTCGGATTTTCCCATAATTAGGCGGCAATTTGCGGGCATTTTGCCTCCTAGATATATTTTTTCATCTTCTTTATTAAAAACATCAAAATATTGATAAGGATAAGGAGTTAATAAATAATCGTATTGCGTTATGTTGTATTTATCAATTCTTGCAAGCAATAGTTCATCTATTTTTAAGTGTTTTTCCTTTGATAAAAAAATAGTATTTTGAGACATAATGTCTCTGCCTGAAAAAATACCAACACTTTTATATTCTTCAATATAAGATAGAAAATCCGAGATTATTTCACAACTGTTAGTATTCTTTTTTAAATAAGGATATTCAAGACACCTTAAATTTTGCATAAATGTTTTATAATCACTTTCTGTTCTATATGAATGCAAAATGTGGTTAAAAGGTCTTAAACCAAGGTGTGTTGAGATTAAAAACAGATTAAAAAGAGCAAAAATAATGACAAAAGTTTTATAAATATTATTTTTTTTAAAGTATGAAAAAATTAAAACCGGCATGCTTATCGTGTAGAAGGTTAAAATAAACCTGATGCTGTATACCATATAGCCGACTGCTAAGCTTAAAACCGCAAGATTTAAATAAAAAATAATACCAAGAACATAAAGGAAGGTTTTCTTGCTTTTTCTCTTTTTAAAGAACATAAAAATGGAAACCAAAATCGATGGTATAAATGTTAAAATGCCAACAACCCCATATCCCATGTTTGTCTCAAGAAGTGAAGAATTTAACCCTTCAAGTTTTTGCAGCGTACCTGTATTTTGCTCAATATGAAATAAATTAAACAAAAGGCTTTGAACTTTGGCCATAAAGTTGCTTAAATAAATTCCCCACATAAAGCCTGAAAAATCAAACAATTGCAAATTATAAGTTATGAAATTTGCAACAAAACCCTTAATCCCGCCGTAAAATCCATGTTTTACAATAGACATTTTTGAACCAAGCGGGTTGTTAAAGTCTATAAGGTTTAAAATATAGTTATAGCTTGAAAAAATTATAAAGTTTATAATAAGAAAGCCAGCAAATTTTATGAATTTTTTTACACTGCTTCTTTTGATTGAATACACTAAATACAATAAAATTAAAACAAGCCCCGCCATAAATGCAGTACTTTTCACCCCTAGCGCCAGCGCAAAAGATAGGCTTGAAAAATACCCTTTATAATTATCGTTTTTATCAATAAAATCTAGAAAAAATAATATTGAATAAAATAATAAGGTTCCTGTAAATAAATCTGTCTGTGTGCTTGAAATTTGGGCAATTACAGCTGCGTATGAAGTGTATATAAAAATTGCCCAGAGTCTTTTTCTGTATGATATTTTAAACTTCTCAAAAAACGCCCAAAAAGCTGCCGCGCCAAAAAAATAACTGAATAGCTGCAATAGGCCAAATCCAAAATCTTTTTTTGTTAAGGAAAATATCCAAGTATAGATTAATTCTGAATTAATTGGCATTACAAGGTTTCTGATATCTATTGTATCAAAATGGTGTATAAACCCTTTTTGCGCCCAAACAAGCGCTCTATAGGTATGGTACGCAACAGCATCAGGCTCGTTTACAGGTAAAAATGCACCTAAAATAAAACCGGTTGTTATTAAAAATATAACGCCGGCAGCTAATAATATAAGCCCTTTATCAAGCTTTAATGAATTTAAAACCCTTTTAAAATTACACCGGTATTTTAAAACAGGTTTCCCTTTTTTTAGCCATAAAGCCAATGTAATAATAAAAAATATTATATTTAATGATATTATGCTGAAAGGTGAAATTCCTTTAAATAGTGATAAAATTTGAATATTTAAAATAATTAATGAGATAAAGATAGTGAAAAAATATAAGATATCCCCGAATAAAAAGGATAAAAACCCCGATGTTAACGCTGTTAGCAAAAAAGATAATATCATAGCCCAATTATAGGATTAAATATATTACTAATCAAGAATTATCCTTTCGGGCAGTTTACTTATTCTTATAAGATTTTTATTATAACTATTGTGCATATTCCACTCTCACTCGTAAACTGTTTAACCGATTTCCGCGCATTATTTTACCCTTGGAAGTCGGTTTTTTTTATTTTTTTGTGAGAGAAATACCTGCCCAAAAAGGCTGTCAAATTACATCTCACATCTTGCTTCAAGCGCTTTTATGAGAGTTAATTCATCTGCATATTCTAATTCAGACCCCAAGGGGATTCCGAATGCTATCCTTGAAATCTTTACCCCAAAAGGCTTTAAAAGCTTATTTAAATACATACTGGTAGCTTCTCCTTCAACAGAAGGATTTAGTGCCAGAATAATTTCCTTAACATCTTCTTTGTGGACGCGTCCCAAAAGCTCTTTAATTCTTATATCCTCAGGACCTATACCGTCAATTGGCGAAATTAGCCCCTGTAATACATGGTAAAGCCCGTTGTATTCATTTGTTTTTTCAATTGCAATCAAATCTTTTGTTTCACCCACAACACAAATCAATTCCCTGTTTCTTGTTGTGCTTTGGCATATTTCACAAGGGTTTGACTGTGACATATTAAAGCAAACATCACAATAATTTATCGTGGTTTTGGCTTCAATCATAGAATGTGCAAATTTTTCCACCTCATTCAGCGGCATTTTTAAAAGATGTAAAGCAAGCCTTTGTGCCGTCTTCGGTCCTATTGAAGGCAATTTTTGAAAATATTCTATTAATTTTGCAAGCGGTTTTGTATATTCCAAACTTCTAAAACTCCACCAAATAACAAGGGGGCGCTAAAGAACCGGCCGCCCCTGTTAAAATCTTTCCTTAAAATAATCCGGGAATGCTTATTCCGCCGGTTGCCTGTTTCATTGATTTTTCCATTTCAACTGCAGCCTTTTTGGTAGCATCCTTAATAGCTTCTGCCACTAAATCTTCAAGCATCTCAAGTGCTTCTTTGTCAACACTTTCAGGGTTTTCTGAATTCACTGCCTCAGGTTTAATTTTTATTCCCTTAAACTTTGATTGCCCGTCAAATGTAATCTCAACTGCACCGCCTGCAGATTGTCCTGTTACTTCAATTTCTTTTAATGCTTCCTGCGCATCTTTAAGTTTTTTTTGCATTTTTTGCGCCTGCTGCATCATTTGAATCATGTTCATTTGATAATTCTCCCCTAAAAAGTCATGTTATAATTATCTATTATATGCAAAGAAAAACATATCTTCAACATTGTTTAAATAATAAAGGCCAAATTGCAAGATGGATGTCTAATATGATGCCCCTCTCCTTTTATATTGCACCTTTCAGATGGTATAAATCTACCTCGCAATCTGATGCCTATAAATATACGGGGCTTGTGATTGATGCCTTAAATGCCTGGCAAAACGCTGTTGGCGGCCCCATAGGCTTTAATGTCGTAAATTCCATGATGGATTCCCATGTAAACCTTGAATGGAAACGCATTGATAGAAAATCCCTTGGGCAATGCCAGTTCCACTACGACCCGAACGGCAGGTATTATTCTGCTGAAGTCCGCATTGGCCTTTCAGATGGTATCATTTGTAAAAAATATATGGATGAAGCCGAAGTTTACCACACTATTCTCCATGAAATAGGACATGCTCTAGGCTTAGGACATTCTCCTTATAAAGAAGATATTATGTACACCCCGCACCAATACGGCGTTGTAAGGCTTTCAAACAGAGACATTCAAACCCTGCGCTGGCTTTATAAAATGGATATAGGCAAAACTCCTTCTGAAATCCTTGCGCAGCATCCAAATTCAGGCGCAAAAGATTTAGATGAACTTGTGATGGTGCTATCCGGCGAAAAAAGTGAATTTCAAAAACTTCAAGATGGACTTATGGCAAAATCCGCCTCAAAAGATCTTATCCAAGAAAGCCAGAATATAGGTGATTTAAAAATGTATCTTTTACAGGTGCATAACAATTTTGTCGTAAGAAAACCCCAACCCCCAAAAGAATAGCTTATCCTGCAAATGTTATTTCTTCTGGCAATTCGTCTTCCACCATCCTTACAAATTCACTTGCCTTAACATTAAGTGCTTCCGCTACTTTAAAAATCGTTGTGAGTTGCGGGTCTTTTAGCCCGCGCTCTAAGCTGTTTAAAAGCGATGTTGAAATATCATACTCCATGGCAAGTATATAAAGGCTTTTGTCTCCCTTTAGTCTTTTTAAAATTTTGCCTGCAGCTTCTTTTATTAGTTTTTTCTTATCTTCTTGTTGCATTTTTTAAATAATAAGTTAAAATAAAATTATCACGTTCACGAACGTGAATGGATTATTCATTTAATAATAAATGAATAAAACCATATAGAGAAGCTGTTTATCGAAAAATTGGAGCTATTTTAAATGAAAATTGTTTATCTGAATCCTTTTAAAAGGTTACTTTCTGATGCGTTTTTGCACACATCTTGCTGTCATAACAGAGTAAATCGACCACGGCAATTCATTCCTGCCTTTTCTCTTGTTGAAATGCTTATGGCATTACTGGTTGCATCATTACTGCTTGCAGCCCTCGCCCCTGTCATGACAAGGAGAATGGGTGAAGAAAAACTATCAATTAGCGGTTCTGGATATCAAAGAGCAGATTATGGCAGATCATTTTTTAAAGATGAAGAATGGGCAGTACCTACAGGGGTTAATATATTAAAGATTACTGCAGTAGGCGGAGGTGGTGCAGGTGGAAGCGCAACATACGGATATAAGAAGTTTACATATTCAAACACTGCACAAAAATTTGTAGTACCTGAAGGTGTTACAAAAATGAGAGTATATGGTATAGCAGGAGGTGGCGGCGGAGCTGCAGGAGGAGATGGAGCTGGAATTGCTTATGGAACACTTCCTGCAAGCGGTAATTCAACATTTACAACAACAGGTGCAAACCAAATCTGGACTGTTCCTGCAAATGCTAAAATTCCTGCAATAAACACTGATTGCAAAAACTCAGGTGTTGCAAACTGGACTTTAACTTCAGATAATAAAACAGAAATGATACCCGGTAATGCATATATCAATGTCCTTGCCTGCGGAGGCGGAGGCGGAGGAGCAAAGAATTGGTCTTCTACGGCTTGCTCGTTTGCTGCAGGTGCTGGCGGCTCAGGCGGCAAAGTAGACAAGACATTTCAGCTTGATAAAAGCGTTTCAAAAGTCTATGTAACAATAGGCGGCGGCGGTGGTATGGGTTCTACAATAAATGGCGGAGATTCAGCAGATGCAACCGGCTATGGCGGAGGCGGCGGAGGCGCTGAAAGTACTGATACTTATTTGCTGCATATAGCCAAGGGTAACGCTACTGGGGGTAATGGTGCTTGGGTTCCGTTTCAATGCAACCCTGATTATCTTTCACAACTTATTAATGCTACAAACGCATCTGGAAGCTCTGGAGGAGGAAGTGCAGGAAGCGGTTATGCTTCTGAAACAAGCGGACCTTCTTCTTGCTACGCAACAGCGGGTTGGGGTTCTCTTGAAGGCGGCGGCGGAGGCGGCGGAGCATTTAATGCTGGCGGAGGCGGCGGAGGCGGAGGTGCAACCTTCTTTGGAAGATATGGAAATTCTGCTGATAGTAAATTCTTCTTAGTAGCACCGGGCGGAGGTGGTGGAGCAAAAACTTATGATACCTGCGCATCCGGAAGTTACAGAGGTTTTGGAACTGCGCCTGGTGGCGGGGGCGGAGGAAAGGGTGGCGGTGCAGGCGGCGGCGGATTATACGGTGATGGCAATCTTGCAGGTAAAGGCGGGACTGGCGGAAATGATGGTTTAATAACATATACAATATCTACTACAGCTATAGGCGGATTATCGCCTATAGAAGGTATGCCAAATTATTGTAGAGGGGGTAATACAAGTACTACGAACGGCTATGGCAGAAACGGCTACATGAAAATAAGTTGGACCAACACCAAAAACCTTCTCAAATGCAACTACATCAGAAAGACAAATGCAGGCGGAGGTGGCGGTGCAGGTCAATTCTGGGTGGGTGAAATAGATGTAACACCCGGTGAAACTCTTACTATAACTATAGGAAAAGGAGGTAATGGCGGAGGTGCAAGAAGCGCCAATGGTGCAAATGGAGGTAATACAATAATATCAGGTTCAAAAAGCGGCTCTGTTATCACACTTTTTGGAGGTGCAGGAGGAAATTATTCTGAAACATCATCAAATGGTGGTGCAGGTGCAGGATATTCTACACAAAAACCATGGAAAAACTGGACAGGACTCAGTATATTTGAGCCTGAAAAATTAAATGAATTAAGCGCATTGGGTACAGGTACAAATGGCGGAATAATATCAGACAATAATTTTACAGGCGGAAACGGAGGTCAAACATATAGCATAGAAAACACTCTTCTTGAAGGAGGTAATGGCGGAAGTAATAATTC
>CAJTLW010000003.1 GCA_910577515.1 uncultured Vampirovibrio sp.
ACACGTCGTCGACTCATCGACAGCAGCACCGCCTCCGCCTCCGCCACCGCCGCCAATCAACGAAGTAATTTCAAAATCCGCCATATTAGCTTCAATTTTCAACGACGTTCCATTCGCGCCCGTCAAATGTGCACTATCACTCTTAAACTCAGAAGCACCTCCGCCTCCGCCTCCTCCAGAGGCAAGGGCAAAGTGTACATAATATACTCCCGTTTCAGGAATATATTTAATAATCCTGTTTCCATTTGCATCCTGCTCAATATTATCACTTCCGCCGCCTTTAGTTGTACTCCAACAATAAGAACCGGCAGGAGGTTTGATTACACCGCCAAGGCTTCCGACATTTACAGCTTCACCGGTGAATCTTTTTGTCATAACAGGTGCTAAAGCCGCCAATAACAATGATGCAACCAACAATGCCATAAGCATTTCTACTAAACTAAACGCAGATAGGCGCTTTTTGGCTGCCTGAAAGCAGCGCAAATGAACAACTTTCTTTTTTCGCATAAACAATTTCTCACATTTTTTAAGTAATAACAGAAAATTTAATCTTTAGAACAACTTTTTAATAAAATTTTCTTCTACACAATATATTATAATAATGTTTACATCAAAAATCAATAAAAATTTGGTGTAAACATTATGAAAATTTGGTATAGAAAAATAATATTCTTATATTAAGAGGTTAAGAGCAACGGATGAAGCATGAACGAACAAGAAATAAAGAAATTATTGGGGAATAATATCAGAAAAATCAGATGGAGCAAAAACCTGACCCAGGAAGCCTTTTCTGAAAAAATCGGCATAGAGCCTTCAAGCTTATCAAACATAGAAAACGGCAAAAGTTTGCCTTCAACCCAAACTATAATTAATATTCAGCAGGAATTTTCCGTTTCACCCAATGAAATTTTTGATTTTGATTTAGACTATCTTCGAAGCAGCCAATATCTTGAAGAAGAAATATTTACCACTGTACGCGCTTTTGATGTTGAAAAAAAGAGGATATTGTATAAAATTGTTAAGGCAATCGAGGTTAAGGTATAATCCTTTTTGAAATGTTGTTTTAAATTTTATCGTAAAAGTTTTATAAAAGATTTACAACAGAGCTAGAGCTATTTTTTAATTTCATAACCAAGCATTTTTAAAGCATTCTTATCCTTTTGCCATGCTTTTTTGACTTTGACAAAAATTTCTAAATATACCTTATTTTGTGCTACATCTTCAATTTCAAGACGCGCCTCTTGTCCTATTTTTTTGAGCATTGAACCGTTTTTTCCGATAATTATCCCTTTTTGACTTTCTTGTGAAACAATTATCTGTGCTTTAATTCTGTCTATGGTTTCTGTTTGTTTATATTCTTCAATTAAAACGGCGACAGAATGCGGTATTTCATCTTTTGTGTTTAAAATTATTTTTTCTCTTATGATTTCAGATGCTATAGCACGCAAATTTTGATCGGTGATTTCATCATCAGGATAAAGTTTTTCGCCGTTTGGCAAATGTTTTTTAATTTCATCAAGAAGAACGGATAAATTTTTCCCTGTTTTTGCACTTATTTTAATAATAGGATAATTTTTTTCAAAAAGCTGCTTATAAGATATAATATTAAATTCAAGCTTTTCTTTTTTTGCTGTATCAATTTTATTTGCAGCTATAATTATTGGTTTATTAATATTTTTTAAATAATTTTCAACAATCCACCTGTCGCCTGCTCCGGCTTCGTCGTTTGCATCAACAAGAAATAAAATTATATCCGTATCTTCAAGAGAAGTTTTAGATTCTTCAGATAAAAATTCGCCAAGTTTATTTAAAGGTTTATGAACACCGGGGGTATCGGTAAAAATTATTTGAGAAACATTATCTGTATGGATGCATTTAATTTGGTGTCTGGTGGTTTGAGCGACAGGGCTTGTAATTGCAATTTTTTGACCTGCAATTTTATTTAAAAGGGTAGATTTTCCGACATTTGGCCTTGCAATTAAAGTCACAAAACCTGATTTAAAATTTTTATCCATAGTTATTAGCTCTTCAATATAATTGATTTTTTGCCAGTTTTTTGTATTCATAGTATAATTAGCTTTGTAATTAATTATATTATAAAAAAAAGAGAAAAAGCGGAAAATTTCCGCCTGATTGAAGGGATAGAAATAATGAAAAAATATATTCCGGGAATGATTTTAACTTTACTTTTAGGCCTTTTTGGCGTGTTTAATGCTGATACTATGGCGCTTGATTCTGATTATAAAAATAATCTTTTGAAAGTGGATGTAGTGAAAGCAAATGATGGCAGCTACAAGGTAGATTTATTTACCCAAAAACCTTACAATGAGCCGATTAAAGTTATTAAAAAATCTGATACAAATTATTACATTTTATTACCCGAAACTTATCATTCAATAACATCTGTCGGCGCTGCAGGAGACATAAGTAAAGTTGATGTTAAACTTTTCCCTTATGCGGGGCAGGATTTAAACAACGGTTATACAAAAATTAATATTTTAACAAATAAACCTGTAAATTTAAATGCAAATGTAAGAACCGCAGGAAAACAGGCACCTCAAATCGATTCAAGAAAATTGGCACAATTAGACAGTGCATTTGATGGTAAACCTACAACCTATTCAAATATCCCAACCAAAAAGCCTGTTGTAAAAAAAGAACAAGCTAAAACAGAACCTGCAAGGGTAGAACATAAGCCAGAGCCTGCTAAAACCGCAGCTGGTACATCTGAAACAATCAAGATTGCTGGTAATCCGCCTGTTAAACCTGTAAAAAAACAGGAAGTTATAGCTTCTAATTCTAACCAAACAAGTGAAATAGAGATTGTTACAAAACCGAAAACTCAAACCCGCCCTGCTCCGCAGGCTGTAAAACCAAATGAGCCTGATATAGCAGCTTTAGAAGAGATAATTGATACCGATATGAGCGATAATACCGACGCTTTACTTGAAGAAGAAGCTAAAGAACAAGGTTTAACCGAGCTTGCAACAGGCGAAGAAGAGGTAATTCCTGAATATACAAGGAAAGATGAAATTAAACACACTATAAAAGCTGTTTTAAAAGGGCTTAAAGATAATATTCTTGTGCTGATTGCTGCTCTGCTTGCATTTATCGTTATTATACTTTTACTTGCACCGAAAAAAGCTTCAAAAGAAGAAATTCAAAAAGAGGCTTCACGCATTGCATACGAAGGTTTGGATAGTTTAAAACAAAGTCCTTCTGTAGTAAATGAAGAAGCACATAAAGAAGGCGAATATGGCGTATATGAATCTGGTAAAGTGGAGACGCCTGCTGTACCTGATGAAAATGGCATCTATGAGCCAAAATTAATGCAAACATTTGATGAAGTAGAAGCCACAGCAGTTGCCATGGCTCAAAAAGAAGAAGAGTCTGCTGAAGCATCCAGCGACGAGGCTGACGTACTTGCAACTGAAAGTTTCGGTGAAAATAGAGGTCTTTGTCTTGTAAATTATGATGGCAATATTGCACTTATAGGCTACATTGAAGAAGAAATATTCGTTATTCAAAACTTTGGCAAGATAACCCTTCTAAACCCGAATATTCAGGTGAGAGTGGCTGAACAAAATGATAATGACACAATATATATCGTTAAAACTGCCAATTCTAAACTTATGGTTCGTGAAACAAAAGAACTCATTGGTTTAGAGATGGTAATGTAAAAGATATTTAAAGAATTTAAAATCCCGTCTTTAGTGATTAAGGACGGGATTTTTTATAGCCTTATTTTAACTTTTTCTACACAAGCCCTAATCCGAATAACATCAATAAAATCAGGACAGGCGGAACAATAAATTTCAAAAGGAAATTAAATATATCATAGAATTTTTTATTGCTGGTTAAAAGCTCCATCTTGGGTTTTAAAATCCACCCGACTACAACGCAAAGAATAATTGTATTCAAAGGCAAAAGAATATTTGAAGCAGTGAAATCCATAATTTCAAAGAATGTTTTATTGAATATTTTGTATACTGATAGAAACCCGAAAGACCAGGTTGTAGGTATCATAAATATAAAAATGATTGAGGACATTAAAACTGTTGCCAGTTTTCTTGAAATTTTGAATTTTTCTAAAATTGCCGCAATACTTACTTCTAATAAGCTTATACCTGATGTTACGGCAGCAAAGAATAATAATACAAAGAACATTAATCCGAAAAACTGCCCAAAAGGAAGTGCGGCGAATACTTTAGGAAGTGTGATAAATACTAAACCAGCACCGGCTGATGGTTCAAGATTAAAAGAAAATACAGCAGGGAAAATCATAATACCTGCAAGCACTGCTATAATTGTATTGCCTAAAATCAAAAGTCCTGATGATTTAATGATATCGCTGTCTTTTTTTAAATAACTTCCATAAGTTACAAGACATCCCATTCCAACGCTTAAGGTGAAAAGTGCTTGCCCTAAAGCTGTAAGTACGGTTGTGAATGTAAATTTTGAAAAATCAGGTGCAAACATAAACTTTAGGCCTTCAATTGAGTTTGGTAAAAACAAACCTGTTATTGCAAGAAAAAACAGCATTATTATGAATAATGGCATAATTATATTATTTGCTTGTTCAATCCCTTTATTTACGCCTCTAAATGGAAAAATAGCACAAAGGAGCAAAAATATAAAACCCATAACAAGCGGTGCAATAGGTTGTGCTGCAAAGCTTTCAAATGTTGCCTGCCCTATTTCGCTTACAGGAATAGTATTCAGAAGATATATAAATATATAATTAACTGTCCATCCGCCTACAACGAAATAAAAACACGGTATAAAGATAGATGTTATAAAGCATAGCCAGCCAAAAGCGCTAAATTTTTTGTTTATTTTTTCGTAAGAGCGGATTACACCTCTTCTCATCTGCTTTCCAAGTAAAAGTTCACAAAGGAGCGGAATTGAACATATAAATATGGTAAGCAATATGTACATTAAAAGAAAAAGCGCACCTCCGTTTTGTCCCATAACGTAAGGGAAACGCCAAATATTACCAAGTCCCACGGCACATCCTAATGTCGCCATTATAAATGCAAAGCCCGAAGACCAATTTGGACGTTTTGCTGCACTTCTTTCTACTGCCATATCTTTTAATTCCTCACTTTTTACAATTGTAGTATATTCTAAAATTCACAAAGCTAAATGTCAAATTTTATTTGAATCTTTCCATTTCTCTTTGTATATCCTTTTTCTTTAATGCTTCTCTCTTATCATGAAGTTTTTTACCTTTACATAAGCCTATTTCAAGCTTTGCAAAGCCTCTTTCTATGAATAATTCCAAAGGTACAACCGTGTAGCTGTCCTGTTTTATTTTTCCTAAAATTTTCAAAATTTCTTTTTTATTCAAAAGCAGCTTGCGTGTGCGTTTTGGATCGTGGTTATTTCTGTTACCCCCATCGTATGGGCTTATATGGCAATTGTATAAGAATGCTTCCATATCTTCAACTTTTACAAAGCTGTCTTTAAGGTTTATCCCACCTTTTCTGATGGATTTTATTTCAGTACCCATTAAAACTATGCCTGCTGTATACCTTTCAAATATTATATAATCATGAAAGGCTTTTTTGTTTGATGCTATAATTTTTTTGGCTAGTTTTGTCATTTGAAAATATTATACCATGGTAAAAAACGCTGTGGTATAATGTCAATTGATTATGAAAAACATTGCAAACTCCGGTATAAAATTTGATAATACAGCGCAAAACAGGCTGATTATAGCCGGTCTTTTGGTTTCTACCGTTTTAATCATTGCAGTTTCCGTTTTTGCAATTGGTAAGATTCAGGAAAAATTATACGAAAGCTATGCAAATTTCGGGCAGCTTCTAGGTAAAACCATTGCAATGCAAAGCTATGAATTAACAAAAAATAAACCGGATTTTGAAAAAACTAAAATCTTAAGGTCTTATTGTGCCTCTATTTTGGGTAGTAACGGTGATATTTCTTTTGTCACCTTTAAAAATAATAAAGGAGATATAATTTTTTCTTCAACAGAAGCCTTTGTTGAGCGTGCTGAAAAAACAAAAACCAACCTTTCTGTTCCGATTACAGACAATGATGGTACCATAGAAGGAACGGTTGAAATAGGCTTAAATGCTCTTATGGCATCAAGTATCGCAAAAACTACAAAAAATTCCATGTTTATTGTCTTCACGCTTGTCTGGGCAGTGTTTACCTTTGTAATTTTGATTAATACCTTCTTAATCACAAGAGAATTATCCATTTTGCATCAGGGCGTAAAAGCTATATCAGGCGGGAAATTCGGTACAATTCTTGAATATAAAGATGCATCAGGCGAAATTAAAGAACTCTTTAACGCTTTTAACGATATGTCGAGCCGTTTGCACACTTATGAAGAGCAAAATATAGAAGAATTAACTCTGGAGAGGAATAAATTTGAATCTGTTTTAATGAGTATTGCAAACGGTGTTGTAGTGTGCGATAGCGAAGATTCGGTTGTGCTTGTAAACCCTATTGCAGAACACATTTTATCAATAAAACAGGAACAAATTATTGATACATCATTTGCAAATTACCTTGATACAGAAGGAAATCCGTGTTTCAAAGATGAAATTGAAATATTCAAAAAAACCCCGCTTGAAATTATTGAGAAAAAACCCTTGTCATTTAACGTAGATGTGAATAACAGGGTGATAAAATCTGTTATTTCTCCAATGTTTTCAAAATCTCACGATTACCTTGGCTATATCATTGTTTTGATAGATATAACGCGTGAAGCTGAAGTAGACAGACTAAAAAGCGATTTTATATCAAATGTATCCCATGAATTAAGAACCCCTGTAACGGTGTTAAGAAGTTATATAGATACTCTTTATAACTATGGTGAAGAATTCAAATTTGAAGAACAGAAAGAATTTATAGGAGTTATAAATCAGGAAATTATACGCCTGAATAATATGGTAAATGATATTCTTGATTTTTCTAAGCTGGAAGCAGATACAAGATATGAAAAAACCACTGGCGATATAATGCTCACTTTAGAGAATACCCTTTCAAACTTAAAGGTTTTAGCTGAAGAAAAGAATGTTAATTTTGTTGTTGAAAAAGAAGACGAAATTCCTAAAATTCTATATAACGAAGAGAGCATTGAGAGAGTTATAACAAATCTTGTTTCAAATGCTGTAAAATATGCACCGAATGATTCCTCAATAAATATTAAAGCAAAAACCTCAAACAGAATGGATGGCTTTGTTGAGGTAACGGTGTCTGACAAGGGTATTGGCATTTCAAAAGAGCATCAGGCAAAGATTTTTGATAGATTTTACCGTGTTGAAAATGATACACACACAATTAAAGGTACGGGTCTCGGGCTTCATCTTGTAAAAGTGACAATAGAAAAACACCACGGTGGAAAGGTTTTTGTTGAATCAGAATTAAACAAAGGTTCAACCTTCGGTTTCTTATTGCCAATAAACCCTGCAGAAGATGTCGAGCAGGAAACTAATAAAGAAGCTGAAGTATAGTTTTTATTATAGAATTGCTTAAAAATCTTCCCCGAATACTTCTTTATAAACTTCCTTAAAATATTCAACACTTTCAAAAAGTGCTTCTCTGTTAAATATTTCAAACGTTATCTGGGGACATAACTGCATCTGCTTCAATGTTTCAAGGATGGGTTTTATGTCCAATGAGCCGTTTTTTAAAGAGCTGTGTGCATCTTCATTTTTAAAATTATTATGAAAATGCATGTGATGAAGCATAATGCCGTAATTTTTAATCCATTGTTCTACAGGTATTTTTGAATGAATATTACAATGCCCTATATCAATTGTGGCCTTTAAATATGGGGAATTAATCGCTGCAATAATATTTCTTATAAGTTCACAATCTGGCTCATGTACATTTTCAATCGTTGCAACAATTCCTTCATTTTCAAAATGCGGTATAAATTCTTTAAAAAATTCAAGCATTGAAAGGAAAAAGCCGTCCCTATATTTTTGCTGCATCAATAAATTATTAAAGCAGGTATGAAAGACCACTGTTTTTGCACCAAGCTCTGCTGCTATTTCGAAACTTTGATAGTATCTTTTAATTGAAGCTTCTTTTATAAGCGGGTCTTTGGATGGTATGCAAAGGTTTGAAAAAAAGCCATGGAGTGTTAAACCGTGTTCTAAATTTTTAATAGCATCTTTATAAAGATTGAGAGTTTCATCAAAATTATCTTCAATTTCTTTCAGTTTGCCGAAGCGGCTTATTTCTAAACCTGCACCAAGCTCGTTTGCAGTTTCCACTGCACCGTAAATATTATGAAAATCAACTGTTGATGATATAAAAATTTCGCTTTTATTTTTCATAGCAATTAGATTATAATTTAAAAACAGGCGTATGTATATTATAGAATTATTTTTTAAATTAAAAGAAAAAATAAAAAATCAAAAGGCAGACAAAATGTCCTTAATATCTGTATCTGCGGAAAATGAAAATGAAAATGAAAATGATGAAAAATGCGAACATATCTTTTCACCCGTAGATTCCACAAATACGGTTTTGGCCTGTGTAAAATGCGGTTATTTAATTCATTGCAACCCAGAAGATTTAAAAAAGAAAAACATTTTTGAAGACGGCTTTAAACAGTAATAGCCCTGTATATTTTATAAATCAGCCTTAAAAGCTTTTCGTCTTTATCAAAAGCTGCCATCATTTCTGCTTTTAAATCTTCGGGAGTTTTTGCTATGCTGTCAAAAGCAAAAAGCTCGCGGGGTTCTATTTCAAGGGCGTTTAAAAGCCCGACAAATGTTTCATAAGAGGGATAAAATTTGCCATTTTCAATATAGCTGATGTTTGGAGTGTTGATTTCCACAAGTTCAGCAAGTTTTTCTTGTGTTAAGCCTCTTTTATTCCTTATTTCTTTTATTCTTCTACCAAGAAGTTGCTTCATGCTTTCTGCCATTTTTTTGCTCCTCATTTGCTATTGTGCCTTAGAAGTGCAAATAAAATAATACTATTTATAGTATAAAAAGTACTTGAAATATATTATCCAATAGTATAATATACAATTGGGTGATATATTTATCTAAAAAATATAATGCAAAATATGATGAAAGGATTTAATAATGAAGTTTTTCACCGGTTTTCCAAATTTTATAAAAGCATGCCATCCTGCCTTCTCCCTCATCGAAATGCTCATGGCTCTTCTTGTCGCCTCACTTTTAATGGCAGCTTTAGCTCCCGTAATGACAAGGCGCCTTGGAAATGAAAATTTAAATATTAAAAGCGTTTCATCAAATAATGGAAATGAAACCCATGGAGTTAAAATATTTGAATATGATAGTATAAATGATTCTGATAAATTATTTTCAAAATATGATTTTACTGTACCGGCAGGTGTTCATATACTAAGTATAGTAGTACAAGGTGCAGGAGGCGGAGGCGGAGGTTCTACATCAGGATATACAAGCTACAACAATGAACTTAATACATCATCTTCTGCAAATCAAACAATAAAAATAGAAGGAAACCTCATAGGTATTAAAAACCTCAGAGTGGATTTAACAGGAGGTGGAGGTGGTGGTGGTTCAGCACAACTTACCACAATAGATTGTAAAGACCCAAATCTCCATAAATACATAAACCCAACCCAAGGAAATGGAACACAACAGTGTGTGAATAAGTTTAATGTAGGGGATAGTGGCGGTCCTGCCATTGCAGCGGGTTCTATCAGATGTGTACAGGGTGAAACAAATGCTGCCGAACAAGCAAAATGTTTAAAATGCGCTGATCCAAATAGTACAAGCTATGCAAAATGTTATCATATTGGTACTTATACAGATTGTACAGATGACCCTATGGGCGGAGGATATAGCGGATGTGGAAGAACTGCCGTGCAATGGTATGTTGCAAACAATTCCTGCAATGCCTATACAGGTGCAGGTTTAGCTAAAGGAAAGTGGAGATTGCCAAAAGTAGCAGACACAGCAAAATGGAAAACATACCGCTCAGCTCTTAATGACGGGCAGGGTGCAAACGGACTGCAAATATGTACACTTGCTTCTCATAATGCTGCTACATATAAAATTGCGCAATGCGGATGGAACGAACCAAAATCCAATGGTTGTTATGGAAGCCCTTCAAATGATTGCGATGCCAATGTTTTATGGCTAGGCGATGTTATTTCAACTAATATAAGAGGTTGGCTTACAACACCGGATTTAACCGGCTATGCAGTAACCGGTACTAGTGGCGTAAGTGAAATTAATAACGGCCAGTCTGCCCGCTGTCTCACCACCGACAACTCTGCCTTCACCTTCTCTTACAAAACAGGCGGTGGAGGAGGTTCAGGTGCAAGGATATCTAATTATACATTACCTGAAACATACAATAATAAGAAACTGTTAGAAACAGGTAACACTATAACAATAACAAGAGGAAATGCAGGAGGCGGAGGAAGCGGTGCAGGTGTAAACGGAGCAAACGGTTCACCAAGCTGCATAACAATATATGATTCTAATAACATTAGTATATTCTATCTCTGTGCAAACGGAGGAAACTATGGCAGAGGAGCAACAACATCAACTTATGGAGCTGCAGGTGCTGCAATTGCAACATGCAGAATAGGAACAAGCAGTACAAATTATAGTAATGTTAATTGTTCAACAATAGGTAACGGAGTTGTTGTAACATCAAAAGGAGGAAGTAACGGGGTAAGTAATATCTCTGCTTCATATAATACAACAGTATCCGGAGGAAACGGGGGAGCATCTGCATATAATACGAGTTTAGCAGGAGGACAGGGCGGAAGCGGTATTGCAACAAAAACAGCAGCACAAAATACAATAAATGGTAAAGTTCCATCAATATCAGGAAGCAATATCCCTTACGGTGCAGGAGGCGGTGGAGGAACATCAGGAAGAGGAGCTGATTCAAGCACACCTATAGCAGGAAATGGAGGAAGCGGCTACATAGGTTTTGCTAAAATTACATACGATATCGAAAGAACAGGAGGCTCAGGTGGTGGTGGAGGCGGAGGTTCTATGGCAGCCATTGCATCATTAGAAGTAACCCCCGGTGAAACTTATGAAGTAATAGCAGGTAAAGGCGGTAAAGGCGGTAATGTTAATGCAGATGGATTAGATGGATATTTAAGCAGCTTTAAATATTCAAATACAAAAACTATTAAAGGTAATGAAGGCAAAGGCGGTAAGGCAGGAAACAATGAAAGTGCATACGGCATAGGAGGAGATGGCGGTAAAGGAGGAAGTAAAACAACCCCTAACTTTGGATACGGAGTTACTGTAAATGAAGGTAAAGACGGAACAAAAGGATATGATTATGATTTCAACCCATCATCTGATAAAGGAATTAAAAAAAGCATAGGAGGTAACGGAGGTAAATCAGGCATAGGAACAGAAGGAGCCTGTGGAGCCTTAAGCCACTATTATGAAACAAATTCATATTATACAAAAGAAAACTTAAATGATAATTGCAAAATTACAAACACTAACGCAGACAGCGCACTTTATCTTCTAAACACCCTCATTATGGGAACAGACTATGGTAAAGCAGGCTCAGGCGGAGGAGGCGGAGGCTTTGAAAGCTTCTCTCTCTATGGCGTAGGCGGAAATGGAGGAAACGGATATGTATTCATTAAATGGTAAACCTTCCAAATGATAAAACCCAACCTCTAATCAAAATTTAGATGAACAACTTTTCAAGGAGTGCTTATTGTAACCTTAGCACTCCCTTTTTTTATACAAGAGATATTTCTTTTGCAATGGCGGTGCATTAAAATGCGCCCTACGGTTTTACTATTATCTTATAAAGAATTTTTCTATATTAATTTTTAAAACATTTGATATGTTAAAAAGTGTAGGTATACTTGGAATTCCAACCCCGCGTTCAATTTGTGAAATGTAAAGCTCGTTTAAGTCTGCCTGAATGCCTAAATCTTTCTGGGTATAACCGGCTTGTTTTCTATATTTTTTAACATTTTGTCCGATAATTTTTTTTAATAAATTCAAATCTCTTGCCATTCCTTAATAATAATGGTATTGTGATAAAAAAAGTAAAGTTAAAAACTTTAGTTTGAGGAGAAAATTATGTCTGAATTATCAACCGATGATTTTTTAATGTTATCGGATATTGCAACGGAGTTTGATTCTTGTATAAACCTTTTGGATGCATGGGCCGAAAATAATTATATTCCTGAAGTGTGTCTTATCACAGAAAGGCTCAAGCCAAAAGCAAAAAATTTTATAAAATTTATTCAAAAATATTAAATGTATTAAAACCCATTAAAATATGTTCCCTGTACGCTCTTTTTATAAACTTTCTTAACCTTTTTGCCTTGGAGCGAATGTATACTTATAATGTCTATGGATACGTATCGTTTAAAATTCGGAAAAAACAAAATTGGACAACATAGCGGGGCAAAACATTTGTTTTTTATTCGGCTGGTTTGATAGCCAGCTTAAGGCTCTTTTGTCTAAATCTTTAACTGCTTTTTGGGAAAATAAATTTGAATGCCTTACGCAATCTTTAACAACAAATTCAAGCGTAAGAGATGATTTATGTTCAAAAGGAGAAATTTACTTTACGGCAGAGCTTTCCGTCTGCCCTCATCAAAACGCCTATATAAGGCTTTCAAGTGAATTTGTGCGGGTTTTATTCCATGAAACATTTGGTTCCACTTCCCCTATATTTAAGCTGCAAGATTTATCAGAGCTTGAAATTAAAATTTTGAATTCTTATTGCGAATTTTTAAACGATGGCTTAAAAAGCCTTATTATTCCCCATGAAAAAATCCCCAAAGAAAACTTAAAAAACAAAGGAATGTATAATACAACATTTCTGATTGGGAAAAACAAAGAAAAAATGGGCAAAGTAGTAATTTCTGTTCCGCAAAATTGTCTTATGACAGCGCCCATTGTAAGAAGCCGGAATTTTTCTTTAGATGATTTTCTTCAAACAACAACAAGCGTAAACATTTTAGCAGGCACATCAAAACTTGCTTTAAATGACCTGAAAAACCTTTCAGCGGGGGATATTATCCTGCTTGAAAACAGCAATGTAAACTATATGGAAATAAAAACAAACAGCATAAGGCAAGGCTTTAAGGTAAATCCAGAGCCGTCTTTAATGCTTGAATTAGATGAAGATGAACATGAATTGGGAGCAGATATGACTGATAATCAGAATATTTGGGATGATATACAAATTGAAGTCGGGGCTGAATTTGATAAAGTAAAAATGACCCTTGGAGATTTAAAGCAAATTTCAAAAGGTCTTGTGATTGATCTTGGGCCGATATTTGATAATAAAATATCACTTCTTGTTGAAAACAAGGTGGTGGCTAAGGGCGAGCTTGTCATTATAAATGATAAATACGGGGTAAAAATTGATGAAGTTTATTCTTCACAACAAGAAGCAGCTTCAGGGCCTCAAATACAGGTAAATCAAGCTTCTCAACCAAAAGCTCAACCACAACAGGCAGCTAAAAAGCCTGCCCCAAATCAGGTTCAAAAACCACAGGCAAATCCTGCACCGCAGCCTGCCCCAAACCCTAATCAGGTAAATAAAATGGCACAAGGCACGGTAAATGAAGCGACAGGGGATGTTGAAGAATTTGATTATTCTGATTTTGAAAATTAAAAAAGGTGAAAAATAAAGGAGTTTTAAAATGTTACAGTATATAATGGCTTTCAGTTTATATACCCTTGCAATGGTTGGAATATTCTTTATTGCTTTTGTTATTTATAAAAAAACAATGGAAAATAATAATTCAAAATTTCCTGATGGGATAAAAATTGAAAATATGCTAAGACTTTCCCAAAGAAAAAGCTTGTATATTGTAAATGTTCAGGGGGAAAGGTTTTTGATTGCATCAGACCCTGAAAATACTACATTTCTTGCAAAGCTTTCAAACAAAGAAATGAAATTAAGGGAAATTGAAGGTTTGAATATTGAAAATAAAAAAATCAGTCAAACGCCGCGTGTTTCGGAGACTCCATTGTTTAGCCCGAATGATATAAACACAAATGATGAGGCCTCTAAAAGACAGGTTGAAAAATATATAAAAGAACTTCAAATGCTTGATAATATGCAAACAGAAATAAAAGAAATTGAGGATAACCACTCAAATGCAGTTGATATAAAATCAAAAAGCCATATTATGAAAAATATTTTAAAAGAATTAGAAAACAATTCAAAAAGGACAAATATTTAATGGATGTTGCAATAAAAGATTTAAACCCTGTAATACAGCTTTTAATGGTGATGACGCTGTTTTCGCTTCTCCCGTTTGCTTTTTGCTGTATGACTTCGTTTTTAAGATTTACAATAGTTTTTTCAATGTTAAAAACTGCCATGGGTACACAATCTGTACCTCCTGCTATTGCTTTAATAGGGCTTGCTTTAATTATGACGCTTTATACCATGTCGCCTGTTTTTCAAAGCATGTATGAAGCAGGAAGGGTGCCTTATGAGCAAAACGGAGACATTGTTTTAACCTTGCAAAAAGGGTCTGAACCTTTGAAAGAATTTATGCTGAAACAGACAAGGCAGGAAGATTTGGCGTTTTTTATACAAAAAACAAGAAAAACAATGCCTGAAACTCCTGAAGAATTAACCCTTTGGGAGGTAGCACCCGCTTATATAATAAGCGAACTTAAAACATCTTTTGAAATTGGATTTATAATTTTTATACCGTTTATCGTTTTAGACCTTGTTGTGGCAAATATTTTGCTTGCATTGGGTATGTTTATGTTATCACCCACAATCGTATCGCTGCCGTTTAAACTTTTGATATTTATTGCGGTAGATGGGTGGAGTTTAATTGTAAAAGGCCTTGTGGAGAGTTTTAACTGATGGAATTATTAACTGAATATCTTGCAAAAGGTTTTATGACAATGCTTTCTGTATCTTTGCCCTGTGTATTGGTGGCAGCAGGAGTAGGGCTTGTTGTTGGTATATTACAGGCAGTAACTCAGGTACAGGAACAAACAATTGCAGCTGCGCCAAAGATTATATCTGTATTTTTAACGATAATAATTCTTGGAATGCTTTATATAAAAATTTTAACCGAATATTTTAGAGAGGGAACAAGTCTTGCCTTTAATGTTATAACCCGTTCTGCAAATTATGTTTTGCCTGAAGATTATTATTTCCACTCAAGGCCTTTTGCTTCAGAAATGAAGGATGTAATTAAAGGTAATTCTGGTGAAATAAATATGATTATGAAAAGTCCAGGAAAAATTCCCTGGGCAGACCAACAATTTAAAGATAAATACACACCGCGCGGAAGAGGGGCAGACCCGACACCGAATTTCATTGAAAAAAATAAAATACTTGGAAGATAAAAATGTTTAAAAATTTTTTAATATTACTTATATGTTTCTTTACTACAGTGCCTGTGTTTGCTGAGGTTTCAGCACCTGCCCTTCAATATTTAAAAGAAGATTACCCGAGCGCATTTTTATCAAAGGAAGATTATCATATCAAGCTAAACACAACAAGACGCTATAAATTAAGATGCACTGATAAAATTGAAGCAGTTGCTATAGGAGATACAGAAAATCTTAAAGCCTTTGAAAATGATGAACCGGATGAAGAAAAGATGCTTTATGAACTTGCAAATTCAAATGATGTCATCATAAGAACAAAATATGAAACATATACTTATATGCAAATTTATACAAATTCTATAAATCCGATTACTGTTATGCTTTCAATAAATTCTAAAAATGAAGTGCCGCCCCTTATAAGGTTTGGCAGCTGTACCATGTTTGAAGACGTAATTTAGGGGGATAAAAATTGGATTTATTTTTAAGCCAGTTTGCAAAATTATTCCCTGAAATTAACCTTGCTCTTGGCGCAGGCATTATGATTTTTGCAAGGTTTATAGGCTTGATGCAATTTGCCCCGGGGTTTAACAGAAAAGAAATTCCGACTATTGCAAGGCTTTCTTTTGCACTCATTATGACAATTATTGCAACCTCTGTTTTAAAAATTCCTCCGGTGCCTAGTCATACCTCGATTATTCTTTGTATTGTCTTAAATTATTTATTCGGCGCACTTATCGGCTATATCACAAATTGTGTTATTGCAACAATCACAGCCGGCGGCGATATGATAAACACGCAAATGGGTATGTCATCTGCAATGGTAATGGACCCGACATCAAAAGCCCAAACATCAATCGTTGGGAACCTTTTTACACTTCTTGGGGTAATAATTTTTATTGCAATTGGCGGGCTGTATTGGCTTATAGACGCGTTTTTAAGGAGTTTTGAAATTTTTTCAATGTATGGAATTAGTATGCCTCTTGAAAAAGTTGTTAATATGGATTATTTAATTCTTTTAACTTCAAATATATTTGTTGTAGGAATGCAAATTGCAGCACCCGTTTTGCTTGCTACTTTGGGGCAGGATATAATTCTTGGTACTATTTCAAAAACAGCACCACAGGTAAACGTATTTCAGATGAGCTTTTTATTCAAACCTGTTATGGGTGCTTTAATTTTAACCTGGATTTTGCCGATGTTAATCAATGTTATAACAGAATACATAAGTTCTTTTTCAAATATATTTTAATTTATAAAAAAAGGGAGTGCTAAGGTTACAATAAGCACTCCTTGAAAAGTTGTTCATCTAAATTTGTGTTATTTTTTTATTCCCACCACTCCAATATTATCTTCCCATTTGTTCCGTTACCTCCTGTATTGGGGTTGTGTGTAGAGATTGTAGGAACTCCAATATCTAGTATTCCTGCCCCTCCTCCGCCTGAACCATAGCCTATAGCATTTGTTCCTTTTGCATTATCTCCTGTTGTTCCGCCCTTTCCCCCTGAATTATTTACATTGGTTCTAAGTATCTTATCGTTTCTTTCTAATGTTGCACCGCTTCCTCCTTTATTTGAAGTTCCCGGGTTGCCTTGTATGCTTGGTATATAGCAATTGGATATTATACTGCTGCTATTGCATCTTGTTTTTATTGTTTGACCTTTATACGTATATATTGCATTAACACTTCCTCCTATCCCGTTTGATATTGTTGTATCAGGATGTGTTCCTGTTATTGTTGGAGAACCTCCTCCGTTTCCTCCACCTGCTTTTACAGTTCTGTTTGTTCCGATAGCAAAGAGTGTATCTCCTCCTTTTTTAGCATTGGTTATTGTATTGTTATTAACAGATGCTCCGTCTCCTCCTTTACCTATTCTAAATTTTATTCTTTCTCCACTTTTTACATCTATTGTATATGTTACAATATTACCGCTTGCTCCTCCTCCTGCAGTTCCAACATCAGAATATTTATATCCTCCTTTACCACTATTTAAAGCAGCATCCCAATATTTGTTCCAAGAAAGACGAGCATAACCACCGCTTCCGGCTCCGCTCCCTGATAGGCCGTAACCGCCCCCGCCACCGCAACCATAACCCTGCGTTGCAGTTTTGCCCAATGAAGAAGAGAATGTTCCACCTGTGTTTCCCTTGCATTCAGGAGTAAATGGTGTAATTGTAATGCCGCCTGCACCGCCTGATGTACCATTAGCAAAACCTGATGTGCCTACCATAATTGTTCCTTTGCCGTCGTAGTCGCCTGAATTGTGACCATGTGTGTTTGAAAAACCTGTAACAGAAACAGAATCATACCGCATATTAACGCCGTCAGTTATTGCACCTCGGTTTCCACACCAGTGACAGTCATTATTGTAAGCATTTGTATTGGCGTTTATATCTCCTGTTGCACAGCCTGCTGCAGCAGAAAAATCAAGCCTTCCTGTTTGAAGTAGAATATTATTATCTTCATCTCTTATATATGATGGTTTCCCAAGAAGATTTGCATAATAAGGAGCTTCTCCAATGTTTCTTTTCGGCAGATTTATTGTTGCAACACCACCTGAGTCAACACTAATGGAGCCAGGTGTCCCTGCTACACCTCCTGCACCTACTTCTACCTTTAATTCATCATTTGATTTAACAGAAAGCTTTTGTATAGGTACAATGCCGCCTCCACCGCCCCCTGAACCTCCTGCACCGTAGTCAAGGTATGTTACTTTTATAATTCCTGATTTGCCTGTATTCCCTCTGGTAGTTCCAGCAGAGTTTGAGCCACCGCCATAACCGCCTCTACAATGGTTATCACCATATATGTCACGTATGGATTTGTTGCTTGTAGCAAACCAGTTGTGTTCACCAATGCTTCCATCTACACTATTTGGTCTGCCGCCTTTACCTCCTAATCCACAAGCTTGTGACCAGGTTGGTATCAGTCGTGGAACACCCCCGCCAATTCCGCCCGCACCGCCGCCTGAACCGCCTCCGCCTCCACCCCCGCCACCCGGACAGTGCCAAGAAGTCGCTTTATCACCGGAACCGCCAACTCCACCACCACCTCCGCCTCCAGAAGCTATTATTGTATTGTTGAAATATGTTGGGCCACCTCCACCTCCGCCACTGCCCATACAACCTCCACCACCACCGCCACCACCAAATTTTCCGCCTCCGCCGCCACTTGCAAAAGGTAAGTAAATGCTCCCTGGTACATTGGCAGAAAGACCTGATTTTCCACCATTTCCTCCGGTGCTGCCTGCTCCTCCTTCCGCTTGCTCCTGATGGGTATCATAATATGCTGTATTTGCAGCGGGATTTATGATTTTACCGCTACCGCCGTTTTCATAGCCGCCTCCTGCGGGAAATGGCGAATATGATTGCCACTTATCATGCATGGCTCCGGCAGAGCCGCCGTATTTTGGGCTGCAATTATTAACCACGGGTTTCGCATCATCAGAACCGCCGTCTCCACCCCCGCCGCATTCGCCTGCAAGGCCCGGATTTGAACCAACAGCACTTGTGTTAGTGCCGGCACCGTTTCCGCCACCACCTCCACCCCCGCCGACTTGATAAGATATTGAACTTTGGTTACCAATAAGCATGCCGTACGGGTGTTTCAAGAAACCGCCGGAACCTCCTCCTCCGCCAAATTGACCTGCATCACTGCCTGTGGTTGGCGTTCCGTTTGCAACCATTCTTCCTGCGCCACCTCCACCCCCGCCGCCTGCGCAAGCTAATATACTGACATACTTGTTTTTAATTACATTAGGAATATTATCCCATGTTCCAACCCCCGGGGTATCAAACACTTTGGTAGTTTCCACCTGGCCTCCTGCACCGCCGCCGGCGCCTCCTGAGATTAATGTTGCTTCAAGTTTATTAACAAGGGCAGGAACAGTAAATGTATTTGTGCTTCCTGCATTTGTATATTCCATATATCCTGCTGTAGGAGCAACTCCTCCTCCACCCCCTGCACCTATAACCGTTACTTTCATTTGGCCGTTGTATCCTTGGGGAACTGTAAATTCTCCTTCGCAATACTGGCTTCCGTCTTCATCTATTTTTGCTTTAGTGCCTCCGGGGCAATCAACAGAATCATATTCTATTTCATGTATTTTTGTTGTTTTGCCGGGTATTTCTCCTTCTATACTTATTGTCATTGAATCATTCATTCTTTTTGTCATAACAGGAGCAAGTGCTGCAAGAAGCAACGATGCCACAAGTAATGCCATAAGCATTTCAACTAAAGAAAAGGCGGGTTTAAAGCTTGTCATTGCGAGCGACCAACGGGAGTGCGGCAATCCAGTGCTTCTTCGTACTTTTTTCTGGATTGCTTCGGTCGTACCTCCCTCGCAATGACAGGATGGATTTGCGCTGCAATGACGGGTTAGGGAAAAGGCTTTTTTCATCTTTAATCCTTTCAATATAAATTTTTCAAACTGATATTTTCATAATTTGCTATATTTTATTCAATTTTTTTCAAATTTTAGCAAGTTTCATGTTTATTCTTCCATAATTTAGCAAATTTTGCAAGGAAAATTACCAAATTGTGCAATGTAAACTTTTAAAATTTAGATTATTCTTGAATTAAAGAGAAAAATTATGGGAAAATTAAAAAAACTTATCGGTGCAAGAATTAAAGAAATAAGAACAAAAAGAGGCTTAACGCAAGAACAGCTTTCAGTTAAGACCAATATTGCACTTTCAACTATTTGCAGGCTTGAAAACGGAGTAAATATGCCAAGAGAAGAAAACCTTGAAGCGCTATCAGAAGCACTTGAAGTGTCAATTGATTCGTTTTTTAAATTTGAACATTACGAGGGGGATAGAAACTCCCGCATTATAAAAATTTTTGATATGATACACAAGCTCAGTGATGAAGAAATTGTCATCGTGCAAAAAATCATCACAAGTTTTTTTGCTTAGTGTTTATCGGTTTATTTTACTATATCCTGAATGTTTATTAGCGTTTTTACGGCATTTTTAATATTGGCGGATATTATGTCTAAAATAACGGTTGCATTTTTTTCGTGCAGGTAATTTTCGTGTAAAACATCGACTAAAACCTCCGCTTTTTCAAGGTTTTTATAACAGTCTGTTGTAAGGTCTATTATTTCATTTTTCAATTTTTTATTCCTTTATAATTTTAGATAAACATTAATTCTCACATATTATTCATTAATAATGATTTATTAATAATGATTGATACAGAATGAAGTATAACAGATAATTAAAAAATGGACAAGGAATTTGTAACAAAAATTGCAAAAAAAATTAAAAAATTAAGAGAAGAAAAAGGAATATCGCAACTAACTCTTGCGCTTGAAATCGGCGTTACACCCGGTGCAATTGCAAATATTGAAACTTTGAGAAGCGACATAACAGCAACTCGTCTTAATTCTATTGCAAAAGTTTTAAATGTTGAGCCTTATGAGCTTTTAAAATTTGATGAATAAAATTACCCGATTTTTTGCACGGTGATTTTTTCAAAAACAGGTTATAATCCTTTACAAGTAAGGGATACAGGGGTAAATAAAAAAATTTTAACAAGGGTAAATATATACCTTTTTTTATTAAAAAATGAATTATCATTATAATATACAAAAAAACGGGGAATAAAAATTCCCGCATTGCTGAATTAAACTACCAATTTGCGTGTTTATTTTAATCTGTTATTTGCAGGTTGATGTAAACACGCAAAACTTTAAAGCGTCCTTGTATTTGTTATCCAGATGCGCCCAATCAAAAAGTATTACACCGCTTGATTTTAAGCTTCTTGAAACATTAATCTGCTTTAATAAATCTTCGGTTTCACCTTCCATAAACCCTACAAAAAGCCCGGGATAAACAGTTGTTCCAGAAGAAATTTTTGTTTTAATTTCTTTAAGCATAATTTCAAAAAGAGCATCATCTGCAGTTAAAATCAAGGGGGTAATTGCATCGAGATAATCCCCGTTTGTCCATTTAATCCAGTTTTGCTGCTTTGTTTCAAGCGCTGTTTTGTAATCAGGGAAAACTACAGCAGAAAGCACAGCTTTGTTTCGTGCCGCCTTGCGCATTTTTGAAAGATAAATGGTGATTTTATTTTGGCGGTATTCATTCCATTTATACCACATATCATCTTTATACTTTATATTTATAGGGTCAACCCCGTAGAGTTTTTTGAATTCTTCTCTGGCATAAGAGGTGTAGCCCCAGTTTGAAGCTTCATAGCCTGCAGATGTTGCCTTTTGGGCGCTCGGGTACCTGATATAATCAAGATTGATGCCGTCCACACCGTAGTTTGAAATTATTTCTTTTACAATCAATACTAAAAAGTTATGTATTTCAGGGTTTGCAGGGTCTAAAAAGTAGCCGTTATGTTCCACAGGATGAGTTACATATCCTTGTTTTGCAGCATTTGCCTTATTTTTATTCCCCCATTCTGGTTTAATTGAAAGTATTGAATTTGGGTCGTTATTCGGGTGTTTGTTTCCTACATAAAACGATTCAAACCAAACATGCACTTTCATATTTCTTGCATGAGCTTCTGTTACATAAGCCCTTAGAGGGTCAAAGCCTGCAAAAATCGGGTTTTGTTCTGTGAAATTATAGGAGCGCATTGTTTTGCTCGGGAAAATTGTATACCCGTGAAAATATGTTTCAAGGAAAATAGAGTTTATTCCTATAGCTTGCATGGAATCGAGCGTGCGCCTTACTTCATAAATATTTTTTTCAGTGGGGCGTATCCATGTTCCTTTAAGTTCATTTTCAATATAGGGCAAAGAGTAATTTATGGCAATTTTTGACATTTCAATTGAAGATTTTGCATAACTTACTGCCATATTATCATTTGCACGGTTAGATTTTCTTAAATCCTGTTTTGCTTTTTTAATATAATATTTTGCTTTTTTCTCGCCCGGGTTTTCCTGCATTTTTTTTGCGTTATCAAAAAATTCTTCTGCTTCTTTAATTTTTTCTTTAGCAGAAAACCGGAAGCTTTCAGGAGTAGTGTAAGCTATAATTGTTTTATTTTCTTCATCTATTATTATATTTGTTCCAATTTTAAGATTATTTGTAATCCATTTTTTTGCACTGCCATGTCCTGAAATAACGTAGCCGTTTTTCGGGATTAAGCTGTTTGCGCCTGTAAGTTTTACCACTTTGCCGTTTTCAACAACGGCTTCTTTGCCAAATTCATTTGTGCCGGTTGTTCTTCCAAAATTTTGTTTATAAACTACCATCTGCCCCGGGCCTCTGTATCCGGGGAAACCTGCACCTTGAGCGTTTATTACATTTGAGGGGTAAATTGCACTTATTTTATAAGAAGATTTTGAAATAACCCTTTCGTTATTTAATGTGCTTCTGTTATCTACTTCCCATGTGCTTATCATAGGCGCACTTGCAGCCATAGCTGTGTTTTGCACACTAAACACATTAAATAAAACAATAGATATTAAGCTTAATTTAAAAACTCTCCTCATATCCCTTTATTTTACATTAAAAAATAAAATATTAGCCATATTTAAAAAAATGTAATATAATGATTTTTAAGAAAGATAAATGTATTACAGGAGAAAGTTTTTTCTATGGCAGGCAAGCATCAAGATACTATACCAATAGAAGTTTGCATTTTAACAAAAGAACACAATATTAAAGGCACTGTGCATGTTTCAAAATACACAAATACTAACCGTGAACTTACAGACCTTTTAAATGACAGGGAAAAACGCTTTCTTGCTGTTACAAATGCTGAAATTATGGGCAAAGATTCATCTGCCCCAAGACGTTACGACTTTTTAGAAGTACATGTTGATGCTATTGTTATAGTTCATCCTTCAAACCAGGTATTGTTTAAAGAAACATCTAAAGCACAGGAAGACATTATGCGCTTTAGAGAATTAAGAAATAAACTTTCCCAGACAAAACCATTTTAAGGTCTGATTAATAATTTTGTTCATTTAATATTTATTTACAGCTTTAAAAAAAGGTGCGAAGGTTACATTTGTGCTTTTTGAAAAGTTGTTCATCTAAAATTAACAGCTGTGTCATAACGTTCGTTTTTTCACAGCTTTTTATTACGGGAGGATTTTAAAATATAAATAAATCTGTTGAAAATTTAAGCTTTTGGGATTTTATAATATCTTCATCAAATACTGTGCCTGCGCTTATTCCAAACCTGCCTGCTTTAAAAAATTTTGGCGAATATTGAAGCCCGACTTCATTTTCATAAATATTAGAATCGTGCTTAAATTTGTTTGCAAATGTTAAAGATATTTCATCGGAAATTCTAAGGCTTGGGTTAAGGTAATAATTTTTTGAATTTATGCTGGCATTCGGGTTTTGATATTTAACCTCCATCCCGCCTGTAAGAGATAACCTTCCACCAGGATTTAAAGTAGCGCCCGTAGTTGATTTATAATCCTGAACCATATAATCATTCAAACTTGTTTTGGAGTTTGAAAAAAATGAAATACCTGCTCTTTTATATTCTATCCCGTTTTTTTCTTCTTCATAAGATTGCCTGTAAATTGAAGGAATACTTTTATCAAGATTCAGTTGCATTTTTTCAGGCTCAATAAAAATTTCATCACAGAATAGCTCCTCTTCATAAGCAAAAGAAGGGCATATCAATGATGAAATTAAAACCAGTATTAAGACAATATACTTCATACCAAAATTTTAAACTATCATGTTTAAAATTCAATATTTCGTGGAACTAAAAAATATGTGAAAGGGGTTTTTTAAAAGTAAGACTTTCCATAAGAATGCAAGTCGGTTTTTGCTAAATTTTTTATATATGCATTTTTAAATTCTTCACTTGAAAGCTTCTCTACAACTGATGGTACACCAATTAATAGCAAATAGCACACAAGTGCAAAACAAACTAAACTAATAACTTCAAACATTGTTAATTACCTCGTTTCTTTAAACCAAACTTCATTACTATATTTTGAATTTCGACATTTACACGATTAAACTTTATGATTTTTTAAAAGTATTTAATAAAAATTAACATTTGCAGTATATTAAGGTGAAAAATGAAAAACGGCTACAATATTGAAAGACTGATAAATTTACTTTCTTGTTCCCATTGCGGTACAGGCTTTGATGAAAGCTGTATAGGGCTTTTAGAGGTAAGCTATGACACTGTGATGGTAAGGATTGTGTGTAAAGAATGCGGGAAGAAATATGTCCTTGCATTTATGGATTTAAATTTTTCATTCTTTGAAGCGACATTTGGCGCTCCGCTTGAAGCCGATGCTTTTAAAGAGGATATCAAAAAAGAACAAAATGAAAATAATATTTTAGAAGATGAAGAATTCATTTTTGATAAACTTTACACTGATTATAAAAAAGAAGATATCAAGACCCTCGATAAAATCACATACGACGATGTCTTGGAGGCGCATGAATTCATCCAGAATTTTGAAGAAAATTGGCGCAGATATATGGATAAAAGACAATATAGAATTACATAAGGATATTTTTTTGATAAAATACCCTTGATAAAAGAGGTATTT
The DNA here is from genome assembly GCA_910577515.1 of uncultured Vampirovibrio sp. GTDB lineage: Bacteria > Cyanobacteriota > Vampirovibrionia > Gastranaerophilales > Gastranaerophilaceae > MGBC122484. The sequence continues at coordinate 24,791 of CAJTLW010000003.1, forward strand.
TTTAAAAGAATGAATTTTTGCAGTGTAAATTTCCTATTTTTATTTTTGCCTGTAATTTTGCCTGTTTATTTTTTTGTAAAACCAAAATACAGAAATTATATATTAATATTTTTTAGTTTACTTTTTTATTTTTTGGGTGAAAAAATATTCACGCTCCTTCTCCTGTTTTCCTGTATTTTTAATTATTTCATCGGAAAAAAGATAAATTATAAAGAAGGTATAGATAAAAGGCGTTTTCTAATCCTTGGAATTATTGTAAATCTATCTTTACTCTTTATTTTTAAATATTTGAATTTCTTTATTGATGAAATAAATCACCTTAAAATTTTTCCCGTAATAGAATATGCAAAAGTACATTTGCCTGTTGGAATTTCTTTCTTTACATTCCAGGCTCTATCATATTTGATTGATATTTATAAAAGAAAAATAAAATCTGCAAGTTTTTTCGATTTCTCTCTTTACCTCTCCCTCTTCCCTCAGCTTGTTGCAGGCCCTATTGTAAGATATGAACAGATTAAATATAAAATAAAAAACAGAATTATTACAAATGAAGATTTTCAAATAGGTGTAAAACGTTTTATTTCAGGGCTTTCAAAGAAAGTAATAATTGCAGATACGCTAAGCTATACTGTTGATAGCATATTTTCACTTCCAACTTCTGAACTGTCAACAGGAGTTTGTATTTTAGGTGCAATTTGCTACAGCTTTCAAATATTTTTTGATTTTTCAGGATATTCTGATATGGCAATAGGTTTGGGGAAAATGTTTGGGTTTAATTTCCCGGAAAACTTTAATTTTCCCTATATCTCAAAGTCTATCAGGGAATTTTGGCGAAGATGGCACATCACATTATCTTCCTTTTTTAAAGACTACCTTTATATTCCGCTTGGAGGGAATAAAAGACATGTATATCTAAATATACTGATAATTTTTATACTTACAGGTTTCTGGCATGGAGCGAGCTGGAATTTTATTATCTGGGGTCTTTATAATGGTATTTTAATTGTGTTCGAGCGTTTAGGGCTATTAAATAAACTGCCTAAAGTACTATGCCATATATATTTTTTAATAGCCGTAGTTACAGGATGGGTGATATTCAGAAGTCCTGATTTAGACTATGCAATACATTTTGTAAAAAATATGTATCAATTTAGCGGAGCCGGTGAAATCTTGCAATATATGAATTTTGAATTAATATTTACGCTTATTTTAGCAGTATTATTTTCTTTTCCCCTTATATACAAAATTAAAAAATATATTCCAAACTTTATCTTAAATATTTTCTATTGCCTGCTTCTTGTAATTTCATCTTCTTATGTTGCAGTGAATACCTATCAGCCATTTATATATTTTAGGTTTTAAGGGGGTAAAATGAAATTTAAAGATAATTTTTTAATAATATTTTTCTTGTGTTTTATATATTTGCCCCTGTTTTGTATGGTATTCAATATCCAAGATGGCCTTTATAACACAGAAAAAAGAAATCTGGAAAATTTCCCGAAATTTAAATTCGGGCAGTTTAGTGATGATTTTCTAAAATATTATGAAGATAATTTCGGGCTTAGATATAGTTTTATGCGCCTTGCTTCAAATTTGAAAATAAAGCTTTTTAAAACTTACCCAAAAAACATTGATTTAAAAGTATTAAAAGGAAAAGACGGCTGGCTTTTTTATAAACTCGGAAATGAAATAGAAGATTTTCAAGGGAAGGTGCCTCTTTCAAATGCTGCTTTAAATAGAATATTAGCCCGTCATAAAGAAATTGCGGATTATTTAAGTAATTCGGGCAAAAAGCTCTATGTTTTAATTCCGCCGGATAAAAGCACAATATATTCAGAATTTTTGCCCGATGGAATAGTATCAGGCAAAAAAAGTGATAAAACAAGAATTAGCCAGCTTCTAGGTTTAAATTCAGAATTTATTTATCCTAAAAATTTACTTTTAGAAAATAAAGAAAAAGGCTTATTATACTTTAAAACTGATACCCACTGGACGTACTTCGGTGCTTATTTCGGATATCTTTCTTTGATGGAAAATCTTAAAAATGATTTTGATATTAAAGAAAAACCCTTATCTTCTTTTAAAAAAGAAGAATACATAAATAAAACGCCCGATTTAGCAGATATCATAAATATCGGAGAAAAAAGTTTTGAAAAAAGTATAAAATTTTCCTGCAATAATGATGCCCGTAAAATCGGTAAAAAGGTCTTAATCTTTGGCGATTCATTCTTAGAATATTTAAAACCTTATTTTGAATGTACATTTTATGAGGTTAAATTTATAAACCAACCTGCATTTAACAAAGAAATTGTGGAAAATTTCAACCCTGATATTGTAATAATGGAAATTGTTCAAAGAAACGTCCGGCATTTATTTGATTAAAAATTTATAAAAATGTAATCTAAAAGGTGGATTTTTTGACTTTTTTTAAAATTTTATTAAAAAAATAGCTGTAAGATACCGTATAATTTATATGTAGTGTCTTTAAAATTTGTATTATGCCTTTTAACTATCGTTTGCAAAAATTCTTAGAAATAAGAATAAGAAAAAAAGAAGAGCAGCTTGAAGTTGTTCAAAAGTGTCAAAAGGAAGTTATGAGGATTGAAGGCTTAATTGAAGCCAATAATCAAAATATTAAAGATACAAGAATAAACATGAGAAAATCCGACCCCAGGATGTACGATGGCTTTGATAAGTTTTTAAAACACCTTTATGAAGAAGGGGAAAAACTTGAAAATCAAAGGCAGGAAGCACTTAAGGTTTTGCATCGGGAAGAAGAAATCCTTATGCAGCGTGAGCGCGAAGTTGATGTTTTAGAAAAACATAAAGAACATAAAAAAGAAGAATATCTTTATGAAGAAAAAATGCGTGAGCTTAAAACTCTGAATGAAATCGGTTCTCAAAAGCACTTTATGCGAAAAAGAGAAAATGAATACGAACAAGAAATTGAAGAAATGCTTGAAAGACACAAAAAAGAATGAACATAGAAAGTAAAAACCAATATCAAAATATGGAATTTCAAGGAGGCAGCCTAAAAGGTGCCTTAAATCAAGCTGTGCTTTCAGGGGATGGTTTCGGACAAAACCCTTATTTAGCATCAAGCCCTGACGGCGCTTCATTTAAAGATATTTTAAATTCTGAAAGCCTTATTGCACTTGATGATAGCCTTGAAGATATTTTAAGCTCCCTTGATATTGTTCAAAGTATTAATCTAGACACTATAAACATTGATAAAGCTGATGCTATGTTTTTTATAAATGCACTTAACTTTGGCGGGTATACAAATTATACTGTTCAAACCGACGGCAGCATAATTGATGCTTCAAATTATAAAGGAATTGAGGTTTCAAAAACACTATCCGACATGCTTGCAAAAATTCAAAACACAAAACAAGCAGTAAGGCTTGATTTTGATAATAACGTAACTGTTGTGCTAAAGCTTTCTGATGACGGGAAAATTAATGCCCATTTTATTCCGGGCGATAAAGCAGTCGAAGAATATTTAAAAAATAACATTCCCTATTTAAAACAAAGATTTGAAGAACAAAATATCCCATACGCAAGCCTTAGCTACAGAGGGCAAAAACACCAGAGAAACAATAATAGCGGGCAAAACAACAAGGAGAAAGATAATGAATGATGCTTATGTAAACGCTCTGAACACGCAAAAAGCAACACAAAGCTGGATGGATGCCGTTTCAGAAAATATGGTAAACATTTATACGCCAGGCTACAGGGAAAGCAAAGTTACATTCAAAACTTTCCTTGATTCAACCTATTCTGATACTTACCAAAGAAGTACAGGGCAAGGAAAAGCTACCCCCGGCACTTCTAATGAAAATGTGTTTTTGGAAGGTACAGGCTATTTTGTTTTGAGAAATGAAAATGGAAAACTCGCCTACACACGTCTTGGCGAATTTAAATTTGACGGAGATGGTGTTTATAAAGCAGCAGACGGTTCCGTTGTTCAAGGGTATATCATGAATGATAAGGGTGAAATCGTAAGCGGCACAAAATCCTTAAGTCAGGAAGATTTTGATAAAACCATGGCTGAAGGCGGCGCATTATCAATCCCTACAACTGAAATTAAACTCTGGGTTGACCCTGATAACGGCAAGTTTTTAGGAAAATATGATGAATATGAAATAAAAGAAGACGGTATTTTATACGGAAAAGCAAATAACGGCAAAGATACAACTCCATTATATAAAATTTCTGTTATGAATTTCCATAACCCAATGGGGCTTTTTGAATATAAATCCGGACAATTTATTGAAACGGAAGAATCCGGCAAACCTGTTATGGGCAGGGGTGAAATAAGAAGCGGTCTTATAGAACTATCAAATGCTGATTTCAAGGCCAATATTTCATACTATCAACAGGCAAAAATGCAGCTTGAATTGTCAAATAAAATGCTCTCAAGCTATAAAGAGCTTCTCCAAAACGCAATCCAGTTAATGGGCTAAAAATTGAATTTTAACAATTATAAAAATCTAATCCCTACAGTTAAAGCTATGTTATAATAGCTTTTACTATGGGATTTTTGATTTTAATAATTATAATTTGGCTTATTGTATTAACTGCAGCATTCTATGATTTTAAAGGGTATGTATTTTCAAGGCTTAATACGCTAAGAACAGAAATAGATTTAAAATACCCTGATTGTTCTGATAATAAAGGAAAATCTTCTGAAAAAATCAATGTCTTGGATGACAATTTTGAAATAAAACATGTAGAAACTAATTTGAACAAGCCTGAATTTAAAGCCGAAGTCAAAAGAGAAACAAGAGATATAGAAAATCTTTTCTTTGGTAATATCTTTAATAAAGTTGGAGCTGTTGTTTTAATTATAGCATTTGGGATATTTTTAAAATTTATATCTGCCTTTATTGAATTTACTCCGCTTTTAAAAATAATACTTTCACTCGTTTCAGGAACAGCAATGGTTTCTTGTGCTATGTATTTATTTAAAAATGACAAAATGCGAAACTATGCTGCAGTGCTTATGGGGGCAGGATTTGGTGTATTATTCATAACGGTATATTGTGCATTTGCGCTTTATCAAATGTTGAATATCTATACAGTATTATTGGCTGCAATTTTATTGCTCGGTTTTTCATACTTTATTGCAAATAAATATAAAAATATTGCAACATTTATAGTGGGGCTTGTTGGAGCCTATTTAAGCCCTGTAATCATAGGCAGCAATTCTTTGATGTCAATAAATTATCTTTTTGCCTATTTAATTTTTGTAAATCTTGTTTCAATGGCTTATGTTTCAAAAGATGCGCAAAAAGCCCCGTTCAATTATGCAAATATGGTAATCACCTGTTTATTTGTTCATATATGGAGTATAAAATCCGGAGAGCCTTTAATCATCTGGCCTTTTATATTGTGGGCCTTGTATCTGTTTTTTGATATGCTGCTTATAAAATTAATGCCAAAAAATAAAACCTACCTTTGTTGGTTTAATTTTGTTGTGATGTCATCGTTTTTGATATCAAATTATTTTGATAATGAAAAATACCTTGTATCACTGGGAACTCTTTTAATCGGGCTTTGTTATTTACTTTGTGCTAATTTAATAAAAAAATATTCAACTGAAGGTACGCTGCAATATCAAAACGGCGCTATATTTGCCCTATATGCAGCTATCTGGTTTATACCGCTTCATATTTTAAAAATGTTTTCTTTTGCAATTTTTGGTTTTTTAATATCCTTCTTTTCAAAAGAAAAAACATATCTTCAAAGATGGGGCTTTGCTTATATAATTTCAAGTTTTTTAATGATCTTTTCTTCTGGTGAATTGTTTAGTAAAGACATAAATGAATATTTAAATTACAGATACATTTTTAATCAAAGAACTCTGTTTTATCTTATCCCGGCATGTGCGGCGTATTCTGTATTCAGGTTTTGCAGGAAATTTCCTGTAAGTCTGGCTGAAACATTAAGATTTTTTGGAATTTCATTCTGCTATTTATTCATTGCAACAGAAATGAATATTTTGTTCCTGAAACTTCAAAATTCAAATATTTCATATTGGGATTTTTGCTATATAAAAAATATTTCTTATGTTATCCTTGGCTGCATCTATTCTCTGCAATTAAGGCATCTTGGAAAAGCTTCAAATTTAGCACTGTTTAACTATACAGGATATACAGCCTATGTTTCATCCCTAAGTGCGCTTGTTATTTTATCTTTCTTATTGCCTGATTCCCTTTATTATCCTGTTTTAAACATAAGAACTTTTGCAATAATATTTGCAACCATAGTTTCGATTTTCTATGAATGCAAAGAAAAAGTTAATTATTTTGGGTATATTTCCGTATTTTTAGGATTTCTTTTATTAAATTTAGAATGCAATAAAATTCTTGAAAACCTAAATGCCTTAGATTTAAACATAATTTCCACTTCCCTTTGGATGATATACGCAGGCGCTCTAATTATTCCCGGCATATTTAAAAATGTCAAAATATGCAAACTTTCAGGGATTTTTATTGTAACAATAGGTTTATTAAAAATATTTTTATTCGATATTAAAGATGTTGATGCAATCTATAAAATCATTGCATTCTTTATAACAGGCATCATTTTAATGATAACTTCATATTACTATACAAAAAAGAAAAATTAATTTTCTCCTACAACCTTATTCAGTCCAAGAGGTTTATCCACGTTGCGGTTTAGCTTCTTTGCAATCTTCAACGCTAAAATTTGCAATATAATAACGGAAGACAGCATCGTGATTATTTCACTGTTAAATTTTTGAAATTTTACTTCCAAAAATTCATCATTGCAATCTTCAACATCGCTTATTGCAATAATTTTCGGGTTGTAATCCTTTTTAATTTTTTCAAGTGTTTTTTGTTCAAATTCACCAATATTATGATGGAAAATTTCAACAATCACGCTGTTTTCGTTTAAAATCGCAGTATGGCCGTGCAAAAATTCACCTGTCGGATACGCATTTACATCAATATATGATGTTTCTTTAATTTTAAGAGCGCCCTCTTTTGCAATTACATAATTATAGCTGTATCCTATTATAGGAAATGCTTTTAATTTTGAAAGCGCCTCTGCCGCCTCTTCTATATTTTCAGTATTTTGAATTACATTTTGAGTATCTTTTTTAATATCCTTTATATCTTTAAGATACTTTGTGATATCCGCCCCTCTTGTTTGAGCTGAATGTAAAGCTAAAAGCCAAAGGCATAAAACCCCGCCTGTGAAAGATTTTGTTGCAGCAATTGATTTTTCAACCCCCGCTTCAATATTCATCTTAAATTCGCTATTGTTAAAAATATAGGAATTATCGTTATTTACAAGTGCAAAAGTGTGACCGCCCTTTTTATTTACTAAATCAAGCGCACATTTTGTATCGTAAGTTTCCCCGGACTGGCTTATGAAAAAATATAAAACATCCTTATTTATTGCCCTATCCTGATTTGAATTAAATTCTGAAGAATATTCAAAAGACGTCTTTAATTTTGCAATATTTTCAAAAAATTTTTGTCCTAAACGCGCACAATTATAAGATGAACCTGATGCAACAAATTTTACCTCACAAAAATTTGAAGGAAAAATAGCATCTACCCTTCCATTTTTTATATACTTATTTATTAAATATTCAAAAACAAAAGGCTGTTCTTTTATTTCATCCATCATATTGGATGAGGCTGCATTTTCTATATTTCCCATTTTTTTATTATAATATTAAAATGCAAAATACACTACACCCTAAAAATTTAACATCAAAAACCGCAAAAAGCGCCTATATACATATTCCTTTCTGCAAAAGAAAATGCAACTATTGCGCTTTTACATCCCTCCCCGCCCTGAATTTGATTGATGATTACATTAAAAAATTAACCCTTGAAATTCAACATTATTATAAAGATACCCAGCTTGAAACCCTCTATATAGGGGGTGGTACACCATCTTTACTTGATATTAAGCATTTTGAAAAAATTCTATCTTTGTTTAAATTTGCCCAAAACCCTGAAATAACAGTTGAAATAAACCCTGATAGCGCAAGCCTTAACCTTTTATGCGGTCTTTTAAATTTAGGTGTAAACAGGCTGAGTATTGGCATCCAGAGTTTTGATGACGATATTTTAAAAATAATAGGAAGGCTGCACACTTCAAAAAAAGCAAAAGACACGATATACCTTGCGCAGGATGCGGGTTTTGAAAACATCAGTGCAGATTTAATCTACGGTCTTCCAAACCAAAGCATGAATATCTGGCAAAAAGATTTAGAAACCATAAAAAGCCTTGATGTTCAACATATTTCTTTATATGGATTAAAAATTGAAGAAAATACCCCCTTCTTTAAAAAACCGCCAAAACACTTGCCGGATGACGATATGCAGGCCGATATGTATGAATTTGCCCTCTCTTATCTAATCCCTGAATATAATCTTTATGAAATATCAAACCTTGCAAAAACCCCAGCACATTGCTCTAAACACAATTTAAACTACTGGAGCGAAGGGCAATATTTTGGCTTCGGACTTTCTGCAGCAGGTTTTTTAAACGGTATTCGCTATCAAAATACTAAAAACTTTATGGAATACATTAAAAACCCGTTATTGTCAAAAGAATTAACCCTTTTATCAGAGCAGGAAATGCTTGAAGAAACGATTTTTCTCGGTTTTAGAAAAATGGATGGCATAGATATTTCAAAAATAAATGAAAAATTTAACATTGATTTTGATAAAAAATTTGCCCCTGTTATTGAAAAATATTTAAATTCAGGTCATCTTGAAAAAACAGAAAACGGCTACCGTCTTACAATTAAAGGGGTTTTGGTTTCAAATTTAATATTATCAGAGTTTTTGCTATAATATATTTTATGGAAGACGGAAAAAAGATAATTGAAGATATGCAGGCTGTTGTAGCACAAATGGCGGCTGATGATATTGAAGAAAACCCGGATATTGTTAATGAATATTTTGATTGCTCTGCCTGCGGGCAAAATAAACCTATGGCAGGAAGCATTCAATATTCTAAATACAGGCTTTGCAATGATTGTGTTTTGCTTGCAGAAGTAGGCTTTAAATTAAAAAAATTCCAAAATATTCAGGAATTAATTGATGCAATGGAAGATAAAAGGCTTGAAAACATTTGTGATTTTCTAAAGAAGGATTCAAATGCACAAAACAACTAAAAATCTTGCAATACTTGGCTCTACAGGTTCTATTGGCACACAAACGCTTGAAGTGCTTGAAGCTTTAGAAAATAAAGAACTTTTCAATGTTGTGTCTTTAGCTTGCGGGAATAATATCGAGCTTTTAATTCAGCAAATTAAAAAGTTTAATCCAAAAAAAGTTTCAGTAGGATGTGAAAAGGGTGCAAAAGAAATAAAATCAATATTTCCGAAGCTTGAAGTTTTCTTTGGCGACGATGGCTTAATAGAAATTGCAAACGATACAACCCTTGATATAATGCTCACGGGAACGTCAGGCTATGCAGGTTTAAAACCCACCATCTGTGCGCTTCAAAACGGTGCGGATATTGCCCTTGCAAATAAAGAAACCCTTGTTATGGCAGGTGATATTGTAACAAAAGCGGCTAAAGAAGCAAATGCAAAGATTTTACCTGTGGATAGCGAACATTCCGCCATTTTACAAAGCTCCGGCGGGAAATTTGATGATTTAAATAAAATAATAATCACAGCCTCAGGCGGACCCTTTTTAAATAAAACAAAAGAGGAAATCTTCAAAGCTACATGTGCCGATGCCCTAAAACACCCAAGATGGAATATGGGTAAAAAAATTACAATAGATTCTGCTACCCTTATGAACAAAGGTTTAGAGGTTATTGAGGCGCACCATCTTTTTAATTTGCCTTATGAAAAAATTGAAGTTGCAATTCACCCTGAAAGTCTTGTGCATTCTGCGGTTGAGTTTAAAGACGGCTCCATTGTAGCACAAATCGGTGTTCCTAGCATGCACATTCCTATCCAATACGCGCTTTGCTATCCACATCGTGAAACCGGCATAAAAACCAATAGTTTCTCATTTATAGGAAAAAAATTAACCTTTGATACACCTGATTTTGAAAAATTTCCCTGCTTAAAAATGGCGTATGAAGCGGGCAAAACCGGCGGAACAATGCCTGTTGTTTTAAATGCGGCAAATGAAGTTTGTGTTTATAAATTTTTGAAGGGTGAAATCGGTATAAAAGATATTATAAATACGGTGGAAAAAGAACTTTCGCACCACACATCTGTCAAAAATCCGACCATTGATGAGATTTTTGCGGTTGATAAAGAAATAAGAGCCAAACTTTAATAAATGTTTGTCATTGCAAATCCAATTTCCCTCATTGCGAGAAGCGCAGCGACGAAGCAATCCAGAAAATCTTATCCATTGTAACTCCAATGTCAATAACACAATTCGTTTTCAATTAATGAAAAATCTTTTGGCAATTCTTTTTCAACAAGCCCGATAAGCTTTGAAGGTTTCATCCGAAGTGCCTCTGCAACAGTCCAAATCGACACAAGTTTCGGTTCATTCAAGCCGTTTTCAAGCCTCGATAAAAGCGATCTTTGAAATGAACACTCATCTGCTAAAAGCCTTTGGGATTTTCCCTGTTTTTCCCGTTCTTTCTTTATAACTTTAGCGAGTGCTTTAAAAATTATATCTGCATTTTTAAAATTAACATGTTGCATGTATAGAATTCTAATGTTAAAATAAAATTGCATTGTCTATATATAGACATGTAGGTAATATAACAGGATAATATTTTTATGAAGGAAATTGTTCATCTTATGGGGTTAAAACCCTTTATTTGTCGTGCTTTAAATTGCACTTTCAAGTTTAAAAAACTTAATACATTATTCAACAGGCATGCTTTCTCTCTTGTTGAAATGCTTATGGCATTACTGGTTGCATCTCTTCTTTTGGCAGCTTTAGCTCCCGTTATGACCCGCCGAATGAATGAAAGCCTTAATGTTACAACAACAGGAAGTATTATTCCAACAATTTATTGCGCCTATGTAAATAATGATACAAGCACGCAGCTATACGAAGATATGGCATCAGGCTGTCTTGTCCCAACCAATATTTATTCTTTTGATGTAGTTATGGCATCAGGCGGAGGCGGCGGGGGAGCTGCAGCAGATGGTGTTGAAAGCTCTCAAATAACAGAAAATATACAGGGTACAGCAGGTGCTGCAGTATCAGATATGCATTATGCAACAAAAAATATAACCATAGACAGATTTGTAAAAGATATAGAAATTGAACTATTAGGCTCAGGCGGGGTTGGCGGTAAAGGAAATTACGAATTACAGCAAAAAATTGTGCCGTCAGATACAAACTGCAGCAATTATTCTATGGGAAAAACAGATACCGTAGGCAACACCGCAACATCAACAAATGATATCCTTGTTTATGACAGTTTGAATAAACTCTGTGTAACAAAACACAATCAGGGAGATGGTCATACAAATTACAACTGCTACGCAGGATACGAACATAACGCATGTTCCGGTACAGGCTGTCAAAGAATAGTATGCGGGCAGCCCTCAGGTACAACAGCTTGCAGAAACTTTAGAAACACTATGGGTTCAAATGACCTCTGGCGGTTGGTAACAAAAAATCAGATGGAAAAATGGCCCTCACAATTAAACAAGCTTAATATTTGTGTAAGTGCCGTTTATACTGGGGTAGAATATTGTAGCAGGGGTGTAAGCAACAGCTTGGACGGACTGGGAAGTGCTGCTTGGCCAGGCAGTTATTGGACAAGCACGGTAGGACCTTCAGGTGGTGTTTCCCGTTACAATTGTGGTCTATCAAATACGGAAATAGGCTGCAGTCCAGGTTCAGGCCCCGGAAGATTATTTAGTATACGATGCACATGGGACGGTAAAACCTTTGTACCCTATATTGGTGGAGGTGGCGGCTCAGGTATGTATATTAAAAAAGCAATCCCAAATGACGTACTTGAAAAAGCCTTTGAAAATTACGATGGCACATTAAATTTACGCCTTCTTGCAGGTCATGGTGCAAAAGCAAAGGATAAAGGAGGTGCCACAACTGGAAGAGCCGTGGGTTCTTATGCGGAATTATATAAAGGAAATACCTTAATATGGAAGGTTGGTGTTCCGCACAGTTATTCAGGAGAAGATGCCCCGAATTCAAGACATGGTGTAAGGGGCAGCGGAAGACAGGACACCAATGAGGATGATTGGTGTTCTTATATGAATATTTATGATGAAAACTATAAAACGGACACTTACAGAAATTGTGCGTTAATAGGTGCAATGGGAGGTGAAAACGGGAAAAACGGTGATGAAGGCGGAAGTGGCGGAGCGGGCTACTGGGAGGGTAAACGTGGTATAGCTGCTCTTGGCGGAGTTTCAGGAAGACTTGACGGACAGGACGGTAACTTAGGCGGTGGCGGTGCCGGCGGCACCTGCGTTTGGAACTTTGCTGATGATAAATGGCAGGCAGAATGCGGCGAAGGTGGAGCAGGAGGACCGGGCGCCGCAAGAGTAACCTTTAAACGTGAATACCCGGGTGCAGGTGGAGGTGGAGGTGGTGCCGGAATTGCAGCCCGTATCAGAAAAATTCAGGCAAGACCCGGCGATTTAATAAAAGTACAAATCGGTGAAGGCGGTGAAGGAGGTGCCACAAGCGGAGATACAAACGGAAAAAACGGCGGCGATACCGCCATTATACTTACAAGAAACAATTTAAAAGTCGCAGAATATAAATTAATAGGCGGAGGCGGAGGCGAAGGTGCTACGGGTGGAAATCTGAGTACCCTTGCAGCTCCTGTTGCAGGAAAAGGAGGTGTCGCAAGCAAACTTGCAAACGGTACAAAAATATCAAAAGAAGATTATTTCCCTGAAAATGTATCCGATACCAAAGGCTATGACGCACCCGCATACGGCAAAGAAAAAAGTGCGGGCGGAAACGGGGGAGTAAATTCAAAAACATCCCCGCTTATTGCAACGGACGGTGAACTAAACGGAAAGCCCTGCGGCGGCTTTAACATAGAAAGTATTGCCGTAGATAAAAATACTTTTTTTGAATGTACAAATAATTCAAGTAACCCTCTTCCTTTAACCAGGTCTCTTTATAAAGAAAGCCTAAATGACAATGATGTTTTCAGGTTTTTATCAACCTTTGCACCAGGTGCCACAGGCGGAGGCGGGGGTGGATGGCTGAAAAATCAAGGTGCTTCAAACGGTGCAAAGGGGCTTGGAGGCTATGTATTTATATACTTTGGAGATTGGAGCGGTGAATAACATTCTAAATAACAATTTTTTCGATAAACAACTTTTCAATACGGGCGTAAAATGTAACCTTTAGCGCCCGCTTTTTTTGATGCAATTTTGGTTTGTTTTTTGGTTTTATTATTCTATAAAGGATGTTAAAATAATTTTATGGATAAAAGTAAAATTGAATTTTTGGATTTAAAAAGACAGACAAAAAGCCCTAAAAACCCTTTTTTGGATGAAAGTAAGGCGAAAAATACTACAAACCCTATAATGGGTGCATTTTTAGAATTCAAACAATCTAAAAAATTCACAAAATTCAATATTGAAGATTTATAAAATGTTAAACTATCACATAAAACAAAACTTGTTTTTATATTTAACACCGAGGCAAAAATCACAGCTTTTAAGCTTTTTAAAGTCTTTTGTAAAAAAATACTCAAGCCTTAGCATTGATGATATTTTTGACAAATTTACAGAAGAAGAAAATTATTACAAAGATATAGAAAATCCGCATTTTGAATTTATAATTGAATATCTTGAAAATGAAGATTTTTATAAAGATTTTAAAATTTATGCTAAAAGCATTTTCGATGAATTAAAATATAAAGAGGCACAAAGGCCTGTTATAGAAGCACAAAAAGCAAAAGCGAAGGAATTTCGAAAAAAAGTGCAGGATTATAAAATGAGCAAATTAAAACCCACTAAAAAACAGCTTTATTATTATGAAAAGGTAGCGCGTGCGCACGGTGTGAAAATAAATGAGGTTGAAAATGCAACAAGGCTTGACCTTCGAAACTGGATTATGGAAATAATTGACCCTGCACCTGAAAACCCCGAAGGTGAAGCATGATAAACAAAATAAAAGATTTCTTTATAAAAAACGGGATAGAAACCGATGAGGCTAAAGCAGAAGCCCATTTTTTGGTTTGCGAAGTTTCAGGACTTCCTATAGAAAAAATAATTACAGGGGAAAAAATTCAAAATGAAAATGAAATTTGGGCTTTGGCTGAAAAAAGAATAGAAACCGGCGCGCCAATCCAGCATATCACAGGGTTTTCCTATTTTATGGGGGATAAGTTTATTGTTAATTCTGATGTTTTAATTCCTCGCCCTGAAACAGAAATACTTGTGCAGCAAGCTTTAAAACTTGCAAGGGAAAAAGCACTTCAAAACGGGGAATTAAGAATTCTGGACATAGGTACAGGCACAGGCTGTATTGCAATAGAAATTGCGAAAAATTTGCCAGATATCTCTTGTGTTGATAAAACCGTGGTGGAAAAAAGCCTAAGCCTTGAAGTTTTAGGGGTAGATATTTCAACTTCAGCACTTCATATTGCAATTAAAAATATGGAAGCACTTAATCAGCAAAGGCGTGTTGTATTTAGAAAATCAGATATTTTTTCATCAGTTTATGAAGATGAAAAATTTGATATTATAGTTTCAAACCCGCCCTACATCCCTATTCAATTCAAAGATACCCTTCAAAATGAGGTAAAAAACTTTGACCCTCCACAAGCACTATTTGCAAATGATAAAGACGGAATTGAATTTTACAATCGCATATTAGAAGGTGCAAAAAAATACCTGAAACCGAACGGATATGTAATTTTTGAACTTGGCTGTACAGAAGGAATGATGCAAAGCAAAAAAGTTACGGAAATTGCCCGAAAATTTGACTATACTTTAGAATTTATCGAAAAAGATTTAGAAGGAACAGATAGAGTAATAGCCTTCACTGCTTGCAGCGGCACAAAAATTTAGTCTTCATTAGAAGTATTTTCAGAGGCCTCTTTTACTACTTCCCCTTCTATCACGGCATCTTTAGCATTTTTTGCCTTTCTGTATTCTATAAAATCTATAATAATTTTATCAAAATCAAACGCCCAAAGCAGTGGAATTATCCATCCTGCAATGCTCCAGCCGAAAAACAGGTTTATTAAAAATATCCATAAAATCTGCGGATGTTTTTTATAAGCAGCAACTATTGTTGGCACAAAATAAACAACAAGCCCGACCCCAAGCCATACAACGTTTATAAAAAGCCCGATGATTACGCCAACAAATATTAATGCTAAAATTCCAAATAAAATTTCCATATTTTTCTCCAAAAAGGATATCTAACGCCGGTTTAATTTTCAGAAGTTGCACTATCTTCAACCGGCTCAAGCCTTTTAATTTTCAATTTTACAATTCTTGCGTTATCCACCTCAATAACCCTGAATTCAAAATCATCAATTTGAACACAGTCGCCTTCATTTGCAATATGTCCGAGGTTTTTTACAACAAGCCCGCCGATTGTTTCAATATCTTCATCTTCAACTTCTGCATTGTTATCATCAAGACAAAAATATTCATTAAATTCATCAATTCTCATCATTGCATTTGCAATGTATTCATTTTCATATATCTGTCTGATATCAGCTTCTTCTTCATCAAATTCATCCTGCACTTCACCGAATATTTCTTCCAAAATATCTTCTAAAGTAACAAGCCCTGAAACGCAGCCGAATTCATCAATAACAAATGCCATCTGGCTTTTATTTTTCTTAAATTCAAGCATTAAATTGTCAATAGTCATCGTTTCAGGCACAAGCATAGGCTTTCTTATAATTTCACAAAGCTTAATTTCAGCGCCTGACATTATAAGCGGGAAAATATCTTTTATATGCAAAATGCCTGCAATATGGTCTAAATCCTCGCTATACACAGGATATCTTGTATATTGCGTATCTAATATTGTTTTCTTTAATTCTTCAGGTGCAATATCAATAGGGATACAAGTCATATCGGGTCTTGGCACCATTACCTGTTTTGCCTGTATATCTGAAAATTTAAAAACGTTTGATAAAATTTCTTTTTCAGTATCATTCAAAACCCCTTCTTTATGGGATTCATTAATAATCATATCAAGTTCTTCAACAGAATGCACCAGATGCCCAGCATGTGCTGGAGGGATTTTTAAAAGCGACAAAAGAAAATTGCCGATGCCGTTTAAAATAAAAATAAACGGTGCAAAAATTTTAGACGCTACATACATTGGCTTTGCAACCACAAGGGCTGTTTTTTCAGTATATTGAAGCGCAATAGATTTTGGCATCAATTCGCCTATAATTACATGCATTAATGTTACAAGTGCAAAAGCAATTGAAACAGCTAAAGAATGGGTTGCAACTCCTCTCATTGATTCAGGAAGAAAGTGGAAAACCGGTTCTACAAATCTTACGATAGTAGCTTCTCCGACCCAACCTAAGCCAATACTTGCAATTGTAATTCCTAATTGAGTTGCAGCGATTGATTTATCCATGTGATCAATTGATTCAATTGCAATATCTGCTTCTTTATTTCCCTCTTTAGAAAGCTGGGAAAGCCTTGTTCTTCTTACAGAAACAAGAGCAAATTCAGATGCTACAAAAAAACCGTTTGCAAAAAGCAAAAATATGATTAAAAGTGTATTAAATAACAGACTCTGGTCTATTTCCATTACATCTCCAAAATAAGTTATCATCCATTATAATATTAATAATAGAATTTTTCAACTTGTTATACTTCTAATGCCTTTTGAATTCTGTGGATGCAAACATCTTTCCCTAAAATTGTCATAGTTTTTGCCATATCTGCACCTTTTGTTCTGCCTGTAATTGCAGCACGCAGCGCCCACATTGTTTCTTTTGGTTTCATATTATGTTTTTCTTTAAATTCGCTTCTTAAATCGGCAAGAACATCATGAATAATTTCATCACTGCTAAAGTCCCAACCGTCAATTAATTCTAGAACCCTGTTTAAAACAGTTTTTGCTTCAGGTTTTTGTAATGTTTCCACACCTTCTGTGTAGTCAACATCTTTCCCGAAGAAATATGCAGCATCGTGTTCAATTTCAGAAAGTGTAGTTAAAGGCTCGCGTGTAATTTCAACCATTTTTTCAAGATTAGCACGGCTCATTTGACCCAAACCGTATTCCATATCATTATATTTTGAAAGAAAAGGAATAATCATATCAGTTAATTTTGAAATATCCATTTTCTTAATATATTGGCCGTTCATCCAGTTTAATTTATCATATTCAAAAATTGAATTGCTGCTTGAAATTTCATTGATTCTGAAATCTTCCGCAATTTCATCTACAGGTTTAATTTCATGCCCATCAGACGGCGCCCAGCCAAGAAGCGCAACAAAATTTATCAAGGCATCAGTTAAATATCCCTGTTTTACAAAATCTGAAACTGCTGTTGCACCATGGCGTTTTGATAATTTGCTTCTATCTGGTGCAAGTATCATCCCCAAATGCCCGAATTTAGGTACTTCAGCGCCTAATGCTTCATAAATTAAAATTTGCTTTGGTGTGTTTGAAATATGGTCTTCACCCCTTATAATATGCGAAATTTTCATCAACATATCATCAATTACAACGGCAAAATTATACGTAGGAGTACCGTTTGATTTCATAATTACAAAATCACCGATAAGGCTTGTATCAAACTTTAACTCGCCCTTTACAAGGTCATTAAATATTAATTCTTTATGCTCAACCCTAAATCTTATAGATGGTTTTACACCTTTAGCCTTTAACTCGGCCTTTTCATCTTCTGTTAAATTAAGGCATTTTCTTGAATATACATAAGGTTTATGGTTTTTAACCGCTTCTTCTTTTTCTGCATCCAATTCTTCGGTTGTGCAGTAACATTCGTAAGCATATCCTTTATCCACAAGCATTTGAGCATATTTAGGATAAATATCAAATCTTTCAGATTGATAATAAGGTCCGAAATTTCCGCCTACATCCGGTCCTTCATCCCATTGAAGCCCTAAAGCCTTTAAACTGTCAAAAATATTTTGGGTATATTCAGCGTTGCTCCGTTCTAAATCAGTGTCTTCAATTCTTAAAACAAACTTCCCGCCTGTTTTTTTAGCGTATAAATAGTTGAATAATGCTGTTCTTGCAGTTCCTATATGAAGGTTTCCGCTTGGTGAAGGTGCTATTCTTACCCTTATATTATTTACTTCTTCGGCCATTTTATCTCTCCAAAAATATTTTAAATTTATTATCCACCTTAAATAATACATCAAACATTTTAGTATTTAAAAATATTTTTATTGTATAATTTTTTTATGGAAAATAAGAAAATTAAAATCGGTATTATCGGGCTTGGAACTGTAGGATGCGGCGTTGTTAAAGTTCTTAAAAATTTTAACAATGTTGAAGTAATTCAGGCTGCTGTTAGAAATTTAAACAAAAAAAGGGATGTTGAAGTTTCAAATATTACAGATGATCCTTTTAAAATAGTAAATAACCCTGAAATTGATGTGGTAGTTGAAGTTGCAGGCGGATGCAGCCCTGCTTATGAGCTTATTACAACTGCAATCAAAAATAAAAAACATATAGTAACCGCAAATAAAGAACTTTTGGCAAAATTTGGCGCTAAAATATTTGATCTTGCAAATGAATATAACGTTGCAGTTTTATATGAAGCAGCTGTTGCAGGCGGAATTCCAATCATAGGGCCTATTAAAACCACATTAAAAGGTAATACTTTTTCAAAAGTTGCAGGTATTTTAAACGGTACTACAAACTACATCTTAACCAAGATGGAAGAAAAAAACATATCTTATCAGGAATGCCTTAAAGATGCTCAAGATTTGGGTTATGCTGAAGCTGATCCTACAGGGGATGTTGAAGGTTATGATGCTATGTATAAAATAGCAACCCTTGCAAACATTACCTTTCATAAAAGAATTGATGTAAATAAAATCTATCGTGAAGGAATCACTAATATTTCAGCTGATGACATAAA
This sequence comes from uncultured Vampirovibrio sp., assembly GCA_910577515.1. Lineage (GTDB taxonomy): Bacteria > Cyanobacteriota > Vampirovibrionia > Gastranaerophilales > Gastranaerophilaceae > MGBC122484. The sequence goes on from CAJTLW010000003.1 coordinate 43,814, forward strand.
AATAGCTGATGAACTAGGGTATAAAATAAAACTCATCGGTTTGGCACAGAAAACAGAAGGCGGCGAGCTTGATATCAGAGTGCATCCTATGCTTATTTCAAAAGAAAATATGATATCAAAAATAAACAACGCGCTGAATGCCGTGCTGCTTGAAGGTTTTCCTGTTGATAAAGTTATGTTTACAGGCCCGGGTGCCGGAGAATTTCCGACAGCAAGTTCTGTGGTAGGTGATATCTTGCAAATTGCAGGTGAATTTGGCCACACAGACACAATTTTGCCTTTACACAGGTGTCAGCATAAAGAAATGGCTGAACAAATTGATATTAAACACACAGAAAATAAATACTATATTTCAATTAAGGCCCCAAATTCAAAAGGTACAATTGGTGCTATCGGCACGGTTTGCGGGGAAAACAATATAAATATTTTAAGCCTGCTACAAAAAGGAGTAAAAGAGGATAACACAGCTCAAGTTATTGTTATTACTGAAGAAGCAGCAGAGTTGGATATTCAAAATGCAATAAATCAGCTTAAAGCGCACAATATTGAAATTAATAATTTGATAAGGGTAATGTAAATTATGGCAAGATACAACGGATTAATTGATAAATATAAAGAATACCTTCCTGTAAGCGACAAAACTCCTTTTGTAACGCTTTGCGAAGGAAATACCCCTTTAATTAAGGCGGAAAATCTGGCAAAACATCTGGGTCTTGATTGTGAAATTTATTTAAAATATGAAGGAAGCAATCCTACAGGAAGCTTTAAAGACCGCGGTATGACAATGGCCGTATCAAAAGCTAAAGAAGAAGGCTCTAAAGCTATAATTTGCGCTTCCACTGGAAATACAAGCGCCGCCGCCGCCGCTTATGGGGCAAGGGCAGGTTTAAAATGCTATGTATTAATTCCTGATGGCTACATTGCGCTTGGAAAACTTTCACAGGCTATGATGTACGGGGCTGAAGTTATCGCGATAAACGGTAATTTCGATGAAGCGCTTGATGCTGTTCGTGAAATTTCTGCAAATTACCCTATAACCCTTGTAAATTCGGTAAATCCATACAGAATTGAAGGACAAAAAACAGGTGCATTTGAAATTATAGAAGCGCTTGAAGATGCTCCGGATTACCATTTTATACCTGTTGGAAATGCAGGAAACATCACTGCTTATTGGAAAGGATATAAAGAATATTTTAATTTGAAAAAATCAAGCCAATTGCCAAAAATGATGGGTATTCAGGCAGAAGGTGCTGCTGCTATTGTGAAAAAACAAAGGATTATGCACCCTGAAACCATTGCAACCGCTATCAGAATAGGCAATCCTGCAAGCTGGAAACAAGCTGAAGCTGCAAGAGATGAATCAAAGGGTACAATCGATATGGTAAACGATGAGAAAATCGTTGAAGCATATAAGCTGCTCGCTGAACTTGAAGGTGTATTCTGCGAACCGGCAAGCGCTGCATCTGTTGCAGGTTTGATAAAATTAAAAGATACAATTAAACCGAAATCAAGAATTGTTTGTATTTTAACCGGTAATGGTCTAAAAGATCCTGATTGTGCGATTAAAAATGCAGTTTCTCAGGTTCAAAAAACAAGCGCCGATATTAAAGATATTGTAAAATTAATGAAATTATCTTAATTTTACAAGGCAATTTTTTCCCTTCACATGTTTTATTAATTTGTGAAAATCTGAAGGTAAAATTTTATGAGTTTTTATACAGTAAATGATACTGCAATAATAAACGGTGTAAACGGCACATACGGGCGTAATGCCAAAGCTGCTGATTATGGCAGAAATGCTGCACAAAATTATAAAGTTTATATTGATAGACTTGCAGTTGATACAACCGCTCCAAATCCTGATGTTTTCACAAAAAATGGCACTCCTGAAGAAATGATGGCGGAAGTAAAAAAGCTTGAAGAAGAAAGCTTGACGCCAGTTAATTTTATTTTAAGATATGCGCCTGAAATGGGCGTAGTTAAAGCATTTTTTGCCCGCTTATTTAAAGGTGCTGCCATAGATAAGCAAGCACTTTTAGGACACAGCTATGAAGCTATAAATAAAATGCATTATCAGGATTTAGGAAAAATTGAAGCAGCACATAAGGAAGCGGATGATACTGCAAGGAAAATTGATGCTATGACTGTTGAAGAGGCTGATTTGCCCTTTAAAGATGAAGCATTTGCCAGCATTAATTCAAAATTAACTTCCCGCGCTTTTGATGTAAATAATGATGGTAAAATTGATATCTCCGAAGAGGCTGTATCTACAGTAATTGCCGATGTTCTATCTGCGGATGAAACTCTTGACCCTATGGATATGACGGTTTCAGACCTTAAAAAAGCTGATGGAAGTTATACAAACGATGGAGAAAACCGTATGATGGCATTTTTCAAGGAAGAAAACCTTGAAACCGCTTCTGTTATTGTAAAAGATATTCATTCAAAATTAAAACTTGATAAAGCCCAGGATAAATTCCTAAGAAAACTCTAAAACCCTTTATTTTAGAGGGTTTTATGCCTTTTTATTATTTTTGTTGCCAAAACCATAGATATAAATAGCGGCAGGGCCTTCAGCACATTCTATGATATAATCTAAATCAGTCATTTCGTGCTTTTGAACTGGTTTTTTAATTTCTTTAGACGGGAAAAATGTATTCAATGCATTTTTCAAAACTGCAAAACTCATAAGTCCAAATGCCCCGATTACAGCGCTGTACATAGCTACCCTGCTGTCTTTTTTAGCAGCAAGGCTTGTTGCCATGTTTTCCTTAATTTCTGTGATTTTGCCTGAATTTTTAACTCTTTTAAAGAATGAATTTAAAGATTTTTTGGCAGATTTATCAATTTCAGTATCATGAAGCTTCTTTATTGCGCCTTTTGGGTCAGCTGCAAGTGCTTCCTTGCTTTTTTCAAATACATCTGCAACAAGCGGCTTAATGTTATCATTTTTTAATTCTTGTTCAATAAGCTTGATTTCAGCTGCTCTTGCGGCTTTTGCTTTTTCTTTTATTCCCTTTTGAACAGATTCTGTAAAATAGTTAGCATGCTCTTCTGTTGTCAAAGGCACGGCAAAAGTGGCCGCATAACCAAGCGCAGCACCCAATACACCTGCTTTTGGCACGCTAAAATTACTATTCTCACTGTCAATTGGGTTTATTCTCATTTTTTATCCTATAACACAATGAAACCATGCTAAATAGTCAAAAAAAATTTAGCATGTAATCCAGTTCTATCAACCATCTAACCTGGTTCTTGAACTTTTTCTCAAATTTTTAATACTATACCACAACAAAAAAAAGTTGTCAACAGTCATGTAAAAAACAATTTTAAAATTGTTTTCTTTACTACAAAACCCCCTGATATAGCTTGAATTCCCCTTATTTGCCCCTTTAATTTTAGCTTACGATGCTTAATGCACCCCACATGCAAAGCATGCCAAAAGCGCTTATAACAAGCCAAAAGTGGGCAACCGGATGAATATTATTCCAAATAAAAATTAAAGATTTCTTTTCCATAGTAATATATTAACCTTAATATTCAATTTTCATATCCTACAAAAACATTAATTTCAAAAATCAAATACTATATTTATTTGTTTACTCCAACATTAACCCTTTTTTCTTCAAAATTTTGCGCACATTCAAGTGCATAAGGGGGCAAATGTGCTTCTTTTGCAACGTTAAGTCCAAGGCTCCTTGTTGAAATACCATTTTTCAGGTATCTTACAGCTTTTCCATCTTCATTTTCCAGAACAAGACAATAATTTGCAACAGATTCTATTTCTTTTTCAAGATGTGCTAAATCGTGAAAGTGTGTTGCAAAGGCACATTTGGCCTTTATCTTCTCTGTAATATATTTTATAACCCCGTAAGATACAGCCATAGCATCATTATAAGAGGTACTCTTTCCTGTTTCATCAAGCAAAATCAAGCTATGTTCCGTTGAGTTTCTTAAAATTTCAGCCACATCAAGCATTTCGCACATAAAAGCAGAGTTTCCATCCAACATATTATCAGAAGCACCCATCCTTGCATAAATTTTATCTATTAAATCAGCTTCAAAATCCTCTGCAGGAACGAAAGATCCCGATTGTGCCATTATGATTAAAGCTGCAATCTGTCTTAAATAGGTAGATTTGCCTATCATGTTTGCACCGGTTAAAATTTTGCATCTTTTTAAATCGTTAAAAGCTATGTTTAGCCTGTCTATTGGCATATTTTTATTTGCCAAAATCTTCATCAAAGAAGGGTGTGCGCCGTTTTGAACACAATATTTAAAGCTATTAGTGAATTTCGGACGTTTAAAGCTATATTTTTGCGCTGTCTTTGCAAAAGATAAAATAACATCTTTAAGCGCTACATCGGCTGAAAACTCCCTTAATGGTTCTGTAAGCTCTTTTGCATATTCCCTTAACTTTAAAAACGTATCATATTCTATTTCGTAAGATTTTAATTTTAGGCTCAAAAGCTTTTCTTCAATTTCCATAAGGGTTCTGGTTGTATATTTTTCAATTGAAGAAGTCTTTTGTTTTAGGGTGTAGTTTTCTACCGTATTTTTAAATTTTACAGCATTATTTGCGTTTAAATCTATTGTATAGCCTGTATTTTTGGCATAATTAATTTTTAAATTTTTAAGCCCTGTAATCTGGCTTAGCTCCTCTTCATAGTTTTCAATTTTGCCTTCAAGTTTTGAAATTTCCCCTAAAACTATATCTAGTGTGCCATTTGCACCCTCTTTGATAATATTTCCAATCCTTATATTATTTTGCGGCTCATCCTTTATGGTTTTTTCTAAAATATTTCGAAAATCAATCAGGGCTTCGTTTTCAGAGTTCGGCTTTAAAATTTTTGAATTAAATTTTGAAGTTATTTCGTTAAATTTTTCAACAATATTAAGAGTGTTTTTTATAGCCAAAAGCTCCTTTGGGCCGATAGTTCCGTTTGATACTTTGCTTGAAAGCCTTGATGTATCTGATAAATTGTCTAATAAATTGTCTAAATCCCTTAATTTATCTGGGTTTAACATCAATTCTTCTACCCCGTCTAATCTTTTTTCAATTTCAAAAACATTATACAGAGGTTCATTTAAAAAATAGGCTAAAAGCCTTTTGCCCATTGGGGTTTTGCACTCATCAAGCGCCCAAAATATAGACCCTGTCTTTTTCCCGTCTCCCAAATTTTTATTCAATTCAAGATTTTCCCTTGTTTTTTGATTCATAATAAGGTGGCTTGAAATACTGTATTTCCTTATTATATCAAGCTTTGGGGTAAAACTCTTCTGTGTTTTTTTAACATAATTTATAATTGAATTAGCGCATTTTAGCCCTGTTTTATATTCAAGCAAATCTTCATTTTGAAATTCTAATGTGTAAAAATCTTCTCCTATAAGGGTATAGCCGTATTTTTCATAAATTATTTCATCGATATCAGCCTCTTTTTCAGGCACCGGCTTCATAAGTTCAATATTTCTTGTCTTCATTTTTAAAAGCATTTCACTTGGGTTTATTTTTGATAATTCGCATAAAATATCATCCAAAAATCCTTCTGTAATAAAGAATTCACCGGTTGAAACATCGGCATAAGAAAGCCCGTATTTATTATTTTCTTTTAAAATAGAAACTATAAAATTATTTTTTTTACTATCTAAAAACTCTTCATCTATAAGAGTTCCGCTGGTATAAGTTCTTATAACCTCTCTTTTTATTATCTCACCCTTTTTAACATCTTCTTTTCTTTCAACCTGCTCAACAATTGAAACCTTGTATTTTTCATTTGTAAGTTTTGCTATATAAATGTCACAATTTTGGTGCGGCACTCCTGCCATGGGAATTTCCCCGATTTCAACAAATTTTCTTTTGGCGAGTAAAATTCCACAGGTTTTTGATAAGATTACAGCATCCTCAAAATAGGTTTCATAAAAATCTCCGAGGCGAAAAAAGATTATACAATCAGGGTTTTGCCTCTTTATCTCAAGATATTGTTTCAAACTTTTCGGCGCTTTTTCAATATCAACATCTCTTGATTTAATAAAATTTTGATATTCCATATATTTTATAATAGAATAAGTTTATAAGACTTGGCAAAATCTTTAACAATTTTTATGAGGAGAAATTTATGGGCTGTTTAAAAGGAATATTCAGGTTTTTAGTTATTGCCATTGTTATAGCAGGTTTTTTCTATTTAGATGGCCCCGGGTTTATAAAAGAAAAAATTGATGGCTATACAAGCCCTGAAAGAGAAATTTTCGTGCAGGATGAAAAGGATTTTGGAAACCTTGCTAATGTGCCTTCAGATTATATTTTCCAAAGGTCTATCACTATAGGAAAATACAGAAAAATTTTAATAACCCACACCCCGTCAGGGCAAAAAATTAGCATTATTGATATTGGAGATACTACAACCCTTAATCAGGCAGATTTTTATACAACAAAAATCGACCTCAAGCTTTACCAGCTGATGGATACAGTGAAAAATTCCCCGCTTGAAGTAAAAAATATTGAAATTACCCAAAGAGGCACTATTCTTGCAAAAGGAAAAATCGTTCCCTATGTTAATTTCACAGCAAAGCTTAAAATTATGCCTTTAATCAAAGTTTCAGGTACAATTGCGGCATATAATACCAAAAATGCAGATGATGGTATTGTTGCAAAAATTTCAAAAGCAGTAAAACAAAATAAAGAAGATACATCAACCAAAATTGTTTTATCTACAAGGCTTTCAGGAAATTATTCGTTTGAAGTTGTGCAAAATTTAATTAAATCGATAAGTTTTATAGGAATAAATTAATCTTTTATGGTAGTAAAGATTTTAAGCGCAGCTACTATCGGGCTGGATGTATTTAGGATTGAAGTTGAAGTTGATATTACAAATTCCTTGCCGCAGATTGCAATTATAGGGCTTGGAGATACCGCTATATCGGAAGCAAGAGAAAGGCTAAAACTTGCTATAAAAAATTCAGGATATGAATTTCCAAGTACAAAAGTTGTTATAAATTTAGCACCGGCAGACCTTAAAAAAGAAGGTGCCGTCTATGATTTAGCAATGGCGATAGGAATTTTAACAAAAGAAGGGGTTATAAAAGAAGAGCCTAAAAACATTGCTTTTTTAGGGGAATTGTCCCTTGATGGCAGCATAAAGCCTGTAAATGGTGTATTGCCGATTGTTTTTGGGCTGAAAAATTTAGGGGTAAATAAAGTTATAATCCCGCATGAAAATTTAAAAGAGGCAAGCTTTGCAAGTGAAATTGAAATTTTAGGAGCAAGAAACCTGCCTGAGGTTGTAAACCATTTAAACGACGGTATTTCGCTTGATGCAATAAAACAAAATATAGATGATTTTATTAACACGGATATTGAATATTCAGCAGATTTTAAGCATATCAAGGGCCAAAAATTTGCAAAAAAAGCACTTGAAATAGCGGCGGCAGGTGCGCATAATGTTTTGATGGCAGGAAGTCCTGGCTCCGGTAAAACCCTTCTTGCACACGCTTTTCCATCAATTTTACCACCTTTAACAAAAGAAGAAGCAATAGAAATTACCAAAATTTATTCTATAGCCGGGCTTTTAGATCGCAACAATCCCTTAATATCTGAAAGGCCAATAAGGGCGCCTCATCACAGTGCTTCTGCTGTAGGGATTATAGGCGGAGGCTCTAATCCAAAACCCGGTGAAATCACCCTTGCGCACAGGGGAGTGTTGTTTTTGGATGAAATGCCAGAGTTTCCAAGATCTGTTTTGGAAGTTTTAAGACAGCCTGTTGAAGATAATGAAGTTACAATTTCGCGCGCGCAAACAAGTATTAAATATCCTGCTAATTTTATTCTTTTAGGGGCTATGAACCCTTGTCCGTGCGGGTTTTTGGGGGATAAAAAGATAGAGTGCAAGTGTTCGGAGTTTCAAATAAACAGATATAGAGGGAAATTATCAGGCCCTTTGCTTGATAGAATTGATATCCATCTTGATGTTGCAAGGCTTGAAACAGATGAACTTTTAGAACAAGATAACACTGCAGAAAGTTCGGCAGATGTGAGAAAAAGGGTAGCAAAAGCTCGCGAAATCCAGCTTTCAAGATATAAAGAAGAAAGGCAAAAAGGCGAAAATATTTATACAAATTCTGAATTGACCCCAAAATTAATTAAAAAATACTGTAAATTAACTCCTGATGTTAAATTGATGTTAAAAAATGCGCTTAAAATGTTTAATCTTTCAGCCAGAGGTTTTGACAGGATTTTAAAAATTTCAAGAACAATTGCAGATTTAGACGGTTGTGTTGATATTAAAACATCACATCTTGCGCAGGCTCTGCAATTTAGGGGGTATAATGTGTAGCTATAGCCAAATAAAGCATTATAGAACAGGGGAATGATAATTTTCTTTAAATATCTATAATTCTTTTTGTGTAATTAGAAAATAAAGGATTTTTTTATGAAAAATTGGATTATTGTACTTTTGATATTCACTGTTCCGTTGGCTGTTTTTGCCTGGCTTGAAACAAATTCAGGTAAATCTGTTGCCAAAGAAACTGTGACAAGTGAAACTGTTGCAAAAAATGATGCAGTAGAAGGAACATCTCTTGCAAAGCATACTAACCCCGTAACCACTGCTAAACCAAGGGTTTTAAAATTCTCTTCCCCTATGTGTTCTGATTGTAAAAAAGTTTCAGGCGAAATGGTAAAAGTGGTTCCTGATTATAAAGATGCTATCACTTTTGAAGAAGTAAACGTAACGGATGGTACAAAAGAAAGTGCTGCAGCTGTAAAAGACTATAAAGTAACAGTTGTGCCTACTTTAATTTTTATTGCAAAAGACGGCAAAATTGTTCGCAAGGCTGAAGGCTTTTTAACAGAAAGTGAAATAAGAACTCACTTGGATACTATTAAATAAGGTTTAAAAGAAAGAATTGGTGTAAAGGAAAATTCAAAATGGAAGAATTTATTAAAGAAATAACATTAAAAATGAGTACAGGAGAATTTTCCTTTATCTTTCTTTTAGTAGCCTTTCTTGGCGGGCTGCTTGCTTCTTTAAGTCCCTGCTCACTTGGAATTTTACCCATTATTGCAGCCTATATCGGAGGATATGGCGAAACTTCTGAAAACGGTGCAAATTTAAAAAATTTTATGCAGCTTTTATTTTTTGTACTTGGCCTGTCTCTTATCCTTACAATCATAGGAATAATCTGTGCGCTTACGGGGCGGGTTTTTGCTTCAGCCCTTGGTACTTACTGGATTTTAATTATTGCATCTTTAATTCTTGTTATGGGTTTAAACCTTGTAGGATGGCTTGATTTACCGATGCCTGTAATTGTAAAAAAGATGCCGAAAAATAACGGTACAAGCCTGTTTTTATACCCGTTTTGCATAGGCGCGCTCTTTGCGCTTGCAACAACGCCATGTTCCACCCCGATTTTAGCGGGTATTATGAGTTTTGCAACTCTTTCAAAAAATATTTTCTACGCTGCTTCAATGTTATTTTTATTTGCTCTGGGGCAAGGGGTAATTATAGTATTGGTGGGGCTTTCAGCTTCATTTTTAAAAAATGCCAAAAGGTTTACAAAATTCAGTGAAATTTTGCTTAAAGTTTCGGGTATTCTTTTAATCCTCTCTTCCATATTCCTTTACTATAAAATATTTTCAAGATTTTTCTAACCCTGCCGTTCTCAGATTAATCAAAAGTTTTTCTGGATTGCCGCGTTCCCGTTGGTTGCTCGCAATGACACAAATCAATTAATAGGCATTTTCTTGGAGAAAAATATTATATAAAAAAGAACCGTTAAAAGTTCGCCCCCTAATTTAATGATAAATGTTTTATATAATTAAATGAAGAACCCCCATGTCCTTTTTTATATAATATTTTTAGGATAAGAAAATCTAAGGATGATGTAAGCATAGATGGTGCATTAAAATGCACCCTACTAATTCATTAACTCTTGTGTTTTTATATGATAATATTATATATGGCAATAAACATCAAACCGCATAAACTGATGGAATTTTAATCCTATGATTTTAAACACTGGTGGCAGAACCGACACTGTTCAATATTTTTCAAAATGGCTTTTAAATAGGTTTAAAGAAGGCTTTGTCTATTCAAGAAACCCTTTGTTTCCAAATAAAGTTACAAAATACGAATTAACACCTGATAAAATTGATTGTGTTGTATTTTGTTCAAAAAATTATGAACCAATTTTAAACAACTTACATGAAATAACAGACAAATTTAACACCTATTTTCACTATACAATAACAGCCTACGGTAAAGATGTAGAGCCGAATGTTCCTGATATTGAAAAATCAATTACTACTCTTTTAAAGCTGGAAAGAATAGTAGGCGCAAAAAGGCTCAGCTGGCGGTATGACCCTATTTTATTAACGGAAAAATATACAATAGATTATCACCTGAACGCCTTTGAATATATGGCAAAAAGCTTATCGGGGCATATAGACAGGTGCATTTTCAGCTTTGTTGAAATGTATAAAAAATTAAACGTTAATATGCCTGAAATTATCCTCATGACCGAAAAAGATAAGGATGTTTTGGCTAAAGGCCTTGGGGATATTGCAAAAAGACACAATATTTTAATTCAAACCTGTGGTACACAAGGAGATTATACAAAATATGGCATAAATAAATCAGGCTGCATGACTCTAGATATAATAGGAAAAGCAAACGGGGTTGAATTTAGAAATTTAAAACACAGAGGGATGCGCAAAGGGTGCAATTGTATTGAATCAAGGGATATCGGGGCCTATGACACCTGCTTAAACGGCTGTAGATACTGTTATGCAAATTTCCGCCATAATAGAGCAGTTGAAAATTTTAAACTCCATGATGAAAATTCACCTCTTTTAATAGGGAATATTAAAGAAGGTGATACTGTTCAAAACAGCAGCCAAAAAAGTTTTTTAAAGCCGGATAATCAAATTTCTCTTTTTTGGTATCAAAAATAGCCAAAAACCATATTAATAAAGCCAGTTTTTGAAGAATTTTATCCCTGCCTTTGAGCTTTTTTCAGGGTGAAACTGCATTGCTGTTATATTTTTGCATTCAACACTTGCGCAAAAATTAATGTGGTAGTTAGCGTTTGAACTTATTACATCTTTATTTTCAGGGCAAACATAATAAGAGTTTACAAAATAAAAATAATCATCTTCAAGATAGCTGTTATTTTTGGTTGTGTTTATCTTATTCCAGCCTATTTGCGGGGTTTTTCCCGTTTGGAATTTTTTAACATCACCCTTAAATATTGAAAGCCCTTCTACCCCGGGCGCCTCTTCTGATTTTTCAAATAAAACCTGCAAACCAAGGCATATCCCTAAAAAGGTTTTTCCATCCACCACAATATCTTGAATAAAAGATACCATATCCTTTGATTTTAATTTGGATATTGCCTGTGCAAAATGCCCTTGTCCCGGAAAAATTATTCTGTCAGATGATTTTATTATATCCTTATCATCTGTGATTAAATAAGGCACACCAAGAAATGTAAGCATATTGCCAAGGCTTCTTACATTTCCTGCACCATAATCTATTATTGCAACTTTTGGTTTTGTGTTTGTCATAATTAATTAAACGTATGTCCGTCCTGTTTCATCCTTGCAATAACAGCATCAAGATTTTCAGGCGAATCAACGATTGAAAGACGAACATATCCTTTGCCGTTTACACCGAATGCATCGCCGGGAACCGCTACAATGCCTGATTTTTCAAGTAAATCTTTGCAAAATGCTCTTGCATCTTCTTTATACCTTGCAGGAATTTTTATCCAAAGGTAAAATGTAGCCTTTGGGGTTTCAATATCTTGCCATCCTAGTTCTTTTAATCCGCGGATAAAATTATCTATTTTTGCTTTCAATTTTCTATTAGCATTATGGATGTATTCTTCACCTTCTTTAGAGTTTAAAAGCTTTGCACCTGTTAACTGAAGCGCCTTGAATACACCGGTATCAATTGTAGATTTTAATTTGCCAAACATCGAAACAATTTGTTTGTTTCCGCAAACCCAGCCTATACGCCAGCCTGTCATTGCGTATGGTTTTGAAAAGCTGTGAAATTCAACTGCAACATCTTTTGCACCCTTTAATTCAAGAATGCTTATGGGTTTATCGTTTTCATCAAAATAAATTTCAGAGTATGCATTGTCTGAAATTAGCATAATGCGGTGTTTTAAACAAAAATCAACACAAGATTGAAGATATTCTTTTGTCGCAACGGCACCAAGCGGGTTATTCGGGTAATTTATAACAAGAGCCTTGATTTTTTTAGGGTTTAACCCGTCTTTTTTAAGATTTTCTAAAACAAGTTCCATATCCGGCATGTAGCGGTTTTCACGTGTTAAAGGAACGCCATATGCAACGCCTCCTGAAACTTTCACCATCTCGCCGTAAGAAGCATACCCAGGGTCCGGTACCATAATGATGTCTTTATTTTTAATATCAGAAGTTGGGTTGATTAATTCCCTTATAATGTTTGCTATACCTTCTTTTGAACCTATTAAAGAAAATACTTCATCAGGTTTTAAATTAACGTTAAATCTTGATTTCATTCTTTCAATAACGGCATCTGTAAAGAATTTTTCGCCTTTTGGTGTAGAATATGTATGAATTGAAGGGTCATCAAGACAATTTTTCAATGTTTCCACAGCAAATTTTGGCACCATATCGACCGGTGCGCCCATGGAAAGAGAAATAGGCTTTCTGTTTTTCTTTATAAGTTCATCGGTAAGCTCGAGCGTTCTTTGTTTTATTTGAAACATAATATAGGTTTCAAGGTTTTGAACATAATCATTAAAATGGTTTTTAAAATCAATTGCTGTGTTTTCCATATTGTTAATGCTTCCTTATTTTTTTAAAGCTAATCTTATCTTACTAAAAAATTATACCATACATATTTTTTGCTGATTAATTTTTTCTTACATAATCAATGGCCTGCTTGCCTGTAAGGTGTTCAATTTCAATTTCAACCATACAAAGGCGGCCGAAATCTTTATTGATTTCTTTTTCTATGCTGTCATTGCTTGCTTTTTGACAATATTTTTTGGTAAATGATAAAATTGCCGGCATCATTTCATCTGTTTCTATAATCCGTGCTTTACCAAATGCTATAATGCTCCTAAAATCCGTTGCAAACATCTCAGGTACCACTTCATCCTTATCAATCACGCAAAATGAAACCTTATTGTGCTTTTTAATTGCATCAATTTTATGCCCCTCTTTAGCACAATGAAAATATATTTTAGAATTCAGATAAATAAAATTTAAAGGTACGCAATAAGGATAATCGTCATCTCCTAATACCGAAAGTATGCCTGTTTTACCCTTAAATAAAATTTCCTTACATTCTTCAAGCGTTAGTGCCTGATTTTTTCTTCGCATGCTTCTGAACATAATTTTCCCTTTAAAAAGGCGGATATTAAAATCCGCCTGCTTTAAATTTTTGTTTTTTATTTGCTATTTGGCGGAGCAAGCACCATTACAACGTTTCTGCCTTCCAGTGCAGGTTTCTTCTCAATAGAAACACCGCCTTCAGCTTCAATATCCCCTAAAAATTTATTTGCTAAATCAATTGCAAGTTTATTATGCTGCATTTCACGCCCTCTAAGCATAACAACCACTTTTACTTTATTTCCCTGTGAAATAAATTTTCTGGTGCTTTTTAAACGCACTTCATAATCGTGCGTATCTATTTTATAGCGCATTTTTACTTCTTTAATATCAACGGTGTGTTGTTTTTTTCTTGCTTCTTTTGCGCGTTTTTCTGTTTCGTATTTATATTTACCCCAGTCCAAAATTTTTGCAACGGGCGGAGCTTGGTTTGGGGATACAACAACTAGGTCAAGGTCTTTTTCTTTTGCCATCTCAAGGGCTTTTGAGGTTGAAACCGTTCCATGGTTTACTCCTGTATCATCAATTAACATTACTTCTTTCGCCCTAATCTTTTCATTAACCAGTTCTTTGGCCTTCATATCATTTTTACTAATTGTCGTATCTCCTTTTAATTACTTATTAACACGGTAATTTTATCATAAAGTCCTTTAAATGTATATAAAAAAAGGTTTATTAGTACAAAAAGACCAGAAACCTTTAAGGAATCCGGTCTTTTAAAAACATTAAAACAAAGAAACTATTTTACTAATTCTTTGAATTTTTTGCCTGCTGAAAATGCAGGAACTGTTTTAGCAGCAATTTTAATTTCTTTACCTGTTTGAGGGTTTCTGCCAACTCTTGCAGCTCTTTTTCTTGCTTCAAAAGTACCGAAACCTACTAAAGTAACTTTTTTGCCTTTAGCAACAGTTTTTTCAACAGTGTCTAAAAGTGCAGCTATAACTTCAGTAGTTTGTTTTTGTGATAATTTAGCTTGTGCGCTAACTTCTTTTACTAATTCTTCTTTGTTCATATTCTATGAACCCCTTTCTTTAAATTACTCTTTTTATTATATCCGTTTTCCCTTTATTTGCAAGGTGTTTAAACAAACTTTACATTTCAAACACCCATGCTCAGTGCTTCTTTAAAATAAAAGAGATAAAAAACCGCCAGGGGTTAGTATTTTGGCGGTATAGAAATTAATGTTCCAAATTTTTAATATTGATTTTTTGTAACTGAAAATTTAACGTTTTTGTAAAAATAATTTAAGATTTGATAAGCATTATAGCCTTTATTTGCAAGATTATTTGCTCCATGCTGGCTCATACCAACTCCATGACCGTTTTTCCTTATACCGTCATCATACCCCGGTACAGATTTTATATAGGGTAAATCTTTTGCCCAAACGGCTCCTGAACCAACTGTTTTACCGCCTGATGATGCATGGTAATATGCAGGAATAATTTTCCCGTCATGGGTTAAAACAATCCCCCTTGTTTCAAGCACAGCACGCGTTGTACGTTTTGTTTCGGCCGTTGCTCCGCCATAAGTTTGGTCTTGAGGTGTATCTTTAAGGTCGTAACCCATAGATTTTCTTTTGCCAAGGTTAGCTATCGCATAACTTCTTGCTGCAATTGCCTGTGCTTTATGTGCTTCAACATTCCATCCCGGAGGCATTTCTGCAGGAACTACCCCCATAAGATAATCTTCAAGCGCAACATTATTTACAACAATCAATTTTTTATGATAATTATAAATTACAATATCGCCTCTGTACCATCTTTTCTTAGTGGCTAAAAACCCTTTCGGCTCTTTATTTTGAACGATTATAAAATTTGTTCCTAAATTATAATATTTGCCATTAATTTTTATAACTAAAGTATCGTTATGAGCCTTAATTGTGTATGGCACAAGAGCTTTTGTATAATATAGAGGCTTTTTGCTTCTGCCGTCTAAAATTTGTCCTGCTTTTGATGTGCCGACATAAGTTTGCTTAATATTTTCATCAAGTCCGATTTTTATTGCATGAGATGGCAGTGTATTAATAAATAATACAAAAACTGATAATATTAATGTGATGCAATACTTTTTCATAATTAGATTTTATTAAGACCTGCCCCAATAGTCATCAAACAAATACAGTATTTATTTTTCTGTAATATCCTTAAACGCTGCTATTACCTTAAAAGATATTTCACGTTTGGCTTCATTTTCCATGGCTTTTAAATATTCAAGAGCCATAAAATATTTTGCGTTTTCATCCTGTCTTTTATGCCAGAAGCAATCAAAGTCGTTTGCCCCCATATCAAGCTCTACGCCAAGGTTTTTTGCTTCTTTTATTATGAAATCTGCCATCATATTCTTTTTTTCATCATCTGAATTTTGAATTAAATTAATGGCATTTGTTATAACAGGGTCAGCATCGTACCAACGCTTATTCATAATATTACTCATTGGTTTAAGCATAGAAAAAAACCGCCTCAATGTCAATTTTGTAATGATTTTTTAATATTTTAAAGCAGGCTATTCACAGCATCCTCCTTCGCATCCTCTGCATTCGCAGTGTTTGTTAATTTTGGGTGTGCCGTTATAGCTGCAAAGCCCCATATATCTTGATGATAACCCTAGTTTTTCTTCAATTCTCATCAGTCTGTTATATTTTGCAGTTCTGTCTACTCTTGATAGCGACCCTGTTTTAATAAGCCCCGCGTTAACTCCGACAGCTAAATCTGCAATAAAAGTATCTTCTGTTTCGCCTGATCTGTGAGATATTATTGTTGAATACCCTGAAGCTTTTGCTAAATTAATAGTATCGAAGGTTTCAGTAAGCGTGCCTATCTGGTTTGGCTTTATTAAAATCGAATTTGCGATGCCAAGATTAATACCTTCATTTAGCCTGCAGACGTTTGTAACAAAAAGGTCATCCCCTACAAGCTGGCATTTATCTTTAAGTTTTGATGTTAAAAGTTTCCATCCTTCAATGTCATCTTCGGCCATGCCATCTTCAATAGAAATGACAGGATATTTGTTTACCCATTTTTCTAAAAATTCAACCATCTCCTCCTTTGATAAAACCCTGTTTTCGCCCGCCAGGTGATAATTTCCATCCATGTAAAATTCACTTGATGCAATATCAAGGCAAATTTTTACACAATCCGTTGAATATCCTGCTTTTTCTATGGCATCAAGAATTATTTCAACTGCTTCAGCGTTAGATTTTAAATTTGGCGCAAATCCGCCTTCATCTCCCACTGATGTTGTATATCCTTTATTTTTTAGTATCTCTTTTAATTTATGAAAAATTTCGGAACCTATTCTTACAGCTTCACTAAAATTAACTGCACCGACAGGGGTTATCATAAATTCCTGAAAATCTACATTATTATCAGCATGCGCTCCGCCATTTAATATATTCATCATTGGCGTAGGCAAAAGTGTTGCGTTTATTCCTCCTAAATATTGATATAAAGGAATATTTAAAGAAGCAGCAGCTGCTCTTGCACAGGCCAATGATACAGAAAGTGTAGCATTTGCCCCGAGTTTTGATTTATTTGCTGTGCCGTCAAGGTTGATTAAAATACCATCAATTTCTCTCTGGTTTAATATATCAAACCCTGTAAGCTCCGGTGCTATTATTGAATTAACGTTATCTACCGCCTGTAAAACTCCGTATCCCATATACATTGATTTTTCATTATCCCGAAGCTCAAGTGCTTCATGTTTTCCTGTTGAAGCGCCAGAAGGAACGCAAGCTCTTGCTATTGTACCGTCTGTTAAAAAAACTTCAGCTTCAACTGTTGGCATTCCTCTGGAATCAATAATTTGGCGTGCTTTAATATTCTCTATAAATATAGACATTTTTCCCTCCGTTTTTCTATTAATAATTTATTTACAGCATAAACGAAGATTTCTTTATATAATACAATTCGGCATAGTCTGTGTTTTAAATTTTGTAATGTTGTTATTCAAAAACATTTTCTTTGAGTTTTAAATTAACATTTTTTAAAGACCGTATAAAGATTATATTAAAAAATCCGGTTTTTGATTTTTTTTAATTTATAATCTAAAACAGTTAAAATAAATAAAAGTAAAAAGGAGAAAAAATGCAGGCGGTTCTTAGTACACAATCTGAAACTTCAAATGTTAATCTTAATCAAACTCTTGAAAGATTGTTTAATGACCTTGATACAGCAGATAATATGACAAAAAATGCTATAGAAAATGATGTTGTAAGGTTTGGATGCGATGCCACACGTTTCCTTGTTAATAAAATAAGAACTGCAAGAGGCGCACAAAGAGGCGTTGCTGCAATGAGTTTAATCAGAATAGGCGAAGATTCCATTGAGCCTTTAAGGGAAGAAGCCGTTAAAGACAAAGATTTTCAATGGATTGCAAACTATTTAATCAGAGAAATTACAGGCAGATAGCCCGCAGAAAAAGGTAATTTTTACATAATCTTTTAGTCTAATAAAAGAAATTAAAATAACCCGAATAAAATAGTCATTTTTGGTAATGAATACAATTTTCTAAAAGTGCATAATTCAATCAAAAGATAAAATGAATTATGCACTTTTTGCATTTTTTAAGCATAAAGTTAATCTTTATTAAAGGAGGAAAGATGACTATTAAAAAATTCGTATTAACAGCAACAGCTGTCGCAACAGTATTTGCTTTTACAGTACCGGTTAGCTTTGCGGCATGTTCTACAGGGGCAGCTTGCCCTATAGATTCACTTCAAAAAGTGAACCCGAATATTGCAACATGTTCAAAATGCAAATCAACAATGGATTCTTGTAAATGCAAAAAAAAGGGTTTTTTCAATTTTTTAAAAAGAAACAAATGCAACCCATGCGAAACGGGAGCAGCAGCACCTTGCGATCCTTGCAAAGTGAAAAAGGATGATTGCGGCTGCAAAAAAGACCCGTGCGCTAAACCAAAATGTGACAAATGTTCTACAGGGTTAGGTTCTAGCTGCATTAACCAAAGAACACATTCAAACATGCAAGTATATGCATATCCTGGTGCTATTTACTCTCCTGCAAACATTGCAGTAACTGGTGAAGCAACAAACAGCTCTTCAATTTCAGACCAAAAAATCGCTGAAATTCCTGCTGTTCCAGGTGTTCGTTTATCAGATGAATGTATAACAGGTGCTGCAGCTCCTATCATTGACCAATCATTATTGCCGCCAAAAGAAGACTGCTGCCCTGGTGCAAACGTTCAATCACCTAATTCTATGCAGGCCATTTATAAAGAAATGGAACCTTTAAAAACAGATTGCGGATGCACAACAGGTGCTGCAAGCTCTGTTTCCGATAACAACTATCCTGACGTTCCAAACAGATATTGGGCTTCTGGTGATATCAACCGTTTAACAGATAAATGTGTTGTAGTTGGATATCCTGATGATTTCTTTAAGCCAAACCAATTTGTAACAAGAGCTGAAATGGCAGCTATGGTTGTAAAAGGTTTTAACCTTGAATCAACAGCTATGACAGCTGAAGGCAACTTCGCAGATGTTCCTTACAGCCACTGGGCGCATGATTTCATCAATAAAGGTGTAAGCGCTGATATGCTTGCAGGCCATTCTAATAACAAATTCTTACCAAACCACCATATTACAAGAGCTGAAGCTTTAACAATCATGTCTAAAGGTTTAAAATGCCCGATGGATAATTGCAAAGCTAATGAAATCTTGAATCAATACAGAGATGGTAACGCTGTTCCAAACTGGGCAAGAGAATGTGTAGCTAAAGCTATTGATGTTGGCGCTCTTAAAGATTCAAAAACTTCTGATTTAATCAGACCTAATGAAAATGCTACAAGAGCTGAAATCGCTTCAATGCTTCAAAACACAAGAATTGCAGGCGGATATGATAAGAATGCTCCTGAAATGACTGCAACAGGCCCTTCTAAACCAACTTTTGTTGAAAAAGAAACTCCTGTATGTATCCCAACTCTTGAACTTGCAATGAAAGACCAAGTAAACGCTAAAAACGCAAACGTTGGTGAACAGTTTGCAGCTGAAACTCTTCATGAAATCACTGTTAACGGTGTAACATATCCTGCAGGTAGCCGTGTAAACGGTAAGATTACAGAAGTAATCAGACCTTCTAAATGTAATCCGGGTGCAATCAAACTTTCATTCACTGAAATCGTTGGTTGCGATGGCTGCAAACAAATGCTTCCAAAACAAGTGTTAACAGCTAAAGTTGAAAAATGTAAAGATGTTAACCCTGTTGTAAGACTTATCCAAATGCCATTCACTTTCGTAGGTTCTACTTTAGGTCTTGCAGGACGTACAGTTGGTGGTGCAGCAATAGGCTTAAGCAACGCTGTTGAAGGCTTATTCGATCAGGCTGGTACTGGTACAGGCGAAATCCTTTCAGGACAATTTAAAGCCGGCGGCAGAAGCTACATTGATGGCATCAAAACAACTCTTAAAGCTCCTGTTGATATCGTAAGAACAGCAGCAGTTGGTACTGCAGGCTTATTCAACAACACTGTTGATGAAATCGCTTACGTTGTAGACGGTGCAGGCAACAAAATTACAAGGGTAAATCCTAAAGATAAAATGACCATTGCATTTGGTAATGATAAGTAAACCAAAATGCGTGTGGAACATTGATGAGTGGAAATTTTACCGAAAGGTTAAAAAAATAAAAAATCCAAACATATCAATAAAACTAAAACCGGGCGTAAAACCCCGGTTTTTTTACTCCATTATTTTATTAATATTTTTCGTAATATCATTTAATGAATCGGAGATTATTGTGGTTTCAAAGTTGTTACATTCCTTTGCCAGAGCGGATAAAAGGGTATTAACGCCGTTTAATTTATATATTTCAAACTCAAGGTCAAGCTCATTATCTTTGCTTAACATTATAATTTCTCCAAAATGTGAAATTCAACTTTACTTTTTAAATCAAATATAGCATTAAAATTGATTTATGGTAACAGATTTTGATTTTGATGAAATTAAGAAATTAATAGGAAATAACGTAAGAAAATATAGAAAACAAGCTAAATTGACCCAAATAGAGCTTGGTATTCAGGCTGATTTAACAAGAGAAAGAATTACTCAAATTGAAAGAAGGCTTGGCGCCCCCAGCATGCTGAAGCTTTTTATGATAGCAGAAGCCCTGAAAATCCCCGCCTCTAAACTTCTTGAGTAAACAGTGCCCCCCTAAAAAACAAACTGGTTATTGAAACCAAGTAGAACCATGGTATAATATAATTAAGGATTCTGCCACGGTAAATCTTGCCACCGAAACGAATGGGTGACGATGGGGAAGCTAAGTCCATCTGGCAGAATTCTTTTAGTATTTATTATATTCTTCTGCTGATAATCGTCTAAAAGATTTTATAAAATTTTCTGTTTTATCCTTTGTAGTTTTTATTACTAGCATGTAATTCTTATTGTTGCTTTTAAATAAGATAATATCCTCATTATTTTTTGATTTTGCTAATTTATCAGGTTTTTTGAGGATTTCTGGAATCAACTCATATTCATAAAAATTGATATCCCGATGATGCAATCTGTTTTTAATAAAAGTATCAAGTGAAATTTTAACCCTATTTGTATTACTTGCTAAAAGTGTTTTTGCATTTTTTGTCAATAAGCCTAAATTAATATAACCATGCAAAAGCTTTTTATCAAATTTTTTCCTAATATCATCAATATTATTATGAGCCTTAATAATTTTACTTGCTTTTTTATTAAAATCATTAAAACTTTTATATTCCTTTAAATTTTTCATATCCATACGCTTCCCTGCCTCAGAATGACAGGGGTTTTGCCGGTGCATAAAACAACTGTGGAAGAAACACCTGTGTGGATAGGGTTTTTAGGCTTTATTAAAGTTGCATTGGTGCCAAATTTTTCTTTTGCTTCCTCAAAATCTGCCACAGGAGGCTCATTTGAATAATTTAAAGATGTTGTTGCAAGCAC
Organism: uncultured Vampirovibrio sp.; assembly: GCA_910577515.1. Lineage (GTDB taxonomy): Bacteria > Cyanobacteriota > Vampirovibrionia > Gastranaerophilales > Gastranaerophilaceae > MGBC122484. The sequence goes on from CAJTLW010000003.1 coordinate 65,125, forward strand.
ATTTCCTTCAATTTCAAGGCAAAGTTTCTGAAAACCATTATGGTTTGGAACTCTTATTCCTACAGTGTTTTTGCCTGATGTTATAAAATCCGGGGTAAGCTCTGTTTTTTCGAATATTAAAGTTAAAGCTCCCGGGAAATGTTTATCTATAAGGGTTTTGGCATAATCCGGCATGTTTTTAACGTAAGGCAAAAGCGCACTAAGGCTGTTACTCATTAAAATCAAGGGTTTTGACCTATCTCTGCCCTTTATTTCATAAATTTTATCCACAGCCGCGCTGTCATTTGGCAAACATCCTAAACCCCAAACAGTGTCTGTTTCAAAGCCTAAAATTTCTCCTATTTTTAATATCATCTAGGCCTGCCTTTTTTGTACTTTTTCTCTAATGCGCTCAATCAGGTCGTTTAAGTATTCAATTTTTGTAAAATAAGCGCAAAATCCGTACACTACAAGCATTACAAAGGACACCACAGCAAGCTGGATAATTCCTGTTATAAAATTCCATTCAATAAATCTGCTAAATCCAAGGTTTACAAGGTATCCGGCTAAATATGCCGCAACACCTGATATTAAAATTTTGTAGACGTTTGATAAAAGCCTTGTATAGCCGATTTTTATTTTTTTTCTAAGCAAAATGCCAAGTGTAGTCGCATTAAAGAGCGTTACAAAAGTTGTAGACAGTGCTATACCGTTAATTCCAAACGGTTTTACAAGAATTAAATTCAATACGCATTTTAATAAGATACAGGCTATGGCTATTAAAAACGGTGTTTTGGAGTCATTAAAGGAGTAAAAAAGTCTTGTAGCGCTGTCGCGAAAGACGTATGGAATAATGGAAAGCGTTATATAGAAAAGAATTTCAGATACAACAATTGTGGCTTCATGGTCAAAAGCCCCGCGCTCCAAGGCTAAACGGATTGCATCTGTTCTTATAACAAAAATAACGGTCATTAAATAAGTACCGGCGAAAATAAGCGTCCCAACGCCTTTTTGGAAATAATGCCTTACGCCCTCTTCGTCATTTTTAGCTACAAGCCTTGAAAACAGCGGGAATAAAGGGACTAAAATCGCTGTCAATAGCATTCCTACGGGAAATTGAAAAATCCTGTTTGCATAGCCATAAGCCGTCCAGCTTCCTTCTTTTAGCCCCGAAGAAAAGAACATATCAACGTAAACGCCCAATTGGCCTATGGTCGAGCTTAAAAATGCGGGGAATAAAAGTTCTAAAATTTCGTTAAAATTTTTATTGCGGAAAAAGTCAAAAGACGGTCTATAGCTGTATCCTATCTTTACAACAGCAGGCATTTGCACTAATAACTGCATTATAGCACCTATTGTAGTTCCCAAAGCAAGAAAATATCCTGTTTTATCGCCTTTTGTAATAAACAAAACAGCTATAATTCCAAGGGAGAGAAGGGATGGCGAGATATTTGGCAGCAAAAATTTCTTATAAGTAACCAAAATACCGTAATAAAGCCCCATTACAGACCCTATAAAAACAATGGGCGACATTATTTTAAGGTGATAAGCTGCCAAATTAAGGAGTTCGGCCGAGCCTTCATTTATAATCACGCTCATAATTTGAACAGGGAAGAAAAAACACAACAGCGAAAGCACCGCAAACATAATCATGGTAGCTGTTTCAAAGGTATTGAAAAGTTTTTTTACATCTGCTTTGGGTTTATTTTTAAAATCATCTACAAGTTTTGAAAATACAGCAACAGTGGCGCTATGAAAGGGGCCGCCAACCCCGCCCAAAATAACAAGCACAAGTGCAGGAATTTGGTAAGCATAAAAGTAGGCATCAGATACGACCCCCGCTCCGTAGTAGTTTGCAACAACAATATCTCTTAAAAAGCCGGCAATCTTAGACAACAGAATAATTACTGCTATCCACCAGGCTGCTTTTATAAGCCCCCCGCCTTCAGTTTTTGCATTATTTGTTAAAGCTGTATCACCGTTGCTTTTTAGTGTATTTGATATCTCTTTTTCCATTGCTATTTCTCTATTTCAACCCAAAAATAAATCGCTTTATCTTTGTCTGCTTCGCTTAGCGGCAAAAATGTAATTGTATTTTTTCCGTTTTCCAAATATTTTGTAATATCCATAGTTATCACTTTGCCATAAAGCCCTTTAGTAGGCGGATTAAATCGTGTTTTATTTACGTAAAATTCAATATTTGAAGGCTTTTTCTCATTATCTATGCTTAAAATATACTTAGCTGGTGCTTTTGAAGCGTTATATAGCTTTGTAATCTCCTCTTTGAGCGGATTTTGTGATATTGAATGAGGCAAAACGCCGGCAGAACCTTCATTTATATCGTCTACATACAGGTTTAGCACAAAAGTCTGATTATAATTATTGTATGATACTTTCTTTGGCATTGTGCCAAGCTTAATTCCGCTGTAGTAATGTTTTAAAATAGCGTCATAACCCACGCCCTGAGCTGATAAATACCCCGCGCCATATTGGCTCATCCCGACCCCATGCCCAAAGCCAGCGCCAATAAAGCTAAAACTGTCTGGTAACGGTATATTCATTCCATTTTTATAAACTCTTTTGGGTTCCCCCGGTTTAAAACTTTCTATTATAAGCTCCTGAGCTGTTTTCTTTTCAGGTTTTAAAAATGTAAAAATCGGCTCCTGTTCTTTATTTTCAGAATTTTTATCTTCTAAAACCTTATCTTTATCTGCATTTTCAACGTTTTCTGACGATTTTTCAAGGATTTTACCCTCCTTTTCTTCAACTTTATTTTCAGATTTTAATTCTGATTTTACAATTTCGACAGGTTCTGCTGGCATATTTTTCTCAACAACAAAATTTCCTGACCATAAAATTGATTTTCCTTTTTTAAAAGTTCTTCTTATGCCAAGCTCTTTTTTAACCCGCCAAACTCCAGCCATAGAGCGAATTTCCACTTCAAGCGCTTTGCCTGATTCTCCCCTTTTTACAACTTTTATATCTTCTAATCCCCAAACTTCATCTTTCTCTCCAAACCCTGGATATACAAGGCTTTTTAAGGATTGTTCACGTAAAGTTTTTGTTAAAGTATCTTCAAGTTCAAACCTTTCAAAATCCACTTTCCATCTGTGTTTTGGAGATTTTAAATCAAAAGAAGGTACATTGTTTGAATAAAATTCTTTTAAATTTTCTTCGGTTTTAGGGAAATCCGCACTGTTATTATCTTTTACCGATTTTAAATAAGGCTTTGAATTGTAAAAACTGCTTCCAGTGCCGTATACAGCCTCATAATTTTCCGTAATTCCGCCCCCTGTAGATGAATACAGTGCTAAAACCGGTTCATTATTATATAATGCAAAAATTCCCTCAGTTTCCTCCACTGCCCTGTCAGAAATAGGGTTTTCACTATTTGCCCCGTAATAAACCTGACAAGCTGTTGAATCGCAGATATCATAGTTTTTATACACGTTTTGCGGGCGGTTTGCATAGTTTCTTGCAGCCACAGCCTGTGCTTTAAGTGCATTTAAGCCAAATGTTACAGGCATTTCATTTGGTACAACACCCTTTAGATACGTTTGTAAATCTAAAACATTTATAATATTAAATTTGTTTTTACCTTGTGGATATGCAGCTTTCAGCTCTATCATTCCGTTATAAAACGCCGGGTTTCCTTTTCTATTGAGGTTTTTAATCCCAAGTTTTCCTTTGGATAGAATAACAACAGGGCCTTTAGCGTTTTTGACAAGCTCTTTTCCGTTTACAACGGCAAAAAATTCATTATTTACCATAACGAATTTAATTTCAGTTTTAGCAGGGATATCTTTAACCTGTATTCCGCTTGCCATATCAAGGATGGAACCAGTATCATTCGTGATTATTGTCGCCTTATCAAATTCAAAAGTTGAAAATGAAGAATTTGATAATCCAACCCTTATAACATCTTTTTGTTCAACCATAGCAACACTTTCAAGAGTGTTAACCAAAAACGCCGCAATTAATAAAAAATAAACTAAAAATTTCATATATCAATTTTACTACAAATAATTTTTATGCTAAATTTATTAATGCACAAAGTTAGATTTTGAGAGGTAAAATATGTGCCGTATCGGGGCAATTAAATCAAGTAAATATTTCCATCCGGCAAAAACCCTTGAATTAATGCGCTCACAGCAAAAGGGGCATGATAATTCCGGTTTTGCTTTTGTAATGCAGGATTTAGGGGGAATCTTTGAAACGTATAAAGATTTACCCGTATTATCTATGGCCTGCACTGATATGGGGATAAGAATAGCTGAAGATATTCTTCACCAGGCAGGATTTGTGCGTCTTATGCAGTGGACGCCTGATATCAATAAAACCGCGAAAAATCTAAATATCTGCCCGATGCCAAACTATGTTTTTGAGGTGTTTAACTATCCCAAAATGTATAAATATGCAACTCAGGAGGAAAAAGAGGAATTATTGCTTGATACAAGGCTAAAACTCCGTGAGGCACTTGAAGATAATGATAATGGCTATGTTTATTCATTTTGGCCGGATACTCTAATGTTGAAAGAAATTGGCGACCCTAAAGATATCGGAACATATTTTAATTTAAATACGCCAAATAACGACTTTGTATCAAAAATAATCACAGTTCAGTGCCGCCAGAATACAAACTATGACATTGTGCGCTATGCGGCCCATCCTTTCTTTTTGCAAGGCTATACGGTGCTTGCAAATGGTGAAAATACATTTTATGAAAAAAATAAACTTTTCCAAAAGAATTTATTTAAAGGCTACATCGGTTTTGAATCAGACTCTCAGTGCTTTTTGTACACTTTGCACTACGTAAATAAAATCTTAAAATGGCCTCTAAAATATTTTAAACACGTAATTACACCCCTTGAATACGAAGAAATTTTAAAAAGGGAAGATAAAGAGATTTTACTTAGGATTAAAGCCTCTCTTGCCCACCTTGAAATAAACGGGCCTAATACTATTATTGGCGTAAACCCTGATGGAACAATGATTGTAACGTGTGATTCAAAGAAATTGCGTCCTGTTGTTATAGGAAAAGATAATGACACAGTGATTGTAACCAGTGAAGTGTGCGGTATAAACGAAGTTTTGCCAAACAGAAATACAACGGAAGATATTTACCCGGATGAGCGTGAAACTGTTGTAATAAACAACGATTTAAGGATTGAAAGATGGAAACAGTAGATATAACAGGCATAAGCAAATCTGATTTAAAATGGCAGATTGAACATAATCAGGATAAATGCACGCTATGCGGGAAATGCGCCGCAGTCTGCACAATGGGTGCAATTAAAGCGGATGTTCAAAAAAGGCGTAAAGTAATATCAAGAGGCGATTGCCCGACTCCTGAAGTGTCTGAAACCGTTGTTCCTGTTATAAAGCAGATTGTAACAAGCTCTAAAAACTGTGTAGGGTGCGAGCTTTGTGCAAAAGTTTGCCCTAATGAAGCGATAAAACCCGTTTATAACGATAAAAACAGGGTAAACGTTAAATACAGAGCGCTAAATGCCGAATCCCCAAAAAGAGGCGGCAGAACAAACCTTCATACGGAAGGCAGAACCCTTGATAAAATTAAAATCGGGCGTATTTCGCAAATGACAGACCCTTCGCTTGATGCACTCCGCCATACTTTTGAGCTTTTGGCACCGTTTGGAAGGGTGTTGCCGCCTGAAAATCTGCCGTTTAGCGTGGATGAATCCGGAAATTTAAAGATTGATAAGAAAATTCCCACAACCCGCTGGATTTACCCGATTATTATAGGCGATATGTCAATAGGAGCGCTATCTCCAAGGCTTTGGGAAGCAATTTGTATAGCAGTTGCTTATCTAAATGAAGTACACAATCTGCCAATACGTATGTGTACAGGGGAAGGCGGCGTTCCTGAAAAACTGTTAAAATCAAAATATTTAAAATATATGATTTTACAAATAGCTTCAGGGCATTTCGGGTGGAACAGAATTATAAATTCAATGCCCGAAATGGTTGAAGACCCCGCAGGCATTTTAATTAAAATCGGACAGGGTGCAAAACCCGGCGACGGCGGGCTTTTGCTTTCCAAGAAGGTTGAAAAACATATTCAGGAAATCAGAGGTGTTCCAAAATCTGACCTGCTTTCTCCTCCAAACCATCAGGGACTTTATTCAATTGAAGAATCTGTTCAAAAAATGTTTCTTTCAATGAATGCGGCATTTAAATTCAAAGTGCCTGTTGCAATTAAGGTAGCGGCAAGTGTTACAAGCGTTTCAGTTTATAATAACCTTCTGCGTGACCCTTACGATATTGTTGGCGGCTTCTTCTTAGACGGTATTGCAGGCGGCACGGGCGCAGCGCACGAAACATCTCTTGATCATACGGGCCATCCGATAGTTTCTCGTCTTCGTGATTGTTATAATGCGGCAGTGCATCAGGGAAAACAGGGTCAAATTCCGCTTTGGGCGGCAGGAGGCCTTGGGATGAGCGGAAATCTTGCGGCAGATGCTTTTAAGATGATATGCCTTGGCGCAAACGGTGTATTTACAGGGCGTTTAATGCTTCAAATAGCAGGATGCCTTGGAAACGACTTGGGTAAATGCAATGCTTGTAATACAGGCCTTTGCCCCGCAGGGCTTACCACACAGCATCCGATTTTAATGAAAAGGCTTGATATAGATAAGGTTGCACAAAATATTGTAAATTATTTCCTTGCAACCCATACGGAATTAAAGAAACTCATGGCGCCTATCGGAAACTCAACATTACCTGTGGGCAGGTCTGATGCTTTAATTACGGTTGATAAAAATGTGGCCGAAAGGCTTGGAATACAGCATGTTTGCTAAATAAAAGGTTTAAAAATTTATGAATGTTACGATAATTGACAGTTTACAGGATGATAAAAGACTCTCTACGAGGGAACTTTTAGATTTAATATATGAAAAAATAAACCTCGGGTTTAATGAATTTAAAATTCTTGCTTCAGGCCAGCACGATATAGGCGGCCCGTTGTGGAGCAAAAATAAAGCAGGTGACAATATACCGCTTGTATTCCACGTTACAAACCCTGGGCAGCGTGTAGGCTCTATGGGTATGACCGGAACAAAGATTGTTGTTCATGGTTCAGCCCCTGCTGATGTAGGCTGGTTAAATTCGGGTGCTGAAATTACCGTACTTGGGGATGGCGGCGATACAACTGCCCATTGCTGTGCGGGCGGAAAAATTTATGTTGGAGGAAGGGTTGGAACCCGCTCTGGTGCTTTGATGAAGCATGACCCTAAATTTGAAGAACCTGAATTTTGGGTATTAAAAAATACAGGCTCATTTTCTTTTGAATTTATGGGCGGTGGCAAGGCTGTTGTTTGCGGATATGAGTGTGAAAATTTAAAATCTGTTTTATCAAACCGCTCCTGCTGCGGCATGGTAGGGGGCGTGGTTTATGTTCGGGGAAATGTTGAAGGTTTAACCTCAGATGTTGATATTTATCCTTTGAATGAAGATGATAAAGAGTTCTTATCTAAAGGTTTAAAAACTTTCTTAAAAGAAATTGAAAAACCTGAAATCTATGACGAATTAACGGATTTCAATCACTGGCAAAAGATACTTGCAAAGCCTTATGATAAGAAAAAATTTGTGCCGGAGCTTTCAATATCTGAATTTCGCAAACAAAAATGGGTAAAAGGCGGAATATTTTCTGAATTTTTCGGTTCTGAAAATGAAGTAATAGATTTGATTAATACAGGTGAAAATCGCCTCAGAATACCATCTTGGGATAATAATTTAAAAACTCCTCCTTGTGAATTTGACTGCCCTGTGTCAATTCCAACCCAAAAACGCATTGCGCTTTTGAGGGAAGGAAAAATTCAGGAAGCTCTTAATCTTATATATCAATATTCGCCGTTCCCGGGGTCTGTTTGCGGGCAGGTTTGCCCAAATCTTTGTATGCAGACATGCTCAAGACGCGCTGTAGATGAAGAAATTAAGGTAGCAGAGCTTGGCATTAAATCTTTTGAAAATATTGACCTTGGCGAATTTAAACCAACAAAAGGCAAAACCGTTGCAATAATAGGCGGTGGGGTTTCAGGCTTATCTTGTGCGTGGAATTTAATGCACCTTGGCTATAGTGTTGAAATTTTTGAAAAAGATATTGAAATCGGCGGAAAACTAAGACAAGTTATTCCTGCTGAAAGATTAAACCAGGATATTTTAAATATCGAGCTTGAAATCTTAAAAAACTCTGTTTTAATGGCCGGGGGTAAAATTCAAACCTCTTACAATGTGGATAGCGATGAATTTAACCGTATAAAAGATGATTATGATGCGGTTGTAGTGGCTGTTGGCGCCCAAAATCCTTTTGTATTGCCTGTAGAAGGCAAGGAAAGGATTATAAAAGGGCTTGATTTTCTAAAAGAAATAAACAAAGGAAATAAATTTTCGGTAGGGGAAAATGTTGTTGTAATCGGTGCCGGAAATGCCGCAATGGATGTAGTTTTAGGTGCTTATAAAACGGGGGCAAAAAACGTTACCGCGATAGATATTCAAAAGCCTGCCGCCTTTGAAAAGGAAATTGAAGCAGCAAAAAAACTTGGGGCAAAGATAATGTATCCATGTTTTACGGAAAAAGTAACCGAAGAAGGTGTATATTTAACCAACGGTACACTCTTAAAGGCAGACAGTGTTATCATTGCAATCGGAGATAGGTCAGACCTAAATTTTGTTCAAGATGAATTTTTAAATGACAGAAAGCAGCCTGTGCTAAATGAATTTAACCAAAGCGATGCAGCTGAAAACGTATTTTTTGCAGGAGATGTAATAAAACAGGGGCTTTTCTGCGATGGCATTGGCCAAGGGCGTGGTGTAGCTTTAAATATAGATTGTTATTTAACAGGAAAGCCGCTTAAAGTCTATAAAAGCGGTAAGAAAATCCAGCCAAATGAAGTAAAAGATGCATACTATAAAACTTTGAAAAAAAGCGAAATATGCAGCCTTGACACATTAGATGAAACAAAAAGATGCTTAAGCTGTGCAGGATGTCGTGATTGCAAAATGTGCCTCACAAGCTGCCCGAGAGGTGCTATTGAGCGTGTAGAGTTTCAAAATGCTGACGGCACAACAGCTTTTGCCTATATTTCAGATGAAAAGAAATGTATAGGCTGCGGCATTTGTGCAGGCGTTTGCCCTTGTGGTATCTGGACAATGAAAAGTCAGCTTGAAGGATAAATTTTCCAATAAAAAATGTGAGCCATCAAAATCTTTTTATCCCGCCCGAAATTTTTTATATCGCAACCCCGAATAAAGATGGCAGGTGGTTTTGTTGACTCACATTATCATGTTAAACCATATTCAACATGCTTTTATCGCCCAAAAGTATTAGCCTAAAAGTATTATTTTGAAAAACCAGGCATTCCAAGGCTTTGAGCTATTTTTTATTAAAAAACTGATTGTAACAAGTTTTTAATATATAATCCGCCATTAGGTACCCCGCAACTGCAGGAACGGCGGGCGTTGACGCCGGGGTAAATTTTGTAAATTCTACACTTAATCCATCCGCATCTTCAATATGTTCCTGCACTTTGATTTTACGTTCATTATGCGGTTTTTCGCTACTTGAAACGACGGTAAGTCCCTCTTCAATATTTGCATATTTTTTTAATTTATGAATTACATTTTTTGTAAAAGAGTCACCCCCGCCGCCATTTTCCTTAATTTTTGAAATATCTGATACAAAAAGCTTAGCTGCATCCATTCTGTTTCCGGCGCCAAAAGATGAAACTGCCTGAATATTGTTATCTTTGGCATATTTTAAAAGTTCGACCTTTGATTTAACCGTATCTATAGCATCCACTATAAAATCTGCACCTTTGCCATTTTGAGTATCCGGTGCAAATTTTCCTGAAAATACTTTATCCTGAACATTTTCTGCAAAAAAACCATCATAAATTTGAACCAGAATTTCGGGATTTATATCTGAAAGCCTTTCTTTAAACACTTCAGTTTTTTTACGTCCTACGGTTGAATGCAAGGCGATAAGCTGCCTGTTTATGTTTGAAGTACTCACATTGTCAAAATCTACAATTAAAAAATGCCCGACCCCCGCCCGTGCTAAAGCATCAAGCGCAAACCCTCCGACCCCGCCAAGGCCAAACACCGCAATTTTTAACCCTTTCAGGTATTCTTGAAACTCTTCTCCCCAATACAATTCATTTCTTGAAAAAATCTCATCCATGACTTACCCTTTCACAGCGCCTTCTGTTGAGCCTTGGATGAAATATTTTTGAAGGGCAAGGAAAAATATTACAATCGGGATAATTGAAACCATTGAGCCTGCTGCAATAAGTCTGTAATTGGCACTGAATGCCCCCTGAAGGTCATTTATTCCGACAGGAAGTGTATAAAGAGCATCTTTTGTTAAAATAATGCTTGGCCATAAAAATTCGCCCCAGCTTCCAATAAATGTAAAAATCGCTAAAACTGCTAAAGATGGCTTAATTAATGGCAATAACACCTTTAAAAATATTTGAAGTGAATTGCACCCATCTATTACGGCTGATTCCTCAAGTTCTTTTGGTATTGCTAAAAATGCCTGTCTTAAAAGGAAAATCCCGAAAGCATTAACCGCAAATGGCAAAATAAGCCCCAAATAACCGTTAAAATTACTGTAAGAATCTGTTAGGTTTAATTTTAAGGTGATAATGTAAATAGGAAGCATAATGGCCTGAAACGGCACCATAATGGTTGCTAAAACCCCGAAAAATGCAAGGTTTTTGCCTGCAAAATTCATCCTTGCCAGAGGATAAGCGGCAAGGGCTGAAAAAATAAGGTTTAAAATAACGGTAAAAAATGCCACAATAAAGCTGTTTATAGCATATCCTACAATAGGTACCAATACTAAAACGAGCCTGAAATTTTCAAAAGTAAAATCTTCCGGGATAAATACCGGAGGATATTGAAATATATTTTCTCCTGCACCCTTTAAGGCCGTTGATGTCAGCCATAAAAAAGGCAAAAGACATAAGGCGCATACTGCAATTAAAATTATATGAATTAAAAAACCTTTAATATGCTTCATATCTGCCTACAATCCATATTTTTTCCGCTCGAAACACAAAATATTTATTATTGAAAATATCATAACAACAATAAGTAAAACCACACATGCTGCTGAAGCAAGGCCTATATCAAGGTTTTCAAACGCTCTTTCATAGATATAATAAACGATTGTTTTGGTTGAATCTAAAGGCCCGCCTTTTGTCATAACATAAATTTCAACAAATACTTTTAAGGCTGAAATCGCGCTTATTGTTGAAACAAGGGCAATTGTGGGCATAAGGTGTGGAATAGTTACGGTTAAATGTTTTTGAAATTCATTTGCCCCATCTATCTCTGCCGCTTCATAAAGCTCTTTAGGCACACTCATTAATGAAGCAAGGTATATCATCATATAGTATCCTACCCCTTTAAATATTGTGACCAAGGCAACTGAAATCATCGCCACTCTCGGGCTTGAAAGCCAACTGATTTGTGGCAGATTTAATATTTCCATAAAATAATTTAAAAGCCCATTTGGTGCATAAAGCCATTTAAAAGCAATTGCAACCACAACAATAGACACTACAACCGGAAGATAAATTATAAGTTTATAAAAAGTCTTCCCTCTGATTTTCTGGTTTATTAAAATTGCAAGAAATAAAGGAAAAACAACCAGAAATGGTGTAGTTAAAATCAAAAAATAAAATGTATTAATTAAAGATTTTACGAAAACCGGCGAATGATATAAGGTTTTATAATTTGAAAGTGTGCCAAAAACCGGCGTATAAATGTCGTTTGAATAATCCTGAAAACTGTAAATTATGGTTTGAAAAAACGGCAAAAAGAAAAATATTGTAAGCAACAATATTGCAGGGAATAAAAATAAATACGGGGTAATTTTCCAATTATTTTGCATATCTTAATAATAATTCAATCTTAACAAAAATTAAACACCCTGTAGGGCGTTTTCAACCGTATGGGCGGTTTTTTGGATATAATCTTCAAAAGTTTTTAAAAAAATGTTATAATAATTAAGTTGTTGTTGATATTTTTTAAAGAAAATATAGCAAAAAAATTTTATTTTGTGTTTTGTATCTAATGTGTTTGTGAAGGGATAAAATTATGATTGAGCCTATCTCATTAAATTGCAGCGGGAAGCGTGGAATTAATTTTAAAGGGCAAGACAATAATTTTAAAGGAATAACTTCATCTTTGCCCGAAGTTCAAAGTCTAAGCGCAAGAGAAGCTTATAGCCAGGCTGTAAGTTCAACAGAAAAAACCCAAAAAGAATTTGTGGCACCTGCAGGTGTTGGGGAAAATCTTAATATAATTGGCTAAAATACCTTTTAATTAAGCTCTATCTTACGAATAATGATTTAAAGGCGCGCTTTAGCGTATAAAAATCTATTGAAAAGATGATTGAAAAAATCATCTTTTTTACATTTAACGTGTTAAATCTTGATACAAAATAATTATAGTTTTTAAAAATGAACTTTAGAATATCAAGCCTTATCCTTTTGTTATATCCGATATAAAGCTTAATGCAATCCGGTTTTAGATATCTGAAATTTCCTATTACAGGATTAGCAGATGATAAATTTGTTTTATGGCGTCTGTATGCAAATAATGGGGCTGAAATTAAGGCAGAGCCTCCGATTAAATGCAAAAATGTGAATGCAATTTTATCAGCACCCTTCATCCAGTCTTTCGGGGTTGGATATTTTAATAAAAAATCAGCTGCTGATTTTCTCATCATGGCAGAAGTTGTAGGCCCCCAAGCCCAATTGCCGAATTTTACACTTTTATTATCTAAAACCTTGATGTCGAAATTTTCAATTTTTTCTTTTAAGCTGAAAATTTCATCTTCATCCTTTAATTTTGTGCAAAAGTCCTCGTTTTTATACCCGCTTGAAGCTAAAGACACAAGTGAATGCACAGTGGAATTTTCATCAATTTCAAACTGTGCGGCGCTTGTAAACGCAACGGATGTATTTAAATGCACCATAAGATGGCACATTAAATATTCAGGCATTAAAACGTCATCCGCATCAATCAAAGATACAAATTCACCTTCCGCAATTTTTAAACCTTCTAAAAATGACCCGAACTGCCCTAAATTTTCACTGTTGTGGATAATTTTATATTTTTTATCTGAAATTTTTAGCGGTTTAAAAATTTTTTCTATAAAATTTTTATCAAAAAGGTTATCTAAAAATTCTTTTGTATTATCTGTTGAACAATCATTTACAATAATTACTTCAAAGTTTTTATAGGTCTGATTTTCAATAGATTGAATTAAATCCGGCAAATATTTTGCAAGGTTAAAACAAGTAATAATGATGCTCACCTTTGGTTTTTTAAGCAAGCTGCCAATAATATTCACCTTATTTTTTGATAAAAAATTTTGCATAAATAAATTCTAGCATATTTTGTAATATTTTAGGCAAATTTTATAATTTTTTGGTTTATAAAAAATATGGAAGTAAATTTTTATAATCAAAACTTGTATTTTGGCGGATATAAAAGTTCAAAATATATGGAAAAAAGCTATACTACAAATACGCTTTTATCTCCCGAAACAACACCTGATAATCTGCCTGATAATATCAACCTTGATGATAAGAATTCGATATATGGATATTCAAAAAACAGATTAAAAAATTTATACAATTATTTTGGGCTTTCAAAACCGGAAACCAACAAACAAGCTAAAGATTTTTTGGAAGGATGCCTTGCCACTACGCTTCAAAGAGTATCTGGAAGCGGGGTTGATGCAAGTAATCTTGATATGCTTTTAAGATTGATTGAAGATAAAAAACTTTCTTTGAGGCTTATTTTGCAAATTAACAAAGATTTCCATGTTGCACAAAATGTATCTGATGATTTGGATAAGCTTTATGTGGCATATATAGAAAATAAAAATGTGCAGGATGTTTTTGTGCCGGAGTTTAATGATAATGAGAGCGCTGCTTGCGAAATTGGAACAGGGGATGTTTGCATCATTGAAGGTGATAAAAATATATCAATAAAAATGCCTGATGGAACTTTAAAAAAACTTTTTATTACCCCTGAAACCTATCTTGAATTGTTTCCACCGGTTGAAAGATTTATTATAAATCAGGATAAGGGCGGGGATTGTTATTTGTTAAGTGCTTTAGACAGTATTAACCAAAATCCGGCTTCAAGATATAAAATTCTTGAAATGTTCAGACAAAATCCTGATGATACGGTAGATGTTGTATTCGGCGGGTTTAAATATGAAGGCAAAGATGGTGCGATTGTTCAAAAAGAACCTTCGAATATAATTTTAGAAGATATTGCCGCAAAAATTCCGGGTTTCAGAAAAGACAGGACTGTATCAAGCACTACAGAAGGAATTAGGGCAATTGAAGTTTTGAATGAATATGAAAGACGAAAATTTCATTTAGAATGCACTGAAACAATGTATGAAGACTTTAAGCAAAACGGTCTTAATGCTAAAATTTGCTCTGTAAGGCAGTATAGCGAAGATGAAATCAAACATTTTATGTCATACATTGATAAAAACGGCCTTGATTCTATGTTTTGCCTGCAAGATTATTCAGCACATAAAAAATTTACGCTTCAAAGAAATGAAATTGAACAAAAATTATCAAGTTTAAAACAAAACGAAGATGAAATATCAGAATATAAGGTTTTAATTCTTGAAAGATGGCTTGATTCGTTAGATAGAACAGGTGCGCCCTGCTACGATATTTTTGGTGAAACTTTGCCAAAAGAATTTATTTTTGAATTTTTTAAAGATATAGATAATTCGGATTTATGCTGCAATAATGCAGGGAAGGGCTATCAGATATTTGAAAAATTTGGTTTTGATATTGTAAAAAAAGATACATATATATTCAATGCCAAAGAAGAATTATTCTCCAAAAATCCTAAGGAATATGTTTTTACATGTAGAAAAAATTTGCAGCCGGATGATGATATATTTTTGGCAAACCATGGTTATTCGCTATGCCCTGTTGATATTGAAGGGGAAAGAAAGTTTTCTATAAAAAATCCGCATAATTCAATGGATGAAATAGTTTTAACCTATGAGGAGCTTCTAAAACATTTTAATAGAATAACGGCTGCAAAAATATAAAAATAAATTTTTTAGCGTTAAAATATTTTTATGAAAAAAATAATTGCATTTTTAATACTGTTTTTTATAACAGCTGTAAATATGCCCTTGAGGGCTTTTGCAGATGCTCAGTTGCCTTATTCTAAAACAGAAAGCGGCATTGTTCAAAAAGTGGAATACGATTATGCGGAAAAAACGGAAAACCCTGAAAGTATTTCAAAACAAATTGTAACCGTAAAAATTACATCCGGGAAATTTAAAGGCAAAGAAAAAATAACTGATAATATGCTAACGGGAAACCCTGCCTATGAAGTGTTTTTGAAGGAAAAAGACAAAGTATCTCTTGTTGTGGAATCTGATAAATTAAACCCTGAAAATATTGATGAGGTTGATGTTTATGTGTCTGATATCAAAAGGGTAAATGCTATTTATCTTTATACGTTTATTTTTGTTGCGTTTTTAATTGGTATCGGGCGAATGAAAGGGTTTTACAGCCTTTTATCTATCATAATTACTATCGTGCTTGTGTTTTTTATATTTGTCCCGCTTGTATTGTTTAATATATCCCCGATTCTTGCAGCGCTTATCATTTCAATTATTTCAACCGTTGCAACGATGTATCTTGTTGCAGGGTTTAATTCAAAAACAAATGCTGCAATCACAGGAACGGTTTTAACATTAATTTTTGCTTCAATTCTGGCGCTTCTTGCAATTAAAATCGCTCATCTTTCAGGTTTTATGGGAGAAGAGAGTCTCTTTTTATATATGCAGCGCCCTGATTTAAGCCAAACCGGCATTTTAGCTGCATCTATGATAATTGCAGCTCTTGGCGCCTTAATGGATGTTGCAATTTCAATTTCAAGCACAATTAATGAAATTCATATAACAGACCCAAAACTTAGTGTTTATGAGCTTTTTAAATCTGGCATGAATGTCGGACGCGATATTATAGGAACGATGTCAAACACTTTAATCCTCGTATATCTTGGAAGCGCGATGCCACTTGTTCTTTTAGGCTCTAATATTGATATAGTAAAGTTTTTTAACCTTAATCAGGTTGCAGGTGAAATTTTATCCGCCTTCACAGGAAGCATCTCTCTTCTTGCCTGTGTGCCTTTAACTGCCATTATGAGTGCTTGGCTCATTAAACATACCCAAAAATTAAAAGAAAAAGAAGAATAACGGGTTTGATTAAGTGTCAAAAATACTATCAATAAAGGGGTTGCGGACTTTTTGTTTTTATGTTACAATAGTAGTAGAGAAGTTTCTGCACTGAATTAAAGCAATACTGGAGAAGAAAAATGCGCCCCTTAAAAGAAATCTTCATAAGCCCCCATCCTGAGGGCGGTATTGTAGCCTTGCGTTTAAAAATTGCGCCAAGGCTTTGGGGCAGACCTATTTCTCTACCCAATTTAAAAGATGTTGTATCTTTATTATGCACAGTAATCGGAATTACCTTTATATCGGGCGTATGCTATTTGACACTATGTCAGGCGCGCCCGATTTTTGCGTATGAAGGAAATAATGATATTCTAGCTCAAACTACTCCAAATGCGGCAGCTCGTTTATCTTTTAAAGCAAAACCCCAAACCCTTACAAAAGAACAAATTGAAGAAAATGAATATTACAGGTGGAAAACCCATACAGATTTTAAATATAAAGGAAAACTCGTATCTTATCCGACTCGCGGCATAATTCATGTAAAAATGACAAAATGGGTAAATAACCGCCCTGTTAAAATAAATATTGTGGAAATTAACCAAAAGGCAAATTCAAGCCTCACGGTTAAACCTAAAACGGCCGCCCCTGTATATTTAAACAGTAAAGCAAGCATCAGAAACATAGCAAATGTTGAAAATTCAATAATTGCAATAAACGGCGGATATTTTAAACCCCAAACAGGCGTTCCTTTGGGAACTCTTGTTATTGATAAAAATGTTTTAACAGGCCCAATCTATAATAGAGTTGCCCTTGGCATAAACCCTGATAACACATTTTCTATGGATAAAAGCACAATTGATATCACGATTAAAGGCAAAAAAACTACGGTTAAAGCGGATAACATAAACCAGCCGAGAATGCTTTCAACCTATACCATTGTTTATACTGATAAATGGGGTAAATTTACGCCCCCTGCGCCAAAATATGGTATGTCGGTTTCTATTAAAGACGGTGAAATTATTAATTTTAACTACGGTTCAATTGAAATTCCAAATGGCGGCTTTGCAATAGTTGGCCCGAAACAAAATATAGAACAGCTTTTAGGTGAAAAAAATATTAAAATGGATATAAAATTCCCTGATGCCTTTAAAGATAGCGAACACATTATAGGCGGCGGACCTTACCTTGTAAAAAACGGGGAGATGTATGTTGATATTGCAGAACAAAAATTCGGTGCAATAAACGGTAAAAACCCGAGAAGTGCCATAGGGTATACCCAAAACAACGAACTTATAATAGTGACCGTAGATGGCAGAGAAGAAGCCTCAGTCGGGATGACGCTTTGGGAAATTTCAAGGCTTATGAAAGATTTAGGCTGTGTATACGCTATGAATCTTGATGGCGGCGGCTCAAGCGTGATTTATGTTAAAGGCAAAATTGAAAACAGCCCCGCATACAAAGAAGGCATCGCAATTTCAAATGCGATTGTCGTGAATGAAAATCAAAACGTTGAAGTTGCCTCAAACTGATGGTTTTAATCTTCCTCAACTTCAGGGATTTCAGTGAATGTGCTGAAAAATTCTGCCGGAGAAATTTTTAAAGAAGCACAAATACCTGCTATGGTGCTGATTTTAATATCATATTTCCCTTTAAGAGCGTATGTTACGCAGCTTTTGGATAATCCTCCCTGCCAGGCCAGTTTTTCAACAGTTAAACGTTCTTTTTGTTTTAATTCAGAAATTCTTTTTGCAACAAGTTCATTTATGTTCATTTTTTTAATACCAAAATATTGATATTGACATATTAGTATTAATTTGTTATATTTTAATTCGACAGGTAGGTATCTACACGTTGATATAAAATTTTCACAACATATAATCAAACTTAAACCATTCAAAGAATCAGAGATGGAAAAATTGTTTAATTCAGCGCGCCTTTTGAAAACAAAAGGCGTTTTCATTTTTTTGCATTATTTATAGGATTTTCTTTAATAAGGTATTTACTTTTTTAAAGTCAAAATGTAATATTATTAGTATATTATCTTATTTTGGAGCAATTATATCTTATGTTAATTGAAGAAATTTTAGAGCTTACGGTACAGAAAAATGCATCCGACTTGCACATTTCTGCCGATTTGCCTCCCGTTATCCGTATTGACGGTGAACTAATAAGAACGAGCTTACCTGTTTTAACAAGTGATGACATTGAAACGCTTGTATTTCCTATTTTAACCAATGAACAAAGACGTACACTGGAGCAAAACTGGGAATTAGACTTTGGTTACGGGCTTCACGGTGTTGGCCGTTTCAGGGTAAACGTTTATAAAGACAAAGGAAGCTATGCTGCAGCGTTCAGAACAATCAATTCTGAACCTCCGTCATTTGATGAACTTGGCTTATCCGATGTTGTAAAAAAAGTTGCAAATAAACCACGTGGTTTAATCCTTGTAACAGGGCCTACAGGTTCAGGTAAATCAACTACTCTGGCTGCTATGATTGATTACATTAATTCTTCAAGAACAGAACACATTCTAACAATTGAAGACCCGATAGAATTTATCCACCCTTCTAAAAAATCAATTGTTCACCAAAGAGAATTGGGGCAGGATACGCGTTCAACCGCAAATGCACTAAAATCAGCTCTTCGTGAAGACCCCGATATTATTCTAATCGGTGAGATGAGAGACCTTGAAACGATGTCTTTGGCTTTGACTGCAGCAGAAACAGGCCACTTGGTTTTAGGAACATTGCACACCTCATCTGCTTCTCAAACAATTGACCGTATCATTGACGTTTTCCCGCAAGGGCAGCAGCAGCAAATTAGGCTTCAATTGTCAACAAGCTTGATTGCAGTATTCTCTCAAACTTTGCTTCCAAAGCTTTCTGAAGACGGCTTTACTAAAAAAGGCCGTGTAATGGCACAGGAAATTATGATTGTAAACAATGCGATTGCAAACTTAATTCGTGAACAGAAAACCGCACAAATTTATTCTGCTATTCAAACCGGTGCGGGAGCTGGAATGCAAACCCTTGATATGGCTCTTCGTGATTTATTCAAGATGAATTTGATTGATCAGCAAGATGCTATATCAAAATCACAACACCCTGAAGAATTAAAGAGAATGCTCGGTATCCAAACAGGGGCAGCATCCAGAACATTTGGTATGTAATTTTAAGAAATGTAAATAAAACCCTCTGTTATTACAGCAGAGGGTTTTTTAGTTGGTCTGGTCATTGCGAGGGAGCCTTCGGGTGACCGCGGCAATCCATCCTTAAATTTTTTATTTTTTCCGCTAATGACATGGTTTTTAGCCCTTTACAAATATTTTGTTCTTGTTACAATTAAGATATTAAAATAAATATATTGCAGAAATGTCCAAAAGAAGGGCATTTTTTAATAGGTAGTATATTTCCCGAAAACACAACAAAGGAGACAATTCAAATGGGAATTAAAGGCAAAAACGATAAAATGGTTGTACTTGCATGTGAAGATTGCAAGGAAAGAAACTATACAACTACAAAAAACAAAAAAACCAATAAAGAAAGAATGGAACTTAAAAAGTTCTGCTCAAGATGCAATAAACACACTGTTCATAAAGAAACTAAGTAGCATTTTATATCGCCTAAGCCAACTCTTGGGCGATGTCAGCACATTTAAAATTGCACAATATGCGTCCTTAGTTCAGTTGGTAGAACGTCGGTCTCCAAAACCGGATGTCGAGGGTTCGAGTCCTTCAGGGCGCGAATTGTGTAAAATATCTCTTAAAAAAGGAAAACAAATGGCAAATCCTAATACAAAAATAAAAAAAGAAGATAAATTAACCCTCACAGACGGTCTTAAAAACTATTTTAAAGGTGTTAAGGCTGAATGGGGCAAAGTGACATGGCCTGAAAAACACCAGATAATTGTTGAAACAGGCATTGTTCTTTTTGTTGTAATTGCTTTTACGGTGGCTGTCTATTTAATGGACATCATCTTTAAAGGGCTTTTAGGGTTGATTCCTCTAAGGTAATTTAAAAGGATTGAATAGATGAAAGATAACGAAATGTTTGATGAAAAAGATAATTTAACCCCTGAAATTGAAGATGTTGAAATCAATACTAAAGAAGAAAAACCCGATTTCAAAGCTAATAAAGAGCCTAAAAAAAGATGGTATGTAGTACATACTTATTCAGGACACGAAAACAAGGTTAAGGTTAACCTTGAAAAACGTGTTGAGTATATGAATATGGGTGAAAAAATCTTTAGAATCGAAGTTCCGCAAAAAACTATCACCCAGGTTAAAGGCGGTAAAAAATCTGAAAGGGAAGAAAAAATATTCCCCGGATATGTTTTGGTTGAGATGATTATGGATGATGACAGCTGGTATGTTGTTCGCCATACAGCAGGCGTTACAAAATTTGTAGGCTCATCTAAAAAACCAATCCCTGCCAAAGATTCTGAGATTAAAAAGATTATCCACAGAGGTCAAGCTTCTGCCCCTAAAATTGAGCTTGATGTTAAAGTGGGTGATAAAGTTAGAATTATTTCAGGGCCTTTTGCAGAATTTATTGGCGATATCACAGAAGTTTATCCTGATAAATCAAAATTAAGGGCTATGGTTTCAATCTTTGGACGTGAAACCCCTGTAGAACTTGAATATAAACAAATACAGAAGGTATAAAACAAATGTGGGAGGGCGCTTAAGGCTTTTTAAGGTTTAAACCGCGCCTGTCAGACCACGAAAGGAGAAAAATAAAATGGCACCAAACAACAAGAAAGTAACCGGTAAAATTAAGCTTCAAATTGAAGCTGGAAAAGCTAATCCGTCGCCTCCGGTTGGTCCTGCTTTAGGGCAAAAAGGCGTAAATATTATGGATTTTTGTAAACAGTTCAATGAAAGAACACAATCTCAAGCAGGGTATATCATTCCTGTAGTTATTGATGTTTACGAAGACAGAAGTTTTACATTCGTTACTAAATCACCACCGGCTGCAGTTTTAATTAAAAAAGCGCTAAATCTTCCAAAAGGTTCAGCTGCTCCGAATAAAACAAAAGTTGCCCAAATCACCAAAGCGCAATTAGAAGAAATTGCAAAAACAAAAATGGAAGATTTGAACGCTACTTCAATGGAAGCTGCCGTTGAAATGATTAAAGGTACAGCAAGAGCAATGGGCGTTACTGTTGCTGAATAGATAAGGATGGGAGGCAGATGCCCTGATGTCTGATTGGCAAAACGGGCAAACAAGCTGCCGTTACTACCACGAAAGGAGAATTAAATGTCAAAATTAACCAAAAAACAAACTAAAATAAAAGAAATGCTTGAAGGTTTTGAACAGCCTGCAACTGCAGCAAGCGCTATCGAAATGCTTCAAAAAATATCAGCTGAGACAGCTAAATTTGATGAAACCGTTGAATGCCACATGAGATTAGGTATCGATGTTAAGCATGCAGACCAGCAAATAAGATCAACCACTGTTCTTCCGGCAGGTCTTGGTAAAACTGTAAGAGTTTGCGTTATAGCAAAAGCCGATAAAGCAGCAGCTGCAAAAGAAGCAGGAGCTGATGAAGCAGGAGCTGAAGATATTATTGAAAAAATCGCAAAAGGCTGGTTTGAATTTGATACCTTGATTGCAACTCCTGATATGATGGCACCTTTAGGTAAATTAGGTAGAGTATTAGGGCCAAAAGGTTTAATGCCAAACCCAAAAACAGGTACAGTTACAGTAGATGTAGCAAAAGCTGTTAAAGATGCTAAAGCAGGTAAAGTGGAATTCAGAGCAGACAAACAAGGTATGATTCACGTTCCTATCGGCAAAATTAAATTTTCTAAAGAAGATTTAATTAAAAACTTTTCAACTCTTGCTGATGCAGTTATTAAAGCAAAACCATCTGCAGCTAAAGGAACATACATTAAATCAGCTTACCTTACAACTACAATGGGTCCTGGAATTAAGCTTGATTCTAAAAACCTTGCAAGTGAAATTAAGGAATATGTCGGATAGCATAAAAGATGGCCTTGAGCCAGAAAATTCAATAATTTTAAGCATAGAGCGTAAAAAAAATCTTTTGCGCTCTGTGCTTTTTAAAATTTTTGATTGGATTTATACAAAGTCTTTCTGGGGAATTTTACAAAATCTTGAGCGCCGTTTTGTAAAATTTCTTTTTGTGGGTGGAATTAATACCCTTTTTGGATATTCAATGTATGCATTATTTGTAACGCTATCCTTTTCCCCGTCTAATGCGCTTTTAATATCTTATATTTTAGGCGTTTTTTGGAATTTTAAAACAACAGGCGGAATTGTTTTTAGAAATAAAGATAATAAGCTTATTTTTAAATTCTTTATTTCCTATGTTTTTACCTTCTCTGTAAATAACTTTTTCTTAAATTTTTTAATGAATAATCTCCATTTAAATAAATATCTTGCACAATTAATCCTTGTGTTGCCTGTAGCTGTGCTGTCTTTTTCTATCTTTAAAACATTTATATTCGTAGATAAAAAATAAATTTTTTTGCCTAATCTTTCCTATTGTTTGAATTCTACATTGATAGTATAATGTTTTGTGCCGAAGTTTATTAAAATCTTAAGGCTGTCGAAGTTAAAAATTATTTTAAAACGAGAGGACTAATATGAACGTTATGGAAAATTTACTGTCTGAAAGGATTAAATCTACCCCGCCTTCTTTTGTACGAAGCATTTTAAAAACGGCGGCAGACCCTAACGTCATATCGTTTGCAGGTGGTCTTCCAAACCCTGTTTCTTTCCCGCAGGAAGAACTTCTTGTTTCAATGGAGCGCATCACAAAAACTTATAAAGATAAAGTGTTCCAATACTCTATAACAGCGGGTCTTCCGGAATTAAGGCAATACATTGCAAATAGATACAATAAAAAATTCGGTTTAAACCTTGATATTGACAACATTTTAATCACAACAGGTTCTCAGCAAGCCTTGGATTTAATCGGAAAAACTGTTTTAGATGAAAATGACGGTGTATTATTAGAAAAACCAAGCTACCTTGGGGCAATTCAGGTATTTTCGCAATATATGCCAAAATTTCACACCGTAGATTTAACAGATAAAGGCTTAAATATTGAACAATTTAAATCTGCTTTAAATAACAATATTAAATTAATGTATGCAATCCCTGAGTTTCAAAACCCTACAGGGCTTACATATTCTGCTGAAAACAGAGAAGAAATTTTTGAAATCATTAAAGATAAAGATATAATTCTAGTGGAAGATGACCCTTACGGCGAATTAAGATTCAACGGTAAACACCTGCCATATATAGGTGCAGGCCGTTTTAAAAACAGTATTGTGCTTGGCTCGTTCTCAAAAGTTGTAACGCCCGGTATGAGAACAGGATTTATCATTTGTGAGAATAAAGAGCTTTTAAAGAATATTTCTGTTTCAAAAGAAGCATCAGACCTTCACACAAATATTTTTTCCCAATATTTAATTTGGGATTATTTGATGCACAACGATTTTGAAAAACATATAGCAAAAATAACAGAACTTTATTCAAAACAGGCGCAGGCTATGTTAAATGCTATGGATAAATATTTCCCTAAATCCGTTAAATATACAAGGCCGGATGGCGGTATGTTTTTATGGGTAACATTGCCTGAAAATGTTAGTGCGCTTGAACTATTTCCAAAAGCATTAGAAAAGAAAGTGGCTTTTGTTCCAGGCGACCCCTTCTATATTAATAAAAAAAATGTAAACACAATGCGTCTTAATTATACAAACGCAGATTGTGACACGATTGAAGAAGGTATTAAGCGCCTTGGCGAGCTTCTGGAAGGGATTTAAATGTTTTTACTTGATAAGCCTTACGTTTCAAGCTATTTAGAAGATACAGCGCTAAAATACGGCTTTCCGGTTTTAAAAAATGCCGCAGCGGATGATTTAGAATTAAACCCCGAGCTTAATTTTTATTGCGAAGGATACGCTGTAAATCAAATTAGGGAAGGTAAAGACAATCTCGTTTATTGTAATAGTGAAAATGCGATTGATTGGATAACAAAAAACCTTGATTTTACAGACATTCCAAGACAAATTTCTCTCTGTAAAGACAAATTCCAATTCAGAAAATTAATTTCAAATATCTACCCCGATTTTTATTTTAGGGAAGTTTTGGTAGATGAAATTGAAACTCTTGATGCTAAAGCTTTAAAATTCCCGCTTGTTTTAAAACCCAAGGTTGGTTTTTTGAGCTTTGGTGTCTATCCTGTTTATAATGAAGCCGATTGGCAAAATATTGTAAAAACTGTAAAAACAGATATTGAAAAATATAAAGAAATTTTCCCAAAATCCGTTGTAAACACATCTTCCTTTATCATTGAAGAGATGATTGAGGGAGATGAATTTGCGGTGGATGTGTATTTTGACAGCGGTAATAAACCTGTGATTTTAAATATATACAAGCACCCGTTTGTATCAAAAGATGATGTTTCAGACAGGCTCTATTTCACATCAAAGGCTATAATGAAACAGTATCTTGAAAAATTTGAAACGCTGCTTGAAAAAATAGGCGAGGCTTTGAAATTAAAGAATTTCCCCTGCCATATAGAGCTTCGCTCTAATGAAAAGGCATCAATTCCGATAGAAATAAACCCCATGCGCTTTGCGGGCTGGTGTCTTTGTGATTTGGCACACTATGCTTTTGATATAAATCCTTATGTTTATTATTTTGAACAAAAACGCCCTGATTGGGATAAAATTTTGCAAAATATGGATGATGGCCTATATTGCTTTACAATCGGGGATAATCAGGGTATTAAAGATATTAAAAACGTTGATTATGAAGCCTATGCCAAGTTTTTGGCTGCCCCTGTCGAAAATTCTATCCAAGGCAAGCTTTTTGAGTTAAGGAAAATTGATTATAAAAATTTCCCAATCTTTGCCCTTGCCTTCATAAAGCTTCCAAACGAACAATCTGTCCAATCTGTCCTGAAAAAAGATTTTAGAGAATATTTTGAAGTGTAAACCCAAATGGTGCAATAAATTACGCAAATTAACCATATCAGTTTATTTCATCTAAATTGTGTTCAATCTCAATACATCTTTCCCTCATGTGTTTGCAAACCTTTTTGCCAAGCTCCGCTAATACTGTGGTTTCTACAGAGTCTTCATTTTCGCTGATTTTCCTGAACAATATTTCTGCTTTCTGTACGCTGCAAGATATTTCCGCCCATAATTCATTTAAAATTTTAATGTTGGTCATATATTTTCCTTAATATTTTTTTACACTGCAAAACCCGCTTTTTATAGATAAAACGCGCCTTTTTGCGATTTAGGCACAAAATTATATGCAAAAAGAAGCAATTTTTGCCTCAATTGTATAATTTATGCTAATATTTTCTTAAGCTCTGTCATTGCGAGCGACCGGCAGGAGCGTGGCAATCCAGTGCCTTTTGACTGGTTTTTGGATTGCTGCAGTCACTTCGTTCCTTCGCAATGGCACAGCTGATATAAGTATATTATATGCTTTTGTTGTAAAAAATCAACTGCAATAGTAATTTATTTACAAAATTTAATATGGATTTAAAAAAATGTATGCAGAAAATTTAAAAAAAATAAGGAAGGAACTAGATTTATCGGTAGCTAAATTCTCCGCTAAAATTGGAATACCTGCACCAACTCTTACTTGCTATGAAAGGAAGGAACGTGTTCCTTCAATTAATCTTTGTATACAATTGCATAAAAAACTTAACGTCAACCTCAATTGGTTTATTTCAGGTGAAGGTGAAATGTTTAATTCCTCAAATACAACCGCTGCTCCCATTAACGTTGAACAACTAAAACAAGACCTCTTTCTTGAAGTCCGCCACCTCCTCCAAAACGAAGGCGTGATTAAATAGCTTTCAAAATCATGTTATAATTAAACAATAAAGTATAAAATTATAAATTATAAAACTTTCAAAACCAAAATCAAGGGAGGAATAAGATGGAATGGGTGTTTGACGGTATTGGTACGGCAATTGTCAGTTTAATTATCGGTTTATTTATTGGCGGCACGGCCGGTTATAAAATCGGCATAAAACAAGCGGTCAAGCAAAGACAGACGGCGGGCGATAATGCTTCCCAAATTCAAATCGGGGGTATTAATAATGTCCGATAATAAACAATCTCAAAAGGCAGGAGACAATTCCCAACTTGTGCAGGCGGGAACAGTCCAAATATTTAACGGAATTGACGAAAAAAGAGCGCGCGAAATTTGTGCCGAAACTTATGAAATAGCACGCAGGGATTTTACTGCTGATGCTTATGCCTGTGCAAATAAAAGGGTGCAGCAATTTGAAGAATCACTGTTTTCCAGAATATCAAAACTTGAAGGCGCGCTTAATTCTTTTGCTGACCCTGCGTTTCAGTTTTTACTGACAAGTGCGCAAAAAACTGCTGCTGCAAGTGAAAGAGATGCTGATTATGATATGTTAGCTGAATTGCTTGTGTGTCGTATTGAAAAAGGGCAATCAAGAAAAACCAGAACAGGTATCAGTAAGGCGGTTGAAATTGTTGATAAAATCGATGATGATGCCCTATGCGCATTAACTGTTATACATACGGTTAAACAAATACTTCCAAGTGCCGGATTTTGCAAAGCTGGTATAAAAATTCTTGCAGATACATTTGAAAAACTAATATATATGGAATTACCTACAGGAATCGATTGGATTGAGCATCTGGATATTCTTGATGCTGTGAGAATAAATAATGTTAACCAATTTAAGAAGATTGATGTTTTATATCCTGAGAGTTTAGATGGATATTCCTTGGCAGGTATTGAAATAGGCTCCGATAACTACAAAAAAGCTTTGGAGTTGCTGGCTTCGGTTAATCTTGGTAGTTCTACTTTAGTTACAAATGAATTACTTGAAAATTATGTAAGGTTGCCCATTTCTAATAAAATTAAAATTAAAGATGCCAGAATAATTTATAATACGGAAGTTAATGGTGTTGTTGATAGTAGTCCTAAACCTCTCAACGAAAAAGAAATTGAAATACTGGAAGCTGTTTGGGATTTATACACTAAGGATGTAAATGCAAACACGAACGCAAAAAGAGCATTTATGAAGGAATGGGATAACCATCCTTCATTGAACAAATTGCACAGCTGGTGGGATAAAATTCCGTATGCTATTGACATAACCTATGTCGGAACAGTTCTTGCACGTACAAACGCCCGCAGATGTGATAAAAATATACCCGAACTTCCCATCACAACATAATAAAAATATTTATTAAACAAAAAGGACGGGTTTAAATGCCCGTCCTTCAATTGTTTTAAAGCAGACGATGCTTACATCATTCCGCCCATGCCGCCCATAGCACCCATATCAGGCATTGCAGGCTTTGTTTCTTCAGGAATATCCACAACTGCAGCTTCTGTTGTAAGTAACATTGAAGCAACACTTGCAGCATTTTCTAAAGCTGAACGTGTAACTTTAGCAGGATCCACAATACCAGCTTTAAACATATCAACAAATTGATTGTTTAGAGCATCATAACCATAAGCGCCGTTTTCTTTTCTAACAGCATCAACAATAACATCGCCCTTAGCGCCTGCATTGTTTGCAATTAAATTCAAAGGAATATCAAGCGCTGCGGTTAATATTTTATAACCGATTTTTTCATCATCTGATGAGAAGCTTTTGTTTGCAATTTCTTTTTCAAGATGTTGTTGAACACGAACCAAAGCAACGCCGCCGCCAGGAACAATGCCTTCTTCTTGAGCAGCACGTGTTGCATTAAGGGCATCTTCAATTCTTAATTTTGATTCTTTTAATTCAACTTCAGAAGCTGCACCCACTTCAATAACGGCAACGCCGCCTGAAAGTTTTGCAATTCTTTCTTGAAGTTTTTCTTTATCATATTCAGAATCTGATGCTTCCATTTGTTTTTTAAGAAGTTTAACTCTTTCTTCAACTGCTGCTTTTGTTTCAGAGCCTACAACGATTGTTGTTTCATCTTTTGTAACAGCAACCCTTCTTGCCTTACCAAGCATTTGAACAGTGATATTTTCAAGCTTGATACCTAGTTCTTCTGTGAACATTTGGCCGCCTGTTAAAACTGCGATATCTTCAAGCATTGCTTTTCTTCTGTCGCCAAATCCCGGAGCCTTAACAGCAACTGCTCTTAGTACTTTTCTCATTGTGTTAACAACAAGTGTTGCAAGAGCTTCACCTTCGATATCTTCTGCAATAATTAAAAGTGATTTACCATCACGTGCTACTTGTTCCAATATAGGTACAAGGTCTGCAATTAAATTGATTTTTTTGTTAACGCAAAGTACATAAGCATCTTCTAAAACAGCTTCCATTCTTTCAGGGTCTGTAATAAAGTATGGTGAAATGTATCCTTTATCAAATTGCATACCTTCAACCACTTTTTTATCTGTGCCGAAAGTTTTAGATTCTTCAACTGTGATAACACCGTCTGTACCAACAGCTTCCATGCAATCTGCAATCAAATTACCGATAAATTCATTGTTTCCTGCTGAAATTGTTGCAACTTGCGCTCTCATTTCTTTTGAATCTACAGGTTTTGACATATTTTTGATTTCAGAAATTGCTTCTTCAACAGCTTTATTAATACCTTTTTTTATACCCATCGGGTTTGCGCCTGCTGTAAGGTTTTTCAAGCCTTCTTTAAAAATAGCTTGAGCTAAAACTGAAGCAGTTGTGGTGCCGTCTCCTGCAACATCATTTGTTTTAGAAGATACATCTTTTAATAATTGTGCGCCTGCATTTTCAAGTGGGCAAGCTAATTCGATTTCTTTTGCAATAGTAACACCATCATTTACAATTTGGGGTGACCCGTATTTTTTACCGATAATAACGTTTCTGCCTTTTGGCCCAAGGGTTACTTTAACAGCATTCGCTACTTCGTTAACACCTTTTAATAAGCTTTCTCTGGCGTCTGTATCAAATATAATTTTCTTTGCCATAATATTTTCCTCTCTTAAATTATTCAATAATAGCTAACACATCTTTTACAGATAAAATTTTATATTCATTATTGTCAACCTTTACATCGGTTCCTGAATATTTAGCATATAAAACTTTATCTCCGATTTTAACTTCCATATCTTCTTTATTGCCTGAATCTAATGTTTTACCTGGGCCAACTGCAACAACTTCGCCTTTTTGCGGTTTTTCTTTTGCAGAATCTGGAATAAAGATGCCGCCTTGTGTTTTTTCAGCATCGTCAATAACTTTAATTACGATTCTATCGCCTAACGGTTTAAGTGTCATAAAATATCCTCCTTATTTCCTATAATAATTGTCATGATTTTATAACACTATAATATATTTAAATCCTGATTTTAATTAAATAATTAACAAAAAATTAATTATTTAGATATTAATACAATAAATTTTTAGCCGCTGTATTTTTTTGTAAGTTCGCCTTTTGATACCATCTTATGCCCTTTAATGTAAACATAATCAGGACGGGATTTTTGAACTACATTATTATAATCTTCATTATCATTAAGTTTAAATACATTAAAATCAGCGTCTTTACCTTCTTCCAGGCTGCCTGTAATATTATCAAGCCTTAAAATCTTGGCAGGATATTTTGTTAAATATTCTATAACCTCAATTGCATTTAATTGCCCGTTATTCACATACCTCACCTCGTTTAAAAGGCTTAAATCAGGGTTGAATGCAAGACTGTTTGTTCCAAAGCCGAATTTTTTAGGAAAATATTTTAATACTGTGTCAAAATCAAGCTTTTTATTATGTAGAAAATAGCTAACCCTTGGGCAGTAAACAAAGGAAACACCGTGTTCCTTCAAAATCTCTAAATCAGAATCTGTTAAATAATTTCCGTATGTGGCAAGTAATCTTTTGTTTATAACTCCAAGTTCATCAAGATAAACAACAGGGCTGATACCTTTGATATTTGGTTCAAATTTTTTGTTTCCCGTGAAACTGTTTAGAATATCAACATCGGAAAACCCGAATTTAAGCCAATCCATCTCGTCTTGGCTTTCTGCAAGTCTCACTGTCATTAAAATATTATTTTTTTTACAATATTTGGTAAGCGTTTTAAAAAGTCTTTTATGAACAGAACAAATGCTGTGCGGGGCAACGCCTACAAATGTATTTTCAGATTTTTGTTTTAAAAGTTTATCAATCTTTTTTTGGATAATCCTGAATTCTTCTTTGGATGAATCCGGTGAATCTGAAAACAATTCAAAGAAAAGGTAGGTTTTAACGGGAATTTCGTTTAAAACATCAAAATATTTGCTCTCTTTTGATAGCTGTGCAACACATGTGGTGCCGTTTAACAGGGATAATTCCAAACCTCTTTTAAAAGAATAGATTTTTTCATCTCTGCCCAAACAGAAATATTCGCTTAAGAGATTCGCAAGTTTAAATATGAAAGAGTTTTTGCTAATTCCTGCAATAAAATAATGTTTTTTAAAATTAACAAAACACCTTTTAATCCAATATTTAAATCCTTTAGATTTTATTTTACCCACTTCTGTATATTGAAGGTGGTTATGCAGGTTTATAAACCCCGGTGTAATTACGGAATATCCAAAATCTTTATGGTGTTTGATTGAATTTTCATCCAAGCTTTCGGTTTTAACAATCTCTTGTACCTTTCCTTCATCCACAATCATTGTGCAATCAGTGTAAAGGTTGCCATCTGCCGCTATTATCCATTTTGCGCTATAGCCTTTGGACATTTTTAAATTCCGCTCCTAAACCTTTTTAAATGCTCATAAGCCTTTATTATAACTAATTTTTATAATTAATGCAAATTATAATTCCTGTATTATTTAAATCAAAAAATACAAAATAAACGCCTTATTATTTTAAATATTTTTAATTGAATAATTTTCTCCCCACTTTTTCATCTCTAGGAGAATGGGGATTATGCTTTTACCGGTTTTTGTAAGATTGTACTCCACCTTTGGCGGCACAACGGGGTACACTTTTCTTTTAATTATCCCATCATTTTCAAGTTCGCGAAGCTGTGTTATAAGCATTTTGGGAGTAATGCCCTTTAATAATTTTTGTAATTCACCGTATCTTAAAGTTCCGTTTTCATATAAATACCAAATTATTATAACTTTGTATTTTCCGCCTATAATTCCAAGAGTTATTCCTACGGGGCAATTAAATTGTTTAAGCTTGTTTTTCATTTTATTTCCTTAATTCTATCTTTTTATATAGTATATATTAAAAAAGTAAATACTTGTATAAAATATAAAAATATATAAAAATAGTATTTGAAAGGAAAAGATTATGAAAAAGAAAATTTATATTATTAACGGAAGCCCAAGAAAAAACTGGAATACAGACAAAATGTGCAAAAGCTTTGCTAAAGGAGTTGAAAATGCCGGAGGGGAGGCTGAAATCATACGTCTTTATGATATTGATTTTAAAGGCTGTCACAGCTGCCTTGCCTGCAAATTATTAGATGGTTCAAACTATGGCAGATGCGCATATCCTGACGCACTTAAAAATATACTAGAAAAAGTATCTTTAGCTGATGGTGTGGTTTTTGCCTCTCCTGTGTATTTTGGTGATATTTCAGGGGTTATGAAAATGTTTATAGAAAGGCTTGTTTTTCCTTTTATACGCTATGATGCAGATTTTACTGCAATTCCTCCTAAAAAGCTTAAAACCGCGTTGATTTATACAATGAATGTTACTGAAGAAATATTTAACAAAGAATACATCGGGAAAAATTCCCCGGGAACGCTGCAAATTGTTGAAAATTGGATAGAAAAAATTTATGAAAAACCGGATAGAATTTGTGCTTTTGATACCTATCAATTCCCTGATTACAGTAAATATTTTTCAGAAATCTGGAATGAAGAAGCGAAAGCAAAGCAAAGAGATGAGGTTTTTCCAAAAGACCTTCAAAACGCCTTTGAAGCAGGCAAAAGAATGGTTGAATGCTCGTAAATTATTATTTTACAACTCTTAAATTGCCTTGCGGGGCAGTATTTCGGCTTATAATATACGTATTTAAAATCGCTATATTTATCCAGAAAATTATCTGCAGTTGCGGCCTAAACCACACCGTATCAAACATGCCATGCGCCATTGTACCAAAAATTGTAATTAAAACGCAAAATAATATCACCCGTGCGGTATCAGGTGTTTGCTTGTCCAAAATAAATTTAACTGCTTTATATGCCCCGTAAATAATCATCGTAAGGAAAGCAATAAGTGCAAATATACCACCTTCAACCGCAATTTCTAATGGTACGCAATATGTTCCTAAAGCATCAAAGCCTGTTTTCATATAAAGCCCGTAAATCTCCCTGAAATTAAGATTTCCAAGGCCGATGCCCAAAAACGGGTTATCCTGAAACATATCAAAAGAAGCCTCATAAACATTCATCCTAAATGATATTGAAGAATCGCCCCTGAATTGGAAAATGGATAAAAATCTTCTTGAAATCGAAGGGGTGAGTGCGCAAACGGCAATTCCTGCTCCTAAAAGCCCTATTATTAGGTTTTTATAGCGTTTTTTAATGTTTGAAAAACTGCCATAAACTTTTTTGACATAATAAAAGCTAGCTGCACCCAAAGCAACAAAAATCGCAACAAGCCCCAAATATGCTCCTCTGCAGCCTGTAAAAATAATTGCAATAAGGTTAAGCACAAATAGCCCGCCAAAAATTCCCATACGTAACTTATCTTTTTTAACAAAATTTATTCCGAAAAATGCTAAAATACAAGACAATCCCGTTATTAAATACCCCCCCAAGAGGTTTGGATTAGATGGTTTTAATGTGCCAAAAGCCCTTGACATAAGCTGGTTTTCATTGCTCATTCTGGATGTATCAACCCATCCTGCAAGTGCTTCCACTTTATTAAAATGTTGAAATATAGCAACAACGCTCTCATAAGACATAACAACGGCAATTAAAAACATAGTTGGCAGAATTTTCTTCTTATTATTTAGGAAAAAATATACTGCCGCAAAATAAAATAAAAAATATGTTATGTTTTTTAAAAACCCTTTAAAGCTAAGTGCAAAAAGGCTTGAGCCAAAAAGTGCAATAATGAGTACAAAAAAATAAATTATAAAAAATGCATCCAATTTTGAAATTTTAACCATTTCGCCTTTTTTAATAAAAAGTCTGAAAATATTTAAAATAACAAAAAGAAGTGCTAACCCGCCGATTATTCCGCTTGAAAAACAACAGGTTGAAAAAATAGTGAGCGCAAAAACTGCCCAAATTAAAAAATCAATATATTGAAAAACAAGGCTGTCACGAGCAAAGCTTGCTGCACGAGAATTTTGCGCAGCACTCAATCCCCTGTTTATTAATTCTAAAAATAAACTTTTAGTGAACATCCTGGTTTTTATTTACCTGTTTTTCGATTTCATTGTCAACAGCAGTGTTTTCCGCCTTTTTTGAAACAGAAATATTTGATACAATGCCATTTAGCCTGTAATCTACCCCTTCAAGCGTTACAGGAAGTCCGATTTTAATCTTATTTCCGCCTACAACCGCGCCATCCTTGGTTATTTTAGCATCATCTTCAACAGTTACAAGAAAATCATAGTTAAAAGGGCTTGTTACATCATCCACCACCTTGTAGCCGCCGGTAGAAGTCGGCATCATTACCTTTTTCCTGTCATAGTTAACATTTGTAATTTTTAGTTTTGTATAAGGTACATTTCTAATTGTAATAAAGGTTTCGTCTCCGGTTTCAAATGGTGAGTTATTGCTGGTTACAACAACGCCTCTAAAATAAACCTCAATATCTACTTTTGTGCTTGCTTCAATTTGATTATCAGATGTCGCTCTTTTGCCAGCAAATGTTGCCATTCCAACAATTAATGCCATCAAAACTATTAAAATTATTATTATATCAAGCGGTCTTAATTTCTTTAAAATTTTTGAAATAATTTCCAATTTCTATATCTCCTTAATATTATTAAGTTCAGATTTTAATTCCTCTAAATT
Source organism: uncultured Vampirovibrio sp. (assembly GCA_910577515.1). Classification (GTDB taxonomy): domain Bacteria; phylum Cyanobacteriota; class Vampirovibrionia; order Gastranaerophilales; family Gastranaerophilaceae; genus MGBC122484. The sequence goes on from CAJTLW010000003.1 coordinate 99,301, forward strand.
AGTCGTATGGCAGCCAAATTGCCTGATAACAATACTTGCGGCCAAATTGCCTACAACCATGGCTTCAGCTGCTGTCATTCCCGCACAAAGCGCAAGCGTAAATGCTGCAACCACAGTATCTCCTGCCCCTGTTACATCAAATACTTCTTTTTTATTAAAAGCAGGAATTTTTGTCATAACACACTTGCTGGCTTCGCTATGGTTTTCAAATAATACCATCCCTTTTTCCCCTCTTGTAATAAGGGTGTATTTAAGGCCGAGTTTTTTGTAAAAATCTTCGCCTGCTTTTTTCAAAGCTGCTTCATCGTTTACAAAATAACCTAAAAATTTCTCGCTATCAGGCTGGTTTGGAGTAATTGCGGTTACACCCTTATAGCGTTCCATATCTTTTTGAATATCGGCAACAATCACTTTTCCGTACTCATTTGCAGTATCAATTGCAGCTTTTATAACATTTTGTGTTAAACATCCAAGATGATAATCTGAAAGTATTACACCATCATATAAAGGCACGGCTTTTTTAATATTTTCAATAACTTTTGCCTCAATATCAGGCGACAAGGGCATTTTAGTTTGTCTGTCTATTCTTACAATTTGTTGGGTAATGCTTTGTGAACATGAACCTGAAATTCTTGTTTTAGTAGTGGTTTTACGATTTTTATCCACAATCATAAAATCTGTGTTAATTTTTGCATCATTTAATGCTTTAATTAAAACCCCACCGTAATAATCATCTCCTAAAACACCTATTGCTCCAGCTTTTCCGCAGTTTATTGATGAGATATTATGAGCTGCGTTTGATGCTGTTCCTAAAATTATTTTGGTTTCAGAATGCTGCAAAATAAGAACGGGTGCTTCACGGGAAATTCTCTCCGTTTGCCCGAATACCATTTCATCTATTGCAAAATCGCCTATAATAAGAATTTTTGGCTCTTTTAATTTATCCAGTTTTTTTAAAATTTCACACTTTTCCATAAAAAAATTTTATCACAAAAAATATTTTAGCTATTAATTAAATATGCAAATAAAAAATTTTACATGTTTTATTATCAATGGAAATTTTTTAAAGAGAGAAAAATGAGAGTAAATAATATAAATACAAATACTTCTTTTTCACGCGCTATAAGGGTTTTGGATGCACAAACTGGACATATCTCATCAAAATATGATGATGAAAAAATGAGTTCAATAAGAGAGCTGCAAAATGTTTTAAATAGTGGTGAATCAGAAGTTTATCCTGATAGCACTGCACAAAAAATCAGAATATTTTTTAAGCAAATTTTGGGAGATTATAATGGTGAAAATGGCATTATAATAAAGCCTTTTGGCAAGGAAATAATACTATTTTCAGGTGAAGAAGCCCGTAAACTTAAACAATTAGACTCTCAGGCTGCATATACAAAAGAACAGGTTGACCGTTCTTGCCACATGAAGCGCAAAAGAAAAGATGCAATTATCCACAATGCGCAAAAAAAGGTAACGATGAGTGTATTTAATATGCTTGAAAACGGTAAAGCTAAGAAGCCGAATAGTACTTTGCAATTATCATTTAAAGACGAATATATAAAAAGTCCCGAATTTAAGCTGCAACAGAAGATTGAGACTATTTCATATTTTTCAAGATCCCATAAAGAAAGTAATTTTTCAAAAAATGAGCCAGACTTTGAAATTCCATACTATAATTCTGTAGAGTGTGATTCATTAGACATTTAATTTATATCAACAATGGAAATCCCGTCGCCGCCTTCGTTTTGCTCTCCTGCCCTGTATTTTGCAACATAAGGCGAATCACCTAAATATGCCCGCACGGCAGATTTTAACGCCCCTGTACCATGTCCGTGGATAACCGTAATTTCTCTTATATTTTTTAACGATGCCATATCTAGCCTTTTTTCAAGTATATCAAGGGCTTCATCCACCCTCATACCCCGAAGGTCAACCCTTGGGCTAAATTCAGCAGAACTATGAAAATCATCAAAACTCACTTCAAGTTTTTTAAGGGCTTTATTCGGTTTTTTATCAGTCATAGCAAGCTTTTCAGCTTTAATTTTTGTTTTTATAAGCCCGATTTGCACTTCGGCAAACCCCTTGCTATCAGGCATTTTTGATAACGAAGCAACCTGATTTAAGCCCTTTATAAGCACACTCTGGCCTGTTTTTGCGCTATTCCAGTCAATTGCCGGATATTTTTCTGATATTTCATCTTCATCATTTGAAAAATCAGCCCGCACCTGTTGTTCCAGCTTTGCAAGCCTTGAATATGCCCGTCTTGCAATCTTTTCGCTTTTTTCTTCTCTTAATTCTTCAAGCACAGCCTTTATTTCGGCTCTTGCGGTTTCTAATTGCCCTTGATGTTTTTTCTTAAAATTATCAAGTGTTTTTTTCTTGACTGCCTTAATTTCTTTTAATTTTTCTCCAAGAATTTCTTCGGTTTCTTTAGCTGAAAGCCTTGATATTTCAGCTTCTTTAGCGCTTTCCATCATTTGCTGGTGGGTTTTATGAATTTCGTTGAAAATTTTTGTAGCAGGGTTTTGATTTTTTGATAAAAATTCTTTAGCATTTTCAATAATTTCAATTGGCATATCAAGATTTTTAGAGATAGAAAGCGCATTTGAAACTCCCGCAACTCCTAAAAGCAGCTTATATGTTGGCTTTAAGGTATTTGTGTCAAATTCCACACTGGCGTTTTTAAAAGAACTGTTCTGGTATTGCAGGATTTTCAGTTCCCCAAGGTGAGTTGTAGTCACGGTTAACACTTGTTTGTTGGCCAAAAATTCAAGTATAGAGCGAGCAAGCGCAGCACCTTCCTCGGGGTCTGTTCCTGCCCCGAGTTCATCAAATAGCACTAAGTCCTTATTTGTTGCGGAATTTAGGATATTTACCACGTTTTTAATGTGTGCAGAAAAGGTAGAAAGCGATTGAGTTATGCTTTGTTCCTCTGAAATATCGGCAAAGACACGTCTAAAGGGAAAAATCCTGGCAAAAAGCACAGGAATATACATACCTGCAAAAGTCATTAGGGCTAAAAGCCCTACAGTTTTTAAGGTTACGGTTTTTCCTCCCGTATTAGAGCCTGTTATTATTAGCGAATTTACATTTTCATCAAGGTAAAAATCGTTCTCTACAATACTTTCGCACGTTTCAATAAGCAAAGGATGGCGCATAGCTTGCATTTCAACCTGTTTTTTATCGCAAATTTCAGCAGGATTACTCTTTGTATGAATTGCATATTTTGCACGTGCGTTAATGCAGTCTAATTCGGCTAAAACCTCGGTAGTAAGCAGGATTTCATCTCTTTTTGCATGAAATTTCTGACTTAGTGTAAATAAAATTCTTTCAATTTCTGCTTTTATTTCACTTTCAATCTGCCTAACCCTGTTGTGGAGCGGGATTAAGACCTCCGGCTCTATAAAATATGTCTGGTTTGTAGCAGAAACGTCATGTACGATGCCTGAAACCTTGTTTTTATCGGAAGCTTTTACCTGAAATACAGTCCTGTCGCCTCTTTTGGTATATAAGGTATCTTGAAGGTGTGATACAAAATCGCTATTCCCTAAAAGCCCTGATATGACTGTTTTTAGGTTGTCATTGGTGTCATTTAGTGTGTTTTTAAGCCTTTTTAGCTCCACTGATGCTGTATCTTTAATGGTTAAATCCGTGTTTAATATGCTGAAAATCTCGTCCTCAAGGGCTTTTTCAGAGATTAATTTTTCCATAAATTCTGATTTTAAAAGAGGCGAAATTTCAGATTTTTGAAGAAAATTTTTCGTATTTCTTGAAGTTTGTAAGGTTTTTGCTAAATCCCAAATATCTTGCGCCCCAAGCCTTTGCACCCTTAAAATGTTTTTTGCATCACAAATAAACACTATAGGTAGCCCGCCGCCTGAAACCTTTTTGATAGGAGCGTTTAAGCCTTCTTCTACCCCTGAAAATCCGCTTCCTATACTGGCTTCATCGCAAATTCTTCTTGCTTCGGATACAAAATCCAATTCTTTTTTTATTGTGTCTTTATTTGAAAACGGCCTGAGCGCAAGGCATTTCGCCATTCCGGCTTCTGTTGCAGCGTATTTTGATAAAATCTCTAAAATTTTATCAAATTCAAGCGAATGCAGGTATTTTTCAGCATGGTTTTTTTCTTTAAACTCTTGCTGCGATTGGTTTTCGGGCATATCTTTCTTTCAAATCTAACGGGTAATTTTTGAATATTCACCCATTATTCTATCAAGACAAGCTTTTTTACTCAAGTCCCATTCTCTTTTTGTAAGACGAATTACCTTAAACTCGCATCGCTCAATGATAGACTGCTTTTTAGTGTTTGAAATCCGGCTCTGCACCTTATCTTCAACCCCGTCGCACTCAACAACAAGTTTTCCTAAAAGTAAATCAATATTCACTCCGCCGCACTCAATACCCGCTCTGCAAGCCGGTTCTAGCTTTCTTAATTCTAAAAATACATCTTCTTCAAAATCATTTTTAAAAGTATTTACGTCGCGCATTTCAAAAGTTTTATTTGAATATAAAATATATTCAAAATAATCCCTTAAAATCCCCTGTGGTAAGCTATTAGGGTCTTTTGAAACAAAATTTATCATCCTTTTTCTTGCACGGGTAATTGCAACATTGAAAAGGTTTGGTTTTTGAAGAAATGTAAGGCTTTGAGAGTGTGCATTTTCTGCAATTGCCCATGACATAAGGATTACATCTCTTTCATCACCCTGGAATGTATGTGCTGTGCCTACTTCAATCTGATGTTTTTGTATAATTTCACCCGGGAAAGTTTTTAAGATATCTTTTTTAATAAGTTCCACCTGGCCTCTAAATGGGCTTATAACCCCTATAGATACAGGGTTTTCACCATTTTTACCATTTTCATGGATTATATCTTGAATTTTTTGGATTATAGCTTCAGATTCCGCCATATTTCTTGTTATTTCTGCATCTACTGCTCCATCTTTTACATAAACAAGCTCCACGGGGCATTTTTGGTCAAAATAAGGTTTCATTATTTTTATCCTGCCGCCATAAAATTCTTTGCTTGAAAACTCAATGATGGGGCGGCTTGAGCGGAAATGTTCATCCAAAAGCACAGGACTTGCGGAATAATAATTTGCTAAATCAAACATTGAATTTGTTCGAAAACGCCACATCAGCTGATATTTGTCATCTATGCCGTATTGGTTAAGGAAAGATTGCTCTTTTGCCTTCTCTAAGAAGCTTAAATGGGCAAGCTGCTTATCATCACCCACAATTACTGCCTTTTTTGCACGATAAAGTACCGGAAAACAGCTTGCAATGTCGCATTGGCTTGCTTCATCAATTATAACAACATCGAACATCCCTGGTTTTAAGGGTAAGCTGTTTGAAATTGCGTAAGTTGTTGTACACCAGCAGGGAAAAGCTGCCAAAAGCGGCTTAAAATCTTCCTTTTCAAGCACTCTGTCTTGCAAGACGCGCTTTTTTGAAACCAGTGATTTTGAATGCACAATAAGCCTTTGGCGTTTTTTCTGGTCGCACAAAAGTTCTTTTAAACTATTTCGTCTTCTATTCCTTAAAATATCCACAGCAAGACGTTTTTGCTTGCCTTTAAGTGCTGCAATTTTCTTTAAAATCTGGTGAAGATTTCCTGTGTTTAAAATTTCATCTTCAATTGCAGCTAATTCAGCCGAAAGCCCTTCTGCATCAAGTTCATAAGACAATCTGCCAACTAAATCATTTAATTTTAAAGGCTTTTTGTATTGTAAAATTTTCTTAATTTTATTTATTTTTATATGGCAGAAAATATTGAAAAATAAGCCTTTTTTACCTGAATTAATGTCTTTTTTAAGCTTTGCAAGGGTTTCTTTTAATATTTTAACATCTTCAACACTTAAAGAACCTGTTATATAGCGCATTTTCCCGATAGCATCCAGGGTTTCCTGCGCTTCTATCTTGGTTTCAGTATATTTTGTTTCTAATTTTATGATTTTTTCAACTGCGCCTTCAAGTCGTTTAATTTCATCCAAAAGTGCTTTCATATCGGGTACATCGGCTAAAACTGCATCTGCATAATCAGTATCTAAATCTACTTTATTTGAAAGTAAATCTTCAAGCTTAAAAGTAAGCTGTTTTTGATAATTTGCCCTGCCGGAGCGAAGTGCCAAATATGGCGCACCAAGCTCGTTTAGACGTTCTGCAACAACATCTACAGCCTTATCCATTCTACTTGCAACAAGAACGGTTTTTCCGTTAGCAATAAGGTGTGATACAAGGTTTACAATGGTCTGCGATTTACCCGTTCCCGGAGGTCCATATACTGCAAGGAAATCATGCTCTTCAATTTTTCTTATCACATCTTCCTGGCTGTCACTCAAAGATAAAGGCGTCACAGGGAAGAAATCCTTGATTTCAGGCTCTTTTAAAGGTATTTGCTTACCTTTTGATGTTAAAAATTCTTCCTGAATAATATTTAAGGCAGTTTCTTTTATTGTACCGAAAGGTTTTTCACCTATTTGCAAAAGTTCATGAAGTACTCCTGCTGTTACAGTAGGTCTTTTGGTTAAAATTACTGCTTGTTTGCGTTCTAATACAAGCTTTTCAACCTTTACTCTCGGTTTTTGTTTTATTGTTTCAATTGCATCGTAATCCGTTTCTTCAAGCTCTTCAAGGGTATCAAGAGTATCATTAGCATAAAAATCTTCTAATTCCTGCTTAAAATTTCTATCAGTGTCTTCTATCACGGCAGGGGCAAGAGAAATATCTACATCCGGGACAACAGATTTCAGTGTAGTTAAAAATATTTCAAGACTATCTTCATTTAAGGGCAGCTCCGGCACAGTCTCTAAAAGCCCTGATAGCAGTGCATCAACTTCATCCTCTTCATCTTTTTTGATTAATTGTGCCAAGGCGCCTGTATTTAAAGATAAAATATCATCTTCTGCTGTTAGTTTAATATTTTTTCCATCACGTTCTAATTTACAGGGTACATATAAAATCGGGGTCAAAAATTCATTATTTTTGCGGGTTTTGCCGTTCTTTCCTGTTAAAAATAAATACCCGTAAATTAAATATTTTTCCTTCTGGCTCATTTCAGACTGCACCATCAGCTCTGTTAAAAAGCTGTCTGCGCCATTTAACATTTGCGGTTTGTCAAATTCTGTAAAAACTTTTTCACTGCCTTCCAAAAATACCCATTTATTATCTTTATCCCCTTTTAAATTGCGGAATGTAGATGATTTTACTTCTTCCCTGATGCAATCATGGAGATATTGGGAGATTTTTTTTATAAAACTTCCGGTAAACGCTTGTGTAATGGCCTTTGGTACAGCTTGAAGCATAGATTTTCCTCTATTCAGTTAATATTTGTGCCATTGTATTATAGCATTTTTTCCCTAAAAATCAGTCATATAAAAAGGGTAGGAATTTTACTTGAAAAAAAGTTTGGTTTGTTATAGAATTCAAGTTAGCTTTTTGAAAATTGAATATTTGCGGACGTAACTCAATTGGTAGAGTCCTTGCCTTCCAAGCAAGTTGTTGCGAGTTCGAGCCTCGTCGTCCGCTATTTGTTTTTTTGAAAATTAAATTGCGAGAACGAGCAACGTTGCGATGCTTCAATCGTAGGCAAGAGAAACGAGCCGTACGAGTGAAGTATGCGCTGATTGCGTAGCAAAATCGAGAACAAGAACTGTTCCGATTTTCAAGCAAGCCAGAAGTGAGAGCCTCGTCGTCCGCTATTTGTTTGTGTTTTTTCAATTAAAATGGTTTTCTGCGGGGGTAATTCAGTGGTAGAATGCAACCTTCCCAAGGTTGACGCCGCGGGTTCGAACCCCGTCCCCCGCTAGTTTTTGTTTGGTTAGTAATTATTAATTGGGTGAGAACCCGCGATAATCCAAGACAAGCCCCGTCCCCCGCTAAGTTATTCTTAGTTTTTAGATGTTTTTGTATTACAAAAATATTTTTTTCATCAAATAGGTGAATTCTTAAAATAATAATGCAAAATTTCAGATATTATTTTGTAATTTGTATTATAATTTTATAAGAGTGTCTAGAAGAAAGATGGCCTTATGAAAAAGATGGTTTTTGGTTTTGATATGGGGAAGGCAAGCATAGGCTATTGTGTAAGAGAAGGACACAATATAAAATGTGCTGATTCTGTGATTATTGATAAAGACTATGCTGAAGTTGCATCAAGCAGAGATAGAAGGCGGGTTTCAAGAACCAAAGATTCTCATAAGGCAAGAGAAGATTATTTTAATAAATTATGGCTTGATTGTGGCTTAAATGTGCTTGATAAAAACAGCCCTCTTTTTAAAAAAGAATTTCCTTCAAAAGGTGAAAATACCATATACACATCCTGTCTTTTAAGAATTGCCTTGCTTCAAAATAAAAAGCTTGAAGAATGGCAGATTTATAAGGCTCTTTATAATGCCTTTCAAAGAAGAGGATATGATTCAGAGCTTCCTTGGAAAAATGCCTTAGGAGATGATGATAAAGAAAATCTTGAACTTGTTAAAAAATATACAGAAAAAAACGGGGTTGAACTTATACAATCAGATAATTATAAATATCCTTGTTATTATGATGCCCTAAGGCTTGGGCTTTGGAGCGAAAATGAATCTGAGATATTTAAAACCGCACCAACAGGCGATAAAGTAAGATGTACAAAATATGTTGCGCCAAGAAGTATGGTTGAAAAAGAATTAGTGTTACTTTTCAATAATGCAAAAAAACAACTGCCCTCTTTAAGCAAATTTAGTGCTGAAGAATTTTTATATGGTGAATACAAAGAAGCTTATGGATCTTATAAAAATCCGGAATTTCAAAAATATATGGGTAAAAAAGAAGATAGACAAGGGGTTTTAGGGCAAAAAATTCCAAGATTTAGCAACAGAGTAATATCCAAATGTAAACTTTTGCCCAAAAGAAATGTGTGTTCTGCAAATACTATTGAAAATGTTACACTTGTCTTGTTAATGAAATTAAAAAATTTAAGAATTACGACAGTTTTGGGTGAAAAAATTATTTTAAATCATACTCAAATTAATTCTATATATGAAGAATGGCTGAAAAAAGTTGAAAAAAGAGGTGGAAAGCTTGATGCAACAATAACCTGCGATGAAGTTGCAAAAGTAGTAGGATGCAAAATATTAAACAGGTTTGATCCATTGAAAGCAAACATTTCAGGGCGTTCGTCGTTTTGTAGGCGTGCTTGCAATATTATGAATGATGTTATTTTGCAAGGGGTAAAATATCCTGAAACCCTAGATATAATGCCTTATATTGATGCCATCGGTACACAAAATGGCATAACTGAAGATGAAGTTAGAAATATACTTTCTAAAATTGGGAATTGGGATAATTTGTATATTCCGGATAACAGGGATAAGAATGCTGAAGATGCTGACGATATAAGGCAAAAAACAGATATTATTATAGGCAATGTTACAAATCCGATTGTAAGAAACAGGTTACAAATTTTCAGAGATTTACTTATAGATTTATTGGAAGAATATGGCAAACCTGATGAAGTTATTTTTGAATTCATCCGGGAGGGTGATAATTCTTTATATGGCAGTATTAAGGCTAAAAAAGCCGAAGCACAAATGAAAAAGAATGAAAAAGAAAATAACGAAATAAGAAAAGAACTTGAAGATACTGATTGCTATAGTGTTACAAATTTTGAAAAATTAAAACTTTTAAGGCTGCAAGGCGGAAAATGTATTTATTCAGGTAAAAATATATCGGTTTCAGATTTTGATAAATGTGAAATTGACCACATCTTTCCAAGAACTCTTGGCGGAAACGATTCTTTAAGCAATAAAGTCTTATGTTACAGAGAAGAAAACCAGAAAAAAGCCGGAAGAACGCCTTATGAATGGCTTTCAAACAATGATGAGGTTTGGGCTGACTATACATCAAGGGTAAACTGTCTGAAAAGCTCATTAGGGCAAAAGAAATTTGAACTTTTAACAAGCAAACCTGAAGATTGCATAGAACTGATTGACAGCTACAATGGACTTGCTGAAACAGGGCATATAGCACGTGTTGCACAGCAAATAGCAGCATGCATATTTGGCTGGGGGTTGCAGGTTGAAGGAGAAGAAAGGCGCATTTTTGTTAATAATGGTGCTTCAACTTCTGCCATAAGAAGGAGATACGGCCTAAATAAGCTTTTGGGAGACGATATTAAGAAAAATAGAAAAAATGATAAACACCATGCGCTGGATGCTATTTGTATAAGTTATTCAAGAGAATTTAAATATGATAAAGAAAAAGATAAAGATATAATTGAAGGTTTTAATCCTGAATGCGTTAAAAAAATTATTGATAAGATTATTCCATACCCTTACACTCATAAAAAACCACTAAAAGGGGGAATACGACCACTTGAAACTATTTATGGTTTAAGAATTTATAATGATAAATCCTACATTACAAACAAAATTTCAATTTCGACAATAGAACCTAAAGAAAAGAAAATAAAGACAATTATAGATGAAGTAATAAAAAATGATTTACTTGAAAAGCTGGAAAGCGGGATATCAGTCAAAGATTGGGCAAATATGCTTGAAAATTATATTCATCCGAAAAAGAAAACGAAGGTAAAAAAAGTTTTAACGGTTGTGTCTGAAGGCAGCCTTGAAAAAGATTTAAACGGAAGAGAAAGAATCGGTGAATTTGTTGATTTTGGTACCAAAGGTGTAAAACACCAGTTTAAACATTCAAAACAACATAAGGGGCAAATTCTTTATACAAATGAAAAAGGAAATATAAAGGTAATGCCCGTTTATTCAAATATTAAGCTTGATGAAATAAAAGAAAAACTTCAAAAAATGAATTGTACCCTTTATAACAAGGGAATGATGTTTTATTCAGGGTGTTTAATAAATATCCCAAATGAATTTGAAGCAAGTGTTTATTATGATATCAAAGATGAAGAAGGGAATGTTAAAACAAAAGCTGTTAGAGAAACTGTTCCCGCGGGAATATTTAAATTAAGGACAATGGCGTCTGATGGTACTACGAAGATAGAAAACAATAATGGTGTTGAAATTTTAACAAGCGCGCCTAATCTTGCAAAGGCAAAATTTTATAAATGCAAAAGTTAATTTTATCTAAAACGTTATTGTAAAAATAAAATATGACATATCATATTCTTCATATAACATCCCCAAATTGCCGCCTTACGGTAGATAAAGGCTTGCTTTTTTGTGCATATAAAAATGGTGATGCAAAAATGATTGCAATTAATGATATTAAAGCGCTTATTATTGCAACATTTGGGGTATCATTTTCTGGCAGCTGTCTTGCAAAATTATTGGAAAACAATGTTGTTGTGCTTCATTGTGATGATAAATTCAAACCAACAGGGCTGAGCTTGCCTTTAGAGAGGATTGTAAGGCAAAAAGTTTTTTATAATCAAATAGCCCGCAACGAAGAGTTTGAACTAATGCTCTGGAAACAAATTTTAAAATCTAAAGTTTCAAATCAAGCAAAAAACCTTGATTTAATGGGTATAACTGGGCATAACCTTTATAAACTTATAAATAGACCCCTTATGAATGAAGCAAATATTGCAAGGTATTACTGGCAAAATTATTTTAAATATTTTCAAAATTCGCTAAAAAGAGAACATAAAGATGCAAAAACTTTCGAAAATGGTTGCCTGAATTATGGCTATGCAATTTTGAATTCTTTAATTCACCGCTCGGTAATTATCCACGGTATGCTTGCAGGGCTTGGAATTCATCATAAAGGAAAATATAAAAGTACCCCGTTTGTTTATGATTTAATGGAACCTTACCGGCCATTTATTGATTATTATTTTTATAAATTTACAAATGATTTTGACGAGGCTTATGAATTTGAAGATTTTAAAGCCTGGGCATTGTATGTTGCAGATTGCATTAAAAATTACAGGTTAAAAATTACTGATATTAGCTATAAAATTGTAGATACAATTGATATTTATGTTGAAAAATTTGCTGATGCATATTTAAATTTTGATTTTTCAAATATTTTTATGCCTGAGCTTGAAAAACAATATTTGCACATAAATAAGCATAGAAACAGAGAATATGCGGAGTAAATATCGGATGGGATGGCTTATTGTGTGCTTTGATTTACCTGTGGCCGAAAAGGAACAGATGAAAGAGGCCAATGCATTTCGCAAAAATCTTTTAAATCTCGGATATTTTATGCTTCAAAATTCAATATATGTACGTTCCTGTGTAACTTACGATAAAACAGAAACACATATAAGAAATGTAAAGCTTATAGCACCTTCAACAGGGACAATTTCTGTATTTTATATAACAGACAGACAGTGGAGCCTTTCAATTTGTATTGAAAAATCAGGCTACAGAAAATCTAAATATAAGAAAAAATGCGGTGAAAACGCACCAAAACAAATGACATTTTGGTAACTTTATTATATAATGTCATTTATGAATGTTAAATTTTCAAATTCGCCTTCAAATTTTTTATTGATATTTTTGTTTAATATCTGTATTTTGTGTTTTTTGAAGGGATTAGAGAATGAAATCTTACGCAGCAATGCCGGAGGTACGATCTATTCTCTGTTCAATTCTGATTGGACTGTTAGATTAAAATACGTTACAAATTCAGTATATCATCGATTATTCAATTTGTATATCCTATTATAACTTATTTTAATCTAACAGTAAATCAAAACCTGGATCTTTTCCTCCGTGTCCGGGGTTAAATTATAACTTATTTTAATCTAACAGTAAATCAAAACTCTTCTCCTCTTATATTCTTAACCTCCAGATTATAACTTATTTTAATCTAACAGTAAATCAAAACCAATAGATCTATCATTTATTTTTCCTTTCTATTATAACTTATTTTAATCTAACAGTAAATCAAAACCTTAACCCCATACTTTTTCATCATTTCTTATTATAACTTATTTTAATCTAACAGTAAATCAAAACAGTTCGCCCACATTTTTATTAAAATATTCCATTATAACTTATTTTAATCTAACAGTAAATCAAAACAAGCTTCTTTGACATTATCTTGTGAAATTAATTATAACTTATTTTAATCTAACAGTAAATCAAAACCCGCCTCTAGATGTTATGTATTGTTTTGTATTATAACTTATTTTAATCTAACAGTAAATCAAAACGGGATTTATTTACGCAAAAACTGATAGCTGATTATAACTTATTTTAATCTAACAGTAAATCAAAACTTAACAAGGATATTCAAATATCCTTTTCTTATTATAACTTATTTTAATCTAACAGTAAATCAAAACACACAAAGCGGGTACAATCGGAGAAATTTTATTATAACTTATTTTAATCTAACAGTAAATCAAAACAGAGAAACGGGCAGTACGTTTGATATTTATATTATAACTTATTTTAATCTAACAGTAAATCAAAACAATCCTTGCGTGTAATCATTTCCGAATAAATTATAACTTATTTTAATCTAACAGTAAATCAAAACATTAAAGCACGCCTGTTTTGTCAATTCCATTATAACTTATTTTAATCTAACAGTAAATCAAAACGCATAATATGGCTATATATATCGCTTGTGGATTATAACTTATTTTAATCTAACAGTAAATCAAAACACACTGCTCCATCCATAGGTGCTACTGCTAATTATAACTTATTTTAATCTAACAGTAAATCAAAACTTAAAATTGAGCTTGGAGCAGATCCTGAAAATTATAACTTATTTTAATCTAACAGTAAATCAAAACCTGTCATTATGTCGGGTTTAATGCGTTTGTCTTCGCTATTGCGGCTCTTAAAAACCTTAATGCGATATGATACAATATTCCCTTCTTTATCTTTACGAGCTTCAATATTTGCCATAACCAACCTTTAAAACTATTTTGCTAGAATAATATCTTTTATATTTTTTAATGTTGCATTGTCAGATGTGATAATAATATCAGGGCCTTTAGAAGTTTTAATTTCAAGATAATACTTTTTATTTTCAACCATTGTAGGGTTAAGACTGCTTAATCCACCAACAACTGCCCCGACACTGCCAAGCAATAATCCGCCAACAACGGCGCACCCGATTGTAGATTTATTTTTTTGCGTTTGTTCAATTTCTTCCAATATGCAAAGGTTTTTGATATCAGAAAGCTCAACTTTATCAATAAAATTTTCTTTGTTATCTTCAAAGCTTAAATACTCTGAATTTATCTTCAGGGTGCATTTTTGATTTTGGTCTGTGTTTTTCACCCCTTCAATGTGGATAATAGAAAAGCTCTTTAAAGCAGAGGTATTCATTACATTTGTTTTATTTTCACTTGCTTGTTTCCATTCACTGGGAAATTTTTTAGGAATTATAATTGCAAAATAAATAAAAGCACCAAAAACAATTAGAGCGATTTTAAAATTTATAAAAACAAGCACAATGCCTGAAATTAAAGTTAAAATCGCAGCAAAAACAAATTTTTCAAAATTGCTGATCAACGGAGCTTTATTGCATCTTGGGCATTGTTCAAAACTATCATCATATATGCAGCTACATTTTTTGCAAGTTTTCATTTTTATTTTTCCTTTTTAATGCGCGCAACATTCGATCATTTTAATATCTTTGTCTGCTATTTAAAACTATCGTGTACCAATAATCCATGAATTATAACTTATTTTAATCTAACAGTAAATCAAAACGCCAAGCGCCGTTTGTTCTTGAGAAAACAAATTATAACTTATTTTAATCTTAGAATATTGTTATAAACCCAATTTTTCTACCTTGCATATATTTCTTCTTTGGTTATTTCAAGTTTAGATTCTTTGTAATTTTTCAAATATTCAATCGCATCTGCTGCTGAATTTGCTACATAATAAAGTTCGCGCGCTCTTTTGTATGCAAATTTTTGTTGTATAATTTCTTCAAAAAATTCTAAGAGGCGGTTATAAAATCCATTTGTGTTTAAAATTATGATTGCCTTTTTATTATAACCAAGCTGTTTTTGAACAATCATTTCGCTCAATTCTTCTAAAGTGCCAAAACCCCCGGGCAGTGCAATTAGGGCATCAGACATTTCATCCATTTTAGCTTTTCTTTCACGCATTCCTTTTGTTACATAAAATTCATCACAATCTTTTGAATTTTCTGACATTTCTTTTAATTTTTCAGGCATAATACCGATTATTTTGCCGCCGTTATTTTTCACTTCTTTGGCGCATGCCCACATAAGACCGAGTGAACTTCCGCCATAAACCATATTGTATCCGGCCTTTGCAAGCAGTCTGCCCAAATTTTCAGCTTCTTTGTAATAGCTTTCTTCTAAAAAATTGCAGGATGAAGCGAATATACAAACATTTTTAATCATCTATCTTTGTGCTACTCCAAGAAATTGTCCTATGTTAATAATATATTCAAGTATTTTTTGTGTATCAATGCTGCCATCTTTATTTTGTACATAACATATTGAAAGTTCATCTTCTTTATTTGAACCCAAAAATTCAGCCTGTTCAATCATTTTTCTACTTTCCGGGTCTTCAAATTTGTACATTAAAAACATAGGGTCGAATTGTGTTTTGCCATCTTCATCTACTGTTAATGATGTAAACTTGCTTACCATTTCAATCTCATCGCCTTTTGGTAATTTGTCCAAACAGTGTTTCATTTTTTCAGAGCGCATAAATGTATCAAATTCTATAGCTGCATCTCTTTGTGCTCTAATGGCTCTTATTTGGTTATTGTAGCTTGCTATTAAATCTTTTTTTGTTGTACTTATATTATAAGTTTCACCTTTACTATTTTTTGCATATTCGGTGTTTCTTGTAAGTTTTGCCCTAAAAGAATTAAAAGGGCTTATTGATATCGGGTTAATTTTCATTAGCTCTCTTCCTCGTTTGGTATCTCTCTTTTAAGATATAATGTTTGTCAAAAATAAAATTTGCTATTTTGAGTATACAACAACCAAAAAGATTATTCTTATTGCTTGAAAATTTTGTGTTTTTGTAATATAAATAGCTTGTTAGTTTTATATAGAAGGAGAGAACCAATATGGCAAAGAAAGTTGCGATTAACGGTTTTGGAAGAATTGGCAGAAATACATTGCGTGCTGCCATCAGAGAAGGCATTTTTGATAAAATTGATTATGTTGCAATCAATGACCCTGGTTTAACACCCGCAAATGCTGCTCATGTTTTCAAATATGACTCAGTTATGGGCAAATTCTGCGGCACGGTTGAAGTTGCTGAAGACGGTTTAATTATTAACGGCAAGAAAATTTTATTCTTCGCTGAAAAAGATCCTGCAAATCTTCCTTGGGCTAAACTTGGTGTTGAAGTTGTTGTTGAATCAACAGGTTTCTACACAGATGCTGAAAAAGCAAAAGCTCATATAGCTGCAGGCGCTAAAAAAGTTATCATTTCTGCTCCTGCTAAAAACGAAGACAAAACAATCGTTCTTGGCGTTAACGAAAATGAATACGACCCGGCTAAACACAATGTTATTTCAATGGCATCTTGCACAACAAACTGCTTAGCTCCTGTTGCAAAAGTTATTGCTGAAAAATTCGGCGTTGTAAAAGGCTTAATGACAACAGTTCACAGCTACACAGGCGATCAAAGAATTCTTGACGCTGGTCACAAAGACCCAAGAAGAGCTAGAGCTGGTGCTTTAAACATTGTTCCTACAACAACAGGTGCTGCTAAAGCTGTTGCTTTAGTTCTTCCTGAATTAAAAGGAAAATTAAACGGTTTTGCTATGAGAGTTCCTACTCCTGACGTTTCAGTAGTAGACGTTGTATTTGAAACTGAAAAACCTGTTACAGCTGAATCAGTAAACGCTGCTCTTAAAGAAGCTGCTGACGGCAAAGTTCTTTGCTACTCTGAAGAACCGCTTGTATCTTCTGACTTTATCGGTTCAAGCCAATCTTCAACCGTTGATGCTGCTCTTACAATGACTATGGGCGACAATATGGTTAAAGTTGTTTCTTGGTATGATAACGAAATGGGTTATTCAACAAGACTTGCTGAAACTACATTAATGGTTGCTTCAAAACTATAGTTAAAGCTTATTAAAAGGGTTTCTTAAATTTAAGAAACCCTTTTTTAAAAATATATGTTATACTAGATATAGTATGGAATTATTGCTGAATTAATTATTTATTGTTGAAAGTTTTGCTGAATTTAAAAGAGGTGCTTATCTTGATTTTTAAAAAAAGAAGTATTATAGAATTAGATAGGATAATGCTAACTTGGTAACCCTTAAAGATTATACCTTCGGGTAATATCAGAATTACAATTTAATTTGTAGTATAAATTTAACAATAAATAAGTTCTTTGTGAAAGGTTATTAAATATGGCGACAAAAACTGCTCAAACAACAAAAGTAAACCCGATAAAAGTTATCATAGTTGAAGATTATAAACTTACCCGTGTGGGACTTCGCTACGCTCTTAACGAATTTGAACATATAGATGTAATTGGTGAAGCAGAATCTGGTGAAGCCGGTATTGAGTTTATTAAAAAAGAAAAACCGGATGTTATTTTAATGGATTTAGGCTTACCTGGCATGAACGGGTTAGAAGCTACAATGAAAGCTAAGGAAATCTGCCCTGATGTAAAAATTATTATTTTAACTTCTCATGAAAGAGAAGAAGAAGTGCTTGCAGCTCTTGGTTCAGGTGCTATTGCTTATTGCCTTAAGGACATAGACCCAAAAGCCTTATCTGAGGTAATAAGATCAGTTGCACAGGGGGCTTGCTGGATTGACCCGAATGTAGCAAAACTTGCTTTAAAATTATTCCCGAAACCTGAAAATGTAAAGCTTTTAGCTGAGCATGAACCGGTAGATCCTAAGGGGCATCTAACAGACAGGGAAACAGAAGTGTTAAAACTTCTTGTTAAAGGAAAAAGCAACACAGAAATTGCAAAAGAATTAATTGTATCAGTGCATACGGCAAAGGCACATGTTTGCAGCATTCTGCAAAAATTATGCGTGGATGACCGTGTTCAGGCAGCAGTTAAAGCAATTAAAGAAGGTATCGTGCAAGGATAGAGAGTATAGAGTTTATTTGATAAAAAGCGTTTCTTTAAATATAAGAAACGCTTTTTGTTTTAAATTTCATAATTTTGTTATAAAAGAAAAGGCCGCAATTTGTACGGCCTTAAAAACAAACTAAATATAACCCAGTTTTGCGGGCATATTTTTAAATCTTTTTATGACTTAAACCCTATTTTGTTTGGTTTTGTTCTTTCGGATAAAAGAGTTAAAGCCTTGTTAATTTCGGCAATATCGGCATCATTTTCCTTGCAATGCTGCATAAAGTAATGTTCAAGTTCGGATAATCTTTCTGCAAGTTCTTTATTTTCGATTGCCCATTGGCGCATTTTGACAAATGTCCTCATGATTTGAATGTTGACATCTACTGCACATTTGCTTTTTAAAATACCGGAAAGCATGGCAACACCCTGCTCTGTAAAAACATACGGAAGGTATCGTCTGCCGCCGCCTTTGGGTGAGGTCACAATTTGTGACCTCACCCAAATTTCAAATTCTTCTTCAGTTAACTGAAACATAAAATCTTCTGGAAATCTTTCAATATTCCTCTTAACTGCTTGATTTAAAGCCTTTGTTTCAACCTCATAAAGTCTTGCTAAATCGCTATCCAGCATCACTTTATGCCCTCTTATTTCATAAATCAGCTTATGAATTTGCACAATACTATTCAAACTATATAACTCCGCGTTTTTTAAGATAAATTTCAAGATAAATCAAACTAAATATTTTAAAATTTGAGGTCACATAAATTGTGACCTCAAACCTAATTTTTATCCCAAAGCTTCAATTATAGCTTTAGCCGCTCTTTTACCTGCGCCCATCGCATTAATTGCCGTAGATTCGCCCAAAGGTGCAACGTCTCCTCCTGCATAAACATTTGTTACGGAGGTTTCACCTTTTTCATTAATTACAATATATCCTTTTCTGTCGCAATTAATATCAATATTATCCGCTTCGCAGGATTTTTGAATTATGGGGTTTGGGCCTGTTCCAAGTGCCACAATCACCGTATCCACATCCATAGTTTCATATTTTCCCGTGCCGACGGGGCGTCTTCTTCCTGATTCATCAGGCTCCCCGAGTTCCATGATTTCAAACACCATGCCGTCAACATATCCGTCTTTTTCTTTAATTTCATAAGGCGCTCTTAATAATTTAAAGATAACCCCTTCTTCTTTAGCATGGCGAATTTCTTCTTTTCTTGCAGGAAGCTCTTCTTCAGTTCTTCTGTAAACAATATAAACTTCTTCATACCCGACGCGCACTGCAGTTCTTGCAGCATCCATTGCAACGTTTCCGCCGCCAATAATTGCAGCTTTTTTACCTACTCTTAAAGGGGTAGGAGTTGCATCTGAATTTGCCTGCATAAGGTTTACTCTTGTTAAAAATTCATTTGCGCTATATACACTGTTCAGGTTTTCACCTTTAATGCCCATCATTTTAGGCAAGCCAGCGCCGGAGCAGATGAAAATTGCATTATAGCCTTCTTCTTCAAGCTGTTTTAAGGTGATAGATTTCCCAACAACAACGTTCTTTTCAAATTTTACGCCAATTTCCTTTAAGCTTTCAATTTCTCTGTCTAAAACAGTTCTTGGAAGCCTGAAAGGAGGGATACCGTATCTTAAAACACCGCCGAGTTTATGAAGTGCTTCAAATACTGTAACGTCAAAGCCTGCATTTCGAAGATCAGCAGCAGCGCTCATTCCGGCACATCCAGAACCAACAATAGCTACCTTTTTACCGTTCGGTTTAATTTCGCATTTAACAGGGTGTGAATTATCTCCGACAAATCTTTCCAGTGAGCCGATTGCAACAGATTGTCCTTTGATTCCAAGCACACATTTTCCTTCGCATTGTCTTTCCTGCGGGCAAATTCTTCCGCAAACGGAAGGAAGCATGTTTGATTGTCTTATAATTTCACCTGCTTTTTCAAAATTTTCATTTTTAATTTCCTGTATAAAATCAGGAATATTAACATTTACAGGGCATCCTTTTTTACACATAGGGTTTTTACAATTAAGACAACGGCTTGCTTCAGCTAGCGCCTGTTCTTTTGTAAAATTTTCTTCAACCGCATCAAAATTGCTTCTTCTTAATTGTGCGTCCTGTTCTACGGGTCTTTGACGTTCTTGTTGTGCCATATTTATTTCCCCTCTATATTTTATTGTTCATTATTTTACCGTTTATAAATATATAGTATAATAAAAAAAACTCTATGAAAACAAGGTGCAATTTTGAACAAAATAAAACTTATAGTATCTGATATTGACGGCACAATATTGAATGACAAATGTGAATGCTCTTCCCGTGTGCGTAAAGCACTTGAAGATATTCAAAAGCTGGGTGTAAAAGTCGTTCTTGCTACAGGCAGAATGTTTATGGGGGCAGACCCCGTAAGAGAAAGCCTTGGGCTTGATACGCCCGTTATTTGTTACCAAGGCGCAATGGTAAGGCAAGGGGATAAGATTTTATATCAAAATCCTGTTCCAAATGATTTGGCGCGCGAAATCATAGAAATCTCCCGTGCGCGTGGGTTTCACCTAAATCTGTACAACAATGACACCCTTATTGTTGAAGATGATAACAAACAATATATGAAAGACTACACGCAAGGGCGTTTCACAACATATAAAGTGGTTGAAAGCTTTGATAACGTTGAACTTCAGAACGTTTCAAAACTTCTTTGTATCACATATAACGAAGATGAAATCATCAGCCTCCAAAAAGAATTATCAAAGCAATTTGAAGGAAAACTTGCAATCGTCAGAAGCCATAAATATTATCTTGAATTCACAGATATAAATGCAACAAAAGGAAATGCAATGAATTTCCTCAAAAAACTCTGGAATATCAATACTGATGAGGTGTTTGCCTCTGGAGACCAGGATAATGATTATGATTTATTAAAAAATGCCGGAGTAAAAATTGCAATGGGTAACGCCTCTGAAAAATTGAAATCAATCGCAGATTATGTTTGCCCGACAATTAACGAAGATGGCTTAGCAGATGCTATTGAAAAATATATTCTGAAAGGTGCCTTAAAATGAGGATAGGACAGGGATATGACTTGCACAGGCTCACAGAAGGCAGAGATTTAATTTTAGGCGGGGTAAAAATCCCGCATACTACAGGGCTTTTAGGGCATTCTGATGCCGATGTATTGTGCCATGCTATAATTGATGCTATTTTTGGTGCAGCGGCAGCGGGGGATATAGGGCGGCACTTCCCCGATACTGATCCTCAATATAAAGGTGCAGACAGTATTCAGCTTCTTACCCTTGCGGGCGAAATCCTTAAAAATAAAGGGTATAAAATTTTAAATATTGATTCTACTGTTATAGCACAGGCGCCAAAACTTGCTCCCCATGTGGATTTTATGCGAAAAAACATATCAGATGCACTCTCCTTGCCGGTTGATTGTGTTTCAATTAAAGCAAAAACCAATGAAGGTGTGGATGCAACAGGTAAAAAAGAAGCTATTCAAGCATTTGCTGTAATTTTAATTGACAATTTGTAACCTTAAAAATAAAATTTTAGCAGCAAGACATTGTTTTAACAAGATTGCTTATAATCTCTAAATCTCTCTTATCAAGACCCTGCACTGCTGATTGAATATATTTAATCGTACTCCTTTTATCTGTTTCTTTTGCGACAAAAAGGTCTGAAACGCTTACATTTAGTGCCTTTGCAATAGATGTAAGATTTTCTTCTTTTGGAAAATTAAGCCCTGTCTCAATTCTTGCGATGCTCACAGGCTCTAACCCCACTTTTTCAGCCAATTGTGCCTGAGTCCATTTTTTTGCTTTTCTGATTGTCTTAATATTTTTTCCGACTACGTTTCTTAATTCTGCCACTTTTTCTTCTCCTGCCTTAAGAATAAGGGTATTTTGATGTTAAATAAATTACCCGACAGGATAATTTTTATTGCAAAATTTATCATGATGTGTAAAAATATTAGTAAAATATATTACATGTCATGATATAAAATTAGTGATTTTTTATATTCGTTCATCTGAAAGGGAAAAAATGTTCATCGTAAAAAAAATTTTTCGCCACCCGGCATGTGTATGCCATGCCTTCAGCTTAGTTGAAATGCTCATGGCTCTCCTTGTCGCCTCACTTTTAATGGCAGCTTTAGCTCCCGTAATGACAAGAAGAATGAATGGAGAAATGGTAAATTTTAATGGAATGTCGCATACAGATGCAATGCCAAGTTGTGCTTATGTAAACGATAATTCATCAGAATTTACAGCTGATGATTGTCATGTTCCAAGAGGAATGAGCCATCTTTCTGCAATCATTGTATCTGGTGGTGGAGGTGGCGGCGGAGCAATTGGTCAAATTAAAGACGAAAGAGAGCAAAGTATAGCTAAAAACTTTAATACAGGAAGAGATGAAATAACTGAAATTTATGGCGGTGTTGGTGCTGGCAATACTGTAAATAAAAGCTTTGTAATAGATAATACAATGTCTGATATTTGGATAGAATTAATTGGTGGTGGTGGTCCAGGAGGGGACGGTATGTCTATAGGAGGATATCCTGCAAGCCAGTCAGATTGTGGTTCTTGGGGATATTATGTAGATTACACTGTAAATGCCAAAAAATACCCTAATGGTACTATCCAGCATTCAACCTGTATTGCTAAATATAATCCTGGAGATGGCGATTCAAATTCTCCAAAAAGAAATATAAATGGCGTAACATCAGCTGCAGCAGGAAACAGCTGCTCAGCTTCATCAAGCGGAAATTGTTGTTGGTATGGTAAAACCTCAGATGATGGTTGTAATTCATCTTCCAACTACAATAGTTGCACAAGAACCGTCTGTCAATGGAGCGCGGCAAAAAAAATCTGCAGTGCTTGGAGACCTGGATCTGTTCAGGCAAATAATGGAGACTATGGCAGAATGCCGACTCTTGCTGAGTTGGAAATATTGGCAAGAAATGCTAAAAATTTGCAGATATGTGGAACGAACACCCATATTGCAGGAACACCTTTCACAAAGTGTAGTGGAATAGCAAATACTTGTATTGGTGCAAGTTCAACACATTCACAAAATGTTGAGCAAAAAAATTATTGCGATGCAACACAATATTTTGCAAATGATGGCGAAGCTGTAAATAATACACATTCAACTGTTTTCATGAGCGATACAGGTGGCTATTTGTATTATTCTAGTTTTTTAGCTAATCCACTTAATATATACGAGCTTTATAACCCTGGATATTTATCAAGTGTAGCAAGCACTAAAGATACAAATAGCGCTCTTTCTGTTCGTTGCGTTATAGATAATGTGCAGGAATTTAAAGCTTACCGCGGTGGGGGTGGAGAAGCAGGACAGTATGCACGGATGAAAATACCTGATGAAGTATTAAAGAGGGCTTTTTTAAATGATGACGGCAGCATATATAACGGTGTGGTTAGATTAGATCTTAGTGCTGGTCATGGCGGGAAAAATACAGAAACCAAAAGCCAGTTAAGATCTGGTCAACCTTCGGTTGCACGTTTATATAAAGGTAATAAAATTATTTGGATATTTGGATTATCCATGAATACTGGTTCTGGGGGTCTTAATGCAACAGATGCAAAACATGGTGATGCATCCCATACATCTGGGGCTTATTGCATATATAGAAATTACCTATATGATGAATTTGACAAACAGCCAACTGCAAATGATGGTACAACAGGGCAAAGCGTATATACCGACTGTGTAAATATAGGTATTTTAGATGAAATTAGAGTAGGTAATGCTTTAGGGCTATCAGGTAAGGATGGTGGGCATGGTGGCATTCCGTCTGTGGGTTGGGGAGGTTCAAGACCTGTTTCTACAAGTAAAACTATAGGTGGACTTGCTAGTGTAAATGGGCATTCTAACCCAGACTTAAATGGGCAAAATGGCATATCGCCTGGTGCAGGTGGTTCTGGTGGTGCCTGCAAACAGGGTCCAAAACGAACTTTATTAAATTGCGGTAAAGGTGGAGATGGTGGAGGTGGTGCTGCTAGATTTACCTTTAAAAGAGCATATCCTGGAGCTGGAGGTGGAGGTGGAGGTGGGGGTAGTGTAGTACATGTGAAAAATATACCTGTAACTGAAAATGCTTTAATTAAAGTACAAGTGGGACATGGCGGAAGCGGAGGTAATAAAAACGGTGGAAATGGTGTTACTGGTGGAACAAGCTTTATAGAGCTTGAAAATGGTATAAGATATGAAGTAATGGGTGGTCAAGGCGGTAGTGGTGCAAATGGTGCTATAATAGCTTCTGCAACCTTAGCTCAGGGAGGAAACGGCGGTTCCGCTGGGAGTATTCCTCAATCAACATTAGATAGATTGACTCTGCAAGAAAATAAGGACGCAATAATTAATGGCTCATCTGGTATAAAAGCAGAAGATTCAAACCTTGATGTACCATATAGATTCAAAGGAGGAAATGGTGGTTATAATTCAAAAACCACCCCTCTTGCCGGGAATTCTGGAATACCTTGTGGTGGATTTTCAACAATTGCGATTGGAATAAATAATAAAAAATATGAATGCGGTAGTAAAGATATTCCAACAAACAGCGTTACACCAACGCCACTGCTCAGAAGCCTTATTGCACACAATATTGAACAAAACATATCGCAATACATTAATATTTATGCCCCAGGTGCAACTGGCGGTGGCGGTGGAGCCTGGAATATAACCCCTGGTGCCAATGAACAGGTTGGGGCAGGTGCAACTGGCATGGGGGGATATGTGATTATATATTTTAGATAAAATTTTCGATAAACAATTTTCTTAAGGGTATTGATTTTGTAACCTTTCAATACCCGTTTTTTTACGCCAAACAGTGGTGTTGTATCAAACGGTAATATTATATTATAAATATGCGGTAGACCCTAGAGGCTAACCTGCTCTTCCAAACAACATAACTGCAGTATGAAGTTGGAAAGGAGGTGATGCAAGAAGTGTTTATTACTGAAAAAGCGCTACTTCTTATCTTGTTGATAATCATAGCGCTCAAAAAAATAAACAAATAGGGTCTTTAAAGGGAATGTAGCGAGCATTCCCGCCCTTTATATCTTTATTATACATTATTTATTTTGAAATTCAACATGGGGTTTTAACAATTTATATGGTTCAATATTCAGCGCATTAGCGATTTTTAAAATTG
Source organism: uncultured Vampirovibrio sp. (assembly GCA_910577515.1). Lineage (GTDB taxonomy): Bacteria > Cyanobacteriota > Vampirovibrionia > Gastranaerophilales > Gastranaerophilaceae > MGBC122484. The sequence continues at coordinate 124,454 of CAJTLW010000003.1, forward strand.
TTTCAACTGATGGAATTCTTTTGCCTGCTTCAAGCATGTAAATATGGTTTTCACTTACATTTATCTGTATACCCAAATCCACCTGTCGTATTTTGGCAGCATTTCGGTATTTTTTAATGTTGTTTGAAATTATACTAACAATTTCATTTTTTTTCATTGCCATATATAAATTTTAATGTTAAAATCGATTTTGTAGTCTATCATATAGAAAGGTTGAAAGTTATGGCGCTGAATAATAATGAAGAAGGGGAATGGCAGGAAAGCTTTGAAGAAGTGGTAAGCAGAATAGTTATTCTTCAATCAAAGCTTGAACAAGAAGCAAATGCGCTTGAAGGCCTTATTGAAATAGCCTGTAGATGTGCTGAAAATGAAAACAGCAATTTATTGAGCCTTTTAAAGATGCTGAAAGATAAGGCAAGCATTATAAAAAACACGGTTATGACAATGGAAGAATAAAGGCTACCACAATGCTTTTGGCATGTGACGGTGATAAAACCAGACAGGAACCCCGTCATAATTATTTTCAGGGAAATCCTGCATAAATTTTTCATCCGCACCTATTGCAACAATTGGAATACCTACTTCAAGTGATACTTCTTTTAATTTTTCATACCCTCTTATAATATCTTCTTTTTTTGTTTCATCTGCAAAATGGGTATTTGAGATAAAGCCTGAAAATTTTTTCCAGGGTTGCTTATTGAGTCCTGAGGAAAATTCCATATACTCTAAAATGCTCTCCTTATCTCTTGTTTCAAATTTTGATGTGTTTACAACAAGATAAATCCGAAGGTCATTCTCTTTTTCAATTCCGTTTAAAATATCCAAAATATCAAGGCCTGAGGCACCATAGCCTACATCTATTATCATATCGCCGTTTTTTGAAAGGCAATTTATTTGTTCTGCCGTAACATAGCTTCCTGCCTCACCAAGGCCGAAATAATCGGTCTGCGCTATAACACTTATTCCTTTTTCTTTTAATTCCCCAATTATAGGGCGAAGGCAATAAGCAGGTTCAACTGTGTCTAAGTCAACAAGAGTAATATCTTTGCCTATTTGTGCAAACTGAAGCGCACGATTTATAGCACTTTCGCTTTTTCCGCTGGCATAGGCCCCTGTAAAAACTTCAACAGTTCTTGATAAATTGTTAGTGTCCAAGGGCTTGCTCCTCATTTTTTAATTGAAATTTCATTTTTGTTTCAAAATCTTTTATTTCGTTAGCTGCGGCAGGTAAGATAGATTTGAAGACACCTATTAATTCAGGGTCAAATTGTGTTCCTGCCTTTTCCTCAATTAATTTTAAAGCTTCATCGCTTGTTAAACCCTGTCTGTACGCCCTGTTTGATATCATACTGTCGTATGCATCAGCAATTGAAATTATTCTTGAGCCTAAAGGAATTTCGTCTCCTTTTTTGCCGTAAGGATAGCCGTTTCCATCGTAGTGTTCATGGTGATATTTTATAATTTCAACAACATCATAAAGCTGTTTAATATCTTCTAAAATTTTCACAGAATGCTGTACGTGTTTTTTAATTTCCTCAAATTCTTCATCTGTAAGTCTTTGGGTTTTATTTAAAATATCCTCAGCAACACCTATCATTCCTATATCATGCAATAAGCCTGCAAGTTCTATAATACCCGCCTGTGCCTTATCCAGGTTTAAAAATTCAATCATTTTTGCTGAATAAAAAGCAACCCTGCGGCTTCTGCCAAGCGTGAAAGAATCTTTTGCATCAAGTGCTTCAATAATTGCTTTAATTGTGCCTGAAAATAGTTCTTTTAAATCCTTAATTAATGTTTCATTATCTATTTTTAACTGGTAATATTCAAGGCTTGCTTCAACAATATGCAACAATTCATCTGGCGCATAAGGTTTTTTTATGTACCTGTAAATTCTTGCATAGTTAATTGCATCAATTAAAATTTTAACATCAGAATATGCAGTTACAAGAAGCCTCATAGCATTAGGATGAGTTTCGGTTGATAACTTTAAAAATTCAACTCCGTCAATATCAGGCATTTTGTGGTCTGAAATTATGCATTGAAAATCATTGGTTTTTAATAGCTCCAGTGCTTCTTTTGGGCCATTTGCCTTCATTATTTCATATTTACCGCGAAGGGTTCTATATAAAAGCTGAAGATTATCAGGTTCATCATCTACAATTAAAATTTTATATTTTGTCATTTTTTGCGCTTTCTTAACCCGAATTTACCCTATATTTAAGCCTGTTTATGATTAATGGGAAGAACAATTGTAAAGGTTGCCCCTTGCCCCACTTCACTTTCTACGCTTATTTTGCCAAAGTGATTTTGTATAACCCTGTAGCTTATTGACATTCCAAGACCCGTTCCCTGCCCTACAGGTTTTGTTGTAAAGAAGGGGTCGAACACTTTGGATAAATTTTCTTTTTTAATGCCTTTTCCAGTATCTCTAAATTTAATTTCAACGGTTTCATCTATCTTTTTGACATCAATATAAACATCACCGTTGCCGTCAATTGCAGCAGCAGCATTATCAAGAACATTCATAAACACCTGATTAATTTGGCCGCCGTATGCTTCAATTTTTGGAAGGTTTTCTTCATAATTTTTATGAACAGTGATTCTGTTTTTATATTTATTATTCAAAATATTCAAAGTCGTATCAATTTCTTTCGGGATATCAAACTGGGTCATTACCATCTCTTCCATCCTTGAGAAATTCTTTAAATCAAGAATAATGTTTTTGGTTCTCTCAGTTCCTTCAACACAAGAGCGGATTAATTCTTTGATGTCGTCTTTTAGAAAATCAATATCTATTTCATTTTTAATTTTTTCAATCTCAATTCTTTTATCATGAGGCAAAGTTTCTTCATTTTCAACGTATTTTTCGATTAATTCAAACATATCTTTATTATATTTGTCTAAAATCATTATATTGCCATAAATGAAATTAATCGGATTGTTTATTTCATGAGCAATTCCTGCAACAAGTTCTCCAAGCGAACGCATTTTCTCTGAATGCACCATCATAGCCTGAGCTTCTTTTAAATCATTGTTTGCTTTTTCAAGCTCAAGAGTTCTTTCCTGAACCTTTTGCTCTAATGAAGAATAAAGCTCCTGCAGCTGTGCTGCCATTGTATTGTATGCTTGAACAAGCTCATTTATTTCGCCGAATTTTGTTTCTTTTAATCTGTAGTTAAAATTTCCGCCTGCAAACTCTTTAACACCCTGTGTAAGCTTGATTAGAGGGCTGTTTATTATTCTGCTCATCATAGCACTTGCAAGAAGGCCGAAGAATAATAATATGAACACAAAAATTTTCATATTTTCAAACATAATATGAATGTTATTATTTTGCGCTCTGCCCTGTGTCAGCCCTATAGTAATTGTATAATGATCTGCTGCGCCCTGAATTTCCTGAACATTTTTTAAACCGAAATTTTTATCTATAATGCGCCCTGTATCAATAATATGCTTATTTTTAAGATTATCTTCGCTTGCCCAAATAATTCTGTTTGTATGGTTATCTGTTACATATACATAAGATAATAAATCATTAGATTTAAGCGTAGTAACCGTTTTATTTAATTTTGTATAATCTTTGCTACCGTCGTTATAGGTATCAGAATAAAGCTGAAATACAAGCGATGAAATTACGTAATTAAAACGTTTAATATTGCCACTGTAATCGGATGATATATTTTTGACGAATCTTAAAACATATCCCATTGTTAAAATTACTATAACTGCAATTAATACGCTTGTTAAAAATGCAAAATAAGAGCTTATTTTAATCTCTTTCTTAAATCCGGATTTATTCTCTTTATCCATCTTAATTTTAACTCCAAGCATATTTTATTACTTAAGATTTTCAGCTTCTGTCAGGCTTCTGAATGAGTATTGTACAAGTGCAATTCTGTCAATACTTTCAATGGTCTTGAATTTGCCTGAAATTGAATAAGCATTTTTACCGTTATAATCAATTTGCTGAATTCTTATCGGTTGAATTGTACAATTTATGGTCAAATTATTTGATAAACCGATATTGATATTATACTCTAAATGTTCTTCAAGCGGTATACTTGAGATAAATTTCAACCCTCCGGCGGAGATATCATCTGTTTGAAGTACAACATCTTTGTAATCAACAAAAGATAATTCTCCTTTAAAATCTACCCTTGAATATTCTCTTCTTTGAATATTTTTATAAGATTCAGGCATATTAACAGTGATATTTTTACCTGATTTATTTATAATTTTTGTTACAAAATATATAAGTCCTTCATTATTTGAGCCGAAAATCTCCACTTCGTCTCCGGCAGTATAATCGTTTAATTCCGCTTCACTTGCAATAGGAAGGGTAAAATCGATACTGTCTTCTTTTGCATCTGTTATATTGCAAACAGTGGAGCTTTCAAATTTTTCCGGAATTATCCTGAAATCTTTGCCGTTTTTAATTATATTGCGCATTTATTAGTCCTTAAAAGTTGTTTAGAAAACAATTCTAGTATATTTTTTATTCTGCAAAAACACCCATACGACGGAATTTTAAATATCTGTCATTTTTTAATTCTAAAGGTGTTTTGCCCTCATATTCTTTTAATGCCTTAATTAAACTTTCTTTCAAGGTTTTTGCCATTAATTCAACATCATAATGCGCACCGCCCACAGGCTCTTTTACAACCTCATCTACAATATCAAATTTCAATAAGTCATCCCCGGTTATTTTTAGTGCCTGAGCTGCTGTTTTAGCTTCAGCTGCATCTCTCCATAAAATTGAAGCACATCCTTCAGGTGAAATTACGGTGTAATAAGCATGTTCTAATATTAAAACCTTATTTGCAACAGCAAGCCCTAAAGCTCCTCCGCTGCAGCCTTCGCCTGTGATAACGGCAATAATCGGAACATCAAGCTTTGCCATTTCTTTTAAATTAACTGCAATAGCAATACCCTGCCCTGTTTCTTCCGCTCTTATACCGGGATATGCGCCCATAGTATCAACAAGTGTAATTATAGGAAGGTTAAAACGTGATGCATGCTCAAATAATCTTAAAGCCTTTCTGTATCCTTGCGGCTGCGGCATGCCGAAATTATATTCAAGGTTTTCTTTTGTGGTTTTTCCTTTTTGGGTGCCTATTATCATAACAGGCTTACCGTCTATTTTTGCAATTCCGCCTATTATTGCCCTGTCATCAGAGCCTTCTCTGTCTCCGTGAAGTTCAATAAAATCTTCGGTCATCAAATTAATATAATCAAGAAAATTAGGCCGCTGCGGGTGTCTTGCAATTTGAAGTTTTTGATAAGCTTCTAAATTTTCATACAATTCTTTTTTATATTCTTCCGTTTGTTTTGAAAGAGTATCAATTTCTTTTTCATAATCCATATTTGTATCCATGCTTATTTTCTTCAATTCTTCAATCTTTTCCTGCATTTTATATATTGGTTTTTCAAATTCTAATATTTGCATGCCGTATTTTCCTTTTTTATTTTGCCTGTGCCATACTGTGCATGGCAATAATTTTAGACAATTTTTCTTTCATTTCAGCTCTTGTTACGATTAAATCAATCTGCCCGTATTTTAAAAGGTATTCTGCCGTTTGGAAATCTGCAGGGAGTTTTTCTTTGATAGTCTGTTCAATTACCCTTCTTCCTGCAAAACCAATCCTTGCGCCTTTTTCTGCTATCATAATATCGCCTAACGTACCGAAGCTTGCAGTTACCCCGCCAAATGTAGGCTCTGTTAAGACTGTCATATATAAAATTTTTGCTTCATTTAATTTTGCAACAGCGCAGCTTGTTTTTGCCATCTGCATCAAACTTAAAGCTGATTCCTGCATTCTGGCACCGCCTGAGGCTGTAAATACTATGCAAGGAATTTTTTCTTTAAGCGCATCTTCCATAATTCTTGTAACTTTTTCCCCTACAACAGACCCCATTGAGCCGCCCATATAATCAAAATCCATAACAGCAACTGCTACTTTTTGGCCGTCAATATTTCCAACCCCTGTGATAACAGCTTCATCCAGATCAGATTTTTCTTTTGCGCTTGCCTGTCTTTTATAGTAAGGCTGTGTATCTACAAAGTCTAAAGGGTCTTTCCCTAAAATATTTTTATATCTTTCTTCAAATGTGCCAGCATCAATAATAAGCTTAATTCTTTCTTTTGCACCTATTCTAAAGTGATAATCACAATTCGGGCAAACCATATTATTATTTTCCAAATCTTTCTTTGGAAGTTGTGAATTGCAATTATAGCAAAGGCTCCAAAGTTTTCCGACAGAATCATCAATTACAACATCATTTTCACGTAATGCTTGCTGCTGTGCTTCTTTTCTTTTATTAAACCAATCTGTAAGTGTCATATTTCAACCTTCCCCAAGTAAAAATTCATCACTTGTACTTCAACATTATAATATAATAGAAAATAATTGCAAAATCGGCGCTTGTTGTCTATTATTTCTATATAAATATGATAGGTATTGTTTGCAAAATTCATTCAGATTTTTATTATGTAATACCCAATGAAAATAAGGGTACTGCTGCAAATTGTGTTGAGTGCAAACTGAGAGAAATTTTAAAAAAGCAAAAAAATAAAGTTGTTGTAGGAGATTATGTTGAGTTTGAACTTCAGGGTACAAAAGAGTTTCAGTCAAATAATAATTTACAGGGCGCAATTGTAAAAATTTTAAAAAGAAAAAACTTTATCCCGCGGCCTGGTGTTGCAAATCTTGATTTAATGATTGTCGTATCTTCTATTTTTGAACCTGATTTAGATTTTGTTCAGCTAAACAGATATTTAACATTTCTTAAATATTATAATATTGATGTGCTTCTTTGTTTTAATAAGGATGATTTAACAAATAAAGATGAGCTTGATGAAATCAAAGCCAATATTTCAAAAATTTATAAACCTTTAGGATACAAAATTGTTTTTACATCAGCCTTAAATAAAGACGGGCTTAATACTTTAAAAAGGTATATTAAAGGTAAAACCATTGCGCTAACAGGGCAGTCAGGCGTTGGAAAGAGTTCTCTGCTAAATGCGCTTAATCCTGAACTTAATCTTAAAACAAAATCTATCTCTGATAAGTTAAAAAGAGGAACTCACACTACCCGTCATTCTGAAATCATAGAATTTAATGATTTCAGAATTATCGACACGCCGGGGTTTTCAAGGCTTATTTTTGATTTTATTTTGCCAAAAGATTTAGGGAATTATTTTTCTGAAATAAAATCTTTAAAAGATGGTTGCAAATATAGAGATTGCCTGCATTTAATTGATGTAAGCAAAGAATGCAATGTTATAAAAAATCTTGATAAAATTGATATTTCAAGGTATGAAAGTTATGTTGAATTTCTTGAAGAAGCTAAACTTTATAAAACAAAGGTTACATTTGAGGGAATAAAACAGGAAAGTGCTTCCAAAACCAATAACAACAAGGAATTTGCAAAAATAAGCACAAAAAAACGCGCTCACTCAAGAAAAAAGCTGAAACAAGGCACAAAAAACCTTCTTTTGGAAAACCATGGCACAGACGATTTGGAGATTTAAAATGTTTGAAGAGTATAAAAGCATAATAGAAAAAACGCTTGAAGAATATTTTGATGAGAGGCTAAAAAACCCTGAATATAAACTCTTTAAAAATGTTATAGAATCAATGAAATATACAACCTGCCTTGGCGGTAAAAGACTCAGGGGTATTTTATGCCTTGAAACCTGTAAAATGTTTTTAGGAGATTTTAAAGCGGCTATTCCTGCTGCTTGTGCTTTAGAGATGCTTCATGCACAAAGCTTAATCCATGATGACCTTCCCTGCATGGATAATGATGATTTGAGACGCGGAAAACCATCCAATCATAAAGTTTATGGTGAAGCAATTGCAACACTTGCAGGAGATGCTTTAATTTCTTTTGCGCCGCAAATTATTATTGAAAAAACCCCAAAATTAATCAGTGCTGAAAAAATTGTTAAATTATTATATGAATATTCACTTGCTGCAGGTGCCTTTGGCATTGTTGGCGGCCAAACAGCAGATATTGAAGCGGAAAATTCAAATGAAAAAATTTCAATAGAGCATCTGCAATTTATTCATAAATATAAAACAGGCGCCCTTTTTAAATGCTCCCTGCTTTTAGGTGCAATTATAGGCGGGGCAAACGAAAATGAACTTGATACAATGCGTGCTTTCGGGGATAAATTCGGGCTTGCATTTCAGATAAAAGATGATATTTTAGATTTTACATCCACAACAGAAATTATGGGGAAAACTGTAGGAAAAGATGAAAATTCAAATAAATCAACTTATGTAACAATTTTCGGGCTTGAAAGTGCAAGCGAAAAATTAACAAATGCAATTGAAGAATGTTATGGTATACTTAATTCAAACGGTTTAAAATCAGATGTTTTACAAAAGATTATAAAATCACTTGAAATGAATTAAAAACTGTGAAAGATGGAGAAGATGTTTTATAATACAGGTTTTGAGGTTTTATTTACAGGTATCGGAAGTGCTTGTGTTGCACAAATTTTAAAAGTTTTATTCTATTTTTTAACACACAAAAGAATTAATTTTAAAATTTTTACAACAACAGGCGGCATGCCAAGTTCTCATTCAGCAGGCGTTATTAGCCTTTCAACCTCTGTCGGGCTTGTTGAAGGTTTTTCATCAGTTTCTTTTGCAATAGCTTTAGGTTTTGCACTTGTTGTTTTGCAAGATGCTGCAGGACTTCGCCGTGCAGCAGGTAAAACGGCAGCTACTTTAAACAGGCTTGTAGTCGAAATTGCCGAACACACAAACCAGACAAAGCCTTATGAAGTATTAAAAGAATTATTGGGCCACACTCCTTTTGAAGTATTTATGGGTTCACTTTTAGGTATTGCCTGCGCCCTTTGGATACATTTTGTAATGCCCGGAATTGGGTTTCTTGCATTTATAAAATAATCCGGAGTTTTTAATGCTTTTTAATTCTGCAGCCTATATATTTTTATTTTTGCCCGTAGTGGTTGTATTTTATTATGTTTTGTTAAAATTCAGGCTTATTGTAGTATCTAAAATCTGGCTTGTGCTTGCATCTGTTTTGTTTTACAGCTGGTGGGATCCAAAATATACAGCCCTTCTTTTAATATCAATGCTTTTGAATTTTGGCATAGGCTCCGCTTTTTTAAGCAAATATTTTGAAGATAAAACAAAAAGAAAGTTTCTTTTAATATTTGGTTTAACTCTTAATATTCTAATTCTAGGGTATTTTAAATATGCTAATTTCTTTATAGATAATCTAAATTTTGTTTTACATACAGATATTCAAATTGCAAAAATAATTCTTCCTTTAGGCATAAGCTTTTTTACCTTTACTCAAATTACATATCTTGTTGATGCTTATAAAAAAGAAGCAAGAGAATATGATGTTTTGAGCTATCTTTTGTTTGTAACGTTTTTTCCACACCTTATAGCAGGTCCTATTCTGCATCATGGCGAAATGATGCCCCAATTTAATGATATAAAAAGAAAAGTTTTAAAATATAAAAATATAATTTCAGGACTTTTCTTATTTATAATAGGTTTATTTAAAAAGACAATCATAGCCGATACATTATCTATTTATGTTGCAAATGGGTATCCTGCAGGAGGTGCAGATGCAACTATATCTATTATTGAAGGATGGATTATAGTAATAAGTTATACACTGCAAATATATTTTGATTTTTCAGGGTATACGGATATGGCATTGGGCAGCGCCAAAATGCTTAATATTGATTTGCCGATAAACTTTAATTCTCCCTATAAAGCAATATCCGTACAAGATTTTTGGAAAAGATGGCACATCACGCTATCAAGATTTTTAAGAGATTACATCTATATCCCTTTGGGCGGCAATAGAAAGGGAGAGATAAGAATGTATTCTAATCTTTTAACTACAATGCTTATAGGTGGTCTTTGGCATGGGGCTTCTTGGATGTTTGTGTTTTGGGGTGCTTTACATGGAATAGCACAAATTATAAATAAACTTTGGCAAAAAACTCACATTGAACTTCCAAAACCCGTTTCTATTTTTATTACATTTATGTTTATAAATTTCACCTGGATAATATTCAGAGCTGAAAATTTAATGCAGGCGAAAAATATCTTTATGTCTTTGTTTGATATAAATAACTTTATAATCCCAAGAACGCATCATTTGGATTTTATTTTTCATCACAGTGCTAAATACCCGTTTATTATAGTGATTTTTACATTAGCACTCTTGATTGTCTTCTTATGTCCTAATTCAAATAAAATTGTATCAATGATAAATGTTGATTCTAAAAAGTCTGCGGTATTTTATAGCTTTTTGTTTGCAATAATTTTTATTGCAGCTATTATTAAACTCTGCTGTGTGCCGTACAGCGAATTTATTTATTTTAATTTTTAAAGGTCATTTCTATGCAAAAATATTCAAAGTTATCATTAATATTATTTGTTTCTCTATGTACAGGTTTTGCTTTTATTGTGGCGCTAATAATTTATATAAATGACCCGCTTGAAATCTGGCACAAATCCTTTTTTAGAAAAAAACCGGCTTACGCGCATGCAAGGTTAAGCGCCAGAGCCTTTATAAGAGATTATGATTTCAACTCCGTAATTATTGGAAACTCTCATTCTGAAAACACATCTGCTAAAAAAGCAGGTGAAATTTTGGGTGGCAGATTCTTTAATTTATCAATATCAGGTTCAACAATGGCGGAAAAAAGCCTTATAACAAAGTATTTATTGAAGCATAAACATATTGATAAAATTGTTTATATTGTAGACTCGCATTACTTTAACCTTGATAAAAATGCACCTGGTTATGCACTTGAAACATATAGTTTTCTCTACGATGATAATAATTTTAATGATTATAGGATATATTTAAATGACAAATATATCCAATGTGCATTATCATTTAGAAAAATTTCCTCTTGTGTAGAAGTTTGTAATCCGGATCGCCCGTATTCTTGGGATGATAAAGCTTTTCATATAAGCAGATTTGGCGGTTTTGAAAAATGGCTTGATAATAAAGAACATAATCAGGTCAAAGATGTTCTTCAAACCATACTATCTACCCCTTTAGAAGTGAATCATAATACTGTAGATGATAAATACGAAGAAAAGTTACATGATTATTTTGATGAATATTTTTTTAAGGTTGTAAAAGAAAATCCTAATGTTAAATTTTATATTGTAGTTCCACCTGTTTCTAATTTACAGTTTGCAGTTTGGATTAGAAATAACCCTGCTTTTGAAAAATATAAATTAATGCTCAAGTACCTTGTTAATGAAGGTGCAAAATACCAGAATATGGAAGTTTATGCATTTGATAACCTTGATTCAATTGGTAAAATTGAAGATTTTAAAGATTTAACCCACTTTAGAACCTGGATAAATTATTTTATATTAAATTCTATAGCGCAAAATAACCACCAAATTACACCTGATAATATTGATAAATATTTTAAAGATGTATACAATAAGGCGCTAAAAGAAGATTTTGCAGGATATTATTACAAAATAAAATCCACAATGAAGACCCCCGTCTAGCAAATTTTTTACGATGTTCTTCTTAGCATTCCTGTGAAGCTTGTTTTTGAAACAGGTTCATCGTCTTCCGGCAATTCAGGGCGTTTAATCCTGTCTGGCACCGGTGCTTCAAAACTTGTTAAGCCTATATATCCTTCGTTTACTTTATTTAAACCTAAAAATCCGCCTATAAAATTAAGAAATCTATCCATTTTTTATCCTTTCTCAATAAATAAAAATCCGTTTAACTTCCGAATTTTTAAGAATATTATAGTGAAGAGGGGAAAAATTTAAATTGGCTTTTTATCTAAAATGTTGTGCTAGAATTAAGTATAATATTTGAACTTGAGATTGTAAACAATAATATGGATGAAAGTTTAATAGAGGCCTCAACCGATTTATTAATAGAGCGTGCGCTTGAAATCGCCGGAAAGTCTTATTCAAAAGAAGAAATAATAAAACTTTTAAAAGACGGGGATGAGTTTGAAAAGCCCGTTGCCTTAATGTCTTTAGAAAATATTGACAATCAAGCAGAAGCAGATTATTTAATTGATAATTTAACAGGCTGTGATGGTAGAATTAGGGAAGCCTCAGCACTTAAGATTTCTGAATTTTTGCAAAAAACGGAAACTTCAAAATATTTTTTAGATAAAAACAGCCTTAAAATTATCTTAGATGGCATTATGGATATAAACCCGAATGTTTCACGGGCTTTGATTGAAGGGATAAAGGGGTGTAAAGCTTTGCAATCATTTATCTGCAAACCTCTTATAGAAAGAATTTTAAATATAATAGGAAAACTAAAAGAAATAGCAGATACTCCGTATTATGAAAACAGGCTTAAAAATTCAAAAAACCACGCCAAAAACAAGATAGTTTTTAATCTTTACTGGGCGCTTGAAGCACTGTATTATACAGAATTTAATAATTCAGATGATAAAAAACTTTTAGAAATATTAAATTTTACATCAAGCTACATTGATTACACAATAAGGGAAAAAGCAGCTAAAATACTATCAAAAATGGATAAGGTGCCATCTGATTTGTTACAGAAATTGAAAAATGATAAAAATTTTTATGTAAAAAATCAACTTTTATGCTAACATCAAAGGAAGTAGAAATAAAATAGGATATTTTATGATTTCAGTAAACGATTTAAAAACAGGTTTAACCCTTGAATTAGATAACGGATTATGGTCTGTTGTTGAATTTTTACACGTAAAACCCGGCAAAGGTGCAGCTTTTGTTCGTTCAAAACTAAAAAACGTTGAAACAGGTCAGGTTGTTGAAAAAACCTTCAGAGCCGGTGAAAAAGTTGCAAAGGCTATGCTCGACAGACGTGAAATGCAATATCTTTATAAAGAAGGCGCTGATTTTGTAATGATGGATTTAGAAAGCTATGAACAGCTTCCTGTTCCTGAATCTGCAATCGGTGACGGGGTTAAATATTTGAAAGAAAATATGAACGTGCAAATTTTAATGCACGATGGCAGAATAATTGGTATTGACCTTCCTAATTTTGTTGAATTAGAAGTAGTTGATACGCCCCCTGCCGAAAAAGGAAACACTGCTCAAGGCGGTTCTAAACCTGCGACTCTTGAAGGCGGTGCTGTTGTTAACGTTCCTTTCTTTATTCAGGTTGGCGATAAACTAAGAATTGATACAAGAACAAACGAATACTTAGATAGGGTATAGATTATGAATTTTGAATGTGAATATATAGAAAAACTTGCAAAACTTGTAAGTGATAACCAGTTAAGCGAAATTACTCTTGAAGATGGAGATAAAGCTATCACTATTAAAAAAGGCGGAATATCTGGAAATGTTGCCGTAGCTCCTATTGCTCCTGTTCTTCCTGCCGCTGCTCCGGCTGCACCTGCTACTGAAGCTCCTCAGACAAAAGCAGCATCAGATGCACCTAAAGGTACTCCAATAACATCTCCTATGGTTGGTGCGTTCTATGCAGCACCAAGCCCGGGTTCAGAACCTTATGTTAAAGTAGGCGATGTTGTAAAAGCAGGGCAGGTGGTTTGCATAGTTGAAGCTATGAAATTGATGAACGAAATTGAATCAGAAGTATCAGGAAAAGTGGTTCAAATTTGTGTTGAGGACGGGCAAAGCGTTGAATATGGCCAAGTCCTTATGTATGTTGAGTAAGTTAATTTAAGTATTTGGTATGATAAAAAAGGTTTTAATTGCAAACAGGGGAGAAATCGCCCTAAGAATTATAAGAGCTTGTAAAGAATTAGGTATTGCAACCGTTGCCATCTATTCTCAGGCTGATGCAGGCAGTTTACATGTATCACTTGCGGATGAAGCATATTGTATAGGCCCTGCGCCAAGCGCCAAAAGCTATTTGAGTATTCCTGCAATAATAAGCGTAGCGTTAACTTCAGGTGCTGATGCTATTCATCCTGGTTATGGTTTTATGTCTGAACGTGCTGATTTTGTTGATATTTGCGAGCAGCATCATATAAAATTTATCGGTCCTTCTGCAGATGCAATGCGCAAAATGGGTGATAAAGCAAATGCCAGAGAAACAATGATAAAAAACAACGTTCCCGTTACACCGGGGACAGGTTTAATTGAAAATGTTGATGAAATTAAAACCTTTGCAAAAGAAGTAGGTTACCCTGTAATCATAAAAGCAACTGCAGGCGGCGGCGGCAAGGGTATGAGAATTGTGCATAATGAAAATGAAGTTGAAGATGCGTTTAATTTGTGCAGAAATGAAGCAAAAAATGCCTTTGCAAACCCTGAAGTGTATGTTGAAAAATATTTAATAAATCCAAGACATATTGAAGTTCAGATTCTGGCAGATAGCTTTGGAAACGTAGTACACCTTGGGGAGCGCGACTGTTCAATTCAAAGACGCCATCAAAAACTTTTGGAAGAAGCGCCAAGCCCTGCAATCAGTAAAGATGTAAGGGAAAAAATGGGTGAAGCGGCTGTGAATGCTGCAAAAGCTATAAACTATGAAGGTGCTGGAACTATTGAATTTTTGCTCGATGAAAATGACCCGAACGGCAGGAAAAACTGGTATTTTATGGAAATGAATACAAGAGTTCAGGTAGAACACTGTGTATCAGAAATGATTTCAGGGGTCGATATTGTAAAAGAGCAATTGCGTGTGGCATCAGGGCAAAGATTATCCGTAAAACAGGAAGATATTGTGCTAAAAGGCCATGCAATCGAATGCAGAATAAACGCTGAAGACCCTGAACGCGACTTTATTCCTTTTGCTGGAAAAATTGAGGGATACCTTGCCCCGGGCGGTTTTGGAGTTAGAATTGATTCACATGTTTATACAGGCTATTCGATTCCTCCTTATTATGATTCAATGGTTGGGAAACTTATCTGTTGGGGAGTAGATAGGGAAGATGCCAGAAACCGTGCGCTTCGAGCTTTAAATGAATATATTATTACAGGAATTAAAACCACAATTCCTTTCCATAAAGAGATTTTAAACAATGAAGTCTTTATTTCAGGCAAATTTGACACAAGCTTTATAGAAAAATATTATTCAAAAGAAGAAATTAAAAAGGCGCTCTCTAAAGAGAATGTTTAATTTTAACAGAAATTTAGAGCCTGTTTTCAAAATGGTGGCGCAAAATGCCTGCGATATGGGTGTTGATGCTTATTTTGTAGGTGGTATGGTGCGTGATATCCTTATGGGTATTGAAATAAAGGATATTGATATCCTTATTGAAGGCTCAGCTATTGATTTTGTACAAAAACTTTCTGAATGTGCGCCTAATGTCATGATAAAATCTGTCCATAAAGCCTTTAACACGGCAAAAACTGTGATAAATGGGTTAGAAATTGATTTTGCATCTACAAGAGAAGAAATCTACCCACAATCAGGCTGTTTGCCTGTTATCCAAAAAACAGGATGCCCTGTTTGCTGCGATTTAAAAAGACGTGATTTTACTGTAAACGCCATAGCGGTAAGGTTTTTTACGGGTAAAAACGAGCTAAAGTATGAATTAATCGACCCTTTTAACGGTTCGGATGATATAAAAGCCCGCTCCTTAAGGGTTTTACATAATAAAAGCTATATTGATGACCCTACAAGAATTTTAAGAGGGCTGGATTTTAAATTGCGTTTCGGTTTTAATTTTAGTGAAAATGATAAAAAATTAATTGAAGAACATTTAAAATCTCCTGATAGAGAGGGTTTAAGTATAGATAGAATAAAATTGACCCTTAAAAAACTTTTTTCAGACAAAAACGCAAAAAAGGCGTACAATCAAATTTTAGAAAATAATTTTTATAAAATATGGTGCGATATTCCGTCTTTTAAGCATGAATGGGCGCAAAGGCTTGATGAAGCTTCAAGCATTTTTAACGTTTTAAAAGAAGAAATTTTTTTGAAAGCAATATTTGAAAATGAACTGTACTCTGATTTTTTAATACAAAACCACACGGAAAATTTTGAAATTTATAACCAGTATAAAAACCTCAAACCCCTAGATTTAGCGCTCCATTATGCAATTTTTAATGACGCAAATGTTATTTTTTATTTTCAAAAACTAAAAGATATAAAACTTGATATTTCAGGTGATGACCTTATACAACAAGGTTTCTCCCAAGGAAAAGCTCTTGGAGATGAACTTTCCCGCCTTTTAAAAGAAAAGCTAAATTCAATAGAAAGGAATTAGCCTCTATTCTTTATATCCTGCGTTTTTAATCATTGTAAGGAGTTTTTTATTTGGATAATAATTTGGGGCAATTTTTATCCCATCGACTACAGCTTCATAAGCAGCCTGTAATTTCCCCTCTATAAGGTAGGTTTCAGCGTCTATAAAATGTGCTTCAGGGTCAAAATAGCAAATTTTCTTTGCTAGCGCACAAAATTCATGCACTAATTCATTGTATCCAAATGCAGATAAAACCCTTGCTATAAATTTTGGAACTTCATTATTTTCTCTTGTAAAAAATTTATAAGCATTGATTATGCTATCGGCCCAGTCATAATGCTCATTTTCCAAAAAAAGGTTAAGATAAACTTCCAAAAATGCCCTTGTTTGAAAATATTTTGGAGCTTTGGTGTATGGCTTATTTTCAATTATATCTAAAATAATAAGACCCCAGCTTGCTGCCAAACCGGGGTTTTTTATCTCTTTCCAAATAAGTTTTGCGCTTGTAATATTGCCTGCAAGTAATGAAGAAAATCCTGCTTCATAAAGCATGTTGTTGTTTAAAAATAATTCTTTTGCCTTTTCGTAATTTTTGCCCTCAAAGCAAAGCTTTGCAAAATCTATTTCATTGTTCTTCATAAAACATGCAGTTTCTAAACGTTTAAATTTAAATTAAAATTTGCCAAAACCACCCATATCAGGCATCATTTGGCTCATCATCATGCTTTGCATCATTTGTTTTGCAACATCAGGATTACCTTGACCTTGGGATATCATGTAAGGCAGGTAGTTCATATTATTTACATTATTGTTATTTCCAAGCATAGCACTCATTGCAGCTAATTGCGGGTCAACATATCCGTTCATCATATTATTTAAAGGATTAAAACCTACTTTAGCCAAAACTCTTACAGCATCAGCTATTTCTTTATCTGTAGGTTGTGCTTTGATTTCACTGCTTGCATCGTTTAAAAGTTTATAATTTTGCATATCAGGTGCCATATCGTTGTTTATTCTATCCATTTGCTTATCAAGAGCTTTCTTTTGGATTTGTTCAACAACATCATCATGAAGCTGTTTATTTGATTTAATAAACACTGTCATATCGTCTTCGGCCGGTGCATTTTTATCAACATAATTTGCCGCACATTGAGGTCTGCCGTCCATACAAGCAATTGCTCTAACAGCATAATCTACAAGTTTCTGGTTATCTTTCTTTTGCAAAACTTCATTGTATGCAGCTCTTGCCTGGTCTTTTAAACCGAGCTGGTTAAAAGCTAAACCGTAATAATAATAAGCAACAGAGCTATCTTTGATTGTATTATTTTTGTTATTATATTTGTCGCCCTCTGGATTAAGATATGGTGTTAGATCCTGAATCGTACCTGTATAGTTTTTCTGTTTATATTTTGCAATTGCCCCGTAAACAACAGGATTTACAGAAACTGAACGTTGTTTTGCAGCCTTTGAAGGTGCAGCAAAAGAAATATTTGTTGTGTAGGCTGTTATTATTGTTAAAGCTAACAGCAATGCAATTTTTTTCATCATGGTCTCACTATCCTTAAATTTATTATTTAATAATACTTATTTTATAATTATTTTATGCCTTATGGCAAGTGCATAATAATATTTTAGTATATTAGTATTATAATCAAGGATTAAAAATATATTCTGGTTTATTTGTATGATTTATTTTTAAATTAAATTATATAAGATTATCCTATTATTACAAAAATTTGTTTAGTAATCAGGATTTTATATTATGAAAATTAAAATTAGAGAAATTGCAAAGAAAAACAAAGGCTATAGCCTCTATAAACTGGCAAAAGAATTGCAGCTACCCCAACAAACAGTTTATTCTTGGGCAAATGGAAGAACTCAGCCGTCTTATGAGAATATGGACAGACTTTGCGATGCTCTTAGCTGTTCAATTGGTGATTTATTTGAATCCGAACCTGTTCAACATAAATTAAATTTGAGGAATATTGTTTAGGCTTTTGATAATTCTTTTTCTAAAATTATCTCCAATATTTTAGCACAATCATATACCATATTTACACAATGAGCCTTTCTTTCCGGGCTGTGGAAATCAAAACCTGCAGTTAATGCCCTGCAACATGCTGCCTTGTGGCTTTTTTTGAATTCATCAATAAATTCTTTTGCAAGCGCACGGGCTTTTTCTGTTTTACCTTTGCCATGGATATATCCTATAACCATTTGGGAGCCTGCAATAGCGCCGCAAAGGCACCCGCTGCTCATTCCGCCTGAGAAACTTGTTGCGACAGGTAAAAAATCAACTGGAAGAAGCCCCTCATCGATGGCTGCTTTTACAACAGATTCTGAACAAGAATAACCCTTCTTAAAATTTTCAACCGCTTTTTGTTTTAACATAATCTATTTCCTGTTTTGTAATGTTTGAACCTTTATTTGAATATCTTCAACCAGTTTTCTGTTTATGGCAAGCAAATCAGATATAATTGCAAGCAATGCTGTTTGAAAACCACCAGTAATTAACAATCCGCACAAAATTAAAGATTGAATATGCCCTTGCCCGTCCCCCAAAAGGAAGAAATATAAATATCTGAATCCTAAAAACAGCCCCATAATAAAGAAAATTACAGCAAGAGATATGAAAAACCTGAAAGGATGATAAATTATAAAAAACCTTATCATTGTTTTTGCAGAACGGAAAATATAGTTAAAATTGTTTTTCACAAGCCTTGATGGTCTTAAATCATCATTTACACGGATAGGAACACTTAAAATAGATAACCCTTTTCTTTGTGCCTGTATGATTGATTCCATAGTATATGTATAATTATCAAAAATATTAATTTTTAAAGCAGCCTCTTTGCTAAATGCTCTAAAACCGCTTGGGGCATCTGAAATATCTGCTCCTGAAATTCTTTTCATGACAAAAGACCCTAGTTTTTGCAAAAACTTTTTAAAGATGGAAAAATGCTTGATTGTATCAATAGGTCTTGCCCCTATTACAATATCTGCTTTGTGTTCAATAATTGGCTCAATAAGTTTTTCTATATCATCCGCGCAATATTGATTATCTGCATCAAGGTTTACAATAATATCTGCACCAAGTTTTACGGAATTTTTTAAACCCGCGTCAAATGCCCTTGCAAGTCCTAAATTTTTTGAAAAACTCACAATATGGTGGACACCAAGCTTTTTTGCCACATTTACAGTGTTATCACTTGAGCCGTCATTTATAACAAGAATTTCAATTTCATCTATTCCTTTAATTTGTTTTGGAATGGCTGAAAACGTTATAGGAAGGCTTTCTTCTTCATTATAGCAGGGTATCTGTATAATTAATTTCATAAAAAAATTATACACTAAACTACATCAAATGGTGGATATTTTTCGAAATGTGTAAAAGTTTTCATTTTGTTTGACGTATACTGGTGTGTAAGAAATGTTAAGATTTATTACACACCATATAACTTTATTGTCATCCTTGTTAGAGCCAAAATTTATTTTTGGCCTTTTTATTGCAAAAAAGTTCGGTGCATTTTAAAAAGCAGATAATTATTAAGTTTTGTAAATAGAAAATAATACTCTAAAAGTCTTACCTAACAAGCGTATTCAAAAACTGTCATATTTTTTATAAAAAATAAGTATATATTTTATACATACACTAGCAAAAAAAATTAATTTCATGTTTTATATGTAAAAGTGAAAAAATCAAAACGGTCAAAAAGATTTTTCGCTAAACCAAAACAACTCCAAAATAAACACGATTGGGAGAAAGATATGTCAAACAACATTAACAATTTAGGTTTTAATGCCGTGAATTTTAATGGCAAAAGTAAGGTGGAAAAAGACACCCCAAAATGCGAATGTCCTAAATGCAAACAAACAGAAGGTTCTGCTATGGAAGCTTTAGAAAGCGCAGGACGCGCCCAGCTTGCTTTTAAAGGCGCTTATGAATTTGATGCAAAAAAAGTTAAAGCAGACGTTATGGAATTCCAAAAACTGGCAGCTGATGCTGCTGACAATGCTTTAAATATTGCATTTAAAGGCTTAAATGATTATGCGCTTTCAGCATACGGCGAATAAAAATTAAAAAATTCAATTAAAATAAGCATAATACTTTTTACTTAAAAATTATTGTTTTAAGGTCATTTTAATCTCTCCATATTTTAAAAATATTACTTGATTTAACATTTTTCTTGTGCCAAAATATTGTAATAAAACCGTACTTTTAGAGTTTTAAGAGGTATCCTTTGGCAAATTCGGATTTGAGCGAAAAATTAAATCTTGTTTATTTTTTATACGGTAAAACTTATATTAATATCACAAATGCCTGTACAAATTCCTGCGCTTTTTGTCTTAGAAACGATAAAGATGACGTTAAAGGCGCATATATGTGGCATAACAATATGAAGGTGGCAGCAGCCGATGTTATAGCCCAGATTGAAGAAAAAAAAGCTGAAATTAAAGACGAAATTGTTTTTTGCGGATATGGCGAGCCGCTTGTAAAATATAATGAAGTGATAGAAATTGCGAAATATATTAAAAAAAATCTGCCTGATTTAAAAATTAGAATAAACACAAACGGGCATGGAAATTACATTGCAAAAAGAGATATTGTGCCTGATTTGGCACCTTTGATTGATTCAATTTCAATAAGTCTAAACGCCCAAAATGAAGAGCTTTATAATAAAATTTCAAAACCTTCCTTTGAAGGTGCTTATAATGCTATGCTCGATTTTGCAAAAAAATGCATTGAAGCAGGTATTGATACGGTCTTTTCTGTAGTTTCAGGCTACAGAGAAGAAGTTTATCCGGTCGATGTTAAATTGTGCGAAGAAATTGCGCTCAATATGGGTGCAAAATTTAGAGCAAGAGAATGGATACAAAATGGATATTAAGGATGGGTTCAAGGTTTTGAACCCATAAATTTTTATGAAAAATAAGTAAATTAAAATAGAAAGGTCTAAAAATGAACGTATTGGACAAAATTATGAAACCAAAGTCAGTCGCTGTAATTGGCGCATCTACAAAGCCAAAAACAATCGGCTCTGAAATTATGCAAAGATTAAGAGATTATAAATTTAACGGTAAAATATATCCTGTAAACCCAAAAGGCGGTATGATTGAAGGATTTCAAGCCTATACTTCAATTCTGGAAGTACCAGGCGAAGTTGATTTAGCGGTTATCGTTGTAAATTCTAAATTTGTTCTTCAAACAATTGATGATTGCAACAAAAAAGGCATTAAAGGCTTATGTATTATTACAGCAGGCTTTAAAGAAACCGGAAAAGAAGGTGCAGAGCTTGAAAAACAACTTCTTGAAAAAGTACGCGAATACGGTATGAGATGTGTCGGGCCAAACTGCCTTGGCGTTTTAAACACAAATAAAGATATTATGATGGATGCAACATTCGCTGAATCCCTTCCTGTTCAAGGGGATATCGGCTTTGTTTCTCAATCAGGTGCGCTTGGCGGTGGTATCTTAAATATTTTAAAAGATTTAAATCTTGGTTTTGCACAATTTGTATCAATCGGAAACCAGGCAGATGTTAACGCTGAAACAATGCTTGAATATTGGGAAAATGATGATGATGTTAAACAAATTTTATTGTATATGGAATCAATTCAAAACCCCGCTAATTTTAGAAAATTAGCTTCACGCATCACAAAGAAAAAACCGATTTTAGCACTTAAAGCAGGTCGCTCAGCTGCAGGTGCATCAGCTGCATCTTCTCACACAGGTTCTTTAGCTGGTGCAGATAAAGCAGCAGCAGCGCTTTTAAAACAATCAGGTGTAATCCGTGAATTTTCATTGAAAAACCTTTTTGCAAATGCTAAAGCTTTCTCAAACTGCCCTATTCCGAAGGGTAACAGGGTTGCAATTATTACAAATTCAGGCGGCCCAGGTATTATGGCAACAGATGCAATCTGCGAAAACGGGATGCAAATGGCAAAAATTACAGATGCTACAAAAGAAAAATTAAGAAGCTTTCTACCGGCTGCTGCTTCAGTTAAAAATCCTGTTGATATGATAGCATCGGCCCCGATTGAACATTATATCCAAACGCTTGAAACAGTTATTGCTGATGAAAACGTTGATATGATAATGGTTATTTACCTTCCGTTCCTTGGTTTAAAGGATATTGATGTTGCAAAAGCTTTGATGGAAATTAAGGCTAAAAATCCGCAAAAACCGATTGTTGGCGTATTTATGACAACAAGCAATTTCTTTACTGAAATTTCAAATATGGAAGTGAACATGCCTTTCTATATGTACGCTGAAGAAGCTGCAGAAGCTTTCTTAAGACTTGATGAACAACGTCAATGGATGGAAAAACCTGTTGGTAAAGTTCCTTGCTACGATGTTGATAGAGCTAAAGTTCAAAATATTATCAAAGCCTCAATTGCAGAAGGACGTGACCAGCTTACAACCCTTGA
The DNA here is from genome assembly GCA_910577515.1 of uncultured Vampirovibrio sp. Classification (GTDB taxonomy): domain Bacteria; phylum Cyanobacteriota; class Vampirovibrionia; order Gastranaerophilales; family Gastranaerophilaceae; genus MGBC122484. Next base: position 147,039 of record CAJTLW010000003.1, read on the forward strand.
ATCAATCGATGTTCTTCAAGCTTACGGTATTCGTGCCTGCAAATATGGTTTAGCCGTTAATGAAGATGAAGCAGCAAATGTTGCAAATAATATTGGCTATCCTGTTGTTATGAAGATGACTTCAAAAACAACATCTCACAAAACAGACGTTGGCGGTGTTATCGTAAACATTCAATCTGAAGAACAATTGCGCAATGAATATAAGGGCTTAATCTCAAGGCTTGAAGCAAAAGGCTTACTTGAAGGACTTGAAGGTGTTATTATTCAAGAGATGGTAAAAGGCAGCCGCGAAATGGTTTGCGGTATTGCAACAGATCCGCAATACGGCCCGATGATGATGTTTGGTTTAGGCGGCGTATTTGTTGAAGTTATGAAGGATGTAACCTTCAGAATTGCCCCTTTAACAGATAACGATGCAATGGATATGATTAAATCCGTTAAGGCATACAAGCTTTTAGAAGGTGCAAGAGGTACAACCCCTGCTCAAATTAATCAAATTCAGGAAACCTTGTTAAGATTATCACAGCTTGTTTCTGATTTTAAATTCATCGATGAATTAGATATCAACCCGCTTTTAATAAGTGAAAAAACAGGCGAAGGCATCGCAGTTGACGGCAGAATTAAAGTTCGCATTAATGAAGCAAAAGAAGCACTTGGCTGCTCTTGTTCTTGCGGATGTTCTTCTTGCGGCTGCTAGTAAATGCCAAAAACAGCATATATATAATTTTAATTAAGCAATTAAAAAGAACCCTGAATTTTTAGGGTTCTTTTTATATATTTATATATATTTTTAATCAATAATATGCCAATAATGGAATATTAATCTTCTTTATCAAGCTGGTTAAGTGCATATTCACAGCATTGCTGTACAAGATTGTTTAAAGAGACCCCCTTATCCTGTGCAACAATTTGCAAATCTTGCACAAGCTTTGCTGGTAATCTGAAGGTTTTATTTATCATCTCGGGTTTTTCAACTTTAAACATTACACACCTCATTTACATGTTATGTGTAATTTTCTCATATTTATATACCCTAATTTCACACTTATATAAATAAGTGCAATTTACACTAAAATATGATATACTTATTTCAAAAATAAGTTTAAAAGGAGAAAATATGAAATATAAACCTGCTTTTTCCCTAGTTGAAATGCTCATGGCACTATTGGTTGCTTCATTGCTGCTTGCAGCATTAGCTCCTGTAATGACAAAACGTCTTAATGATAATGTAAGTGTTACTGTTCCAAGCAAAAGCGATAGTGGATATAAAATTTTTACAACAGATGATGCGGATTGTGAGGAAGTTGAAGGACAAAACTATATGAAATGCGCATTCACTGTGCCGAATGATGTGACGCAGTTAAATATTTATATGCAAGGTGCAGGCGGCGGCGGTGCGGCTGCAATCCCTGCTATCAATGAAATTTGTGAATTTAATACAGCAACCGGTAATAACAGTGCAAATACAGTTATCTGTAAATCAAGGTATAACGATGTTAAATATTGGAATGCTATAAATACAAGCGTGAAAGGTGTAAAAATCGGACGGTATTATTTGGATATATTCATTGCTCCTGGCATGCAAAATTTATCTGCTCTTTTAATAGCGCCGGGCGGAGGTGGAGGCGGAGGAATTTACCATTCAAAACCTGTCCACCAGAATGATTGTGAGAATATTAAACCTGGCGTCTTAAAATATTTAACGGCAGAGCAAAATGGCGGTGCGGCTGCCTGTGTTACAAAATTTGCCGTGGCAGACGACGGATATGGCGGTCCTACAGCGCTTGTGAGCGGCAATACTGTGGTTAAAGCTGGTGTTACTTGTGATTCGGGTGCTTGCTGCTGGCAGGATGTTTCGGGAGAATGTGATATTGACCCTTCGGGCGGAAGGACAGGCTGTTCAAGACCCGTATGTACTTGGGATGCCGCAAACAATGCCTGTAATAATTATCACCCGGGTAATACCAAAATAGGAGACTGGAGTCTTCCGAAAGAACCTGAAATTGCAGCTTGGTTTGCACATTTGAATGAAGTAAATAACTATAAAGGAGCTGACGGTCTCCAATTGTGCAGTTTTTCAGGTAACACGGGCGGCACATCTTGGTGTAAATATAAGGTACAAGGTTGTCCCGGAAGCCTAAACGGAGTAGATAACGGTGCTTGTCACATGCAGCATATCTGGTCAAAAACTCCAATTGATGCAGAACATTATAAAAACTGGGCGTATGACGCAATTTCGGGAGGCGTATATTATACAGCCACTACACACAAATACACAAGAAAAGCCTCAAGATGTATAACAAAAAAGGCATATACAAATTATGGTGGAGCAGGAGGTGCTTCAGGCAGCATTACAAGAATTTCTCCCCACGAAAAAATGAACTCTCTTTTAAAAGAATATGCGGGTAAAGCTTATATTCACACATTTGCAGACCCGGGTAACCCCGGCGGGGAAAGTGTTGCGAATTTCGAAACAGGAGCAAAAGACGGTGACAGCCAGCTTAGTAATATAGCTGCAAGTGGCATGCACGTTTATATGAACACAGGCGGAAGTATTGTAAAATTTATTAATAACACCTATGGCGGCAGATACGGTAACGGCGCAAGTATAGCATCTTCTGGTACTGGTTTAAAATATGGCGGAAACTTCTGCTGGTCAAACGTTTTAAATGCTGATGAATACGAATGTACCCCAAGCAAAGAAGGCAAAAGTGGAACATCAACCGCAGGTGGTACGGGAGGAAAAGCTGTTTATACATTATTAAATGGAACCACAATCTCTTGCACGGCAGCCGGAGGAAATAACAGCTCAAAAAATGAAGACGGGAAAACAGCTTCCTGCTATGGTGCAGGCGGCGGTGGGGGTTCTGCAACCACGGAAAAAAACGGTGCAGGCGGAAAAAGCGGAGACGGATATATTGAAGTATCTTATGAAGTGAAAAGAAAAGGTGCCCCGGGCGGCGGCGGAGGCGGCGGAGCAGCTTTAGCATATCGTTCTGTACCGGTAACGCCCGGTGAAACAATATATTTTTACGTCGGTAAAGGCGGTGCAGGCGGAACTGCTGCCGATTGGGACGGTAAAGACGGCGGCGACAGCTGGTTTGAAATGTCTTCAACAGGAAAAGTTATTGCAGGCGGCGGATTTGGAGGCAAACAGGGTAATAATGACGACATTATTCCTGTCGGCGGAGAAGGCGGAGAAGGCGGCAAATATTCTAATGCCACAAAAGCAAACTTAAAGAAAAACGGGAATATAGGCCAAGACGGTTACTATGATGAAAAAACTTCAAATTCAACTGGAGGAAACGGCGGCTTAAGCGATAATTCAGCAACAATGAGCTGCGGCGGCCTGAATAAAAATGATAAATGTTCAAACACAACAATAAACGGCCAAAGTTTTATACCTGTTTTTGAAGTTCTTATAAAAACTCTTTTGAATAAATCAAAAGCAGATTCGGGGCAAGGCGGAGGCGGTGGCGCATTCTTAGGAGGGACTGACAATGGCAAAGCAGGAAACGGAGGAAAGGGAACAGACGGCTATATCTATATAAGATGGAATGTTTTAAAGTAAAACCCCTTTTGCACAATAATTTTAGATGAACAACTTTTCAATCGGGTGCATTTGTAACCTTGCACCCGTTTTTTTATATATAATATGCCAAAATTGGAATATTTATAAAACCACCGCCAATCGGGTATTTTATTTTTGACCGGATTTGCAAAAATTAAAAGCGACATAAAACTTTACAAAGTATATACAATTTTCAAAATTTTTTTCAAACCTGAAAATCCAATAGAATTACTATTTAAAGACTATTTTGAACCTATAAATATATCCCATTGTACTAATTCTTATGGCTTATATTTTAATTAGTTTTGTGATATAAATTTTATATGAATTATTATGGAGGCATTTTAATATGGGCAAAACAGTAGGACAATTTGTGTTTATGCTGCATTCGCACCTTCCCTATTATAGAATGGCCGGGATGTGGCCTTTTGGGGAAGAAAATCTTTATGAATGTATGGCAGAAACCTATGTTCCTTTATTGAATATGATATCTGAACTTTATGATGAAGGAATTAAAGCAAAGCTTACAATAGGCATTACTCCTATTTTGGCAGAACAATTAAACGATGAACATTTAAAACAAGGTTTTATTGATTATCTTGATTCAAGGATTACAGCTGTTTCAGGTGATTTGGAAAGATATCCTGATCCTGAAGTTGCCCATTCTCAGCATTTAAAATACCTTGCAAAATACTATTATGACTGGTTTAACCATATTAAAGACCTGTTTATCAATAAATTTAACAAAGATTTGATTGCAGGGTTTAAAAAATATCAAGACCTTGATTGTATTGAAATTACAACATCCGGCGCAACACATGGTTTTTCACCGCTTCTTGCAACCGATACAAACCTTAATGCCCAATTTAAAGTAGGTTCAGATACCACAAAAAGATTCTTTGGTAAAAAAGCTAAAGGTTGCTGGCTTCCTGAATGTGCCTATAGGCAGGGATATGAATTTACCGGAAAAGACGGTAAGAAAAAATGGCGTCCTGCCGTTGAAGTGACTCTTCAGAATAATGATATTGAATACTTCTTCACAGAATCTCACGTAATTGAAGGTGGTAATTCAATCGGAAACAGAAGAAGAATAGGTGTTTACGGAAATATTGAATACATTCCTCTTCCAAAACGTGAAGCTACAGGTTATGATACATATAGTGCTTATTGGCTTCCTGATGCACAAGTTGCCGTGATGGGCAGAAATGATAGAGCAGGCTTCCAGGTTTGGTCTGCAGCAGACGGGTACCCCGGAGATGGTGTATATCGTGAATTCCATAGAAAAGACCCGAATTCAGGTATGCACTATTGGAGAATAACATCTTCCACAACAGATTTAGGAGATAAAATGCTCTATGATCCGGTGCTTGCAATGAGTCAGGTAAATTCAAACTCAGACCACTATACAACCCTTATTTATCATCTTTTAAACGATTACAGAATTACTCACTATGATAAAGAAGGCTTATGTATGGTATCTTTCGATACTGAATTATATGGTCACTGGTGGTTTGAAGGGGTTGAATTCATTAAGCAGGTAATTAAAAAACTGGCAACCCATCTTCCTCAGGTTGAAAGAATGACTGCAGGGGAATATCTAAAGGCTCATCCGCCGGTTGATGCCATTCAGATTCCTGAAAGTTCTTGGGGGCAAGGCGGACATTTCTGGGTATGGCAAAACCATTTAACAGAATGGATGTGGCCAATTATCCACTCTTGCGAAAAAAGAATTATTGACATTGTATCAAAATTTGAAAAGCAGCCTGATGATAAGCTTATGTTAAGGGCGTTAAATCAGATGGCGAGGGAAAATCTTCTGCTTCAAAGCTCGGATTGGCCTTTCTTAATTACAACATGGCAGGCTAAAGACTATGCTACAGATAGATTTAGAGAGCATGTTGAACGTTTTGAAAAAATTGCCGATATGATAGAATCCGGAAATATAGATGAAGCGGCATTAAACGAGATTGAGTCAATTGATAATTGCTTTGCAGAGATTGATTACCGCGTTTATCTTCCTATTGAAGAGGGTGTAATCCCGCAGCAAGAGGCAAAACTTGCTCCTCTATATGTTGATTAATCACTAAATTAATTAAAATAAACGCTTCCTGTACTAGTAAAACAGGAAGCGTTTTTATTACCCAATATTAAATAATTTTGCGGCATTATCGTGAAAAATTTTGTTTTTAATTTCTTCGCAATTATCAGGATAGTTTCTTTCTATAAAGGAAGCCAATGTATCAACCGATAATTTATATGCCTCTTGCGACATATAGCCGTTTTCCGTATGTTCTCCAAAACATCCAAGAGGTGTATCTGTAGCGAATAAAATTTTATCAAGTGCATTGTATTCTAATGCCGTATCAATAACTTTTTTAACAGAAGGTTTTTCATAAGATGGCAGACCGTTTTCCCAATCTACCCAGCTTAAATCAACATATATATCAGCATCATTGTTTTGCAGCGCTCTTTCAAAAACAGATATTGCCCTGTTATGACAATCAGCGCCCCCTGCACCCATATGGGCTAAAATGACAGGAACATCGGGAAATCTTTTTGCAAGATTGTAAATTGATTCAACCCCAGAAACCCCTTCGCCTTCTGAATGAAACATGCAAGGAAGCCTGTTTTCTCTTGCAAATTCCATATAAGGGTCGCATCTATAATCATCAGCATACATATTCATAGCTTCAGGATGCAGTTTTAGACCCAAAAATCTTTCAGGGTATGCTTTAAACAGCTTTTTAATATCGCTTATATCTCCGTTTGTTTTATCAGGCCTGCACACTGCAAGAAGGGCGTAAAAATCATCATCGCCGAAGATTTTTAGAGCATTTTCATTTCCTTCATATTCGCCAAGGTAAAAATCATCCGCCATTGTATCTATATCAGAGATTATCATTTTGTCAATTTTACCTGTGTTTACAAATGTATCAGATTCAGGTTGCCCGTTCAGGTTATTGAACGGTCTTTTAAAACCATCAGTAAATTCTTTTCCGTAATAATGGCCGGGTGCGCCTTCATGATACCAGTGTCCGGCATGTACATGTGGGTCGATTATGCCTTTAAATGATAAATTATTAATAATATTAAACATTTTCAAATCCTTTTTTTATTTAAAACATGAAAAAATTCCCTCTTGCTAATTTTCAAAAGGGAATTTTAAAATTTTAATAACTTAATAAACTGTGTTGAAAATTCTATCTCCTGCATCGCCCAAGCCTGGTACGATATAGCCTTTATCATTTAATTTTTCATCAATTTTCGAAGTAATAATTTTTAACTTAGGGTAAGCTTTTGTAAGTTTTTCAATGCCTTCGGGTGCTGAAATAAGGCTTATAAATATCATATTTTCCTCAGGAATTTGTTGTTTGATGAAGTTATGTACTGCATCATATCCTGAATTGCCGGTTGCAAGCATAGGATCTAATATAAACACAAATGTTTTTAGAGGGTCTTTTAATTTGCCCTTCATTTTGTTGTAATACCATATAGGTTCCAAAGTTTCTTCATTTCGGTACATTCCAAGATGGTGAATATGGCAGAATGGAAGCAGTTCTTGTGCTACATCGGAAAAAACAAGCCCGGCTCTTAAAATGGGAGATACTATAATTTCAATTTCAGGGTTTATAACAGGGCTTTTTGTATCACAAATGGGTGTAGAAACCTGTTTTTCTACTGTTGGAAGAAATTTTGTTCCTTCAAAAAACAGTGCGTATGAAATTCTTTTAAGTGCCTGATTAAATTTTTCAGTATCTGAATTTTTATCCCTTAAAACGGTCAAATTGTGTGCTACAAGCGGATGATTAACCACATAAATATTTTCACTCATAAATTTTACCAATCCTTTTTTGCTCATTATAATTTAAAAATATCAATAAGTATAATAATAATTTTCTTGTATTAAAATTTTGTAGTATAATTATTTTAAAAAGTATGAGGGTATTGATGGTGTTTGACTTTAACTCTGATTTAGCACAAGAATACGGAATTTATAAAAATGAGGGGGCTTATGAAGTAGCTGAATATGTAAGCTCTGTGAATATTGCAGCAGGTTTTCATGCAGGTGATCCTTTATCTATAAAAAATGCGCTTGAATTTGCTAAAAACCGCAATCTTGCTGTAGGCGCGCATATTGGCTTTCCTGATATTTCAGGTTTTGGATATAGAAATATGGATTTAAGGGAAGATGAAATTGAGGCTATGGTGATTTATCAGCTCGGCGCAATTTCAGCTTTTGCAAATGCATTAAATATAGAAATAGAACACGTTAGATGCCATGGTGCAATGTATGAAAAATTAAATACAGATGTTGAATTTGCAAAAAGCGTAGCCAGAGCAGTAAAAAAGTTCAATCCCTGGTTAAATTTATTTGTTGGAAACCCCGAAACAAAGGCTATTATTGAACAAGAAATTCAAATTAATTGCTCTTATGAGGTTTTATTTAATGAAACAATGTCTGTAAGGCAATTGAGGGAAATGTCTGTAATCCCTGATACGGTTCATTTTACAACACTTGAAAATGTAAAACGGGCTTATGATGTCATAAAACCTGCCCCGATAAATTATAACAGGGTTAAAGAGCAGGTATAAATTTAATTTTGGAGGATTTTAAGCTAATAATTATGAAATTTTTAAATTCTAAAGTTAAAATGCCAAAAGACGCTATTTGGCTTGTTCCGGGATTAAGAATTAAAAGATGGTTTGCTCTTATTGTTTTAGGTTCCGTGCTTGCTGCAATCGGCATTACATTGTTATTTAGGCTTGAGCCTATCTACTTTATAGTTTCAACCGCAAGAAAAATCTTCCACATTGTACCTGCTGAGCTTGCAGGAATTGTGTTTATAGCGCTTGGCGCAATTATTTTTATAAAAGCCTGGAAGAGAACTAATTTTTCCATGCTAGACCTTAACGGTACCAGAAAACAGGGTGCGATGGGTGAAAATCTATACAGAAAAATGAAATTAAACCATGGTCCAAAAATTGTTGCAATCGGTGGTGGTACCGGGCTTTCTACGATGCTTCGCGGTATAAAAAAAATAACAAATAATATAACAGCGATTGTTACAGTTGGGGATGACGGTGGTTCATCCGGCCGTTTAAGAGAACAGATGGGTATTTTGCCGCCTGGTGACATACGAAATTGTATAGCAGCGCTTGCGGACGACGATGATATAGTTACGCAACTGTTTCAATATAGGTTTAAAAGTGGTGAAGGGCTTGGCGGACACAGTTTTGGTAACTTGTTTATTACTGCTATGACTGCTATTTGCGGTGATATGATAACAGCTATCAAAGAATCTTCAAAGGTGCTTTTGATAAGAGGTAAAGTTATTCCTGCTACAACAGATGATATGCGGCTTGTGGCAAGGATGGAAGACGGTTCATACGTAAAAGGCGAAAGCCAGATACCGGAATCCGGGAAAAAAATTGTTGAATTATGCTGTGAGCCTGAAGTTTGCAAACCTTCAAATGAAGTTATAGATGCTATAAACAATGCCGACCTTATAATTTTAGGGCCAGGCAGCCTGTATACATCAATCATCCCAAACCTTCTTGTAGAAGGCATTTCAGAAGCCATACAAAATAATGTAAAAGCAAAGAAAATTTATGTATGCAATATTATGACCCAGCCCGGCGAAACTGATAATTACAGTGCTTCGGATCATATTAAAGCAATCTTTGACCATATGATAAAAACTGGTGCAAACCCTGATAAACCAATGATTGATGCTATCTTGATAAATAATCAGCTGCCAAATAATTTGGCGAAAAAATATGAAGAAAAAGATTCATTGCCTGTTGAAGTAGATGTTAGTGAGATTAAAAAGCTTAATCTTGAGCTTGTAACATCAAAATTGATTCAAGATAATAAAGAAGGGTTTGTACGTCATTCTCCAAGCCGTCTTGCAAAAAGTATTTACTATTGGTACAAGAAGACTGCTAAAAAGGCTGCATCTTATGCACCAAAGGCTGATATGCTTCAACAGGAGCCTGAACTTTCAAAGTGTCAAAAATGAAAAAAACAGTAAAAAAAATTCAGAAATATAAAATAGAAAATAAAAAAATTGCAGCGCTTACAGCCTACGATTTTTATACAGCAAAATATATTGATTCAGCGGGAATTGACCTTATTCTTGTTGGAGATTCAGCTGCAAATGTGGTTTTAGGGTATAATACTACTACACAAATTACAATAGATGAAATGCTTATCTTTACTTCTGCTGTTGCGCGGGGAGCAAAAGAAGCTCTTGTTGTCGCTGATATGCCATTTTTGTCATATAATGTTTCAATTGAAAAGGCAATTGAAAATGCAGGAAAATTCATTGTAAAAGGAGCTGATGCTGTAAAAATTGAAGGCGGAAGTGACTATATAATAAACCTTACAAAAAGGCTTACTGAAGCAGGAATTCCTGTTTTAGCGCACCTGGGGTTCACTCCTCAATATATTAATACGATAGGGGGAAATTTTATTCAGGGAAAAGATTTTGATGCTGCGCTAAAAATTTTGGAAGCCGCAAAAAAACTTGAAGCGGCCGGCGCCTTCGCAATAGTATTAGAGCTTATGCCAAAAGAGGCATCTAAATTTATAAGTGAAAACCTTTCTATGCCGACAATTGGAATAGGAGCTGGATGCGGTTGTGACGGGCAAATTCTTGTTATAAATGATTTGATAGGAAAATTTGATGATTTTTCGCCAAAATTTGCAAGAAAATATTTTGATGCAAAATCAACCATAATTGATTGTGCTAAAAAATATATTGAAGATGTCATATCAGGCGATTTTCCAAACGATGAAGAGAGTTTTAAATTAACCAAAGAGGAGCTTTCTAAACTTGAAAATTATAAGCAATGTTAATGAATTAAGAAACGAAATTAAAGCTTTAAAAACATCAAAAGGCGGAACCGTAGGTCTTGTGCCTACAATGGGGGCGCTTCATCAGGGGCATATAAGTCTTGTCAAAAAAGCAAGACAGCAAAATGAAATTGTTATAGTGAGCGTTTTTGTAAATCCGACTCAGTTTGGCCCAAATGAAGATTATGATAAATATCCAAGAACTCTAGAAGAGGATGCAAAATTATGCGAAGAAGAGAACGTAGATTTTCTTTTTGCCCCATCGCCAAGAGATATTTATGATGAATATTATTTTAAGAATAAAGAAACCACATTAATTTGCCCTCCGTATGATGTTGTGAATAAGCTTTGCGGAAAAAGCCGGCCGGGCCATTTTGACGGAGTTTGTACAATTGTTGCAAAATTATTTAACATTACAAAATGTGACAGGGCATATTTTGGAAAAAAAGACGCCCAGCAGCTTTTTATAATCCAAAAAATGGTTAAGGATTTGAATTTTGATATAGAAATTATTGGCTGCCCTATTGTCAGAGAAGCTGATAATCTTGCTATGTCAAGCAGAAACACATATTTAGATGATAGCGCAAGGGCTGATGCGCTAAATATCTCAAAAGCCCTCTTTTGCGCAAAAGAGCTTTTTGATAAAGGGGTAAAAGATTCTGCCATACTTATTGATACCGCACTTGCTGTTGCAAAAAATATTGAGGTTGAATATGCTGAAATTGTATCGATGAATACTTTTGAAAAAGTTGATACAATTGAAAACAAGGCTTTAATGTTAATTGCTGCGCGCGTTAATTCAAACGGCTCAATGGTAAGGCTGATAGATAATATTGAATTGTAGAAAATAATGGAAAAATTTGACAGATTATATGATTTTGTAAATATTATGAAGGTAGCCTGCACCTTTGTTGCAATTTTGTATGTTTTGTACTGGTTTATATGCTTATCAAATATTCCATTTTTGGAATATATTCAGCTTGTGTTTGCGCCGCCTGTAAATCTTTTAAAGATGTTTATAAAGATTGAAATACCCTATGCAGACACTATTATAGACATGATTCCACTTCTTGTTTCATTAATTTTTGCAATGCTTTATTTTGTTTTTCAATACTTTTCTAATGTTGTTGAAGAGAAAGAAAGACAATACAAATTGAATGTAATTGCAGAAAGAAAGCTTGAAGAAAAGCTTATGAACGAGAGTTTGAAAAAAGTATTTGAAAATAAAACTCTTGAATATACTAATTTTGCAATTCTTTTAACACTTGACTTTGCAGCAACAATTGATCCTAATATTTCAAATATTAAAACTAATTTAAAAGCAGTTGCAGCGGAAAATTATACAAAAATTGTTAATTCAATGCGTAAAAAATACGCTAATTGCAAGGCTATAACCCCTGGAAAACTCTTTATTGTGTATAATAATTTTGCACTTTTTGATGATTTTTTTACAGATTTATTAAAAGAGGTTAAAGAAATAAGTGAAGCAAATATAGAGAAAAATCTCAAAACTAACTTTATGATTGCGATTGATGCACTTAAAGAGACAGATAAAATGTCTAGTGTATTTGATTTATTGGAAAAAATTTGTACTTTTAATTATGCAAATAAAGCAGTTTCAACTGCAGCTTTTAATATCCGTTATAAAATTAATTCAAATGCAGGTAAATATTTACTTGAATCTTTAGGAATATCAAGATTTTTTGAAAAAACTCCCGATAACACACAAACAAGTGTAGATTTTGAACTATTTTCCCTCAAAACAAAACGAAAATAAATTTAATAAGCAGGTGTTATATCATTAAAAATAATTCTTTTATCATAAGCATGATTATCTGCTTTGGCTGTTTTATAAAGGTCTTTTATTAAAATTTTTGATTTTTTAGTATATTTAAAATCATAACTTTTTATAACATCTAGAAGTATATTATAATTCATAAAGCAGCTTTTAATTTTTACATGCAAAACCCAGGCAGAATTTCTTTTTGAAATTTCATATTTTGCAAATTTTAAAATATCCGATAAATAAATTTCATAAGTAGGTGCTAATGCGGCTTCCAAAACAAAATCCTTATTGTTTTTGGTTGAAATTGTAAAATACCCAAAAAGCTTTTTGGATTTTTCGCACTCAAGTACATATTTAAAGCAGACATTATTTTTTATGCCTACAAATATGCTATCTTTAAAATATTTTTCATTTATCTCAAATGCAGGCATTTGATGAGAGTTTATAAGCCCATTATAAAATTGTGCAATTTTTGTGCTTTCTGAATTTTTGGAAAACCTTATAAAATCAAAGCTCTGCTCTTTTGTGTATGGAAAATCAGTCTTTTTTAGCTTAAATGAATATTCATCAGCAATAGTTCTGAATTTGCATACATCATTGAATAATTTCAAAAGTTTGTCATCAGCTTCATCTACAACCACACAAAAAGATTGCGCCCCTTTGGCTAAAAATTTATTTACAACATAGTTGATGAGCAATTCACCATATTCTATTGAATTTTCTTCCAAAAAAAGCTGTGAAATTTTTAATTTTTTTCTATTGCAATCATCGGTTTCAAGTGTAATTAGCCCGTAAATTCTGCCATTATCTATAACAGCATAAGTTTCTTTTAAAAATTTTAATTTTAAAGGCAGCATATAATGAATTATATCAAGCGGGTAGGGTGTAAGGCTTGATAGATTGTATTCAAAATCGCTGGATTCGGTTAATTTTTTTAATCTTTCAGATGGGATAAATGCCAGATTTTTAACTATAGCCATAAGATAATATTACCATATTAAGCCGGTGTTTTAAACTGCAAATTTTAAAAGAAACCATGGTTTATTTTTTTATAAATGAAAAAACATGTTTCTGCATAAAGGTTTTAAAAGGTTTTTGTATTCTTGATTCAATATAATTAGCAGCTCTTTCAAACCGGTTCTTTGCATTTTTTAAGACAGGTGTTTGATTTATTTTTCCAAATATCTTTTTTTGGAATTTGACTTGTTTTAATTTTTTTTCAAATATCTTTTTTTGGTTTGAAACCAGGCCTTCTTCTTTGTTTGCAAAGGCTTTTATTTTTCTATTATATTTTCTCTCAAGCCTGGGCAAGCTTTTTTCTTTTTTTGTCAAAGCTTTGTTTAATGCAGGAATGCTCCAAATTACAGCAATAATAGCGGTAGAAAGAAAAACCAGTTTGGGGAAAAAACCGAATTTATTTTTTTCTGTTTGTTTTTCTTCCTTATTTTGAATTTGAGAGCTTACAACAGGCTTCTGCGGGCGAATTTGATTTGGTTGTATTTGATTTTGATATGTTTTGGTATTTTGACTAAAATTATTCTGTTGTGCAGTTTTCTGCACAAAATCGCCCCAAATTCCCTTTGGTTGTATTGTGTTAAACATATCTTTTTAAAAGCCTCTCAGTTTCCTTTGATAATATAAGGATTGAAATAAAAAATATTTGTTTAGGTATAAAAAAATATTTTTTATTTTTAATAAAAATTTACAAAAATGCTGTTTTGGCCTATTTTTAATTCAAAACCCTGCGAAGTTTGTCTTTGCAGGGTATTTTAGATTTTATTCAAAAGCTTTGGTTTACTCAGCTTCCTTTTCTGCTTCTTTCTTTTTTGCAGCTCTTTTTTTATATTCTTCTTTTGGAGGCGGAGCATCTTCCCTGCCCTCGTTCCAACGCTCTAAACCTAATTGTTTGCGCACTAAGCCAATGCCAACATGCACGCGCCATTCGTCCATTTTTAACTGCATAGCAAGAATTTTATGACATCCTATAGGAGGAAGCGGCAGCAACGGCTCATAAAGGTTTTTAATTGCCATCAATTGATCCGGCGTAAGTGCCAGTTTCCTTTTTGGGAAGCTGATTTTTGGCAGCATCATTTTTTGTCTTATTAAATTAATTCCAAAGAACACCTTTTTAGCTTCCAATCCGATAGCTTCACCGATTACTTCATGTGCATCAGGGTTTGGCAGTGGAAGCATTTTTTTGTACAATTCTTCAATTTGCGCAAGCTGCTCTTTGTTTACAAGAAGCGGTTTAGACTTTTGCATAGGACGCTTTGGCCCGCCTGGTCTTGAATTTCCACCCGGTCTTTGCCCGAATTTTTGAGGACCTCTTTTTTGAAAACCGCCTGGGCGTCTATTGTTATCCCTGTTGTATTGAGGTTTTTTGTAATAATTGTTATTATCTGAGCCTGCAGAATAACTTCTGTACTGTTGCTGCGGCTGCTCATCCTGAACAGGAGCATTTGGGTCTGTTAAAATAGGTGTTTTATCAGGATATAAACATGAGGGGCATATAACCCTTTTTGGATTTTTGGTTTCAAATTCCTTGCCGCACTTGGTGCATTTGTTGGTGTACATAAAAAATTATCCTTCTTGGCTTTAGCTTTATTCCATCAAATTAAAATCAGCAAAAATGCAAATTTCTCCCTAAAATTATAAAACAAAATTGAGGGTGGTTACTGTTTTATTCTATACTTAAAATTCAATAAATACAAGCTTTTTTTAGTAATTAGTGCTAAAGCATTAGGGTTTTTTATATTAATATTTAAAAAGCCCGTTGTTTCGGGCTTTTAAACTAGGCTATAAAATTGTTTCCGTATTTCAGAGAACCTACAAAGTAGCATTCTTTTAACATTTTGTTTAAACTTCTGTAAACTTTCTTTTTTGGAGGCAAAGAAGCTTCTTTAATAGCATTTGTTGTGTTTTTGTACTCTTTTGCAATGGTCTCTGTAATAAAAAAGTTGTTCATCTTGCTGATGATTAAATCTGAATTTGATGCTATCATTTTCTCTTGTTAGTCCTTTTTTTACTGCTCTTAATATCTCTTTTACTCTTATATATCTATAAACAATTCTTTGGGGCAAATATTGCCTGTATATATGAAAAATATATACTTTTTGTTACATTTATTTACAAGAAATATATTCAAAAGATATTATTCAATCTCATAATCTCTAAGGTTTAAATTTTGAACGCAATTCCAAAGACTTTCATCGCTTTCTTTATAAAGTTTTATATAATTTCTTGTTACACCAAGGTATTTGCCATTTTTAGCTGATTTTTTCTGGAATAAAACCTCCTGAATGGTGTTTTTATTATTTGAAAGAAAAGTGCTATGCAGATTTTCAGATAACTGTATCAGTTTTTTTGTTCTTTCTTTTTTAACATGTTCATATACCTGATTTGGCATATTGCAGGCAGGTGTGCCTTTTCGTCTAGAATATGGAAAACTGTGTATGAAAGAAAGTCCTGAACTTTCCAAAGCCTTATAAGTGATTTCAAAATCTTCTTCACTTTCTCCCGGAAATCCCGTTATAATATCGCATCCAAGGAAAGGATTGCTAAAATTTTTATTTAATTCATATATAACACTTTTAGCATATTCCGCATTATAAAAGCGATTCATCGATTTTAATGTCTTGTCGCACATACTTTGCAATGAAAGGTGAAAATGCGGGCAAAATTTTTCTGATTGTTTCAAAAAATCAATCATTTTTTCATCAATTTCTGTTACATATAGCGAACCAAGCCTATACCTTAAAATTTCTGTATCCTCAATTTTTTTAAGCAAATCAAGCAGATTTTGATTAAATTCTCTCCCCCATTCGCCAATATGAATTCCAACAAAAACTACTTCCTTGTATCCGTTTTCTGCAAGATGATTTACCTGCTTAATGACATTTTCTATGCTTTCAGATCTGGAATTACCTCTTGCGTATGGAATAATGCAATAAGAGCATCGATTTGAGCAGCCTTCCTGAATTTTTATACTTGGCCGTGTTGTGTTTAAAAATTCTAAACTTTTATGATGAAACTCTTTTACACTAAAGATATCTTCAACGTGGATTTCTTTCTTGGAGCTTTGTATTCCATTTTCGGCATATTCTAAATATTTAACTATCTCAAGCTTTTCATCATTGCCTAAAATTATATCAGCACCAAGAGCCTCTTTATTTTCTGCAGTTTGGGCAAAACACCCTGTTAAAATAATTTTTGCATTTCTGTTTTTTAATTTAAATTGTTTTATAATGTAAAGCGCCTGATTATCAGCATGGGATGTTACAGAACATGTATTTAAAATAAAAAAATCGCACAAATCCTGATTTTTAGCAGGCTCGTACCCTGCTTTTATAAGCTCCTGTTGAATTAATTGCCCCTCAATATGGTTTGTTTTACAACCTAATGATTTTATATAAAAACTATTTTTCAAAATATGCTACACTTTCGATATGGTGCGTAAATGGGAACATATCTGCCCCCTGCAAACTTTTTAGATTAAAACCAAGTTCCTTTAAAATTTTTGCATCCCGTTCAAGGGTTGATGGGTTGCAAGATACATATACAATGTTTTTTGCAAGTTTTGATATAATTTCAAGTGCTTCCTTATCAGAACCTTTCCTTGGAGGGTCTAAAATTGCATAGTCAAAGCATTTTTTGCCTTTCGGATCAGCTTTTAGAAAATCTTTAAAGATTTTCTTTGCATCCCCTAAAAATACTTCGTAATTTTTGCAATTATTAAGTTTAAAATTGGCTTTAGCATCTAAAATAGCGCTTTCGCACTCTTCAACAAGCGTAATTTTTTTTGCTTTGTCAGATAAAAATATTCCTATAGACCCAACTCCTCCGTAAGCATCCAATATGCTTGAATTTTCAGGAATTAATGATTTCACTGTTTCAAAAATTTTTGACGCAACCGGAGGATTAATTTGAAAAAAGCTGTCTTTGCTGATTTTATAAGTATAATATATGCCATTATTGGAATATAGTTTTTCATATATAAAATCATCTCCAAGAATAAGTTTTGTGTCATCCCCTGTGATTTTATTTGTTTTTTTAGGGTTAAAATTAACCAAAACACCAGTAATATCAGGAAATTTTAACGTAATAATGTCTGCAAAATCTTTTATATCGGCTTCAATTTTGTTAAACCACTCGGCATCCTTGTTTATTACAAGTGTTAGAAGCATTTTTTTTGATGAGCTTGAATATCGTATAAGAACATGTTTTAAAAGCCCTTTATCCTTTTTTTCAATATAAGCGCCAAGTTTCCAATTTTCTCTTACAAAATTCATTATTTCATCAATGATTTTTGGTTGAATCGGGCAAAATTTAATATTTGTAATTTCATGGGTATTTTCTTTGTAATATCCAAGCAAAAGCCTTTTTGAAACCTTTGTTTCAGACACGGCATTTTGAATTTTGCACCTATACCCTTTTAGATTTTCAGCCTTTATAAACGGTTTGAATTCAATTTCTTCAAAGCTTCTGAATGTTTCTTTTAAAATATTTTCTTTCTGTTCAACCAAAAAATCATATTCAATATTTTGCAGATTGCATCCGCCGCAGGCGTTAAAAAGAGGGCAAAAAGGTTTTACTCTGTATTTTGAAGGGGTAATAATTTCAACAATTTTTGCTCTGATGAAATTCTTGTTTATCCTTACAGCTCTGGCTTTTACAATATCTCCTGGTACTGCATTATCAATAAACACAGCTTTACCTTCATAATGAGCAAGGCAAGAGCCTGTATTTACAAGTTTTTCAACGGTTAATTCTATTATATCGTCTTGTTTTAATATCTCTTTTTCCATTTTTAATATTTAAAATATCTGTCAAAATCTACATCGTCAAATGAGCAAAGAAGTTGATAAACAGGGTCATTTTCATCCATTCTTTGAAAATTATATTCATCAAATTTCCAAAATTTTGGATTTATACCGATTGCACGTACAATTTTGTGGTCATACAAAATTTTTAGCTTCTTTTTTACAACATCAAGCTCAATTTTTAACTGTTTTGATAATTCTACAGCAGAAATTCCATCATCGTTTGAGCATTTTTCAGGTGTTAAAAACATAAGCTCTAAACCGATTTTTTTTAAATCTTTATCTTCATTATCAATATCGTAAAAATCTTCTGACATACCTTTAATTATAATACCCCAAAAACAGGATTTTAATCATATATTTCCATGAAAATAGCAGTTGAAGCTTGTTTTATGTTAAAATTTAATTATGAAAAGATTTTTAACATACTTTATACTGTTTACCATTGTTCTAAGCTCTGCACCATCATTATCGGCCACTTTTGGCACTTATCGCCAGGAATATGAATACGGACTGTTTGATGGTTTAAAAATCAATGTTTTTAACAGAAAAAAAGATGACAAAGTAATAGAATTCAAAGAAGATATTGATAAAAAGATTGAAAAGACTAAAAAAACCAAAGAAGAGCAAGATAAAAAGGATGATGACGAATATCAAATGTATAAATTTATGCTTGATAATACAATCGCTATTTAGTTTAGAGAATCCCTAAAATATTAAATTATGCCAAATATGGAATATTATTTAAAAGCGTTAAAAAGCCCCTTATTAAGGGGCTTTAAAGTTATTTTTAACAAATTTCTATAAAATGTTTGAAGATAGAATGAAATGAACTCTGCATCCTGATGCATTTTCAGGCTTGTCGCCAATAGGAACACCAATATAAACGTTTCCTGATAAGTATTTTGTTAATTTCAAAATAACACCACCGCCGACACTCATAACGGTTTCTGCGCCATCGCCTGATTTAACATTGCCAAACCAGCCAAGGTCATAAAATCCTGCTAATCTGATACTGTCATCCACAAAGTGCAGTTTTTCAGGAAGCATCATTCTCAAGAATGGAACAGGAAATCTCACTTCGGCAGATGCTGTCATACCATAGTCTCCGATAAATGCGCTTTCTTCATAACCTCTAACTGATGTCATACCGCCAATTGACATTTTTTCAGATGGCAAAAGCGCCCTGTTGGCCCATTGGCCGCCAACTTGCAAAATACCTGTTGACCTTAAAGGTAAGGCCTGTAATCTTGCTGCGTTTGCAAAAACTTTTACAGCATTGTTATTCGGAACTGATTTATCATGTTTGCTTGCGCCATACATATTATCTGTACCGCCCATTCCGGGAATACCAACGCCTGTGCCTAAGCTTACAAATGTTTTACCGTAGAAATCATCCTTGATATTTGTTAAGTTGATTTTTGCAGTTCTTGATCTGTATTTATAGTCTAACATCGGCAATATATCAAATGTTGTTTTTGTATTTCTGATATCTAAACCAATGTCTCCGTATAATTTATAGTTGTCTGTTTTAACCAATCTTCTTGAAACTGAACCAAAGAAGTTGTGTGATTTTGATTCAATACCCATCCAATCCAATTCGCCATCAATTGAAGCACCTGAATAAGAATATCCTAGGTTTAATTTTGCTTCTTTTGTCTTTGCGATAGGTACACTATAAAATACACCTTGACCGATTGAATGTCTTGCAAGAGTGGTGGTTGAATATAATTGATCACCATGGCCTGTTAGGTTGTATGTTCCTGCAAAGAATATGGCCCTGTTTAAACCTGTGGTTGTAGTACCCATATCATCCCATCTGAAGTCAAAGTCGATAGGAAATCTGTCTGCAATGTTTAATTCTAAATCTGTAAATTCAGCACTTTCTTCGTTATCTGTTAAGGCAACCTGCCCTTTCATATATCCTGTGGCATTAATTTCTCTTAAAGATTCTTGAATATCACGAACGTTTAAAAGTTTGCCTTCTTCGATATATTTATCTGTTAAATAGGCATTTTTAAGATATTTATCTTTTTCCCATCTGTTGCCAGATACTTTTATGTTGCCGTATTTACCTTCCATAATCATAATATGGATGTTGCCGTCCTGCACTTTTTGCGGCGGAAGATAAGCTATGGTTGAAATGTAACCTCTTTGTTGGTAATAATCGGTTACCATATTTGCCATACCAATAACATCGGCTAATGTTACCTGTTCGCCAATTTTTTCACAAATCAGATTCATTAGCTCTTCTTCGGTAAAAGCAGTATAGCCTTCAAATTTAATAGAGTTTAATTTGAAGGTAACCTCTTTATTTGGCAGCTTATCAACTTCCTGCTGCATATCTTTTTTCATTTCTATGGACTCATCGCCCTTATGTTCCCTGCTTCTTTCTTCGCGGGCTTTCATTTCGTATTCTTTAAATTGACGAATATTTGCCTGGTCAATAATACCGGAGTCAAAATGCCCCATCGGAGAATTAAGATTTGTTGAAGCATCTGCAAAGCAGGCATTTGTTGTAGCAAACATACATAACGCCATCAAGGGAACGTATGTTCTAAAAATTTTATTTCTCACTTTCTTACTTGTCCTTTTCAATGAAAATTTACACTATCGAAGTACTACCTTTAATAATAAAGGAATACCAATAAGACGGCAATAAACTATTTTAATGATTTTTTTTACCTTTTTTATAAAAAACAAAAGATATTTTATTGTGTTAATAGAATATTTAAAACATTTTCAAAAATCAACATGCTCCAAAATGAAAAAATGTTAATTTATGTAAATTTTTTTCTACCCATTTAATACTTTAATTCCATTTATTTTTCTATTATTATCTATATGTTAAGTATTGCAAAGATTTTTGTTAAGTATGCAATTTTCTTTATTCAGTGGTTTTTATTATAATATAGACAAACTATAACCTATTTAATGAGCAAATTAACAACTTTTATCTTTGAAAGAAAATATTAAGAGTATGTGTATATATTAAGGAAAGGCAAAATAAATGAGATCTTTAAACAAAAAAATCAAATCTTTGTTTTTATTGATAAGCTTTGCTGCTTATATGCCGATTTCAATCGCTCCATCATTTGCTATTGCTGACAATACAGCTCCTGTTATTAAGGATTCAATCAATGGCGGCGATATCGGCTTTAATGGTAGCATTAGTGTAGGCGGCAAAGATTATAATAACTTTGAAGTTAACTTAAAAGAAAATTTGGGCAAAGGCGGCGTTGCTTTATTTGACTGGGGTTCATTCGATGTTGGTAAAAATGTTGCTGTAAACTGGATATTCAATGCTGGCGGCCAAAAAGCTATCAATAGAGTATTGAACACAGGCAAAGCTTCTCAAATCTTCGGTGCTTTAACAAGCTCTTGCGGTGTTACTGGTTGTAACTACGACAGAAAAAGCAGTGTTATCTTGATTAACCCGAATGGTATTATGTTTGGTCAAGGTTCACAAGTTAACTTAAATTCTTTCACTGCTTCAACAAGAGATATTAAAGGTTTAACTGATCTTAAAGACCAACTTTTTAATGATGTAACAGTTGGTGGCAACAGACCAAATCATATAGCAAGTGCGGCTTTAACAGCTAAATTTGGCGGCGCTCAACCTATTATCTTTGATAAATCTGTTATCGATTCTAAAGGTGATGGTGTAATTTCTTTAGATGGCGCTAAATTTAACGTTGAAGGTTTCCAAAACGGTGAACCTAAAACAACAGCAATGTCTGTTGCTTTAATCGGTGATAAAATCAATATTAAAAATTCTGAAATTCAAACTTATGAAAACCCTAATACAAACGGAAACTTTGGAACAGGATATTCAAGATCAGGTGTTAAATTAATCACAGCTGATGGTGTTCAATTCCAATATGATGCAAACTGGGGAAATATTTCAGAAGCTGTTGGCGGTCAAAACGCTGTAAAAATTTCAGATAACAACACAAGTGTTGCAGGTAAAGATTACGGCATTTCAATTGATAATTCACAAATCTATTCAGGTTCAGTTTACGTTGATAACAAATATGAAAAAGGAAATGTTAACTTAAATAAAACAACCCTTTGGGGACGTAAACTACAAAATGGTTCATCAGGTGAAATTGCAGTTAAAAGTGATGGCAATATTAACATTGTAAATTCACGTTTAGAAACAATGAACCTTGGCAACAAACCAACCGATGCTTCTAACCCGACTAAAACTGCAAACTATGGTGGTATTACGGTAAAAGCTAAGAAAAATGTTACAATTGACAATTCAAGAATAGCTTCTGCTCCTTCTGATTTAAACGATAATTTAGCTATCGGCGAAGCTGGCAAATCAGGTAATATCTTAATTAAAGCTGAAAACGGCGACGTTACTATTAAAAAATCAAAAGAAGCTGTAGCTGCAGGCAATAACCAAGTTGGAAAATTACCTATCGATATCGTATCTTACGGTGATTTAAGACTTGAATCAGACTATGGTGTAGTTAAAACAGAATTAACAGGTACAAATACACAATTAGCTGCAAAACACAACCTAAGCATTGGTGCTAAAAATATTGAATTAAACGGTGGTGCTTATGGCTCTCAAAAAGGCAATGTTACAATTAATGCAGGCACACTTGTTAAAAATGAAAACACCGGCTTAATGGATATCCTTGGCGGCGGTATTAAAATTAACGATGCTGCAATTCAAGCTTCAAGAGGCGAACTTGCAATCCAAGGTTTAGAAACAACAATTGCAAACACAGCTTTAGATTACAATACATTAAAATTATATAATGACTACTATGTACAAAATAACTTAAACCACGATGTATTGATTAAAGACGGCACAACTTTCTACGATAGACAAGTTGAAAGCGGTGCAAAAGATACATTGGTTATTGAAACTACAGGTCAATTAATTTTAGACCATAACAAACTTCAAAAAGCTGATTTTGATAATACAAGACCTCAATGGGTTGCAAATCCTACAGATCAAACAGCTAATGTAAAATTAGTTTCTAAAAACAGCCAAGTTTCAATCAGAAACAATTCAGATGTTAAAGTTGGCGGCAACATCGAATTAAATGGTAAAACAAACGCTAACGTTTCAACTTCAGATGTAACTTCTAAAAATGGAAATATCAAATTAGTTGGCGGAACCAAAGTTACAATCGGTAATGCAATCGACCAAATCGAAGGCGACACCAATGTAATTACTAAAAAAGGTTCAAACCTCGTTGCTAAAAACGGAAACATTGAATTAATCGCTAAAGGTGATGTGAAAGACCCGATGGCTGCTCAAGATATCAGAGGTATCACCGTTCTTCACTCAAACTTAGATGCTAAAAACAACACTTTAATTGCAAACAATGGTGATATATCAGTTCAAACATCAAACATTAAAGCAACAAATAACAATACATTAACAGCTGATAACGGCAGAGTTGGTATTCAAAATCACATCGAAAAAGACGGAACAGTTTGCGCAGGTTCAAACGTAACTGCAGGAAACGAATCAAATATCACAGCAAGCGATGACGTTATCATCACAAAATCTACAGTTAAATCAACAAATAACAATACAATCACATCTAAAAACGGTAAAGTGACAGTTAAAGGCAAAAATGCTTTAGTTCAATCAACTGCAAAAGATATAACAATCAACCAAGCAAAAACAGCTAACACAGATGTTGATTTCGACCAAGTTCACGGCATCAATGCAGCAGGCAATATCTACCTAAATGTTAAAGGCGATGGCCAAAATATCAACAGCGACGGCACAGTTGGTTCATTCTCAGCAGGTAAAAGATTAGTTCTAAACGCTAAAAATGACATCAACCTTAACAAACAAGGCGCTTGGTCAATTACTAGAACTGACTTTATCGCAGGAAACAATACAAATATCACATCAGCTGAAGGTGCAGTTACATTAAATGACACAACCTTCAATGCAAACAATAACAAAATTACTGCTAAAGGCGATGTTACTATCAACAACAATATGACAATCAACAAAGGCAGAACAACAATCAAATCAAACGGTAATGTTAAAACAAATGCAGCAAACGGTGTAATTGAAACAAATGGTAATAAGTTAATCGTAAATGCTGACAAAAACATCGACATCGCTTTCACAGGTGTGAACAACAAAAATGCCGGTCTTGAAATCAACTCTGATGTTAACACTTCAAACAGTGCAGTTCAAGCAAACAAAGGCAACAGCGCACTTGATGGCAGAAATGTTAAATTAAATGCAAAAGATGGTACATTATCAATCGCAAAAATTAAAGCTGACGAATTAACAATTGTAGACCCTGAAAACACTAAATTAATTGCAGCTACAGATAATAAACCAAACGCAGCTATGGATAACATCGGTCCTAACGATGCAATTGCAAACCAAGGTACAGCTTACATTGAAATCAGAAAACTAGGCGGCTGGAATATGGATACAGACGTTGATAATATCGAAAGTCTTCCAGGCTTCTACAGTGAAAGCTATGACAGAGCTAACGATGGCAGAACTCAAAGACACTGGTTACAATTCGGTGAAAATGACAACATCCTTCTTGTATACCAAAGAGCAACTGAAAATTGCGACCCAACTCCAAACCCTGGTGATAATGGCGCTTCTATGAACTACTACGACGGTCTTAAAGAATCATCAGTTGTTAGATTACCAAGACACGAAGAAGGCGTAAGCGCAGTAGCTCCTGTATTAAACGAAATCACTGACCCAACAGCAAACGTAATTATGGCAGCTGCAAAAATAACACTTGATGAAGAAGATGAAAATGATGATGAATCAGATGCTTTCTAATCAATAAAGTTAAATAAAGTATAAAAACACCCGCTTTAACAAAAGACGGGTGTTTTTTATTGCCCAAATTGTCTTATAGTATGTTGTATTAATTTAACATTTTGTATAATATTAAATTAATTAACAAACCGGTGAGGAATTTGATGAAGTTTAAATATTTTATAGTGTGTCTGTTGTTTGTATGGCTATTTTGCTTTGAACTTAATGCGGCGGATGCCAAGTGTGAAGATTCAAAAAGAGTAATTGCTGCTGCAAATGCTATTATAAAAACCCCTACCCAAAAAAATATTGATAAATATATTTCTATTATGAAAAAAAGAGTGTTATACCACGGTATAAAACAGGATTATGAAGCACAAGCAGATGACATCAGAAGTATTCTGTATTTTTTAAGAAAAAATAAAAAATCTGAAGATTATATTAAATATTGTGAAAAATTAAATGCAACTTATGCAAAATTGGGTTTTAAAAACAACCAGAACAACCGTCTTGAAATTGCAAAAAATCTATATCTCGAAGATAAGTTTTTCGCTAGTGCTTATGAATTTTTAGAACTTGCTAATGAAGATTATTGCAAAGAAATCTGCTATGAGTTTTTGGGTGATATTTCCCAAAATTTCAACAACCCGGATTCCGCCCTTGTTTTTTACAAGAAATCACTTGAAGTAGAACCTCTAAACTATTGTGTAACATATAAAATAGGCAAAATTTATAAAGATTTATGCAAAAATGATGAAGCAAAAGAATATTTTGAAACTACAATAAATTTAACCGAAGACCCTGAGGTTTTAAGCTTTATAGTAAAAATTTATGAAAAAGAACTTAAAACAAATAAAGGAGATGAAACATCCTATGAAATATTAGGGCTTGCATATCAAAAATTGAAAGAATATACAAAAACCTATGAATTGTTTAAAAAAGCCGTACTTTTAAAGCCTGATGATATTTTTCTTAAATATTATCTTGGAAATTTATTATTTGAGATGGGCGAATATACAGAAGCCATCAAAATTTACAATTCTATTATCTTAAATAATCCTTATGAAACACAAATTAGAATTGCCCGTGCAAAAAGCTTAAAAGCGCTAAAAAGGGCAAATGATGCAATGAAAGATTATCAGGTAGTTTTAGCTCTATATCCGGATTCAAAACAGGCTCAGCTTGGCATGTTTAAGTTGTTTAGCGGAAAAAAACGCGCAGAAGATATTGTAAAACTATTCTATCCTTTAAATAAAGCTTTTGTGCCAACTGCTGATTTTTATAATAATCTTGCAAAAACCCTCTATTCAAACGGCATGGTATCTGATGCAATTAATTTGTATAAGGCTTCAATTAAATTAAACCCTAAAAAAGAAGCTGCTTATATAAGCCTGTATAAGCTTTATGAGCTTGAAGGGCAAACGGCTGGTGCTTATGAATTAGCGCTTGATGCCCATAAAATTTTTCCAAACAGCATGCAGATTAAAAATATGTATCAATACAGCAATAAAAATATAGCATCACAAAAGAATTTGCTCGCCCTTTCGTATATGTCAAACAGGGAATATACTAAGGCAATTAAAATTTACAACCAGATTGCCCCAAAAACAGCCTCTGTATATGAATCTATCTCAAATTGTTATAAGGCACAAAAAAACTACAAAGCAGCAATTGAAGCACTTAATGAAGCCATAAAACTTGATGCGGCAAATTCAGACCTTTACTATGGCATTGCTCTTTTATATCTTGATTTAAATTCTAAAAAAACAGCGCAAAGCTATTTAGAAAAGGCAATTGGGCTGGATAGAAGAAATTTAAAAGCAAGAAAACTTTTAAGCTATCTGACACAGTCTGAAATAGACAATAAGCTTGATAAAGCCTATGAACTTTATAAAAAGCATGACTACAAAAATACACTTACAGAATTAAATAAAGCAGAAAAATTGTATCCAAACAATCCTGAAGTATATTATTATAAAGCTTTAACCTATAAATCATTAAACGATAGCACAAATGCTTTTAAAAATTTTACAAAAACTCTTGAGCTTGACCGTTCCTACTATGTTTCCCATTTTTATATGGCTGAAATTTTAGAAAAACAGGGAAAAGAAAAACGGGCGCTTGAAGAATATGAAAGATTTCTTGGGGCGGATGTGCAGGATGAAGCCATGATGAAGAAGGCTCAGGATAAAGTTATAAAACTTGGTCAAAAATATTATTAATAAAATAAAAAGAAGGCTTTAAAGATTATGGAAAATACGGAAAAGATTAAAAAAACGGCGATAATTATTCCTGCAAGGTTGAATTCTTCAAGATTAAAAAATAAGCTGCTCCTCTGCGCTAAGAACAAACCTGTTATTCAATGGGTATATGAAGTGGCAAAAGAATCAAAACTTGCTTTAAATGTTATTGTGGCAGCGGATAGTGAAGAAATTTATGATGTTGTAAAAAGTTTTGGCGGCAATGTCGAAATGACATCAAATGAACATAAATCAGGTTCTGATAGAATTGCTGAAGTTGTAAAAAGACACCCTGAAATTGAATATATTTTAAACCTGCAAGGGGATGAACCGCAAATGGATTCAACGGTCATAGATTCGTTAATAGATGCGCTTCATAATTCAACAGCAGATATTTCTACTTTATTAAGAAAAATTACAAATAAAGAGCAAATAGAAAATCCCAATTGTGTAAAATGTGTATTTAATAAAGAAAATTATGCCCTTTATTTTTCAAGACACCCGATTCCATATCCAAGAAATGCAGAAGAAGCTGAATATTATGCTCACATTGGTATGTATGCCTATAAAAGGGAAAGTCTTTTAAAGATGACGTCTTTACCTATGGCAATGATAGAAAAAACCGAATCTTTGGAACAATTAAGAGCTTTATATAATGGCATGACAATTAAAACCATTCTTACAAACTTAAATCCTGTAGGTATAGATACCATACAGGATTTTGAAAAGTTTAAAAATATTGTAGAAGGTTAATTCATACAATATTAATGAATTATGTAATTTATTAATTAGTTCCGGATTGTGTATCCAAATCGCATGTACCGGCCTCTTCCGTTGTGCCGGGTGTCCAAGTACCGCCAAAAGATTCACAAGCTTTCTTTTGAACATCATCTGCACCTGTGTTTATTGTTTCAGCAGATTGTTTTAAAGTATTTGACATGTTCTGCCCCAATAATTGCAGAGCAACAACGGCAATAACTGTTACCATAGCCAAAATTAAAGCATATTCAATCAAGCTCTGCGCTTTGGATTTTTTATTATTAAGTTTTGCGTTCAATTTCATAAATTGCAACCTCTTACCTTCAATAATCAAATATTACTATACTTCTCAATATAAGTAAATATTTTACGATTTTTTTACATTATAGAATGTAAAAAAATGAGCCTCATTTTGAGGCTCATAAAGTGTTCTTTTTAAATTTATTCTGCTGCTGCCTCAGCAGCTTCTCCTTCAGGAGCTTCTTCTTTTGCTGCTTCAGCTGCTGCTTCTTGTTCTTTTTGTGCTTCTAGTTTAGCTTGGGCTTTTTTAGATAGTTTTTGTGTTTGTTTTTTATTATAAACAAGAGCGCCGTTTTCATCACAATTTTTAATTAAATATGCAACCGTTTCTGTTGCTTGAGCGCCTTTTTTAACCCAGTTTTCAGCACTTTCTTTATTTAATTTCATTTCTTTAGTTTTTGGATTGTAATACCCTAACTCTTCAATAGGCGCACCTTCTCTTTTTGAACGTGAATCTATTACAACTATTCTGTATGTTGGGTTTTTCTTATATCCTAATCTTTTAAGTCTAATCTTAACCACTTTTGTTCGTCTTTCTTTTATTTGTTTGTACTACGCTATCTATTTATCAACATAAAACCACAAAGATATTTTAAAATCAAGCGATTTGTCCTGCTTCGTAAATAATTTTTTAATAATTATTAATTTAATGATTTTTTCCTCTTACAAAGCAGAAATACTCATTAAAATAGCAATGTTTGCGTATTTTTATGCTGCTCATTCCTGTTTCTAAGTATTTGCCGAATTGCATCATAACATTATTCGCGTTAATTGGGTTTGTAAAACCGTAATCAATAAAAGCCTGACCGTTATCAGCGCCGTAATTTAACAAAATGTCATAAATAACTTTGTTGTTTTTCAGCTTTCTTTTGCTTACTGCAATATCGTAAATTTTTGTTGTATCAAACCGGCTGATATTTATAGGGGTAGGGTCATTCGGGCTTATTTTGCTTATTGTGCAGATTTGTGTACTTCTTTCACATTCCATATCCATATCAAAGCCTGAGATATGAACCACCGCATATATGCAAATTACAACAAGTACAGCTATTAATATTTTAATTCTTTCAATTGGCAAAAATCTTCTTATTATGTTTCTTGCCTTTTTAAAATAATCTTTTTTATTTCTATTCATACTCAAAAGGGGAATCCTCCTTTATTCTTCATTCTGGCCATCAAATTTGCTTTTTGTTTGCTTTTTGAGCCTTTTAAGCTGTTCTTTAAATCTCCGAAACCCTTCATCATCTTTCTCATGGTTTCAAACTGAGCCATAAATGCATTCAGTTCATTTATATCAACCCCTGCACCCTTAGCTATTCTTTTTTTTCTGCTGCCGTTTAAAAGGTCGGGGTTTGCACGCTCTTTTTTGGTCATAGAGCTGATTATGACCTCAATTTTTTTAAACTGCTTTTCTCCTTCATAAGAAATTTTTTGTTTAACATCTTTGTTTAACCCGGGGATAGGAAGCAGCCCCAAAATGTTTTCAATAGAGCCTAAACCCTTCATTTGTTTTTGGAATTTTAGAAAATCATCAAAGGAAAATTTACTTTTTAAAAGGCTTAATTCAAGCTCTTTTGTCTGTTTTTCATCAAAAGCTTCCTGTGCTTTTTCAACAAGGCTTACAATATCGCCCATTCCTAAAATTCGGCTTGCCATTCTGTCGGGGTAAAAATCATCCAGAGGAACAATTTTTTCGCCCGTTCCTGTGAATTTTATAGGTTTTCCTGTTGAATAAACTATACTTAAAGCACAGCCCCCTCTGGTGTCGCCATCCAGTTTTGTTAAAATTACTCCCGTGATATTGAGCTGTTCATCAAAGTTTTTAGCTATATCAATAGCTTCCTGTCCTGTCATTGAATCTACCACAAGAAGTTTTTCATTCAATGGATAAAGCTTATCAATAATAAGCAATTCTGCCATCATATCGGTATCAATCTGAAGTCTTCCTGCAGTATCAAAAATCAAAACCGTATTGTTGTTTTCTTTGGCGTATTCAAGTGCTTTTTTAGCAATTTCAACTACATCTTTTGAATCTTCAAGGCTGAAAAAATCGATATCTGCGCCTTTTGCAAGAGTTTTTAATTGTTCTATGGCGGCAGGTCTATAGATATCCATTGCAACAAGCAGTGGTTTTTTGCCCTCTTTTTTTAATCTTAATGCAAGTTTTGCGCTTGCAGTTGTTTTTCCGCTTCCCTGAAGCCCCAGCATCATTATTATGCTTGGGTTTGTATCAAGTTTTAGCGGGGAATTTTTTTCGCCCAAAAGTTTTGTTAATTCATCCGAAACAATCTTAATAAGCATTTGCCCGGGCTGCACACTTCTTAAAACATCCTCGCCCTCTGCTTTTTCTTTAACGTTTGAAATAAAAGATTTTACAACGTTCAGTGAAACATCTGATGCAATCAACGCACGGCGGATTTCCCTTAAGGCATCTGCCATGTTTTCTTCACTCAAAGTAGAATTTGAGGAAGTTTTATGGATAATTTCCTGTAATCTTTCAGATAAATTGTCAAACATAAAGCCATTATACACAATAAATTGTGAAAATTAAACAATTATTTTTTATCTGATTTTTTATTAAACATGCCATTTAAAGTGTTAAACAAGAGTACAATAAATGCTGTTGCAAAACCTATTGATAAAGATTTTGTCATCACTTCTTTTACCCTTATCTTATTGGCCTCTTTTTTGGCAAAATTCAAAAGCCCGTCTTCTTTTGCAGCTTTGTTAATATAATCAAAAGTACTTTCTTTTAGCGCCCAGGCAGCATCTGCAATCTTTTGCATCACATTTTTTGCTTCGCTATCTTCAGGTTTAATATTTTTTAATGCTTCATTCGCCTCTATAAAGCCTTTTGCTTTTTGGAGCTGCTCCTGCGCGTTTTTAAAATCTATTCTTGGCAATTCAAATTTTTCAATTCCTGCAGCATTTAGTTCGCTTCTTATAAAGGCATCACACAATACATTGCTTATTCTATCCGTATTTTTTGTCGGAATTAAAGATGTAATTCCGCCGGCAATGGCACCGCCTGCTATTCCTAAACCTGCTGTAATGCCAATCTCTTTTGCGGCATTAATAAAGCGGTTTTCCTTATTTTTATTTATTTGGGGCAGATTTGCGGTTGCATTAATTAAATTTGTTTGCTGCATATTGTTAATTCCTTAATAAGGCTATAAAGCCCCTGAAATAAAAATATTGTTATTCAAAATTTATAATTGTTAAGATTTCATCAAAATTGTAACAATCTTGAATTATATGGATAATAGCGTCAGGATTTGATTTTTTGATTTCACTTTCAATATCGGAAATTTTGACTCCGTCTAAAAATTCATCAGTACCTTCTTTTAGCATTACAGATGGGATTATGATGTGGTGAAACTCTCTGTTGTTGATGCTTTTTAAGATATCGCTTCCTGTAATAAGCCCCGCTACGCTGATTTTATCCCCAAAAAAATCATTTTTAATGTCAAATATTTCAATTTCAAGATTATCAACTTTAATTTCTTGTTTTATCCTGTTAAGTAATTCTGCAGCAATGCTTCCGGTTAAAAAAGAAATTTTCTTTTGATGATTTAGTTTTTTCTTTAAATGTTTTTTGCACCTTTTGAAGCTATCAAGAAAAAGCCTGATTGCCCCTACTCCATCCTCAATTTGGACAAATTTACCGTAATATTTTTTATCAGGAATCTCACGCTCTGCTGTTAAAAAGATTTCATCCGATGCCATTGCTATATGCCTTTTTTGGCATAAATTGAAATCATCTAGCAAATCTATGATATTATTGGCATTTTCTTTTGTAAGAGGTTTTAAAATATCGCCTTCCCTGTATTTGCTTACTCCGACAGGTACTACAGCTAATGATTTTAAGATTTTTTTATATTTTTTTAAATCATTGAGCGTACGCTCCAGTTCGGCTCCATCGTTGATATCAGGACAAAGCACAATCTGGCCGTGAATTTCAATGTTGTTCTTTTTAAATCTGTCTAAAATGCTTAAAATTTCTCCGGCTCTTTTATTGTTAAGCATTTTCACTCTTAAATCAGGGTTTGTGGTGTGAATTGATACATATAATGGCGAAAGCCCTAGTGCCTCAATTCTTTGCCAGTCTTCTTCCTTGAAATTTGTACCGGTTACATAAGTTCCTTGGAGGTAAGATGTGCGCCAATCGTCATCTTTGACGTACAAACTTTCTCTTAAACCTTTTGGCTGCTGGTCTACAAAGCAAAATATACACTTGTTAAGACAGGGTTTTATCCCGTCAAAAACGGCGCTTTCAAAGTCTATTCCTAAATCTTCATCTTCATCTTTTTCAATTTCAAAAAGTTCTGCTTCGCCTGGTAAAAAACTGCCATCTTCCTGCATTTGCGGCGCTTTTTTAACTGCAAGATTTATGTTTTCATCCTGCACAATAAAGCTTAATTCAATAATATCTTTTGGCTGAATTCCGTTTACAGAAAGGATTACATCTCCCTTTTGAAGCCCTAGTTCCTCTGCAATTGAGCCTTGTTTTGTGCCAAAAACTACCATACCTTTTTTCATTGGATTTCCCCAATTAAGCTTTCAATTGTGTTTAAATTCGTTTTTATGACGCTCTTTTGCTGTCCATTATAAAGGATGTAGGGGTTTTCAAGTGCTGAAACTATTTCAGCTCTTAAGATTTGAAGATTTTCAATACAATTTTTAAACAGTTCTTTTTTTTCATTCTCTTCCAAAATGTCTGAAATACAGATAAGAACGGCAATATTGTTTAAAATGTGCGCTTTGTTTTTAAACTTAAAAGAAGAAATTATGCTTTTTAAATATTTTTGCCCGAAAGGCGTGATATTATATGTTTTTGTATGCATTCCGCCATCTGACATTTTTGATTGAAACTCAACACAAGAAAGGCTTTCAAGCTTTTTTAATGCCGGATTTATCGTACCAAGACTTGGGGAAGAGTATATAAAAAACTTTTCCTCAATTAATTTTTTAATTTTGTAAATTGTGGCATCATACTTGGTTAATATGTATAAAATCAGTATTTCAGTCATTTTTTAGCTCCAAAATATAATCTATTCTAGCATAAAGCTTAAAATATTGTGAAATTCTTTATTTAATTTATAATTTCATTAAAGGTGTAAAGTTAAAATTTAGGAAAAAAATTTTGTTAGCTGTCGAAAATAATCTTGAAAAAGCAAAAAATCTTGTAAAAGAGACCAAGCTAGAGCATATTGCAATAATCATGGACGGAAACAGGCGATGGGCAAAGGAACACATGCTGCCATCTGCTATGGGTCACAAAAAAGGCGTAGACGCTCTGAAGACCATTGTAAAAGCATCACACAGTTTTGGGGTAAAATACCTTACTCTCTACGCGTTTTCAACGGAAAATTGGAACCGAAAACAGGATGAGGTGGACTTTTTGATGGGTTTGCTTGCAAGCACGATAAAAAATGAATTAAAAGAACTTCACCAAAATGAAGTAAAATTAAGGTTTATAGGAAATATAAAGGGGCTTAACGCTGAATTACAGGGAATTTTAGCTGATGCTGAAAATACGACTAAAAATAACAAAGGTGTAAATCTGCAAATAGCCGTTAATTACGGGGCAAGAAACGAGTTAACCCAGGCTGTTCAGCGGATTATAGAAGATAATGTGCCTAAAGAAGCTGTCACAGAAGAGCTTTTGCAAAGTTATCTTTATACAAAAGATATCCCAAACCCTGATTTATTGATAAGAACAGGGGGCGAAATGCGTATAAGCAATTATCTTTTATGGCAAATTGCTTACTCTGAACTGTATATTACGCCGAAATACTGGCCAGAATTTAACGAAGAAGCGCTTTTAATCTCTATTGAAGAATTTGCAAAAAGGCAAAGAAGATATGGAAGCTAAAGCTTAAAATTTTGATTTTTTAAAAAAGAGGGAAAAATATGCTCAAAATCGTTTTGGGGACAGGAAATGAACATAAAATTCACGAGATGAATTTAATTTCAAAACCTTTTGAGGTGGAATTTTGTATGCCTAATTTGGCATCTGGAGAATTCAATCCTGAAGAAACGGGAAAAACTTTTGAAGAAAATGCTTATATTAAAGCTTATGCTGCCTATAAGCTAGACTGTGACAGTATCTTAGCAGATTTAAACATAAATGCCGATAATGGCATACAAGCACCTGAAATGCAATCTAAAAATATGCCAAAACTCTATCTGGCAGATGATTCTGGACTTTGTGTGGATTTTTTAGACGGCGCCCCCGGTATAAAATCTGCAAGATATGCTGATACTGCAGAAAACAGAATTGAAAAGCTTTTGGGCGTGATGAAAGATGCTAAAAACCGCACAGCGCACTTTGAATGCCACCTTGTTCTGTTAAATGAAAACGGAGAAATTCTTCACAAAACAAAAGGAATTTGCAAAGGCAAAATTGCCCTTGAAAAAAAGGGTACAGGCGGTTTTGGGTATGACCCTGTATTTGTTTTGGAAAAATTAAATAAAACTATGGCAGAACTTGCGGAAAATGAGAAAAACCTGCATTCTCACAGGGGAAAGGCTTTAATGGATATGTTAATATGGCTGAAATACAGATATAAATAGACTTTTATCTAAATTTTATGCTATACTAAATTTAAAAAAAGGATTAAGAAAAAATGGAAGATAATATAAATAATACACCTGATAACAAGCGCTGGTATGATAAAGACCCTATTTTAAAAGAAGCGCTTGAACTATTGAGACTATCAAGCCCTGATGAACAAGAGCATGCCAAAGATTTTATTTTGCAATTACAAGAACAGGTTGCAGGTGAAGTGATAGAGCGTATTTACGAGATTATCACCCAATATGAAGGCAAAGGAAACCGGTGGTATGACAATGACCCGGTTATGATTAAAGCGATTGAAATTTTAAGGCACGCAGACCCCAAAACCCAAAGGCATGCTGCGCTCAAGCTTTTGCTTGCTCTAGAGGAAAAAAGCTTCAATGAATGATGTTCAAAATCAGACTGATAAAAGGAATATAGATATTCAAAAAGTCGGCGTGAAGGATGTGGAAATCCCTCTTGTGATACAGCGGAAGCTGAAAAATGGCGCTGTAGATACCCAAAGAGTATATGCTAAGGCCAAAATGAGTGTTTCTTTAAACAGGCAGTTTAAAGGCACGCACATGAGCCGTTTTATTGAAATTTTGAATGATTACAGGAAGAAAAACCTTGTAGGCGTTGATATTAAGGAAATGCTCACTTGTATAAAAGAAAAACTTGATTCAAAAAATGCCTATGTAAAATTTGATTTTAAATATTTTATAAAAAAAACTGCCCCAAAAAGCGGTTTAGAGGCTTTAATGTGCTATGATTGCTATTTTGAAGGCACCCTCGATGAAGATGATTATAATTTTTATTTAGGTGCAAAAATCCCTGTAACAACGCTTTGCCCTTGTTCAAAAGAGATTTCTGATTACGGCGCACACAATCAAAGGGCAATTGTGAAGGTTAAAGTTTCATACCCTGAAGAAAAGCATATCTGGCTTGAGGATTTAATTAAATCAATTGAAGAAGCCGGTTCATCAGAAGTTTATTCGCTTTTAAAGCGTGAAGATGAAAAGGCTGTGACAGAGCGGGCTTATGAAAATCCCAAATTTGTGGAAGATGTTTTAAGAGATATTGTTCTAAACCTTGAAAATAATGAGATTATAAACTTTTTTGAAGTGGAAATTGAAGCGCAGGAAAGCATTCATAACCACAATGCCTGGGCTTATCAGAAAAAAACTAAGAATTAATTTTTTTATTCTTATAATCAATATACTTGTCAAAATCATCCGAAGCTAGATATAGAGTGCTTTCTGAGCCTTCTTCTTTTATGAATAATCCGCTGCTATACCAAAAATCATCATTATCAGATAATGTAAAAATATAAGGCATTCCTGCTTTTTTTGCCAGTTCAACAATTTTACTTACAAGTACCATCCCTAAGCCTATGTAATTTCGGGTTTTTGCACCAAATTTTTCCTTAGGGTTTGTTTGCAAAAGTTCTATTTCAAGCTCATTGTCATCTTCTTGGGAAGTGTGTGCAACCGCAAGGGTCTCGCCATTTTTATCTTCAAGCCCGAAGAATCTGTAATCTATGGAATTGCTGTTTCCTTTAATTGTATAAGAGCCACCGCCTAAATCTACCCTGCTGTCTGCTCCTGCATAATTGAAAGAATTTGCAAATTCCTTAATTAATTTTTCGCTCTGTCCCCAATTTTTACTAAGAGTACTGATTTCAAGTCTGTCTTTTTCATCAAAAGGGTCATATTCAACAAAATCAATGCTTTTTAATGCCCCGTCTTTACCTCTGATTTCAGTTTTTCCAAGGTATGATTTACAAAAATTAAAATTACTACAAAAATTTACTTTCATTACAGCTGTTTAAAAGCGCGTAAAAAATAAAATTTGCCTTTTTAAGTTATTTTGTAAGCTTTCCTGTAATAAAGAATTGCACCTATAAAAGCAATTGAAATAACAGGAAGCCACGCTGCAAAAAACGGGCTTATGGCCTTTGTTTCCCCTAAATTTAATGAAAATGCCCGAATAACATAATATACAAAAATTATCATAACGCTAAATAGAAAACCTCTGTTGTACCGCACTCTTGGAGGGGTTATTGCTAAAGGAATACCTACAAGTGCAAGTGCAAAGGTTGTAACGGGCAGTGCAAGTTTATCATAAAGCTGCACCTGTAATTCAAGGTGTAATTTCTCTAAAAAGTCAGGGTTTTTCTTATTTTTTTGTATAAATTTCATTAGTTTAAAGAAATTGTATTGGTTAGCTTCTTCTTTTACAAAGCTTTCAATGTTATCAAGCCCGAAATTTATTGTAGAATTTTCAAATAACGTTGTGTTTAAAACCTTTTGTGTAGTGGATAATGTATACATAACTCCGCCGTCAAAAACCCAGCCGGATTTATCGGTTTTGCCGAATTTTGCCTGAATTATCTGCACCGTTTCAGGATTTGAAAGGTCTAAAACTGTAATATTGTTTAAGGTTTTATCTTCGCATTTTTCGACATAGAAAAGCCTTTTTAATTTACCTTCCCTATCGTTTTCATTAAGTGTAAAATTCATTCTTCCTTCAGGCACATGTTTTCTTTGAAGCGAATAAACTGCTAAATGCTTTGCCTGCATACTTGTAGCAGGAACGATAAATTCATTTATAAGAAAACTTACTATGGTCATAACAATGGCAAAGGCGAAAATAGGCTTTGCAATTCTTGAGATGCCGATGCCGCAGGCGCGAAGCACCGTAATTTCCGAATTTAAACTCAATTTATTTATGGTCATGACAGTTGCAAAAAGGGTGGAAATCGGTATGGTCATTACAAAAACCTGTGGAAGGTTTAGAATAATCATCATAATTGCAATATTAAACGGAATGCCAAATTGTGTTATCTGTTTTATAAGCTGTGTAAAGGTTTCAGAGGCAAAAATAATTGATGTAAAAATAATAACCCCAAGGATAAATACCTCAATAAGCTGCCTTAAAATATACTTATCAAGCATGCTTATTTTGTAATATTTAAATTTTGCAAACCTTACGTATTTTTCAATATTTTTTATCATCTTTTTACACTTTTTGCTCACAAAAGCTTATTTTTGCCACTATCATCATACATTGATTTTCTTATTTTTTGAATGGAATTTAAAGTATTTATAAATTCCGTTTTTGGCATATTCTTTAATTCTTTTAAATTTTTAATGAATTTATCCACTAAATCATTAAAATTATCCTTGTTTAATTCAAGCATATCAAGGGCAAGAGAAATATCCGTGAGCGCTAGCCTTGTTGTATCGCGAAATCCGCTTGATGCAATTTTTAACGCTTCATTATCCTCTTTTATAGCAGTATTTAATAGGGTGCAAGATAAAAGCATCGGCAGATGGGATATCAGGCATGCTCTTGCATCATGGGTGTTTTCCTCCATGATTATTGGTTTTGCACCCATTTTTTTAATCAAATCTTCTAAAATTTCATTTTTTTTGTTTAAAATCCATTTTGTGCCTGAAAATAGCTCTGCAAAAGAATTTTCAAACCCTGAAAACTCTGTTCCTGCCATAGGATGCCCGCCGATGAAATTATAGGGACGCTTTTTATTGTTTACAAACCTTTTTAATGATGAAACATCTGTCACTATTGTATCAGGGCGCACGATATCTTCGAGTTTGTCAAGCACATCAAGGGTTTCAGACATCCTAGAGCATACAAAAACTACATTGCATGCTGCTAAATCTTCTAAAACAGGACTTGAATATGTGCAAAATTCAGCCGCTTTTTTATGGCTGCTTTTTGAAATTCCGACTAGTTCATAATCTCCGGTTTCATAAAGTGCTTTTAAAATTGAGCCTCCGATTAAACCTAAGCCTGCAACTCCTATTTTAAGCCCTGTTTTAAAATTTCTATTTTCCATAGTTTCCATAATATATTTATATTATAATTGAAACAAAAGAATTTATATTCAAAGGATTAATAATTTAAAGCTAAGGAGCTATATATTTATGGAAATTAAAAGAGGAAAAGCGTTTAAATTTGGCGATGGTATCTCTACAGACCATATTGCACCGGGAAGACTATTTCACCTTAGAAGTAATTTGGAAGAATTTTCAAAGCATGTTTTAGAAGATGCAGACCCTGACTTTGCAAGTAAAATGCAAAAAGGTGATTTTGTCGTTGCAGGAAACAATTTTGGATTGGGTTCAAGCCGCGAGCATGCTCCTCAAATTATTAAAATTGCAGGGGTAGGTGCCGTTATTGCTAAAAGCTTTGCAAGAATTTTCTACAGAAATGCTATAAATATTGGGCTTTTACTTATTGAATGCGATACTGATAAAATTGATGCAGGAGATGAGCTTGAACTGGATGTCAAAAATGGCATATTAAAAGATGTGACAAAAGGCCTAGAGATTAAAATTACCCCTCTTCCTGATGTTATGATTAAACTCTTAGGGGATGGCGGGCTTATTGAACACCTTAAAAAACATGGTGATTTTAGTCTTGTGTAAATAATAAATTCCATAAATGGCATATATATTGATAATTGATAAGGGGATAAAATGCACAATATAACATTAATTGAAGGAGATGGAATCGGGCCTGAAATAGCAGATGCTGTTGTAAAGATAATTGATGCAGCGGGTGTTAAAATAAATTGGGACAGGCAAACTGCCGGCCTTGATGTTATAGAAAAAGAAGGTGTTCCCCTTCCAAACCGTGTAATTGAAAGCATAAAGAAAAATAAAATTGCACTCAAGGCTCCTGTTACAACCCCTATCGGCAAGGGTTTTCGCTCTGTTAATGTTCAATTAAGACGCGAATTGGATTTATATGCAAATGTACGCCCATGTAAAAATATTGATGGCATCAAAACCCCTTTTAATGATGTGGATTTAGTTGTAATAAGGGAAAATACTGAAGATTTATATGCAGGAATTGAGCGAAAAGTAGATGATGATACTATGGAAGCTATTAAGCTTATTACAAGAAAAGCAAGCACCAGAATTGTAAAATATGCTTTTGAATATGCTAAAAAAATGGGCAGAAAAACTGTATGGGCGGTTTCAAAAGCAAATATCTGCAAATTAACGGATGGCTTATTTTTGGAATGCGCGCGTGAAGTTGCAAAAGATTACCCTGAAATAGAATATAAAGAAATTTTGGTGGATGCACTTTGTATGCAGCTTGTGCAAAATCCTTCAAAGTTTGATGTTTTAGTGCTTCCAAACCTTTACGGGGATATAGTTTCAGACCTCACAGCAGGGCTTATAGGCGGCCTTGGTGTAGCACAGGGTGCAAATATAGGATTAGATGCTGCTGTATATGAGCCTGTTCATGGTTCAGCACCTGATATCAAAGGACAAAACCTTGCAAATCCTTCTGCACTTTTAATGTGTGCAATTGAAATGCTAAAAAATATTGATGAATTTGATGCTGCACAAAAAATTGAAAAAGCCTTATTTAAAACAATAAAAGAAGGCAGGGTTTTAACGCAGGATTTGGGCGGCTCTTCTAAAACCACCGAATTTAGGGATGAAATTATCAAAAATCTTTCAATCTAAGCCCAAGCGCAAAACGCACGTGTATTTTTGCTCTCAACAAAAGCTATATAGCTGTCAAAATTTTCATTTGTTAAAAATTTTTCGCTTTTGCAGGGGTTTGCAGGTCTGTTTTGAAAAAGTTTGCTATTTTCCCAGAAGCCTTCATTAACGGAGTTTACTTTAATTGTGTCTATTCCCGTATTTTTTGCCTGTTGAACAATTTTTGAAACTAAAGTTTCCCCAACCCCTTTATGGCGTCTGGAAATTGATGTGCATATTTCATCCGGCGCAGCCTGAATATGCGATATTATTGCAATATTTCCTTGTTCAAAGTCATCATACCCACTTATAACCTTTGCAAGGGCAAGTGTGTTTTCATATTTATCTTCAAGCCCGTAAACATGGACATTATCAATTTCTCTGTTGGTGCCTTTAAAACTGTCTGCAATGTCATGTATGAAAGGTGCATTGTATCTCCAGAATCTTTCTATATCCCGAATTTTCATAGCATCTTTAGGGTCGTTTCGTTCATATTCAACAAAGGAACCATAATCCTTGAGGCCGTCAGTTCTCCTTATTTTGACGTCCGTATCAAGATATTTTTTGCAAAATGCGGTATTGTTATTTGCTTTATAAGAATTGTTATAAAAACTGCAGACTTCCATAAAAAATTCCTTTGGTAATTTATTGAAAGCCCCTGAAAAATAAAAATTGCCTTTTAAAATTTTTTAAGCTTTTACCCTGCCGTAAATATCTTTATATCTTATAATGTCTTCTTCAACAAGCTTATCGCCCTTTTGAACTTCAATAATTTTTAGTTCTTCTTTGTAAGGGTTTGCAAGCGAATGCTTTACCTTAACAGGAATATCGATGCTTGAGCCGGGTTTTAATATGTAGTTTTTATTATCAAGTGTAACCCTTGCCGTGCCGGATAATACAACCCAGTGTTCACTTCTGAAATTGTGTGATTGCAAGCTCAATTGCCCGTGAGATGATACACAAATCATCTTTGTTAAATAACCTTCTCCTTGATTTAGTACAGTGTAATAGCCCCAAGGACGGTATACTGTTGTATGTACAAGGTGAGTATCATCCTTAATTTCTTTTAATTTATCAAAAACTTTTTTAACATCCTGAGTTTTATCTTTTTTGCAGGCTAAAATCGCATCAGATGTTTCAACAAGGATAATATCATCTAAACCTACCCCTGCAACAAGCCTGTTTGAGCTGAATAATAAAGAATTTTTACAGTTTTCGGTTTGAATTGTGCCTATTTTAACGTTCCCATCTTTATCTTTTGAATTGATATCATAAATGGCATCCCAGCTTCCAAGGTCGCTCCAGCCGCAATCCACAGGCACGTTTATAATATTTTTAGCTTTTTCCATAACGGCATAATCTACAGAAATTGCAGGCATTTTATCAAATTTGGTAAATTCTATTGAGTCATTTTTTGCAAAATCAAATTCCTGAACAATTTTATAGATTTCAGGCGCAAACTGTTTTAAAGTTTCCATAAAAACAGATGCTTTAAACATAAATATGCCTGAATTCCAGAAATATTTTCCGCTTTTAACGTATTTTTCAGCCGTTTTTTTATCGGGTTTTTCCTTAAATTCTTCTACTTTAAATGAAAAATTATTATTTTTCTTTGAAGATTTTATATATCCATACCCTGTTTCAGGTGCATCAGGTTTTATCCCAAATGTTACGATATATCCTTCTTCTGCAAGCCCTTTAGCACTTTCTACACTTTTTTTGAAAGCTTTTTCATCCTTTATAAGGTGGTCTGAAGGAACAACAAGTATCACATCATCCTTGCCTTTATCGAGCAAATATTTAACAGAAACACTTATGGCAGGTGCTGTATTTTTTTGTGATGGTTCAGACAATAAAAGAGGGTCTTTTGAAATGCTTGATAGCTGTGTTTTAACGTCGCTATAGTGTTTAGCATTTGTGATGCTTAAAATGTTTTTTTCATCCATAAGGCTTAAAAGCCTTAAATAAGTCATTTCTAAAAGGCTTTTGTCGGTGTTAATTTTCAAAAGCTGTTTTGGATACAATTCTCTGGATAATGGCCAAAGTCTTGAACCGCTGCCGCCGGCTAAAATAATACCGTACATAAAACTTCCTCTTTAAATCTAAATCCCGTTAGTTAATTATACAATAAAATCTTGCGCCATACAAATACATTACGGTTGTTTAAGATAAATAAAGGATTTATTCTGCATTGGAACAATATAAAATAAGTTTATTATATTGTAGTTTGAAATATTATTTATAATCGCCCTCGACATCTACCCGACAAAATATTAGTTTATTGCGAGGTAGAAAGGAAAAAGAAAAATGGACAAGATGATGTTCATTAAAAAAGCCCTGCAATATGCAAGGCTCTTAATTGACCTAGTTTTGTTGCTACTTTTCTAGGGCAGGAACGGTGAGGCGAAAGCCTTGCCGTTTCTTACTATAATTATAAACCAATTTAACATTTTTTCAAGACATCTATCTTTCAAGGAGATATTTTTCCAGAGATTCTTCCCAGTTTGGAAGTGCATTGGAACTATCTAAAACACTGTATTTCGGGCGTTTTGCAGGGCGCGGAAAATCACTTTTTTCAATAGATGTTACATTTATATTTCTTTTTTTAATCTCGAAAATTTTCCTTGTAAAATCAGACCAGCTGGCTTCTCCCGATGACGCCAGATGATATGTGCCAAAATCAGGTTTTTCATTTATGATTTCAATAATTTTATTGCATAAATCTTTTGTCCAGGTTGGGGCTAAAATCTGGTCATCCACAACGCTTATTGAATTTGAAAGCATTGAAAAAGTTATCATCGTATCAACATAGTTTTTTCCGCCCTTGCCATAGAGCATACTTGTTCTTAAGATGTAATGTTTTTTTAATTTTCTGATTTCTTCTTCACCCTTTAATTTTGAAAGCCCGTAAACATTAAGAGGGTTTGTCTCATCAGTTGTTTTATAAGGCGTTTTTTTATTGCCGTCAAATACTGAATCAGAACTTATATAAACAATAGGAACATCAAGCTTTTTGGCTATTTGTGCCATATTTTTTGTGCCTGTATGATTGACATTCATTGCTTCTTTTTTTGAAACTTCTGCCTGGTCAATATTCGTATAGGCGGCAAGGTGGATGATTAAATCAAGGCTTACTTTGTCTATAATTTCATTTGCAAGTTTTTTATTTGTAATATCAAAAATTTTAGAGTTTGTTGCCCAAAATTGATGTCCTTCTTTTTCTAATACAGGACATAATTCCTGCCCTAATAAGCCCGTTGCTCCTGTTACAAGTATTTTCATAAAAAATTGCCATTCCTAAAAGATTATAAAGACAAATCTAAAAAATTTTTATTAAGGGGAAAAATTATCCATCTAAACTTGCCTTTTTGTTTAATAATTTTGTATCAAAAAATTATGGTAAAATCAATACTATGAAAAAAATACTTTACATAATATTTATATTGTTTTTATTTACACTTCTCCTAAAAGGCTGCCTGAAACAGGATATGGGCTATGATGAGCCTTCAAAATTTACTGATGCAAGACCTTTGGATGTTATAGAGTATAATCTTCCTCCGTTTGAAACAAAAACCATAGATGGAGTGGACTATTTGGTATCGCGTGGCGAGGTTGGCAAATATGGTGGCGATTTTGTAACATCTACGATAGGCGAAGGCCCGAAAACCTTTAACCCCTTTAATACAAATGATGCAACATCATCCCAAATGGCAGGCTTAATGTATGACGGACTTTTGTCAACTGATGCTTTCACTGGAGATGTTACTCTTCGAATGGCAAAAAGATTAAACATTTTGCCTGATGATATGACCTATATTATAGAGTTAAGACACGGCCTAAAGTGGTCGGATGGCAGGGAAATAACCGCAGATGATGTTGTCTTTACTTATAATGATATTGTTTTTTCAGGATACGGTGATACAAGCACACGTGATGCGCTTTATGTTGACGGGAAACTTCCAACTGTAGAAAAATTGGATAAATACACTGTAAAATTCAGAACGCCTGTTCCATTTGCACCGTTTTTAAGGAATTTGTCAATGTCTATTGCTCCAAAACACATCTTTAAACCTGCTGTAGATAAAGGTAAAGAATACTTTAGAGGCTTTTATTCCACAACAACTAAGCCCTCTGATTTTGTAGTTTCAGGCGCTTTTAAGTTAAGAGAATATATTCCTGCCCAAAGGGTGGTTTTTGAACGCAATCCTGATTACTATGTGATAGATAAGAATGGAAACAAATTGCCCTATCTTGACCGTTGGATAATGCTTATTGTGGGTGATTTAAACAATGATATTTTAAAATTTGAAGCGGAAGAAACCGACACGACAACAATCCCCGGGTCTATGGCTTCAAGATACCGCGAATTTGAAAAAAAATCGGATTACACCCTTTATAATTTAGGGCCTACCACAAATACATCTTTCATTATTTTTAATATGAATACAAGGAAAAATAAAAAAGGTGAATTTTATATTGACCCTGTAAAACAGCTTTGGTTTAATGATGAGAATTTTAGAAAGGCAATAGATTGG
Source organism: uncultured Vampirovibrio sp. (assembly GCA_910577515.1). Taxonomy (GTDB): domain Bacteria; phylum Cyanobacteriota; class Vampirovibrionia; order Gastranaerophilales; family Gastranaerophilaceae; genus MGBC122484. Next base: position 191,767 of record CAJTLW010000003.1, read on the forward strand.
GCAATAGATAGAGAAAGCCTTGTTTTAAATGTATTATCCGGTGTCGGACAGCCTCTTTATACGGCAGAAAGCATTACGAGCATTTTTATAAATGATGAAATAGCAAAAGGGCATTCGCAAGATATTGAATATGCTAAAGAATTGCTTTTAAAATCAGGTTTTAAACTAAAAGATGGTATTTTGTATGATAAATACGGCAATAGGGTAGAATTTGAACTTTTGACAAATGCCGGAAATACACAAAGAGAAGCAACCGGTGTAAGTATAAAGGAAGACTTGTCAAAGCTTGGTATAAAAGTTAATTTTAAACCGATAGAATTTAACACCCTTGTAAACAGAATAACAAATACCCTTGATTATGAAGCAGCTATTATGTCTTTAACAGGAAATCCTCTTGAGCCGCATTCAGGTAATAATGTATGGCGCTCAGACGGCACTTTACACATTTTTAACCAACGTTCCGAAAATGATATGAAATCAACCGATAAATTACTTCCTTTTGAAAAGGAATTGAATGAAATATTCGATAAGGCAAAAATTCAAACCGATGTACAAAAAAGAAAAGAGTTGTATAATAGATATCAACAGATAGTGGCAGAACATAACCCTGTTATATATCTTTACAGCCCTGTAAATATAGTTGCGATAAGAAATAAATTTAAAAATATTTATCCAACACAACTTGGCGGTACTGTTCATAATATTGAAGAAATTTATATAGACAAATAAAGGAAGAGGCATTTTATGTTTGAAAAGGTGGCAAGAATACAAATTGTAGTGTTTGCAATAATTTTAGGGTTGAGTTTAATCTTTGCCTTTGTTTTTGGTGCAAAATTAATATCAAATAATTTTTCAAAAGATGAAATAACGGTAACAGGTTCAGCCAGTGAAATTGTAACTTCAGATTCAGGTGTTTGGAGATTTCAAATCAAAACCGAAAGTCTTTCAAGGGCCGAAGGGTATAGGGCGTTGTCAAGTCAGAAACCTGTTGTTATCCAATTTTTAAAATCAAAAGGCATAAAAGATAATGAAATTGAGTTTCTTGGCATGAATAATTATGCAAAATATAAAACTTCTCCAAATGGTTATTCAACACAAGAAATTGCAGGATATACTTATGAACAAACTGTAAAAATTAATTCTAAAGATGTTGAATTAATTAAAAAACTTCACCTTGAAATCCCTTCATTGATTGAAAAAGGTATTGTCATAAATTCATTTGAACCAAATTATTTATATTCAGGCCTTGCAGATAAAAAGGCTGAACTTTTGCAAAAAGCAACAGCTGACGCTAAATTTAGAGCAAAAGAAATGTTGAGGGCAACAGGAAACAGAGTAGGCAAAATTCGCTCTGTTAGAATGGGCGTTTTTCAAATAACTCCGCCTGATTCAAATGAAGTTTCAGATTGGGGTATAAATGATACATCTTCAATTGAAAAGAAGGTCACAGCCGTATCAAATGTGGTATTTGGTATAAGATAAAGAAATATTTAAACAATAAAAAAGGTGTGCTATATATTTGAGCGCACCTTTTTAATTGTTAATTTTCAAATACATTTTTTAATGTAATTCTTACATCTTCATACCTTATAACAGGGTCAATCCCTTGTCCTTTCATAAGAAATGCCTGATTTTCCCCTAAAGTGTCTATTATATATTTTACAAAAGGTTCATCTTTTCCTAAAGACTTTGGTTTGTCATAATATTTTACCTGAATATCGGGGGCATGTTCTTTTAAATATTCATATACAACCTTAGCCTCCGGCTCTAGGCAAATAACCTCTTTTAAAGGCTGTTTTGCTATAAATTCGGCTAAATCGGTATGCACTTTTTTCTCATGGTTTCCTAAAGAACGTATTCCGCTTATTGCAATGCGTTTGTTTTCAATGTCTTTATAAAGGTTTACAAATGTACTGATGCAGGATATCATCGTCTCATAGCTCGGGTTATTCGGGCAATCTGATACAAATGTTGTTCCGTTAAAGTTATCTATGTTCCATCTGCTTCCGACACTCTGGAATTTTGCCAATCCATTTTTAATATCGTTGTATGTCATGCCAAAGCTTTTTGCAACTTCAATTGCTTTCATTGCATTGTTTATTTGGTGTGTTCCAACAACCGGAATTTCATATTCATTTTTCTTATAAATAAACGTTGAGCCGTTTTTATCGCTTTTTATAAGCTTGTAATCCCCTTCTTTTGTATATACTTTTTTGCAATTATATTTAGCGCTTGCTCTTCTTATTTCGGGGCTGTCATTTAATACGGCAGTATTATTTGTATGCAGACAGGTTAAAAGCTCACATTTTTGCTCTGCAATGCCATCCAGGCTTTTAAATATTCCAAGATTTTCAGTTCCAACTTTGGTTACAACTGCAGCATCAGGCGTTAATAATTCAGAGAATATTCTCGGGTATCCTCTGTTTGCACCGCTGCATTCAAATAAAAGAAAATCAACATCGTTATCTGCTTCAATTATTTTATGGTTAGTTCTAAATCTAAGGTTTACCATGGCTTCGCCCCGATAAACCTTATATTTTTCTTTTAAAATAGCGTAAATCATTTCTGTTGTTGAAGTTTTTCCAACAGAGCCTGTTACTGTTATCACCTTAACATCTTTTATAAATTTATTTTTAAGAGTGTATCTTGCAAGTTCAAATATAGCCTGCAGGGTATCGGGGGTCATAATTATAAAATCAATTTTATCTTTATATTGTTCAATAATTTCAAATAAAAGGTTAAAATATTTTTCTTCTTTTAATCTTATTTCATCAAAGAAAAACCCTCTGGCACCGTTACTTATGGCTTTTTTGATTGAATAAAAAGCATCTGAGATATTATCATTTATAGGAATTTTAAACGGAAGAAAAATAGGGTTAGCTTTATTTTTAGATTTTAATGTTACCTGCTCAAGTAATATCGTTGGTTCATATTCCTTTTCAAAAATATCATCTGAATTTTTATAAAAAACATAGGAAGATGTATTTTGTAAAATCTCTTCTAAACTATAACGCATCTATATCTCTCCCTTTGTATTAAATAAAACATTTAAATTTATGCTTGATGGCACGCATACCAGTATTGCAGTGTTTTCATCCACTCTGCTTTCTAAAAACATTTTTAAATTCAAAATAAAATTCCTATGGTTAATACTATTGTTTAGTTTAAATCTTTTTACAAAAGCTTTCTTATTGTGTACTTTATAAGCAGCTTCGTAATCATACATATTGATTAACACAACGGTATCAAATTCTTCCTTGGCAAGGTTTTCCATTAGTTCCTTATGAATACTGTTTGAATAATTTCCAAGATTTTCGATTTTTGATAAAATAAGTATTTTTTTAAATCCGTTGTATTCAAAACAAAACTGCTCTACTGCATTTTGAATAGAAAACGCTGTATGGTCTTCGCTGCTCATTACAAGATAATTATTCAGACTAAATTTTGTTTCTTCATAAATTCCTGATGTATCCTTAAAATTTGCAATGCATTTTTTTATAAATTTGTCATCCAATCCAAGGCTCTTAAGTGCAAAATAAGAAATCACAAGGCATCTTGGAATATAATAAGCGTAGTTGTCTGTTGTAAAAGATAAATCTTTATACTTTACATTTAAAGCTTTTTTCCTGAAAATTGAAGGCTGTGTAATATTTGTCTCAATTCTTTGTTCTTCAATAATATTGATTTTATTTGTTTTTAGGCCCGAATTTACAAAATCATTTGCTTCAAATGTGAAAATATTTTGAATATTGTCAGGATTATCTGCAATGGAAGCTATAGTATCCATAAATTTATCTTTATCATTGCTATATTTATTTAAAAAGTTTAATGCCGTTTTTGTATAAATAATAGTGTTATTTACCAAAGAATTTTTAGCATATTCATAAATTGCATTTTTATCTAAAAGAAGTTCAATAACGCAATATTGTGTTTTATCATCAACGTTTAACATAGGCTCAATCAATTTTTGCCAGGGCTGTGCTTTTTTGTTTGAACCTACGGTTTTTCCTTTTAAAGAAAGAGCATATTTTACAAAGCTTGAAACAACACTTTTTTCTTCTGTGCCTGCAATCGAAACAACTTTTGGGCGGAAAGTTTTTATATTTTGTTCGCCTATTTCAAACCCTGAATTGAAAGAATTCCTAACTAATACCACAACTTCAATTTTTGATGTATATGTTTTTAGAATGTTATGATAATGAATTTGGTTTTCAGGCTTCTTTAAAATTTCTTTGTTTAAATAAAACCCTTTGCAATACTTATTCTTTAAATGCTTTTCAATTTCATCAAAAACATTTTCATTGTTTTCAATTAGTGGAATATAAATATAATCTGATGCTGTCAGATTGCCATATTCTATTGAGCTTAAAAATTTATAGTTTTTTTCGCTGTCTGTACAAATTAAAGCTGTACCTTTTGTTATTTTTATGGTATCTTTTATCTTCATATATTTTTCCGGTTTCTTTTATATATTTAAAGTTAAACAAATTCCAAGAGGATTGCTATCATCTTGCGAAATGGAGTTTTTGATTGAATCATCTCCATCTTCTTCCAAAAGACGTTTTATAACCTCGTTTATTTCTTCTTTTTTGCAAAGTCTTGTTTGTGGTGTTTTTGAATTTGTATCCATATATACAGGATAAAGCTCATATACAGGTTTTAAGCTGTCTTCTTTAAAAACAAGCGAGCAAACAAGATTTAAAGGAGTCATTCTTCCTCTAAAGTCTGCAGGGAAGATAAAGTTTCCAAGGCTATATACAATAGGTTTGCCATTGTAATATTCTATTTGATTCATCATGTGTGGTCCATGGCCTATAACCATATCTGCACCTGCATCAATAAACCCTCTCGCCATTTCTTTTTGCATAGGAACGGTTTTTTGTAAATCAAAGCCAAAATGCGGGAACATAACAATAAAACTGTTTTCATCTTCGCTTTTAATTGTTTTTATGGTGTCTGATACGCATTCAGGCATTAAAAGATTTACCCCGCCTTTATTTGCGCCTGCATAGAAATGAAATTCTTTATCATAATCTTCTCTGTATTTATATCCGCCAAATACATAAAGATTTAATTTTCTTTCCCCTATTTCAAAGCTTTTTGTTATATATTTTTTGGCTTCTTCAATATTGCGTCCTGCGCCAAAATATTCAATACCTTCTTGCTCAAGTGCTTCCAGACTTTGTTTTAAGCCTTCTTCGCCATAATCATATCCATGGTTATTTCCTAAAGAAGCAGCGTGAATATTATATTTTTTCATAATCTTTGGTGCAATTTCAATATCGCACCAGTGAATGCAAGCTTTTTTGTTTTCTAAATCTGATTTTTGAACATTTGTAATTGGTGATTCTAAATTTACAATATTATAATCAGACTTGTTAAAAAAGTGTTCAACCTCATTAAAAAGATAATCATATCCTTTTTGTCTTAAAATGTTTACTTTTTCCTGATAATCATATCTGGCCTGATAATTTTCGCCAAATGTAAAATCACCGTAAAATGTTATTCTTAATTCTTTTCCCATAATTTTTTATTCTAAGCACATTGGTTATTTTGTGCAATACTTTAAACAAGGGAGTTAACATAAATGTTACATTTGTAGTAATATTTATACAATTTCAGGGATTGAATTTAATAAAAGCTTTGTATATTTATGTTTTGGGTTTTTAAAAATTTCCTCTGTAGTGCCAATTTCGACAATTTCTCCCCGATACATAATGGCAATTTTTGAACAAAGATATTTAACAACATTCAAATCGTGCGAAATAAAAAGATATGTCAGGTTAAATCTTTCTTTTAAATCAATTAAAAGATTAATAATCTGTGCCTGAATGCTTACATCAAGTGCAGAAATTGGTTCATCTGCCACAACAAATTCAGGCTTTAATATTAAAGCCCTTGCAATCGCTATTCTTTGCCTTTGTCCGCCCGAAAATTCATGTGGAAACCTTTCAAGGTCATCAACATTTAATCCTGTCAGCTTTACGATGTTATTCAACATCACAATTCTTCTTTTTTCATTTTGAATATTATGAACAATTAAAGGCTCCATTAAAATGTCTTTAATCTTCATTTTGGGATTCAGGCTTGAATAAGGGTTTTGAAAGATTAGGCCGGTTTTTTCCCTGAACTTTTTAACCTCTTTTTTAGAAAAATTTTTAATATTTTTCCCGTCATATAAAATTTCGCCATCATTTATTTCTAAAAGTTTTAAAATGCAGTTTCCAAGGGTTGATTTTCCGCTGCCGGATTCGCCAACCAGCCCTACAATTTCACCCCTTTTAATATCAAGACTGACATTTTTAAGCGCATGTACTGGTTCAACCTTCTGCCCTAAAAAAGCATTTTTGGTTTCATAAATTTTAGAAACATTTTTTATTTCAACCAAATTTTCTATATCGTTTTGCAGTGCGCAATTTTCCATCATATCAAAGTTTTAACATATTTTTTTAAATTTTACTATATACAAAAGCGGTATAGATATTAATTTTTCTTTTTATGATATAATTTTGGCGGAAAAAAGTTTGTCTGATGTGAGTGAAAAAAGAGGAATTAAAATTGAGTATTTTTGAAGCAATTATGATGCTGTGTTTTGGCGCCAGCTGGCCTTTTCAGGTTGTAAAAACATACAGAACAAAAAATGTTGAAGGAAAAAGCATCCTTTTTCTGTGGCTTGTGATGATAGGGTATGTTTCAGGCATGGTGCATAAAATTTTAAACAATTTTGACTGGGTAATATATCTTTATGCGCTCAATCTGTTTCTTGTGGCTATTGATACATTTTTCTATTATAGATACAAAAAACCCTCTCTTCCAAAAAATTTAACTTTTAAAAATATTAACTGATTTTAATTATTGTGAACAAGTAAAGCGGCTGAGTAAACAAAAACCTCGCAATACTCTCCTGATTGCCGCACTCTTATTGGCCGCTTGCAATTACAGAAGCCGCCTTATTTTAGTAATTCATAAGGTTCAACCTTAAGTGCATTTGCAATTTTACATAAAGTATCAAGGCTAGGGTTTCCTCTACCAATTTCTATGTCGGAAATATAATAACTTGAAACATCAGCCTGAATGCTAAGCCCTACCTGTGTTAGCCCAAGCATTTTTCTATAAATCTTTATATTATGCTTAAGCTTTTCCCTGACTTGTCTTTTATTCCTTGTCATATCCTCATTGTAATGTTAATATTGAAATAAACTTGTGTTGATAACACAATAAATATAGAAAGAAAAATCTATGAAAAAGAAATGCATAGCCATAGATGAAGAAGTATGTAACAATATGGCAGATAAAATGGAGCTTATTGCAAATAATTTATCAAAAATTAAATCAATTGCAAAAACAATAATAATCTTAACTTTAGAATTCGATTATGAGATACTTCCGCTTGCGGAAATTTTGAACAATAAAATAGACAGCACAATGAAGATTATGAATAAATAATCTATTCTAAAAGCATTTCCATTAATACATCCGGAAATTCCTGAACTAAAATTTCTGCAAAAATTTCAGGGTCAATCTGTGTTGCAACAACCTGAATGAGTTCTGGCGGCAATTCTTCTATCATCGGTGCTAAAAATTCAGGATCCAATATAGGCATAGTTTTTAAGATTTTATCTTTATCCATCAACATAAAAGGTTTCGATAAATCTTCATTATCAAATTCCAAAATATATTTAGGCTCTATCTCGCAAAGCCCTGCAATTAATTCCATCTTGTCTTTTCTGTCAAAATTCATCAAAAATTCAAGGAATTTATCAGGGTTCATCTCATCAATCATTTTAAGATATTCGCCCCTGCCTTTGTTTTCCATCGAACCGCCGAATTGCTTCATCATAATGTTTCTGAATTTATCATCATCCAGCTGCGCAAAATATTTCATAACATCTTGTTTTTCAAGCTTATCGCTCTTTAAAAATTTATTCATTTTATCATCTTCCATCAAATCAAGAATATCCATCATCCCGAAATGTTGGAAAACAAGAGTTGCCACCTGTTCTGTCGGAAGTTTATTAATTAAAGCTTCAAGTTTTTCAGATGTAAAATATTGAAGCCCCCAGGCAAGCTGCTCAGAGCTTAAATAAGGTAAAATCTTTGCTAAATCTCTTTCATTCAGGTTTCTTAAAATTAAATATCTGTTTTTTGGCCGCTCCAGCTGCAAAATCTTTGCAACTTTAGAAGGATGCTGCATAAGCTTCATAAACTCTTCTCTATCAAGAGTTACAGCCCCTGCCATTGTTTCTAAAGTAATAAGGTTTTCAGGGTCACGCGCAGCATACTGGTTTATCCTTTTTGTGGATAACGCGTAATAATATGAAAGATATGCTAAATCCAGATTTAACTCTATCATTTAATTAATACCTGCATGTTTTTAAAGACACACTCGTGCCTTCATAATATAATAAAAACTTTATCTATGGCCAAATTGTAACTTGCAAACTTTTTGTTACAAATGTTAAAAAACCCTCCCATGTTTTTGGGAGGGTTTAAATTAAATTTATTCGGTTTATGTACCAAGGGTGGCTTTAAAGGCGTTCATAACCGAGCTGCCATCTTTTTGGATGTCTGCAAGAATTTCTGCTCTTTTTGCATTGTATTGTTTGCCGATTGGAGTGGAAACGTCGGTTAGAGCTTTTTTAGCTGCGGTAATTGAACCTTCGCCGGTGCCTCTTAGAGTTGCTATCTGTGTGTTTAATGGCTTTAAAGCATTTTCTGCTTCTCGTTTCAATTCATTTAATTGTTTTATTGTTTCTGTTTGATTGCCCGCTTTCTTGGCCTCCTTGATTGCACTGTTTATTTTCGCAAGCTCTTCTTCGCCTTGTATAATTTGCTGTGATAATGAAGCTTCTTTTGCTGTAAGGGTACTCAATTTGCCCTTAAGCTCTTTTGCTTCACTCAAGGCTTTAGTATATGCTTCATCTCCCTGCAGAGCTTGTTTTGCCATTAGGCTTGCAGTGCTACCGTCTGCTGCTTGAATATTTATATCTGAAATATTGTTGAGTCTTTTTTGTAATTCACTGATGTCTTGACCTGCCTTTTTCTTTGAAGCCATTTCCTGAATTAATGTTTGCGGATTTTCTGCATCCTTAATTTTTAATGTCAAATCATCCAGTTTTGTTTGCAATGTTTTAGCCTCATCGCCCGTTGCTTTTGCAATTTGTTCTGCAAGTTCCGTTTGTTGTTTCTTTAAGCCTTCAAGTGTTTCTCTTGCGCCTACACTATTTTTAGCAGCTTCTTGTACATTTGAACTTGAAACTTTTTTGATAACTGTTCCTGCTGCATCATCTGCTTTATCTACTATTGCTTTGTATGACTCGCGTCCTGCTTTTGTAAACATTGACTTAAGGCCTTTTCCGATATTATCTATAAGCCCTTTGCTTGCTTCACCATTGAGTTTTTTGCCTCTGGATGCTGCAATTCCGCCAATAATGAGTGTTGCAGCTGCTGCAACTAGCCCTACTTTGGTGCCCGTACTCATTCCTTCTTCTTTTTGCTGTGTTTGATAGTTTCCAGAAAAAGAAACTGTGTCATAAGCTGGTTGAGAGAGCAAGCTTGCTTGAACCTGGCTTGTATATTTTGGTGCTGTTGTTGGTAGTGCATTTGTAGCGTAGCTGTTTACTCCCGTTCCTAAATTAACGTTCATCCCCATAATAAATTTTAACTCCTATTAAAAAAACTTATCTTACATTAATAAAGTATTTGTTAATTCAGGAATTGCCATGTTATGACTACTTTTCGCCCAGTTTGTTACAAAAGTTAATAAACTGTTTCTTAAAAAAGCCCCGCAATTTACGGGGCTTTAAATTGGTTTGATGTTAAATATTTTATGCTACATTGTCGTCTTTTTTACCATAAAGAAAACCGGCAAAAAGATTATAAAGATTATCAATTCTGCTCGTTAATTTATCCTGAACAGCCTCAATTTTTTTGTCAAGCAGATCTATGCGTTTATTTAGTTGTTCCACAACAGCATCAATTTTCTTATTTAAGCTTTCCTCGACGGCATCAATTTTCTTATTTAAGCTTTCCTCGACGGCATCAATTTTCTTATTTAATCTTTCCTCGACGGCATCAATTTTGTGGTCAAGTTTTTCAATTTTATTATCTAAACGATTATAGAAAAACCATAACCCTGCAAAAACGATTACTATCTGCGCTATATTTATTTCTTTTAATAATTCTAAAAATTGTTCCATTTTATTCTCCTGTAATTATTATATCAATAAAATAATCCATACGCAATAAAACACCGGGGGTTTATTCCCGGTGCTTTAAAGTTTTTATCTGTTTGATGCAATTTATTGCATCCTATGAACTGGCTATTGAATTTGAGTTTTAAGAGCTTCGATTTCTGCTTTTAATTTATCAATTCCTTTTTGGATTGTACCAACCAAGCCAGTCTTTCCAGCTTTTTTAGCCCTGTCTTTTAAGCCTTGTTGTTTTTCAACTTTAGCTTCTAAATCTGCTAATTCTGTTCTTCTTGGGTCTGCTGCTACAAGATTAGCTTTTGCTTGTTCTACTTTAGCTTCAGCGGCTGTTATAGCGGTATCATTTTGTTTTACAACTCTATTGTGTTTCTTTCTTTGGTTGCTGGTTTTAATGCTTTTGCCTTTTTCTTCCAATTCGGCTTTAACTTTATTTAAATCAGCCAATTCTTTTTCTGCTGATGCAAGCTCATCTTTTGCAGTTTGAATAGTTTTTTGAAGTTGTGCTTCTTTTTGTGCTTCAACTCTAGCTTGACCGTTTGCTTTTTTGGCTTCTTGTAAATTGTGTTTTGCAAGTGCAGCTTCATTTTTAGCTTCTCGCAATTTAGCTTCAGCAGCAGCTATATCTTCGCTTGTGCCTGAATTTTTAGCTTTTTGTAAATCAGCTCTAGCTTGGATTTCTTTATTAACCGCTTCTTTTCTTGCCTTTTCTAAATCAGCAGTTGGTCTTGCTTCAACTTTTTGAGCTGCCGGAGCTTCAGTTTTTGGTGCTTCGGGTGTTTTCGGAGTTTCTGCAACTGCTTGACCTTCAACTTTTTCGCCAGTGCCGGCTGCTGCTGCACCTTTGTTAACAGTTTGTTCCGTTGCTGCTTGACCTTTATTAGCAGCTTCTTCTACTGCTTCTTTACCTTTTTCAGCTGCTGCATCTGTGCCTTTTGCACCGTTATCGGCTGCATTTTTTAAAGCTTCTTTGGCTTTTTGGTAATCACCTTTTACGGTTTTATCATAGAAAGATTTAAAACCGGTTTTTATGTTTTCAAATAATTTAGTACCTTCAGGGTTTACAACTTTACCGCGTTTTGCCGCTACAACTGCTGCAGTAATTGCAGCCGCTGCTGTTGCAAGAACACCGCCGCCGATTGCAGCTTGTTTTTTAGTAAACTCTTTTCCGCCGATAACAACAACATCGCCCTTATCAGCTTTTTTAACAGGAGCTTGTTGTGCTGCTCCCGGTGTAGTTCCGGCTACTGGAGTGTTACCGAAAGAAACTTTTCCTACATTCATAGATCCCATTTTTATTTCTCCTATTAAAATTTAATTTTGCTTACATGGATAATAAGACATCTGAAAACTTTTTTTTGACATCATGGCGCAAATTTTTTAAATTTTCGTTACAAAAGTTTACAAGCTCTTTCCTATTATAATATAAAAATTCATATAGCAAAAGAAAGTCACCTAACTTTACAATTTTACAAGGTAATATGTAACAAAATATTAAGCTTTATAATTATGATAGCAAAAAATATTTTTCACAGATATTATAGTAATACAAATAACATTATCAAATATGAGTAAGAAAGGTATATATTTATGGCAATCAGTGCAATAAATTCAATAAACGTTAACAGCGTTACATTTAAAGGCACAGAAACTGCTCCTAAAGCGTCAACTGCAGTCGATGATGAAAGCTTTATTGAAGAAAATAAAGAAGCTCTTTTAGGTCTTTCTGCAATTGGTTTAGCTGTTTTAGGCGCTGTAGCGCTTCATAGAAAAGGTAAAGCCGATAAAGCAGCAGAAGCTCTTGTTTCTATAACAGATAGAAATTATCAAGGCACAATCGGTGCATCAAATATCCAAAAGATTAAAAATGCTGTTGAGGTTGCAAAGACAAATAAAATGGTTAATGAGGCTGAAGTCCGTCACGTTGAAAGAGCAAAAGATGCAATTTATAATGACCCTGATAAACTTGCCGAAGTATTTGAAACACCGGCGCATACCCGCGAACAAATTCTGAATTGGGCAAAGGTTGAAGGATTAATTTAAAACGTTAATTAAAATATTTTTTAAGGGATATCAAATTTGATATCCCTTATTTATTGCTTATTCTTAATTTTTAAACAGCGAATTTACTCTTCAATTGCCTTTTTGCAATCTTCACAGATGCCGTCCGTGTTTAATTCTCTGTATTTCCAGCATCTGCTGCATTTTTCGCCGTTTGCCTTTTGAACACTCACTGTTATATTATCTTCCTTATGTTCATTTATGCCTTTAAAATCAGCTTTTTCACCGATATAGGCATGAGATACGATAAATAAATCTTTTAAATCGCTCTCATATTTTTTAAGCATATTTTCATCTATAAAAGCATCTTTGCCGCATTGGATTAAAACATCTGCTTCAAGCGAGCTTCCGATGATTTTATCTTCAGAACTTCTCAACGGTTCAATTGCTTTTGTAACAATTTCTCTTAATTTCAAAAGTTTTGAAAATTCTTCATCAAGTTTCTCATTGTTCCACTCGGGCTTCACTTTTACCCAGTCTGCAAGAAGAATGCTAATTAAGCCACCTCTTTGGCATTCGGGCGTATTTTGCCAGATATCTTCCGCCTGATGGGGCATTACGGGGCTTAAAATTCTTGCCAAAACCTGTAATGTTTCATATAAAACAGTCTGGCATGCTCTTCTTGATAAAGATTTTTTGCCTGCTGTATAGAGCCTGTCTTTTACAATATCAAGATAAAATGCGCTTAAATCAACCGCTGCAAAGTTTTGCAGACATTGGAAATATTTATAAAATTCATAATTATTAAACGCAGTTGTCACTTCTTCAACCACTTTATTTAATTTATGAAGCGCAAATTTATCAATCGGTTTCAAATCTTCATATTTTACATAATCAACCGCAGGGTCAAAATCAAAAATATTTCCTAATAAAAACCTTGCCGTATTCCTTGTCTTTTTAAATATTTCAGACAACTGTTTTATAATATTATCCCCGATTTTGGTATCATTTCTGTAATCAACAGATGCTGCCCAGAGCCTTAAAATATCTGCACCGTAGTTTTTAATGATATCATCTGGCCTGATGTAGTTTCCAAGCGATTTTGACATCTTTCTGCCATCTTCTCCAAAAACAAATCCATGGGTTAAAACGGATTTATATGGTACTTTTCCTTGAGTTGCCATAGATGTTAAAAGGGAAGATTGGAACCATCCTCTGTGCTGGTCAGAGCCTTCAAGGTACATATCAACAGGGGTATGCCCTAATTCATCTGCCCTTTTTTCAACAACAGCACGCCATGTAACTCCTGAATCAAACCAGACGTCCATAATGTCTTTTTCTTGTTTAATATTAATGCTTCCGCATTTTGGGCATTTAAAGCCTTCAGGAAGAAGTTCTTTTGTGCTTCTTTTTACCCAAGCATCGGAACTTTCTTTTTCAAATATTTTTGCAACGTTTTCAATTGTTTCATCAGATACGATAACTTCATTGCAATCTTCACAATAAAAAACAGGAATAGGTACACCCCATGCTCTTTGACGTGAAATACACCAATCTGTGCGGTTTTCAACCATGTTTGAAATTCTTTTTTCGCCTGATGCGGGGATAAATTTAACATTTTTAATGTTTTTAAGTGTTTCTTCGCGGAATTTATCCACTTTTACAAACCATTGAGGTGTTGCTCTGTATATAACGGGGTTTTTACATCTCCAACAGTTAGGATAGCTGTGATTAATATCTGCTGCTGCAAGGAGCGCCCCTTTTGCTTTTAATTTTTCAATTACAATATTATTGCCTTTGTAATAAGGAATGCCTTCTAAATCCTTATCGCCGGTAATTTCTGTCCAAACACCTTTTGAATCAAGCGGTGAAAATACTTCAATATTATATCTGCATCCTACTTCATAATCCTCTAAACCATGCCCTGGTGCTGTATGAACTGCACCGGTACCAGCATCAAGTGTAACATGCTCTCCTAAAATTATTGTTGATTTTCTGTCATATAACGGGTGTTTTGTGTTTAAAAGCTCTAAATCAGAGCCGGTGCAGCTTCCAATAACTTCAATTTCATTCTCACTCCAGCTGACACCCTCTAAAAAGCTCGATAGAAGGCCCTGAGCAATCACATAAACATCTCCGTCTTTTTTAAAGAAGGTATATTCAAATTTTGGGTGCATGCTTATTGCCATATTTGATGGAATTGTCCATGGGGTTGTTGTCCATATAACCGCATAAACGTTGTTGTTTGGAAGGTTTATAATTTTTCCGATTTTTTCAACCGCTTCATCATCAAATTTAAACCTTACATAAATTGAAGTAGATGTATGGTCAGCATATTCAACTTCCGCTTCAGCCAGCGCCGTTTCACAAGAAGCGCACCAGTAAACGGGTTTTAAGCCTTTTTCAATGTATCCTTTTTTATACATTTCACCAAAAACTCTAACCTGTTCTGCCTCAAAATCAGGATTAATTGTAAGATAAGGGTTTTCCCAGTTCCCAAAAACTCCGAGGCGTTTAAATTCTTTTTCCTGCCCTTTTAAATTTTTATGGGCAAATTCTCTGCATTTTGCGCGCAATTCAGCAGGAGTTAAAGCTTCTCTTCCGCCTTTAATATTTTTTACAACAGCATTTTCAATAGGCAAGCCGTGGCCGTCATATCCTGGTACGTATGGTGCATAAAACCCGGACATTGATTTATATTTTATAAGAATATCTTTTAAAATTTTATTTAAAGCAGTTCCAACGTGAATTTTTTCAGAACTCAAGTACGGAGGGCCGTCATGCAAAACGAAAGAATTTGTTTTATCTCTTTGGCTTATATTTTTTTCATAAATTTCGTTTTCTTCCCAAAATTTTTGAATTTCAAGTTCGCGAACAGTTGCATTTGCCCTCATAGCAAGGGTTGTTTGCGGTAAATTAAGCGTATCTTTAAATTCCTTCTTTTTATCTTCCATAACGTTTAAAATCCTATTCTTCTTTTGTCATTTGATATTCTATGACAAAAAAAACTGATTGTAAAAAAAATGTTACATTCTCTAAATAAATTCACCCTTTTTGCCGATATCTCTTATTAAGAAGGGAAGAAAAATGCCGCAAAATATTTCAGGAATAAATGCTGCAAACTCGGTAAATACATCTTTTGAATCTAAAATAAAAGAAACAGATGAGGCTGATAAAAAGCCTGCTGGAAGCAGTCTTGAAAAAACCGATGAAAATATATATCTTGAGGCAAATTTTGAAGATATGTCTCTTGAAGATGTAACAAATGCTGCCCAAAGTTTGAATGAAGAGCTTTTAGGCCTTCAAATGGAGGTTGAAAACCTTGAAACTATGCTTGAATCGGATGAAAGTATAAAACAAACCTTTGAAAACCAACGTGAAAACATTAAAAAGCAATTAAAACAATTACAAGAAAAGCTCCAAAAGGCTGAAACCGCCGATGAAAAAGGAACCTTAAAAAAGCAAATAACAAATTTAAAAAGCAATATTGAAGCCTTGAATTCTCAAATATCCGCAATTTTAAACACAATTCAGGGGCATTCGGCCGCAAAAACAGCAACCACAACAGATTTAGCCCAGGTAAGCCAAAGCTATAGAAAGGCGCAGCTTGCGCAGAATACAAAAGAAAATGAATTAAACAGAAGCTCAAATGATGCAAATAGCACGCAAATTAGTGGTGCGGCAGCATCCTCCTCTGCTTTAAATACAAGTTCTATGCCGCCCAAAGGTGCTTCATCAGGTAAAGTGAGCAGCAATATGATAAATGCTTTAAGAAATTTTGAAGGTTGCCCTTTGACCGCTTATCAAGACTCCGGCGGCGTTTGGACAATAGGATATGGTCATACATCAGGCGTGCAGCCGGGGCAAACTATTTCACAGGCACAGGCAGATGCTTATTTAAAACAGGATATAGCCTCTTTTGAAAATGAAGTTTCATCCCTAGCTAAAAACAAAGGGGTGAAGTTAACTCAAGGCCAGTTTGATGCTCTGGTAAGTTTTTCATATAATTGCGGAGGCGGGAATTTACGTAGTTCTGGCATTATGGATATGTTGAAGAATGGAAACATAGATGCCGCTGCAAGCAAAATGAAAGAATATACCCATGCGGGTGGAAAAGTGCTTCAAGGTCTTGTAAAAAGAAGAGAAACCGAAGCAAGCTGGCTCTATGCTTAAAAGTTGCTTTAATAAAATTTTACAAAGGTGTTTTGATATTTTTTTAGCGTGATAGAATATTTTCTGGTAAACATATTGTTTAAAAAGGTCTGTCACTAATGTTTTCAAACGAATTTGGCAAAAAAAGAATAAAAAACCATCTTAAAAAATTTGTGGAACATTCCGGTTTTCAAAATTTTATTTTATCTGTAATTATAATAAATTCACTTCTTTTAGGGATAATGACATATCCTGCTGTTATGGAAAAATCGGGCAATATTTTGGAATTAATCTCAAATATTTGTGTCGGTATTTTTACGGTTGAAATTGCTTTAAGGCTTTTTGTTTACGGCAGGAAATTTTTTAAAAACGGCTGGAATAATTTTGATTTTATAATTGTTTTAATTTCCCTTGTACCAACGGCTGGTACTTTTTCATCGCTGCGCGTATTTAGAATCTTGCGCGCCTTAAGAGCTTTGAGGCTTATCACCCATCTTGAAAAATTAAGAGTAATTGTGCAGGCAATAATTGATTCTATACCAAACGTTGCTTGGGCATCAGGGCTTTTGCTTATTATCTTCTATATTTTTTCAATAATAGGAACAACTCTTTTCAGTGCAGCTTTTCCGGATTGGTTTGGAAGCCTTGGAAAATCAATGTATACTCTGTTTCAGGTAATGACGCTTGAAAGCTGGTCTATGGGTATAGCGCGTCCTGTTATTGCCCAATTTGCTTTTGCTTGGATATATTTTGTATCCTTTATTTTAGTTTCATCATTTATTGTAATGAACGTTATTGTTGGCGTTGTGGTTAACGCTATAAGTGAAATTAGTGCCGATATTAAAAAAGAAAAGGAAATAAATAAATTAACTTTTGCAAAGCAAGATTTAAAAACAGAATTTATTAAGCTTCAGCAGCAAGTAGATGTTGTATCAAAATTGCTTGAAGCAAATGAGCAAAACAAAGCTTGCAGGAAATAATATTGCTTTTTCACCTTGTCTTTGGGAAAATTAACTTGAAAATAAGGAAAATTTCAATATGGATAATGTTTTAAAAATTGCAATCCCAAATAAGGGCAGACTTTCAACAAAAATTTATGAGCTTTTAAATGCTGCAGGGCTTTCTTTTGAATCAAAGGATGAAAGATGCCTTCAGATTAAGGCACAGAATGGCAAATGCCAGATAATTTTTGTAAGAACACAGGATATCCCGAGGTTTTTAGATGCTAAAGTGGCGGATATTGGTTTTACAGGCCTTGATGTGGTGGTTGAAGAAAAGCTTGATTTAGATGTAATTAAGCGCTTTGATTTTGGCTATTGCGATATGGTTGTTGCGGTAAAAGATAGTGATAAATACGAAAAAACGGAAGATTTACCGGATTGCATCAATGTTGCAACGTCTTTCCCGAATATTGCAAAGGATTACTTTGCATCAAAAGGTAAAACGGCGAAAATTATAGAAGTTTCAGGTGCTGTGGAAATCACGCCTAATTTAGGATTATCTGATGTTGTTGTAGATATAACATCCACAGGTTCTACCCTTAAATCAAATAGTCTAAAGATTATTGATAAAATAATGGATTCAAGCTGTGTTATAGTTCAAAGAAAAGATTTGCCCGAAGAAAAAATTGAACAGGTAAAAGGTTTGCTTTTAGCCATTGATGCGGTTTTAGATGCTAAAGAGAAGAAATATTTAATGGTGCATGTTCCAAAAGAACGTGTTGATGAAATTAAAAGCTTTTTGCCGGGGCTTTCTTCCCCTACTGTTACAACACTTTGGGGGGACGATAAAAATGTTGTTGTTCATGTTGTTGTAGATAAAGATAAAATTTATGACAGTATAAACAAGCTTAAATCCATTGGGGGGCAAGGCATTTTAATCTTAACCGTTGACCAGATGGTGCGTTAAAGCCCAATTTTGCGCTATCTTTATCGGGTTTAAGATAACGGGGAAAAATATGAGCGAGATTGAGAAATTATTACAAACAATGAAAACCCTGCGTGGTGAAAACGGCTGCAGGTGGGATAGAGAGCAAACGCACCAAACCATAAGGCAAAATATGCTTGAAGAAGCCTATGAGGCAGTAGATGCAATTAATTCAAATGATATGAAACATTTGAAAGAAGAGCTTGGAGATGTGCTTTTGCAAGTAGTTTTGCATTCCCAAATTGCAGATGACAACGGCTGCTTTAATTTTGAAGATGTAGCAAGAGGCATAAATGAAAAGCTGATACACAGACACCCGCACGTTTTTGGGGATATTAAAACAGACGATGTAAAAGTTATTTTAGATAATTGGGATAAACTTAAAAAAGAGGAAAAACCACACAGAAAGAGTGTTCTGGATGGAATCTCAAAAGCACAGTCGCCTTTGATGACAGCAGAAAAATTATCAAAAAAAGCTGTAAAACAAGGTTTTGAATGGCCGAATGAAAAAAGCTTGATTGAGTGTGTTAAATCTGAATTTAGAGAATTTATCCATGCAAAAACTCAGGAAGAAAAAGAACTTGAATTTGGCGATATTCTTTTTGCACTGGTAAATTTAGCCCGTTGGAATAAGCTTGATGCTGAGCAGTGCCTGATTAAAGCTAATAAAAAATTTGAAACAAGGTTTAGGAAAATGGAAGAAATAGCCCCGAAACTCTTAACAGAACTAAGTTTTGAAGAATGGGATACTCTTTGGAAAAAAGCCAAAACCCTTACTGATTTTGAATATTAAAAAACCGCCCTCTTCAATTGAGGGCGGAGTTTAAAATTTAAATTGTTTTTATCTTACGAAAAATGAAGCGTCAACTGTAGCGCGGAATTTCATTGTACCGCCTTCAGTAGGCACTGCAGCTGCATCTTCCATAGCCATAGCGTTTCCTGCTGATTTTAAGCTCATAGAATATCTTGGCTGGATAAATTCATTTGTAGAACATTGTGTGTTAGCATATTTTACCCCCGCTATGCTTGTTCCAAGTGCAGCGGCAGCAGCTTCTGCCTTAGTTTTTGCAATTCCTGCGGCCTTTACAATTAGCTTGCTGCAAGTATCATCATTGGTATCAAGTGCGTAAGATAGGTTTGAAACCACGTTAGCACCGTTGCTTAGGGCAGCTGAAATAATTTTTCCCAATTTTGAAATATCTTTAATTTTTACCTCATAAGAATTTCTTGCAGTATATTGTACGAAAATGCGCTGCCCGTCTTTATAGCGATACTCAGGGTTTACGTTAAATGAGAGTGTCTTAACGGTTTCGCCGTTTGCTGTATCTAAAAGCTTCTTTACAGCTTGAATTGAGTTGTTTGCTGCCTGTTTATTGGCTTCTGAGACCTTTGTTATGTCTTTATCGCTTGTTTCAACGCTTAAAGTAATCTTTGCAATGTTCGGAACTGCTTCTTCACTGGCTTCCCCGGATACTGAAACATATCCTCTTTCAACATCAGCCGCCTGAACACCTTGAATTCCAATAAAACCGCACGTTAAGGCTAATGCAGATGCCAAAATTATTGCCCCTGTTGTTTTGTTCATAATTTATCCTTTCTAATTTTCTAACATATTTTTAAATTCTTCTTCAGTTAACACAGGAACCCCAAGAGCCTTTGCCTTTTCAAGCTTTGAACCCGGGTTTTCCCCTGCTATAACGTAATCTGTATTTCTGCTTACAGCTGATGGAGTTTTTGCACCCAGAGATTTTAAAATTTCTTGAGCTTTATCGCGTGAAAATTCAGCCAGAGTGCCTGTTATAACAAAAGATTTACCTTTTAATTTCAAGTTATCACTTATTGTATAGGTATTTTCAGGTTTTATACCAAGTGAAAGCCCCTGCTCAATAGTTTTTAGGTTTTCTTCATTTTTAAAATATTCATAAATATTTTTTGCCATCTTATCGCCAATGCCTGCAATAGCGCTCAAATCTTCTAGCGTAGCCGTTTTTAGCTCATCTATGGTCTTAAAATACTGGCATAAAATATCGGCACTTTCCTTGCCTACAAGTTTTATTCCAAGCGCATTTATAAACTTATTCATCTTGCAATTTTTGCTTGCTTCAAGTGCATTTGTAAGGTTTGTAGCTGATTTTTCCTTGATTAAATCCAGCTGCATAAAATCAAAAAGAGTTAGTTTATAAAGATCTGCCCAGGTTTTTACCATCTTTTTGTCTATCAATTGGGCTATAATGCTTTCTCCAAAGCCTTCTATATCCATTGCATATTTTGAAACGAAATATTCAATCTTTCCCTTTAAAATATCTGTGCAGTCAGGGTTTGGACACCAAAGTCCTACTTCATTTTCCTTTTCAATAAGCGGCGTGTGGCAGCAGGGGCAGTTTTCAGGCATTTTAAAGGGTTTTGAATAATCTGTTTTTTCTGCTTTTAAAACCTTTGGAATGATTTCAGCTGCTTTTTTGACCAAAACCCTGTCGCCTTCCATAATATCCAGCCTTTTAATTTCATCAAAATTGTAAAGGCTCGCCCGCCCCACAACGCTTCCTGCAAGGTTTACAGGTTCAAGAATTGCAACAGGAGTGATAACACCAGTTCTTCCTACCTGAAAATCCACCCTTAAAAGCTTTGTCCAAACAGCTTCCGGCGGAAATTTGTATGCTATTGCCCATTTTGGCACACGGGAAGTAAACCCGAGTTCATTTTGGCTCATTATGCTATCCACCTTAATTACAACCCCATCTGTTGCAAAATCAAGGCTTTTGCGTTTTTCATCAATCTTTTTGATGCATTTTATGGCGCCTTCGACCCCCTGAACTACGGTAATTTTATTTGTTTTAAAGCCAAGTTCTTTAAGCCTTTTCATTGTTTCTGAATGGGTTTTTGGAGCATCTTTACCTTCAAATATGCCGCCATATATCCAAATGGATAAATCTCTGCTTGCCGTAATTTTGGGGTCTAATTGGCGGATAGAGCCTGCGGCTGCGTTTCTTGGGTTTGCAAATGTCTTTTGTCCCGCCTCTTCCTGTTTTTTATTTAATTTTTCAAAAGATGAAACGGGCATATAAATTTCACCCCGAACTTCAACATTCACCGGTTCAAAAAGCTTTAGAGGAATACTTTTTATAGTTCTGATATTATTTGTAATATCTTCCCCGATAAAGCCATCCCCTCTGGTTAAACCTTGAACAAACCTGCCTTCTTTATAGGTTAAGGCTATTGCAAGCCCGTCAATTTTGTATTCACAGGCTAAAGGTATTTTAAATTCACTATTTTGTGTGTCTCCGCCAAAAAGGCTCATTTGCCCGACATTTGGGTCTAAATCTTTTGCAATTCTGTCATACCATCTTTGAAGTTCATGTTCATCGTTGGCATTTTCCAAAGAATACAACCTGTTTTTGTGCGCTACGGCCTCAAATTTTTCACTTACGCCGCCTACTCTTTGTGTTGGCGAATCCGGGGTTATTAAATCAGGACGTTCGGCTTCAAGTGCCTCAAGTTCGCGGAAAAGCTTGTCGTATTCGTAATCTTCAAGCTTCGGGTTATCTTCAACGTAATAAAGGTAGCTGTTTAATTCAATTTCTTTGCGTAATTTTTCAATTTTTTCTTGTATATCCATACCAAATATTTTATTATAAAAGGATGAGTTTGTTAAAATTATTAAGCAAAAGATTAAAAAGAATTTTATTTACAACGCCATCCCATGGGCAAAACCCTCCGCCCTTTAAAAATATCTCTAATTTAAAAAAATTTTACAGATGGGATTATTCTGAAATCGAAGGTTTTGATAACCTTTTAGACCCAAAAGGCGCTATTTTAATGGCGCAAGGCAAAGCTTCAGATATTTTTAACACTAAAAAAACCTTCTTCTTAACACAAGGTTCCACAACTGGTATTCTTGCTATTTTAAAGACAGTTTTAAATTTTAAAGATAAAGTTCTTGTTGCAAGAAACTGTCATAAATCTGTTTTTTCAGGTCTGGTGCTTACAGGTGCTACCGTTGATTGGTTTATGCCGGATACAAAATCTGAAATGTGTGCCAAATGGGGTATTATGGGTGAAGTAAACCCTGAAGAATTAAAAGATGCTTTTAAATTAAACCAGTATAAGGCTTTTATAATGACAAGCCCTACTTATGAAGGGATTAATTCAAATATTGAAGAAATTTCAAAAATTTGTAAAGAATTTGGGGTTTTATTAATTGTAGATGAAGCCCATGGTGCTTTATATAATTTTTCAGAGCTTTTGCCAAAAACAGCTATTGAACAAGGGGCTGATTTTTCAGTTAATTCCCTTCATAAAAACGCAGGTGCGCTTAATCAGTGTGCGCTTTTGCATATTTCAAAAGATTGCCCTTATGATTGGCGTGAAGTTCAAAATACAATAAATCTTTTCCATACATCAAGCCCCTCATATCCCTTGGTTGCAAATATTGAGGCATCAATCAATTTTTTGTCATCAAAAAAAGGCAAAAAAGCAATCGGGCAATTAATAACCGATATTAAAAATTTCCAAACCGCATTAGAAAATGAAGGGTTTGAATTTTTAAAAGGGGATAATAAAGATATCACAAAGATTTTATTAAGGTTGGATAATGCCGATTGCTCAAAATTATCCGATTTATTGTTTGAAGAATATAATATTGAAGATGAAATTTCGAGTGCTTTTTCCTGCCTTTATTTAACAGGAATAGGTACTAATAAAGGAAAACTTAATAAATTAAAATCTGCATTAATTAATGCAAAAAATAAAAAATTTGATAAAATAGGAATAGACAAGACATTAATTCCTGTTTTTCAACCGTACCCTCTTGTTAAATTGCAGCCATGGGAGGCTTATAACAGGGATTATATATATGTACAAAAAGAGAATGCTCCTTTAATGTTAAGCTCTGAGATGATTGTGCCTTATCCGCCTGGTATTGGCATATTATATCCGGGTGAAGCTATCCAGCAGGAACATTTAGAATATTTAAACGATGATGCGGGGGTTATTAAGCCATGAAAAAAAGAGCAATAGTTATTGTAATCGATTCTATGGGAATTGGCGCGATGAAAGATGCCGGGGAATATGGAGATTCTCTTAAATGCAATACGTTGTGCAATCTTGCTAAAGCAAATGGCGGTTTAAACGTGCCTGTGCTTGAAAGCCTTGGTTTGGGAAATATTAGAACTATAACAGGGGTTTCCAAAACAAAAACCCCAAAAGGCCAGTATGGTGTTATGAAAATGAAATCCAAAGGAAAAGACACAACAACAGGCCACTGGGAATTAATGGGTCTTGTTTTGGATAAACCTTTTAAAACCTATAAAAAATTTCCGGATGAATTAATAAATAAATTTATTGAAAAAACAGAATGTAAAAATATTTTAGGAAATAAACCCGCATCAGGCACAAAGATTATTGAAGAATATAATGATGTTCATACAAGGTCTAAGTTTCCGATTATTTACACAAGTGCAGACAGTGTTTTTCAAATAGCTGCAAATATTGATGTAATTAAGCTTGAAACACTGTATAAATGGTGTGAAATTGCCCGTGAACTCTTGGATGAAGGCGATTACAGGGTTTCGCGCGTTATTGCAAGGCCTTACAATGTAACGGGCGGAGTACCAACAAGAATTGGTAAATTCAGGCATGATTATTCGATTAAACCTCCTGCTGATACCATTTTAAACGTTTTGGAGCAAAACGGATATTCGGTTTATGGTATAGGTAAAATCAATGACATATTTGTAGGCTCAGGTATTACAAAATTTACCCCGACAGGTTCAAACATTGAAGGGCTTGATATCACACTTGATGCAATAAGGAATGATAATTCCGATTTAATATTTACAAACCTTGTAGATACTGATATGCTTTATGGCCACAGGCGTGATTATAAAGGCTATGCAAGGGCGATTGAAACCATTGATAAATATCTTGTAAATATAATGAATGCTCTTAATGAAGATGATTTATTAATAATAACGGCAGACCACGGCTGTGATCCGACGTATAAAGGCTCTGACCATACAAGAGAAATGGTTCCCGTTATTTTATACAATAGAAACCTGAACCCGGGCAATGTCGGAATAAAAGAAAGCTATACTTATGTGACAGAAAGAATAAAAGATTGGCTTTTGTCGCATAAATAATTAAAATTACAAAGTAAAAATAAAAAGGCTTATTAATGTCTGAATTTAACCCTTTGCAGATGATAACAAGAATAACATCGAATATTATGTCAAATCGTTCGATACAGACTAATGTTGAATCAAGCCCGAATGATATGTCAAATTCCACGTTGAGCAATTTTGGCAAAAATTTTAATTCAGGTTTTGAAAATAACAACCCTGCTTATTTTCAGCCAAAACCTTTTATAATGCCTGCAGATTCACAGTTAAAGCTTACAACAATTGAGGTCGAAAAGAAGGCAGATTACATTAAAGATTTATTAAACCTGCCAAAAGATTTTACGGAACTTATTAACCAGATTTCTACAGGTACTGCATCTTCACCAGTTTTAAATGCAAAACTTGCAAATGTAATGTATTTTTTAACGGCAGGCGGTAAAATTGACCTTTCAAAGCTGTCTGAATTTTTGGGTGAAAACTCAAAAGCTGCAATGCAAAAGCTTATGATGACTATTGCAAACATTTCAAAATACGGTGCAAATGATGTTTCAAATTTAAAAGAATTAATGGGTTTATTTAGCACAAATGCTGGCATAACTTCAGATGTTCAGGCGCTAAAAACCTTGCTGCTTCTTTATCTTCCCTGGCTTCCTTTAACAAGCAGAAATGAAAACAATCTTGATTTTACAATTGATATCTTTGATAAAATCCAAGGTCCTGATCCTGAAACGCAGGAAAACATTGAAACTGTTAAAATTTTAATTCAAACTGAAAATTTCGGAAACGTTGTTGTAACCTTGGAGATGAATCCTTTAGGGCAGGTGGATATTGATGTTTCAGCGGGCAGTGATTTTCCGCATAAAAGGGTTATGGAATTAATAAAAGAAGAATCCTCTATAAATAGCATTAGGGCAAATGTTTCATCCTCTCTTTCAAAAAACATTGATAAAGAAAAAGAAAATGAATACCTTTCAAACAATGTTAAAATAACATCATCAGGTGCAATAAGCCCGAAACTTCTGCTTATGAGCCAGTGTTTAATAAAAATTATAATTCAGCTTGACTATGAAAAAACTATCATTAATAAAGAAGATGATAGTGAAGATGAAGCTAAAAAGTAGTTTATTTAATGTATTTTTCCCATATTTGTCAAACTTTGCTCATTTTTTGCCGTCTGAAATTATAAGTATTGTCTAAAAAGGTATAATTATGAGATTACAAGGGTACTTGAGTGCAAGCCAGAGAGGCCTGAATCAGTCAATCGGCGCAATGCACATGCAGCTTGAATTAATAGGTATCGGACAGGAAAACGTTAACGGTTTTGATAAAGTCGGGTATCAGAGAAAAGACGGTGTTATATCATCTTTTTCTGAATTTATAGGTGTTCACGGGCTTTCAAAAGCTGTTGATGATTCTGTAGGACGTATTACAAGGACAGATAAACCCCTTGATTTTGCACTTTCAAACAAAGGATACTTTCAGCTTTTAAATAATTCAGGTTCTGTGGAACTTTCCCGTGACGGGCGTTTTAAGCTTAATGAAAACGGTGAATTATTGGGACTTGAAAACCAGAAAGTATTGAGTGCAGGCGGTGTTCCTGTGATTTTGCCGTTTATGCCTGAAAAATATGAAGATATAACAGTTGATAACAATGGTAAATTGCATATCTTTAACCCTGAAACAAGAAAAATGGACTATGTTGCAACCTTAGGTGTTGTATCATCTGACGGCAATACTGTTTTAGAACCCGGCGTAAAGCAGGGGTGTCTTGAATTTTCAAATGTTTCAATGGCACAAGAATTTTTGGAAATGGTACCGAAAAGAAGAGCGTTTGATGCCAACAGACAACTTTTTATGCTTCAAAATAATGCGCTTTCTCAAGCCATTCAACAGCTTGGAGGAGGTTAATAGATGACATCAGGATATAACCTTCAGGGGTTAATTAGAAGAAATACAATAAATGCCCTGACCCAGTTTGATAAATTTGGCTACTATTCAGAAAACATTTCAAACTGGTCTACAAACGGGTATAAAGCCGTTCGTTTTGAAGAAATTATGGGCGAAAACGGCTATGCAAAGGCAGTAATTAGAACAGACCATAAAAATGGCGCAATATATGTTACAAAAGCACCTCTTGATGTTGCAATAGATGGCCCGGGCTTTATTCCTGTTACATCTCAAAGCGGTGAAATTTATTATACAAGAGATGGCTCTTTTTCTCTTGGAAAAGACGGTATCTTAATGAATTCAAATAAAGATATAGTTGGTGCTGGAATAAAAATCCCCGCTGAAAGCGTTAAGGTTGAAATTAAAAATAACGGTGATGTTTATACCTATAATGAGCTTCCTGGCGAGCCTGAGTTTCAAGGCACAATTCCGCTTGTTATTTTCCAAAACCCTGAAGGGTTAAAAGAAGTGGGTAACAACAGATGGCAAAAGACTGAAAATTCAGGAGATGAAACCTTAATTTCAGAACACAACAGAATTCAACAATATAAACTTGAGCGCTCAAATGTGGATGTATTTGCCCATGTTAATGACATTATGAGAGTAAATGCGAGCCTTTTAGCTTCTACTACGCTTATGAGCGCAATTGACCAGATGTATGAAAAAGCAATCAACATAAAGGATTAATAGAAAATGCCCTATATACCAAAAGACCCGATATCAAAATCACATTTGTATCTTGATTTATTATCTTCAAGGCAGGAAGCATTGTCTTCAAACCTTGCAAATATGGATACTCCAAACTATGTGAGGAAAGATATCGAATTTTCACAATATTTAAATTCGGGAGATTCTTTGCTTGAAACAAAATTGAGCCAAAAACTTGGGCCATCGGGTGTCATAGCGGCGCGGCAGGAGCAGCTTTCTCCTGTGGATGAACTTGTTCTTATGCAGCAAAACTCCATCCTCTATTCTGTGGCAGCAAGGAAGATGTCATCTGTAATAACGGAAATGAAAAGCGCAATAAACGTTGGTCAAGGGTAATTGAAAGGTAAAAAACAATGGGTATAATGGATTCTTTTGAAATAGGCAGAGGTGGCGTAACGGCTCACGGCAAGAGGATTGAGACCGCAGCAAAAAACATTGCAAATATGGATACACCAAACTATGTAAGGAAAATCCCCGTTTTAAATGCAACGGAAGATGTTTCTTTCCACGGGCTTTTAAACACAATGAAAAACGATGTTTTTGGAGTTGGCACCATCCCCTATCTTTCAGGCGGAGTACAGTTCACAGGGCTTGTTGAAGACCCGACTGAGGGCGAAAGAATTTACCGCCCCGGACACCCTGATGCTGATGAATATGGCTATATTAGAACATCAAATGTA
Source organism: uncultured Vampirovibrio sp. (assembly GCA_910577515.1). Lineage (GTDB taxonomy): Bacteria > Cyanobacteriota > Vampirovibrionia > Gastranaerophilales > Gastranaerophilaceae > MGBC122484. The sequence continues at coordinate 219,505 of CAJTLW010000003.1, forward strand.
AACCCTATGGTGGATATAGCTGATGCAGTTCTTGCCCAAAGAGCTTATGAAGCAAGTATTGCAGTGCTTTCAATCTCAAAAACAATGGCAAGCCGCGCTCTTGAAATCGGCCAATAGGTTTTAAACCTTAGTATTGAGCCTGGTTTCAGAATTTGCAGCAGGTGCAGAGTTTACAGGGTCATTTTTATGTTCTTGCATATAAACAATTTTTGTGGCAATAAACGGGGTTAAAATCCTTTTTGCAAGAAGCGTTGCAATCACCATGGTTGAAATTGCGCTGAATGATGCTTTTGCGGCGGCAAATTGTTTAGGATTATTTTTCAGTGTTTTAAATAATTTATCTGCAACACTGTTTTGCAATTTCTCATTAGAAATCAAAAACCCTGTTCCTATTTGCACTATAGCAGTTGTAATCCCTGATGCCGTATCCATATCGGCCGAGAATCTCTTTTTATCCTCGGGGATTTTATCATTATTTAAAGTATTATGCACTCTAAGCCCGTATGCAAATACATCTTTTGCAACACTTGTTAAAAGAAGAGTCCTTGTGAGAAACTTGGGGTCTTTACATTTTTCAATATGGCTTACCATAAAGTTTGAATTTGCGGCTTTTGATAAAATTTTTGAAATCTTCATCTTGTGCCGCCTTTCTGAAGCTTATTTATAAAATTTTCAATTGAAACAAATGGTGCCAAAGACTTTTTTGGGTGTTTTTTTGCTTCCGCCTTATGTTCTTCTTCATAGATTTTATCCATAATAATGGGGTGGAATTTATTTTCCAGATAACACAATAGCGGTGTTAAAATAATTGCGAAAGCAAAACATAATCTGTTTTTCAGATGATAAAGATTTGTATGTGCATCTTTGTAGGCTTTGAATTTTTCACCCAAAGTCTTATTATCTCTGGCATTTTTGATTAAATCTTCAAAAAATTCCGTCCCTTTTCTTGTAAGTCCTTTTTTATCAATGGCATCCAGATTATTGTTTATTTGTTTCGATATGCTTTCATCTTTAGAGAATGTATTTTTTAATTCGGATACGAAGATATCTTTGTGGAAATTTTCATTATACCGTTTTGAATCTTTTGTATCGAAAAGTCCTTTATTTGCACCTTTTTCTATTGCAGCCGAACCGAAAAATAAAATAGGCACCTCAAGCGCCAATTGTATAACTGCAGCTACAGGATTTTTAAAGGCAGAGTATTCCTTCTTTTCCTTTGGCTCTTTGCTTGATAACATAATAACGGCAGGAACCACAAGGGCTTTTCCCAGAAAATCAAAGGTGATACTTGCGCCTTCACCTATGCCGTCAATTTTTGCAAAAGTTTTTGCAAAACCTTTTTGAAAATTGGCAGTTTTCCCTTTGAAACCAAGGGAAGCGTTGTTAAGCCCATCTATTCTCATAGTATATGTTAAAAACCCCTGAAAAAAATTTTTTGCGCTTTTTAAGACGTTTTTAAATGAGCGCTTTAATTTTATTTTTGAATTATTTCAATTTCATTGCCGTCAGGGTCTTTAATAAAGGCAATCTTCTTTGTTTTAACAGTGCCGTCATCAGCCTTAAGTGTTAATTCATAAGGTTCATATAAAAAATCATACCCAAGCATCTTTATATGGTTTGAAAAATTATCCATATCATCTGTTGCAAAAGCAAAATGCCCAAAGCAATTCCCATTTTGATAGCCGTCTTTCGGGGTATCGAAATTATTTGTAAGTTCAATCTCAGGTGCGCCGTCGTATTCTGCTAAAAAATACAATTCGCAATCATCCAGTGTTTTTTTATCCGTAATTTTAAGCCCTAAAACATTTTGATAAAAATCTAATGATTTTTGAATATCCTTAACTCTTATCATTGAATGTAAAAATTTCATAAAATGTTTCTCCAAAAACTATATTCTAAATAAGGCATATTTAAAGGTTTGTATTTAATTCTTTAATAAAACCTGAAACAGCCTGCATTGCAAGACTATAATAAACATTTAAACCTTTTTTTCTGTCTTTTATAATCCCTGCATTTTTTAATTTCGAAAGATTTTTAGAAATGTGCGGCTGTTCATATTTTTTTAGAGTTTGAACAATTTCAAATACACATTTTTCGCCATCAATCAATAAATCAATAATTTCAAGCCTTACAGGATTTGAAAGTGCCTTAAAAATTTCAGCCTTTTTTTCATTCAGCAAAAATTTATACAAATTATTCTTCATTTTTAAGTCCTTAAACTATTTTATATTACAATTATGGAATATAGTTTAAGAAAATAAAACCATTAAAAAGATGAATTAAATAGCAAGATATTCATATCCCAAAACATTATCTTGAAGCTCTTGTTTAGATATCATAACTTCATCATTTGAATTCCATGGGTTTACCATTGTAACAACATCCCCTTCAACCGATTTTATGCTCCAGGCATGGTTATCATTATCCTTGGTTAAAACAACTGTCTGCCCGTAAATATCTTTTGCAAGAGTATCAAATCCCCAATTGTTATCAGGTTTTATATGCAGGCATGCTGCAGAATTATCCGGATTATATTCGATGCGGTCATAAAAGCTTTCTAAATTAAATCCTTTATCCTTTATAATTTTATAATCTGCGTTTTTTCCCACCATAAGGTATAAAATATCATTTGGGAAGCCGCCATTTAAAGGGTTGCCATTTTCACCATATAAAAACTCAGGCGCATTGCTTGCAAATTTACTATCATCAACCCTTTTATCCTGCAAAGCTCTTAAGAATTTTTCAGCTGCAATTTCAAATAATAATACATCATCATCGCCGGTAGAATAGTTTTTGGATGCCCTTGCTTTATCCAAGTCTTCTGTTGTGACTTTGCAGGAAACTTTTACGCCTTTAAAGTATACTTTATAAGTGCCGTCCCCGTTATCTGTGATGGAATCTTTTATAATTTGCTTGCCCTCTTTTGAAAAGCTCAAACTATTTAGGCCGGCTAGAAGCCAGCAATCCCCTATTTTACCCTGGCTTGAAGCTTCAATCTTTTTGTTGATGTTATATTTAGCTCCATCTTCAATTTCTTCTTCAGGCTTTGTATAGGTTTTTGTGCCATTTAATTTTTCAGCAACGGAATCTTTATTGTTTTTTATGAAATCTAATAATTCACCTAATGAATTGTCTGAATTTCCTTTATTTGGATCTGCATTTATAATTGTTGACATATCTGTGTTCGCAGCAACTGTTTGAAACTTGTAGCCGTTGATATCATCTTCAAAATCCTCGCAAATTTCCTCATAAGAGTTTTCATCGGTTTCATTTACAAGGGTTGCTACGCTTAATTGTGTATTTAAAATTTTATTATCAGAATCGTTGTTAAAATCAGATATTCCACTTGATTCCTTTGTATCAAGGATGGGACTACTTGATATTTGCATTAATTTCTCTCTTAAAAAATCTCTCTTTATATATGTATATAAAGTATATATGTTTTAGATAATTGATAAATTTTTAAAATTTTGTTTTACATAACTTAATAAACTACGTAATTTTTTACAACAAAAAACCCTTGAAACTTAATTCAAGGGTTTTTTAAATTTATTTAGTTTAAGTGTGTTTTAAAACTACTATTCAGTAATTTTATCTACAACACCTGCGCCAACTGTTCTTCCGCCTTCTCTGATAGCGAATCTCATACCTTGTTCGATAGCTACAGGAGCGATAAGTTCAACGTCCATAACTACGTTATCACCAGGCATTACCATTTCGCCGTCAAATTTAATTGAACCGGTTACGTCAGTTGTTCTGATGTAGAACTGAGGACGGTATCCAGGGAAGAATGGAGTGTGACGTCCACCTTCATCTTTTGTTAAAACGTAAACGTTAGCAGTGAATTTTGTGTGAGGGTGAATTGAACCCGGTTTTGCAAGAACTTGACCTCTTTGGATATCTTTTTTATCGATACCACGAAGTAAAGCACCAATGTTATCACCTGCTTGACCTTGGTCAAGAAGTTTTCTGAACATTTCAACACCGGTTACAGTTGATTTTTTAGTTTCGCCGAAACCAACGATTTCAACTTCATCACCAACTTTAACAATACCACGTTCTACTCTGCCTGTAGCAACAGTACCACGACCTGTGATTGAGAATACGTCTTCAACAGGCATTAAGAAAGGTTTGTCTAAGTCACGAACAGGGGTTGGGATGTAGCTGTCAATAGCATCCATAAGTTCCCAAATTTTATCAACCCATTTGTCTTCGCCGCGTTTTACTGATGAATTTGCTTGAACTGCTTCTAAAGCTTTTAAAGCTGAACCTTTGATGAAAGGAATATTGTCGCCGTCAAATTCATAAGAACTTAACATTTCGCGAACTTCCATTTCAACCAATTCAAGAAGTTCTTCATCATCAACCATATCGCATTTGTTCATAAATACAACTAGTCTTGGAACACCAACTTGGCGAGCAAGAAGAATGTGTTCACGAGTTTGAGGCATTGCACCGTCTGTTGCAGCAACTACAAGAATTGCGCCGTCCATTTGAGCAGCACCTGTAATCATGTTTTTAACATAGTCCGCGTGGCCTGGGCAGTCAACGTGCGCATAGTGTCTTGTACCTGTTTCATATTCTACGTGTGCAGTTGAAATGGTGATACCACGTGCTTTTTCTTCCGGAGCAGCATCGATTTCGTCGAATTTTTTAGCTTCTGCTTGACCTGCAGCAGCCATACATCCGGTGATAGCAGCTGTTAACGTTGTTTTACCGTGGTCAACGTGACCAATAGTACCAACGTTTACGTGCGGCTTGGTTCTTTCAAATTTTTCTCTAGCCATAAGATTTAATTCTCCTTTTGTAATATTTATTAGGGTTTTTATTTTTGATTGGTTGGTAATACTTTATAAAAAATGGGCAGAGGTGGATTCGAACCACCGTAGTCTCGCGACGGCAGATTTACAGTCTGCTCCCTTTAGCCACTCGGGCATCTACCCATATTATTTGATTTTTAATGTTCAAGTATTTGGCAATTTAATTTGCCCATGACGAGATTTGAACTCGTGGCCTCTCCCTTACCAAGGGAGTGCGCTACCCCTGCGCCACATGGGCCTGTTCAATTTTAAAAATTAGCCGATGATGGGACTCGAACCCGCAACCTACGGTTTACAAAACCGTTGCTCTACCATTGAGCTACATCGGCATTTTTCTATTGTTCCGTGACTTGTAAATTAAACCATCAACAAATCGCTTTTTCAATAGCAACATGTTATTCAAGACAAACGAAACTGTCAAGTGATTTTTATTCAAATCTTGATTATTTTATAAAAATATCAACCAAATCATTGATACAAGATTTTATCCAAAACCTGATTAAAAGCTTGCTATCCTTTAAATATCCGATACAAAAATCAAAAAAAACCTTTTTATTTTTAAATTTTTTAAATTTTCTATACCAAAAAAGACAAATATTTAGACAATTTTCTTTATAAATATTTTCTATGTTTGAGAAATATTCATATTCCCTTGCAATTTTATCGCTGGAAACCAGTGCAAAAATAGTAGATTTTATAAGGTTTTCTTTTTCACTCAGGGCTTTGTAGCCTCTTCTATAATAATAAACAGGTCTGTCGCATAAAAGAATTTTTTGAGCTTTTAAAACTCCTTTATAAAAAAACGGCAAATCTTCTGCAAGACTTTCTCCTATAAATTCAATTTCATTTTCTGTTAAAAATTTTTTATTATATGCCTTTGCCCAAGGTTCAAAATTTCCTTTTAAAACCTCACCTTCAGTATTTTTAATGTTTAAAAAACCGCCCTTTCTTTTAAATTTTTTTAAAGGAAAACAAAATTTTGTTTTTTTACCTTCTTTAATTGCATAGTAAGGCGCCTGAATAATATCCGCTTCCAAAAGTTTATTTGCATCATAAAAGGTTGAAAGCGCATTTTTTTCCAAAATATCATCCGAATCAAGAAAGACGATATATTCGCCCACAGCTTTTTTTATGCCAAAATTTCTACTATATGCGGCACCTGAATTTTCATTATTAAAAATTTTTAATCTGTCATCTTTAAATTCTTTTAAAATTTCACTGGTTTTATCAAATGAGCCGTCATTTATGACTATTACTTCAAATGAGCCTGAAAAATTCTGCTCCAAAGCGCTTTTAACGCATTTTTTAATATATTTTTCCTGATTAAAAGCAGGAATAATTATACTAAAATCCAATTTATTCATGATTTAATTTTACAATAAATTTGTATGTTGTATAATAAGTTTATATTATTAATAATTGTGAAAATGGGATTTTAAGAAAAGAATAGATGAGAGTTATTCAAACTAAAAACGATACTATAAGGCTTATATTTAACCCCAAAACAGACGGGCTTTGCCTTTCTGATTTTTTAATTGTAAGGGATGGTAAAGATAATTTTCTAGCTCAAATTGTTGAAATTTATGATGATAAATTTAATCAGGAAGAAAACGTTGCAAGTATAAAGCTTGTTTATAGAATTTTACCCGATTATCAAGTTGTACCTTATGATAATTTCACTCCGTCGCGCGAATGTGAAATTGCAAAAATTAAGCCCGAAGAAATTGAAAAATGTTTGAATATTGATAAAACTACTGTTCCATTTGGAGTTTCTACAAAAAATAACAGAATAGTAAATGTTAATCTTGATTTTTTCAACAACAATGCGGTTGTTTTTGCGGATAAACTTGATGAAGTTAATTGTGCTTTTGAAAATATAGCCCAAAAATTAAAAGCTCATAAAAAAGTTGTAGCTATTGATTATACGGGAAATTTAAATATTAAAAATGCAAAAAGAATTAAAGCGCATGATGATTTTAAACTTCCGCTTGATTATTATTCTCTCGATTATATCTGGGAAAAAGCCCTGAAAGAAGCTACTCCTGAAGCTGAATTTGAGTTAGAAGAAATGTTCAGCGAATTGAAAAAATTTGTAGAAACTACAGAGGATAAGTATATCCCGTTTCCAAGGTTTATAAAGGTTATAGAACAACAATACAAAGCAACTCCGGTATCTGAGCTAAAGCTTCTTTTAACCAGATTAAAAAGATATTATAACGATGGGCTTTTTAGCCGCTCTAAAAAAGAGTTTCAGGCAGTTTCAAAGGCTGTTCAAAAAGAAAATGTTATAATTATTGATTTTTCAAACCTTAAGCTTGAATGGCATAAAGAATTTCTTGAATTTGTTGTAAGGCAAATAAGAGATTATGACAGTTATTTGTTGTTAAGATTAAATGAAAATAATTCAAACCCTGAATTTATAAATAATCTTTACCTTAAAAACCCAAAAATTAGCATTATTCCAAGCATTTCCTACGGTTTTGTAAAAATGCCTCAGGTGATGGAATATGCAAGAAACTATATCTTATATAAAACCTTAAACCCGAGGCGTGATTTTGGCTTTGCAAATTCACAAATTGCAGCATTAAATTCTTCATCATTCTTAATATTTGGGAAAGACACGATGGACTTTATGTTCACGCTTAAAAACTATATTTATGATGAAGAAGATACAAATAAGATTGAAGATAAAAAAATATATATAGACCTTAATCTTGAGCTAGAAGAGATGACCTCTGTTGAGCTTTTAGAGGGTAATTTTGACATCAAAAACCTTCAAATTCAAAATAATCAAAAAAGATTAGCAGATGAAGTTGCAATTGATGATATTTTACCAGGCTATGAACAAAATAGGGCTGAAGCCCAAAATGCTGCAAATACTGAAGCTTTACTAGATGAAGATGCAGCAAAAGAAGAAGCTCCAACCACTGATGTTGAAGCTTTTGAACAAGCTGAAATTGCAGAAACAAAACTTTCTGATAATGAAACTATAGAGGAAGAAGCCGAAGAAGAGGTTGTTGATGTTCCTTATACTTTAGAAGAAGTTAGTGTATCTGATGATAATTTATCAAAAGAAGAAAATGCAGCCATAATAGAAGAAGATGTGCAGGAAGCTGTAAATGAAGAGACAGATTTAAATGATGAGCAAAGTACAAATGTAGCTGAACTTATTGAAGCAAGTCTTAAAAATGATGAAGAGTATATAAAAGAAATTTCTTCTGATAAAGAAAATGAAATTCCGATAAAAGAAGATGAATTGGATTATTTTGTAAATCCTGAAGCTTCAAAGGAAGAAGTTATAACATCAAAAATGATAACAGATGCCATTATAACTGAAAATCTTGCAGATGAAATTGAAGCGCAAACAAAAGACACTCAAAATAATGATGTTGTTTTAAAAAAAAATTCAGAATCAGATGAAGAGCTGGTAAATAAAGAAATACCGGAAGAAAGCACGCAGTATTCAAAAACCACTGAAATCAATGCAAATGATGCAAAGATACAAGAAGCTGAAAGTCTTAACCCTGTTGCATCTGAGCCTGAAATGATGAAAGAGCCTGTTGCAGCTGAAGAGCAAATTGAAAAACAAAAAGAAGAAAATGCACAGAAAAATATTGAAGAGCAAAAAGAAGATGATAATAAAGAAACTCTTGAAAGCATAAAGCAAGAGGCACATGAAGCCTTGCAGGAAGAAGTTCTCCAAAAAGAAGCTGAAAATAATACTGCCGTACAAAAAGAAGCTGTTTTGGCTAAAAAACAAAACCCTGATGAGGCTATAATTATAGTTAAAGAAAAGCCAAATCTTTTAATTGATGATTTCAGCGAAGAAAAAGAAGAAGAAAAAGAAGAAGAAAAAGAAGAAGAAAAAGAAGACATTTCTTTGAAGGAACTGGCTCAAAAATCAATTGAAGCAAGGTTTGATGAAGTTATTAAAGAAACAAGAAAACCTGAAATAAATAATAAAAACCAGCTTAAAATTAATGAAAATATTACAATTGACATTAATGATATAAAAAATAAAGATGACAGCACCCAGTCTGCCCTTCCTATTTTTAAAAACAATAAAGAAGAGGAAGATGCACCTGAATACAATTTTGTTGAAGGAATGAAAGTAACTCACGAAAAATACGGTGCAGGAAGTATTATAAAAGTTGTAAAATATTCAAACAGATGTCTTTTACAGATTGAATTTGAGCAAACCGGAAAAAGGCTTTTAGATCCGAAAATTGCAAAAATTAAACCTTTCTAAACCAAGGCTTAATAAATTTAATGCAACTAAAAAACAACTATTTGCTGCTCATTTCAATATACTGTACAGCTTCTTCAATAGTATCAAACACTCTTATAACATTGTTTAAAAATACGTAATTTAAAGCCTTTAATACATCTTCAGAAGGTTTTACTATAATGAACATCCCGTTTCTTTGGGCGGTTGCTTTATAAACTTCAGCAAAAACCCCTGCATAATTATCTGAAAATATTTTTACATATTCCATATTAAAGATAATATTGGGTTTTCCTGTTAAAACATCTGTGTTTACTTCTTTTACAATGTTATCGATATATGTTTTGTGGTTAATTTTATAAATTGATAAAACACAAATATCATCATTAATGTAATATTTTTGAAACTCTTCATTGCTTGTTTTTGAAACAGAGTTTGAAATAAATTTCATAACCTTTTCATGCCAATCAGGCTGCTTTGGAATAAATTCATCTACACCCAAAGTGTAGCACTGTTGAACCATTTGTTTATCATCTGTTCCTGAAACAACAAGTGTTTTAAAACTCTTATTTTCTTCATTTTTAAGCCTGTTTGCTTCTTCAACAACGGCAAACCCGTCTTTAGCATCCGGCAAAAATAAATCTACAATTAAATAATCGAAATGTTTTTTCTTAAATTCTGAAATTGCTTCTTCTTTATTCCTTGCAACATAAACATTCATACCAATTTTCTTTAGCATGGATGTTAATTGGAAAATAGACAATTCCATATCATCTACAATTAACACGTTTAAGTTTTCTGCTGTAAAGAAACTTAAAGGATAATTAAAAAAGTTTAATTTCCTCTCAATTGCAATTAATGCTCTTGATACGGTGTTTTCATCGGCCACATCAGGATTAGCATCAATTCCTGAAATCTTAATTAAATTAAAAAGCTGTTCTTTACTTAAAACAATTTCATTTGCCATACCTTATATTATACAATATTTTTCAAAAAAACAAAACAAGAAAAAATAATGATATAATAGATTTGAAGGATAAAAATAATAAACATTATAAAGAGGATATGATGGAAACTAAACTAAACACAAGCGCTTTTGGAAAAAATGATATAAGAGGGATATTCCCATCCGCTGTAAATTCTGAGGTTTTTTTCAGTGCAGCAATTGGTTATGTACGTTTTGCAATAAATACCTTTAAAGAAAAAGGAATAACAAAACGTGCTGATGAATTTTGTTTCTGCGTTTGTATGGATGCAAGGCTCCATTCTAAAGAATTGAAGGATGCCGTGATAAACGGGCTTACATCCTATGGTGCAAATGTTATAGATATAGGTTTGGCGCCAACGCCGTTAGGTTATTTTAGCGAGTTTGCAAAAATACCTGATGAAATTTTAGAAGGGCATAAAATAAATGGCGCCCTTATAATTACAGCCTCTCACAATCCTTCTGAATATAACGGTCTTAAAATGACATTTAATAAATCAAGCCTCACGGAAGATGATATTAAAGAAGTAAAAAAAGAAAGCGAAAAAGCTTATGAAATGCTTAAAGAAAGCAGGCTTCCCTACCTTCAAAAAGGCTTTGTGAAAGAGTTTAACCTCGTTGAAGTGTATCAGGAAAAGCTTCTTGATGGCTTTTCAAAATGCGCTTCCGGTTTAAAAATAGTTGTAGATAGCGCAAATGCAACTGGTGGAATTGTTGCACCTAAAATATACCGCGAAATGGGGGCTGAAGTTATAGAGCTTTATTCTGACCCTGACGGCCATTTTCCAAACCACCACCCGAATCCATCGGATGAATCTACCCTTGATGATATAAAACATGCTGTGCTTCAGGAAGAGGCAGATTTTGGTATAGCATTTGATGGTGATTCAGATAGAATAGGCGTTATTGATTCAAAAGGAAAAATGGTCACAGGAGATAAATTGCTTTTAATCTATGCGCTTGATTTAATTAATTCTCTTAAAAGCAGGGGCGAAAAGCCTGCTGTAGTATCCGAAGTAAAATGTTCGCAAGTTTTATACGATACCATCAATGAAAATGGCGGAAATGCCATAATGTATAAAACAGGGCATGGTTATATAAAATCTAAAATGAAAGAAGCAAATGCACTTTTAGCTGGCGAGATGAGCGGCCATATTTTCTTTAAAGACAGATACTATGGTTTTGATGATGCTATATATGCCGGCATGCGCTTGATTGAAATTGTTTCAAAAAATAAAAAACAAAACCCGAAATTCAAGGTGGAAGATTTGCTTGAACCGTTTAATAAAGTATTCATCTCAAAAGAAATTCGCCTGAAATGCCCGAATGAACTAAAAAAAGAAGTTTTAAACGAACTGAAAAATCATGTTGATGATAAACTCTTTAATTCAAAAATAAAAGATATTGTTACCTTAGATGGTATGAGAATAATTTTTGAAGATGGTTTTGCTCTAATCAGGCAATCAAATACAGAGCCTGTTTTTACAATGCGTTTTGAAGCAAAAACAAAAGAAAAATGTGATTGTTATCAGGATGCTCTGGTAAGCTTAACAGAAAAACTTGTGGAAAAATTCTCATCCTAAAATCGTCCGCCGTCATTGCGAGGGAGCGATAGCGACCGCGGCAATCCAAATTCTCATCCTAAAGTTTAATAAAATTTATTATACTTAATTCCGGTAATTTAAAAAAAATTTGTTGATATAATAGTTTCTATGAAACTAAGGAACTTAAAAAATTTAATATTACCATTGTGCTTGCTCTTTTTGTTAAGTTCAAGTGCAGCATTCAGCACACAAAATACTGAACTGCCTCTAAAAGAGCAGATATCAAAAATAGAAACCTCTGTTTTAGGCTTAAATTATTCAAAAGATACGGATGATGCCCGTCTTAAAAGAATTGAAGATGAAGTTTTCGGCTCAGATTATAATGGCTCAAAACTATCTTTTCAAACAAGAATTGATAAATTAAATTCCACCCTTGGGCTAGAAAGCCTTGCAGAAGCTAAAGCACCTGTTTCAGAACTTTATAAAGATGAAGCGGACGGCATAAGCTATCCTGCCGTTGATATGCTCGAAATGCAGCTTTTTGGCAAAAATTATAAAGATGAAAATATCTACAAAAGGCTTGCAAGATTGGAAGAAAAAACCTTTGGCTCCGCAAAAAAGGGTGATTTAGCACAAAGGACAGATGCTCTTAAGGCTAAAATTTCAATGATGAAACCATCATCTACCCTTCCAAATTATCAAACTGGTGAATACTTTAGAAAAACCGCACCGCAGAACTATCCATCTCAAAATTATGGTGGAGACTACTCTTTTGGCTATGATTCTCCAACTGAAGATGATGTAATTGCAAAAGCAAGACGTGATGCACAAGATAGGAACAGAAGACAAAATAATTCTTATGACTATAATTACGGCTATGGTGGTTCTGATGCATCACTACAAATTGCGGGGCTTGAAAATTCGCTTTTCGGGCAGACATTCTCTTATGACCCGATGACTGTGCGCCTAAACAGGCTTGAGCGTCGCATTTTCCAGAGAGATTTTGCTTCAGATGATGATTATTCAAGAATTTCAAGACTTCAAGCTGCATCAAACGCTAAAAAAACTGCAAAATATTATGATGGCAACAAATTTCAAAAATTTGCAGCCACAGGCGCCCAGCTTGGCAGCATTGTTCTTATGATTTTAGCTCTTCTTTTGTAAGCGTTTAAAAATATTGAAAAATATTAAAGGCGGGATTTTTACCTCCCGCCTTTTTTGCTTATTTTTTTTCAAACGCTATTTTTTCATCTTTGACATCAATTAAAATTTTATCACCGTCTGTGAAATGCCCCAATAATAGCTCTTTTGAAAGAGGGTTTTCAATTTGTGACCGAATTACTCTCTTTAAGGGTCTTGCGCCGTATATAGGGTTATATCCTTCAAGTGCAAGCTTATCTTTAGCATCATCTGTGATTTCAAATTCAATCTTGCGCTCTGCTAAAAGTTTTCTTAAATATTTAATCTGAATGTCTACGATTTTGTTTAAATCTTCAAGACGGAGTGCCTCAAAAAATACCGTTTCATCAATCCTGTTTAAAAATTCAGGCTTAAAATATGAACGAAGCTTTTCTGTCACTTCTTCCTTGGTTTTTTCACGGTCAGATTCAGAAAGCATTCCTTTGATGGCGTTATCCAAAATGATATCGGAACCCACATTTGAAGTTAAAATAATAATTGTATTTTTAAAATCAACTGTCCTGCCTTTAGAATCAGTTAATCTGCCGTCATCAAAAATTTGCAGCATAATGTTAAACACATCAGGATGCGCTTTTTCAATTTCATCAAAAAGCACAACACTGTAGGGTTTGCGTCTTACCTTTTCTGTTAACTGGCCTCCTTCATCATACCCCACATACCCGGGAGGCGCTCCAATAAGCCTTGCAACAGAATGTTTTTCCATATATTCACTCATATCAATACGGATAAGCGCATCTTCATCCTGAAACATAAATTCTGAAAGAGTTTTAGCAAGTTCAGTCTTACCGACACCGGTCGGGCCAAGGAATAAAAACACGCCAATCGGGCGTTTTGGGTCTTTAAGACCGCTTCTTGCGCGTCTAATGCTATCTGAAACCACGCCTACAGCCTCATTTTGCCCAATAACCCTTTTGTGCAGGATATCTTCCATTTCAATTAATTTTTCGGATTCTGATTCAACAAGCTTTGAAACAGGCACCCCTGTCCATTTTGAAACCACTTCTGCAATATCTTCATCCGTGATTTCTTCCTTTAAAATAGGCTTTTCATCGATATTTTGCTCATTTTTGCAGTCTTCAAGCTGCTTGTTTAATTCTGGAAGTTTTCCGTATTTCAATTTTGCCGCAAGCTCAAGATTAGCTTCACGTTCTGCGATTTCAATTTCGACTTTTGTCTTTTCAATTTCGGATTTTATTTGCGCTTCACCTTTAATAGTGCTTTTTTGTGCTTCCCATTTGCATTTTAGGGCATCTGCTTTGTTTGAAACCTCATCTAGTGCGGCTTTCACCCTGTTTATTTTATCTTCATCGTTATCATCCTTCAAAGATTCAAGCTCTATCTGCAATTGCAGCTTTTGTCTTTCAAGGGTATCCAATTCTTCAGGCATTGAATCAATTTCAATCCTGACCCTTGATGCTGCTTCATCCATCAAATCTATCGCCTTATCGGGCAAAAATCTATCTTGAATATATCTATTTGAAAGTGTTGCGGCTGCAACAAGCGCAGAATCCTTAATTCGCACTCCATGATGCACTTCATATTTCTCTTTTAAGCCCCTTAAAATCGAAATAGTATCTTCAACGGTAGGTTCATCCACCAAAACCGGCTGAAAACGCCTTTCAAGCGCAGGGTCTTTTTCAATATGCTTTCTATATTCATTAACAGTTGTAGCGCCGACCATACGCATTTCGCCCCTTGCAAGTATCGGTTTTAAAAGGTTCCCTGCATCTGTTGAACCTTCGGTTGCCCCTAAGCCTACAACCGTGTGCAATTCATCTATAAAAAGAATAATCTCTCCTTGTGAATCAACAACCTCACCAATTACCTTCTTCAGCCTTTCTTCAAATTCACCCCGATACTTTGCCCCTGCAACAAGAGCGCCCATATCAAGTGATATAAGCCTTGTGTTTTTAAGGCTTTCAGGTACATCGCCGCGTATAATTCTTTGTGCCAAACCTTCCACAATAGCTGTTTTACCAACGCCTGCTTCCCCTATTAAAACAGGATTATTCTTTGTTCTTCTGTTTAAAACCTGAATAATGCGGCGAACCTCTTCATCCCGGCCTATTACAGGGTCAAGCTTTCCTTCTTTTGCTTTTTGTGTTAAATCAATGGAAAATTTTTCCATCATCTTAAATTCATCATCAGCTGTGGCTGAATCTATCTGTTTATTGCCCCTTATTTTCTTAATAGCATTTAAAATTGAAACTTCATTTAGTGAAAATTTCAAAAAAAGTTTGTTTAATTTTCCCTGATTTTGGCCATTATAGTTTAGTGACGCATCTTTAACAATGGCAAGCAAAATATGTTCAGGGCTTATAAATTTATCCTTCATCTGCTCTGCAATTTTTTTGGCATCCTCCATAATTTTTAAGCAATCGGATGAAAAATAAACCTGCGGCGTGTCGTTAGATACCTTCGGCAGCTCTCCTATTAAGTTGTTCAGGTCATCTTTGAATATATTGCCGCCTAATTTCAGCGCGGTGAATAATTCATATAGTCCTGAATTTTCTCCATCAGGCCTTGCAAGGTTTGCCATAGAAAGCAGTATATGCAATGGCTCTATAAATGTATTTTTATTTGTTTTTACAAGCGTTTGCGCTTCCAGTATAACATTTTGAGCGGATTTAGTAAGTTTTTCAAAATCAAACATAATATTTCAACCTCCAAAAAAGAAATTATTTCATATATTTAATGATAAACATATTTTTGACTAATATTACAAAAATTAACATTTAATTAATTATTTTTACGGAGGAAAAATCTCTTGTATGAAAAACTGTTAAAGAGGCTAGATGTATTCCAAAAGCAATTTTTGCATTGTCTAAAGCCGGGATCTGTTTTTTAGATAAGAGCTTTTTCTGGAGTGAAAATCTTGAAAATCAGAGAAATATATTGCCGCGCTCCCTATGGTCGCTCGCAATGACAAATTCTTCTTAAAATAAAACACCGCCCCTGAAAAGAAGCGGTGTTTAAAGCTTTATTTTTAAGGCTTATTCAGCAAGCCAATTATTCATAATATTTATTCTTGCAGGCTCTAAAAGAACAAAATCAACCTGTTGAGAGTGGTGATTGTAGAAATTGTGTCCTTTAAATACGTTAAAGCCTATTTTTTGTAAAATCGGGTTATGGGTAAATTCCGCTACTTTTGGAACAGCATTTCCTACTGTGATAAATTCAACCCCGGTATCTCTTGAATTATCATCAAGAAGGGTCTGTGTCTGGAATACCATTTGTGCATTTTTAATTAAAGTAGTTCCTTTTTTAGCCTTTTGAATTGTGCCTTTTATTTCTTTACCGATAGGGATTAATAAAACTTTATCCTTTGTAACAAAGTTTACAAGAGTTCTTGCAATAAATTCATCCCCTACTTTTGCCTCTTTAGACCATACACAGTCCATAATGCCTAAAGGTAAAACCGTTCCTGCAGGAATTATAGCCATATTGCCGTCTAAATAAGCATTTTCTAAAACATAGCCATCCACTCTTTTTGGAAGTGCAGTTTGTAATTTTTTATTAGGATGAACTTTTGCTCTTTCTCTCATGTGATATAAAAATACTGCAAGTTCGCCTCTTGTTGCAGCTCTGTTTGGCATCAATAAACCTTGTTCCCAGGGTCTTACAACAATTGCATGTAATTGTTCAGCTTTACCAGTTCTGGTTAAAGCCCAGGCAGGAAGCTCGTTAACATCGCTATATGCAGCCGTTAAATAAGCCCTTGCTTCATCAGGAGTGATTTCTTTTAAATTTAAAGCGCTCATGATTGTAACAATTACTTCAACCCTTTTAACCTGGCCATTTGCCATAAAGTTATTTTCGGGTGTTCCGTGCATAACACCGTAATGTGAAGCAATCTGAATATCTCTGTACGCCCAGTGTTTTTTAGATAAATCTTTATAATTTGTTATTGTAAAATCTTTTGCGTCGCGAAGCCCTAAAGCTTTTGTTATCATGGCTGTAAATTCAGCTCTTGTAACATTTTCATCCGGTCTAAAGCTGCCATCGGGGTATCCTGCTAAAACGCCAATTTTCTTTAATGCCATAATAGCATCATAAGACCAGTATCCCTGATGAGTATCTGTAAAATCGTCACCTGGTGCGCTCATAGCCTGATTGATGCTGAATGCAAAAAAGATTGCAGTTAAACACAAAAGTTTTTTAAACATCATCTTCATACAATTCATTTCTTTTTCCTTAACTTTCTTTATGCGATATCTTCAATGTCGCTTCCTTTTTCTTTTTTGGTGGGCAATTTAATAAGTTCTGCGACGTTTAATTTTTTTCTAACTGTGTCTGCTGTGATGGTATATGTCTTGATATCGGCATTTGACGGTACTTCATACATAATGTCCATCATAATTTCTTCAACAATTGACCTTAATGCCCTTGCACCTGTTTTTCTTTTAATTGCTTCCTGCGCAATAAGGTCAATTGCATCATCTTCAAATGTCAAATCAACCCCATCCATCTTCATAAGGCAGATATACTGCTTCATAATGGCATTTTTGGGTTTTGTTAAAATCATTTTTAAAGTTTCTTCATCTAATGGGTCTAAAACTGAATAAACAGGAATTCTTCCGATAAATTCAGGAATTAAACCGAATTTCAATAAATCATCCGGCTGTAATTTTTTAAGCATTTTTTGTGCCTGAATTTCTTTTTCTTTAGCGCTGACAGGTTTTGAGCCAAAGCCTAAAGTGCTTGTGGTACCGCATCTGCGTTCAACAATTTTATCCAAGCCTACAAATGCTCCGCCCACAATAAATAAAATGTTTGATGTATCAATCTGGATAAATTCCTGATGAGGATGTTTCCTTCCTCCTTGCGGCGGAACGTTTGCAACTGTACCTTCAATCATTTTTAATAGCGCCTGCTGTACGCCTTCACCTGATACATCCCTTGTGATTGAAGGATTTTCAGATTTTCTTGCAATTTTATCAATTTCATCAATATAAATAATGCCGCGTTCAGCTTTTTGCGCATTATAATCTGCAGCCTGATACAAGCGAAGTAAAATGTTTTCAACGTCATCGCCCACATAGCCGGCTTCTGTTAATGTTGTGGCATCAGCTACAGCAAAAGGTACATTTAGCATTTTGGCTAAAGTTTGCGCTAACAAGGTTTTTCCAGAGCCTGTAGGCCCTACTAAAAGAATGTTGCTTTTTTGAATTTCAATTTCAGGCTTTTCATTATCCACATCCATATTGTGGGCAATTCTTTTATAATGGTTGTATACAGCAACTGACAATACTTTTTTAGCATCAGCCTGTCCTACAATATGTTCATCCAGATAAGCCTTAATTTCGGTAGGTTTTGGGATGCCTTCAAATAATTGGTCTAAATCAGAGATTTTTTCATCCTGTTTGATATTAAATAATTCTTCATCTAAAATTTCATTACAAAGCTCAATGCATTCATCGCAAATGCACACATCGGGACCTGCGATTAATTTTTTCACCTGATCCTGCGTTTTTCCACAGAATGAACATTTTAAATTTGGGTCATTATTTTTTGGCATTTATTTTTCTCCTTGCTCTTGTTTTTAAAGGTCTTAGAGCATTAAACCAAGGTATTTAAAGGCATTTAGTTGTTTTCATCCATTGTAATTATTTTATCAATCATGCCGTATTCAAGGGCTTCTTCAGGGGTCATAATATAATCCCTATCAGTATCTTTCTCAATCTTTTTAAGTGCTTGCCCTGTGTTTGCAGCTAAAATTGAATTCAAAGATTTTTTGATTCTTAAAATTTCATTAGCCTGAATTTCAATATCTGTTGCTTGACCTTGCGCACCACCCAAAGGCTGGTGGATAAGCACTCTTGAATGAGGAAGAGCAAGCCTTTTACCTTTTGTTCCTGAAGATAAAAGGAATGCGCCCATTGAAGCAGCCTGACCGAGACAAATTGTTGAAACATTTGCTCTGATATGCTGCATAGTGTCATATATCGCAAAACCGGCTGTAACAGAACCGCCCGGAGAATTTATATATAGCATAATATCCTTTTCGGGGTTTTCTGAATCTAACAGTAAAAGCTGCGCTACAATTAAGTTTGCAACCATATCATCAATAGGAGTTCCAAGAAAAATAATTCTTTCCCTTAAAAGTCTTGAAAATATGTCGAAAGACCTTTCGCCTCTTGATGATTGCTCGATTACTACCGGTACAAAACTCATAGTTTCTTTATCCTTTCAAAATTTATTTTGCCTTAAATGTATTGTTGTTTAGTAAAATTTCATTTACTTTTTTTGTTGCAACCTGCTGTGTTAAAACAGTGAAACCGCCGGGATTTTGTCTTAATTCTTCAAATATCTGCGCCCCTGTTGTTCTGTATAATTTTGCAAGTTCGCCTACTTGTTCAAGTATATCATTTTGTGCAATCTTAATATCCTCTGTTTTTGCTATTTTTTCAATAATTAAAGAATTTTTAATACGCTTGATTGCCTCTTCTCTGAATTTTTTATTAACTTCTTCTTTGCCTTCTTTTTCAACAAGCTCATCGAAATTTTGACCGTGGCTTTCAGCATTTTGTTTTGTTTCACCTTTAATGGCTTCAATTTCTCTTTCAATCATAGTTTCTTGGATATCAATTTTAGAATCTTCATAAACCTTGTTGAATATAGCTTCTGCTTTTCTTCTTTCATTTTCGCTTTTTTCGGTTTCTTCTAAATACTTTGTGATATCTTCTTTAAGCTTGTCTAAAGTATCGAATTTACCGGCTTTTTTGGCTAATTCATCGTTTAATTCCGGCAAAATTCTTGTTTTAATTTCGTGTAATTTTATTTTAAACTGCGCTTTTGCACCTTTCAATTTGTCTTGATGGTAAGTTTCCGGGAAGGTAACATCAATTGTAAATTCTTCACCCTTTTTGTGGCCTACAAGCCCTTCTGCAAACCCCGGGATGAAATTAGAATGTGCCAAATCAAGTGTATAGCTTTTTCCTGCGCCATGTTCAATAGCTTCGCCGTCTACAAAACCTTCAAAATCAAACACCACAGTGTCATCAGCCTTTGTTTCACGGTCTTCTTCAACGGTTTCAAGTGTTGAAAATCTTTCTTGAATTGTTTTTAATTCGTTTTCAAGGGCATCTTTATCATTTTTATATTCTTCAAATTCAACTGTATTTTCTTTATATTTTGCAAGCTTTACTTCAGGTTTTAATTCTGCTTTTACAACCATAGTAAGCTCTTTACCTGCTTCAAAATCATAAGATTCAATATAAGGCTGAAGTGCAAGGTCTAATTTATGTTCATCTACAACTGCCGAAAACTCTTTAGGGAAGATGCTTTCGATAGCCTCAGCTTTAATTCTTTCAACCCCTACATATTTTTCAACAATGTTTTTTGGAGCTTTGCCTTTTCTAAAACCTGCAATGTTAATGTTTTGGCTAATCTTTTTAAAAGCCTTATTATAAGCGTTTTCAGCTTCTTTTGCATCAATTGTCATATCAATTTTTGCAACATTTCCTTCTAAAATTTCACATTTACTTGTCATAATTCACCTATATTATCTAATTATGTATAATAGTATAACTTAAAAACAAAAAACATGGTCAATTTGGTGTATAATTTTATAATATGAGCAATACAAAAATTTTAAACAAATTAAAAAACCAAATAATTGTTTCAGTCCAAAGTTCCTTTGGGGAACCATTGTATGATGAAAACGTTATGATTGCAATGGTAAAATCGGTTATGGCCGGAGGCGCTGTCGCACTTAGGCTTGCAGGTGCAAGAGATATAAAAAATGTGCGCAGTTTCGATAAAGAAATTCCTATTATAGGAATTACAAAACCCAAAAAAATCCCTGAAAATTTTGAGGAATTAGTGTATATTACGCCATCTGTAGCTGATTGTGACGCTGTAATTCAGGCAGGGGCTGACATTGTGGCTTTTGATGGCACGATGAGGGAACGCCCTTCAGGTGAAAAATTGTCTGAAATTATTGATTTTATTCATTCAAAAGGTAAACTAGCCATGGCCGATATTTCAACTTTTGAAGAAGCAGAAAACGCTGCAAACTTAGGCTGTGACTTGATTTCAACTACATTAAGCGGATATACAAAAGAAAGCATTGAAGTAAATTCAGCCTTGGGTAAAAATCCGGAAGAACCTGATTATGAGCTGCTTTCAAAAATTGTTAAAAATGTAAAATGCCCCTGCATTCTTGAAGGACGCATCTGGGCGCCGGAGCAGGCAGCTAAAGCCTTTGAGCTAGAGGCGTATGCCGTTGTTATTGGTTCTGCTATTACAAGGCCGCATGAAATTGTTAAAAGATTTATAAAGAAAGGGTCAAAACACTAATGAATGCTGGAAAAACTGCACTTGGAATTGATATTGGCGGAACGAAAATTTATGCAGCTATAGTAAATGAAAACGGCGAAATCCTTACCCCGCCTGCAAAATATAATACTCCAAAGACAGTAGAAGATATCAAAGAAACTCTTTCAAAAATTATTGCAGAAAGGTCAAATACTGCGTCAATAGTGGCTTTAGCAACAGCGGGCGCTGTAAATAATGACAATACAAAAATTTTAAGTTCAACCGCAAACATGCCAAATGGGTATTCTGAAATTGATTTCCAAAATTTATCCCCTAAATTACCCGTATTTGTTGAAAATGATGCTAATTGCGCAGCGTGGGCTGAACATACTGTAGGGGCGGCATCGGGCGCCAATCACTCAATTACGCTTACTTTAGGCACCGGCGTTGGCGGCGGCATCATTGTTAACAATAACCTTTTGAAGGGAAAATCGGGCGCAGCGGGTGAAATGCACTTTAAAATGTCTATTGAACGCAAAAGGCCCTGTACCTGTGGTACTTTTGACTGCTTTGAATCTTATGTTTCTGGCAGGGGCTTGGCTTTAACCTATAAAGACATCCTAAACCGAAATTTGACAACGTATCAGATTGTAGAAAATGCTAAAAATGGTGACCCTGGGTGTATTTTAGCGCTAGACATTTGGCAAAGACACTTATCTGATGGGCTTATTGGACTAAATGATATTTTTGATACAGAAATTATCGTGTTAAGCGGCTCTATGGCGCAATTTGTGGATGTTGAATATGTTCAAAACCTTGTCAACAAGGAAATTGTAACGACACCTGTTCAGGTGAAACAAGCATCAGCAGGTAATTTCTCAGGTTTAATCGGTGCTTCTCTTCTTGCTTTAGATAAAATTTAGACTGTTTTTTATATTAAAGTGCCGAAAATTCCTTATTGTATCTATATTTTGACCTTTTTAAACATGCAGAGCCCTTGTTATATGAGCCTATTTTAAAATACTACATTGTAATTTGCGCCTAAAACCCTTGCAATAAAAGACTTTTTCGTTATTTTTTTGTGCCAAAAATTTTTCCTGCAATAATATCCTTTAAGGTAAAAATTTGATATCTTTTTTCAAAATTTCTTGCATCTCTTTCCAAGAAATTATGGTCGTATTGAATGCGCTTTATAGCCCTTGGAATAGGTGTATCAAAAGGCT
Source organism: uncultured Vampirovibrio sp. (assembly GCA_910577515.1). Taxonomy (GTDB): domain Bacteria; phylum Cyanobacteriota; class Vampirovibrionia; order Gastranaerophilales; family Gastranaerophilaceae; genus MGBC122484. Next base: position 241,761 of record CAJTLW010000003.1, read on the forward strand.
TTATTTCAGGATAGTGTATGTATGCACTAAGGCATTTTTGTGCATATTTTCCATCTTTAGAATTCGGGCTAATCTGTCCCAATTCTTTTATTACAAAATCAAACCAGCCTATATCAAGGATTATATCTCGTTTTTCGCGTGCCACTTTTTCAAATTTGTCGGCTCCAATAAGCTGTGCTATGCTATAGAGCTGTTTTGTGTGTCTTAATTCGTGTGCAATCACGCCTTTTGGACCTTTTGAGACCGCCAAACTTATTGCTAATCGGACATCTTCATTTGGCAAATACATTTTACAGCTTGATAAATCTGTGCCTCCTGCCTCATACGGAAACATGGGTCTGAAAACGATTTGGGGCTTTATGCTTTCAGGCATTTTCATATCTTGCCAAACTTCATCTGCCATACTTAAAACCTTCTTTTGCAGCTCTGTTTGTGGCTTTTGAAGCTCAAGAACATCCTCTATGCTTCTCATTAGTATGGAAGCGGATATTTTATCTTCAATTTTCCTTGTAGGTATTGTGTTTTGAACCCCTGACGCTATTTTGTTTATATTCATATTTTTTTAAAACATATACAAAAATAAAATTGTCTTATCTAAAAAAGAAGATATCTACATTTCAAATATCGCAAGGTTTCTTGTGTGTTCAACGTCAACAGGAAGACTGTAAGGCACAATTTTTGGTACTTTCAGATTTTTATTGGCTGCTAAAACCTCGCCAATTTCATCTTCAACACCCTTTGCCTTATAAAAAACTATTCTGCCATCCTGTAAGGTGTGCCTTTTAGCTAAAGGAAAAATATCTTTAATCTTGCCGACCGCCCGAAATGTAGTGATATCAGCGTTTATACGGGGAATTTCTTCAGCCCTTCCATATAAAACATTAAGATTGTGAAGCTTTAAATTTTCTTTCGCAAGCTCCAGAAATTTTGTCTTTTTTTGCCTTGAATCATTAGCAAACACTGTTAAATTTGGAAATGCTATTGCAAGGATAACGCTTGGAAACCCGCCTCCTGTACCAATATCAAGGAGTTTTGCCCCTTTTTTCAACTTTGCAAAATCATCCCATAAATTAATTGCAAGGCTGTCACAGACGTGCTTTTCAAATAAATTTGAAACTTCATTTCTGCTCATCAAATTTGTATGAGAATTGTAATCTATAAAAATTTCGCTCCACTTATTAAAAGCTAAAATCTGTTCAGAGCCTAGCTCAAGCCCAAATTTTTTTTCAAGAATTTCTATTCTTTTTTTATCTAAAAAATCACTCATATTCTTTTAAAATCCCTTCAAATTCAGGGGTTTCCATCTTGATTTTCATATCGTTGATGCGGACTGTTATTCTTTCTTTATTTTCTTCTGAAATGCTTTCCCCAAGAGCCTTTCTGGCTTCAAGATAATGTCTTAATGCTGAAGCGTTTTTTCTTGAATTATAGTAATAATCGCCAATTTCAAGGTGTGATAATGCTAGTTTAAAATTATCATTGACTTTTTGAGCGGCATTAAGAGCTAAATTTAAGTATTCAAGTGCCTTTTCGGCATCTATACCTTTGAAAATTGCTGCTAATTGCTTGCATATAGTATATACGCCAGTTTGATTATTGTTTTTTAAATCGGTATCAAGTGCTAAAATTAAATTTTCTGTTGCGTTTTCACGGCTTTGTTCATCTCCGGTTTCATTCCAAATTTCATTATAAATCATCCCCATATTGGCGTATGAGGCTGATAAAAACCCACTGCTTCCTTCTATATCAGAATTTTCAACGCTTTTTTTGTAATATTCAAGCGCTTTTTCAGGGTTCTGTCCATCATCATATAAAACCGCTGTTCTGTAATAAATTTCTGATAATAAAACTCTATCCCCGCCTTCTTTTTTGGCAAAGTTAAGTGCCGTTTTGTAATGTTCAAGCGCCTCTTTAAAGTTGTTTTCCATTTCGTAAATTTCCCCGAGTGCCAAACACCCTTTAGCAGCGCCAGTTTTATCATTTTCTTTGCTTAAATTCACAGCTTCATTTAGTGTATTTTTTGCTTTTTCAAGCCTGTATAATTTTTTATATAAATCAGCTTCTAATAGCTTTATATCAATGGTTCCTGTGATGTCAGAATATGTTTTGCAAATTTCTTTTGCAAAATCATAGTTTTTAAGTGCATTTTCAAAATCATTAATTTTTATATAGTTTTTGGCTAATTTTATATAAATTTCTTTTAAATTTCCGTCTTGTTTTTTATCTGAAACTGTTTCTAAATAAGCCTTTAAGACCTGAATGGCGCTGGTAAAATCAAAATTTTGTTCAAAATTTTCAGCCTCAGCAAGAATTTCCTTATTTACTTTAGCTTGAAGCCCTTGTATTACTTGCTTCTTAGCCGCTTCTTTTTTGTCTTTTCTAAACTTTTCAACAAGAGCGCGTTCTTCTTCGCTCAAAATTTCTTCACCCAAAAGCGGCTCTGCAGGCTCATTTTGTTCTGTTTCTTTATGAATTCCCTGAAACCCGTTTTTTCTCAATTGTTCAAGCTTGCTAAACCATGGCATAGGAGTGTTTTGCGATTGTTTAAGATATGAAAATGTGCTTCCTGCAAAGCTTTGAGGTGAATTAATGCTTGGAATTTTAGTTTTTACAAATTCAATTTGTTTTCTGATACTTTCCCTTGAAAGCCTTAAAAGCCTTTCTTTAGGGCTTTTTGATAGTTCATTTTCATAAATTTTTATTAAATTTTTATAATTATCAACCCGCTCGCCAATTGAAAGATTAGAGAGAAAATACTGTTTCAGGTAATCTTTAAGATAGATTTCATCATCAAATTTTGAAATAAGCATTTTTCGATTTAGATAATTTATTAAAGAAACATCTCCCAAGCCGTAATGTTCTATAAAAGCTATTTTTACAGAATGGTTAAGGCATGCCATATTTTGTAAAAACGGCACATAAACAGGCGGCACAAGAGAAACAACCTTTGAAATAAGAAAATCTTCAAATTCCAGATTTCTTTTTTTATAATCTTCCATAAATTCTTTTAAGGTTGAATTTACGGTTATAATGTACCTTAATGCCATTTTTAAATATAGTTCATACCCTTTTGTTGCATTATAAAATTCATCTATATCATTGTCGTCAAAGACTTTAAGGGCATCTTCTGTTTTTAGTTTAAAAGTAAAATAATCATTAACAGGAATTTCTATAACTTCAAAATTTAAACCCTTTTCTTCAAAAAATTCAGTGTTTAAAAACCTTGAAATAAGAATTAATTTAACATTTTCATATTTGCCAAGGTGTGCCAGAAAATCCATAATCTCTGAATTTGTGGAAATAACATCAAAATTATCAATAACAATAAGGCTTTTTTTCTCAAGATTTTTGAAATAAAAACTTACCTTTTGGGCAAAATTATCGGATAAACCCTTTTTTAAATTTATTTTTTTGCTGATAGAGTAATATCTTAACGTGTCGTAAAAACCTAGCAAAAAATCATCAATAACGCTGTTTTCAAAACAAAGATGCCTAAATAAAAGAGTATCTTCATCAAGTTTTTCCATTGCTTTATTTACGATTTCGCTTTTGCCGCAACCCTGAAAACCGGCCATATATAATATATCAACCTTGGGTAAGCCGGATTGGGAATTTATAAAGCCTTCAATTTTATTTAGGATACTACTGTTAAATTTTGTAAAATTTTCATCCATATATTATAATTCTACAACAATTTTGCAAAATTTACCGAAAATGTTAATCTTATTGTGTTGTGTTTTGTTAAACAATGTAAATTTTTTTAATTTTTATATTTTTGAATGACAAAAAAATAGTTTTACATTTGTTTATTTACATGTGTTAGTTTCGGAAAAATCGTTTAATGGCGTTATCTGTAAATCAAAATATCAATAAATCACAGATATTCGGGGGTGTTTCTTCGCTAAACGCCGCCTATATGAATAATTCCAATGCCCATACGCAGGCTCAAACAAGCCCTGCTGCGCAAAATACTTCTATGCAGGCGCAAATAGCTGCACCTCTTAATACTACGCAAGGGTACGCACCTGAATTAAAGCAAGGAAATACACCTGTTTCTACCCCTGCATCAGCTTATATGCCAGGAGTTGGCACCGTTCCTTCGGGATACTTTTTAGAAGGCGAAGGGCATCATGGAAGCGAAGATCACATCATTAAAAAGACGCCTTTAACAGGTGCAAGAATTGTTGCGGATAAACTTACGAAAGATATATTTACTTATGCGCCAAAAGGCATGCAAGGTTCAAGAAACAGTAATTTCTATGAATATTTGTCTTTGGGCATGATACCTTATATAGTAGGCTCTGCCACAATGATTGCAACCACTGTTGCTGCTACAAAATTCTTTAACCCGAATGACGCTAAAGCCTCAAAAATGATAGGCAAAGGCGCTGCTTTGGGTGTTGCTTTTTATGCTGTTATGAAGTGGCTTGGCGGAAAGGCTATAGAAAAAGGCACAGAGGCTTTAACCGGCGTAGATATGGCCATGCCGTATAAAAAAGTAATCAGTGAACTTCCCGAAAACGGCAAGGAAAAAGTTTCAACAGAATTTCACAGAGTATTTGAAAGTATTGATTTCCCAAGATGGGATTTAATTAATAAACAAGGCGAAGAAAACGGAAACAGATACGAATATTACGATAAAATTGCAAAAGATAAACTTGGATGTGATGAGCCTTTAAATGCTCCAGACCAGGTTGTTCAGCCTTTAATTAAGCAGGCTTTAACAAAAGCAATGGCTGCAAAGAGTATTTCTTCATTCTTGTGGGCTGCTGTTGGTGTTGCAATCGCTGCACAGAAGGATTTTGCCAATCTGATGACTTATCCTGGCGGAAAGCCCAAATTTACAAAAATGTTAAAAGATTTACCTTTAGATTTTGCAAGAACATTAAAAGATGCAGCCAAATCCCTTTGGAAAGGCAGTTCTGTTTCATCTAAGATTGTTGGCAGGGGGCTTATTATAGGTGCTGCAGCATCTACTGTTCTTGGCCTTATAAATGTTAAACGCGGTTATAAAGTGGATAAACGGCCATCTAAGAGCCAAATTGATTATAAAAAAGATTATGTGGAGAATTAATGATAAACAATTCCTCTAATAATGTGAATATGCAAGCTTATGAGCAAAAATTGTTTGAGCATTTTTTCAATAATTCTCATACAAAAACTGCTCTTAATCCTAAAGGCCATCTTGTTCATGAAAATCCTATACAGGCTGCCGGCTCTGCAGTAACGGATTTAGGAAAAGATGTTGTAAATCTGACAAAAGCTCTTAAGGACGGTGAAAGCAATGATGCATCTTTGGGCAGAATGAATGATTTGGGCTTAAAGCTTGGTGCGGTTGGAATTGCAAGTTATCTTTTAACAAGGAAATCTTCCCCAAAAGCCAAATTAATGGAATTTGCAGGGGCCGGTGTTTTCCTTTCTATGATGAGCTTATGGCAGAAGGTATTTATTGCTGCACCTATTAAAGCACGTTTTGGTATTGATATAAATCAAAAATACGTTGATTCTATGGGCAGAAAGAAAGAATTACTTCTTGATAACCAGTATATTCCTGCTTTAGAAACAGATGAAGAATTAGATAAACTTGCTGATAATTTGAACCTTCCAAAAGATATGGAATACAGAAGGGAATACGCCAAAGAGTTAAGAAGAAAAATCGGCTTGCAGGGCAGAACCTTAAATATGCTGACTGTAGGTGTTGCAACCCCTGTTTTAACGGCTTTGATTTGTAATCAAATTGAAAAATATGCTGACGGTGCCATCATAAAGCAGGGTGTAAAATCAGCCGAAGACAAAGCTAAAAATTTCTCTAAAATTATGGAAAGAAAAGCTTCTAATCCTTTATTTGACAGAGATACAGGTTCAAAAATTATAAAACAACTTTCTAAAAATACAGACAATGTTGATGATAAATTCTTCGCAAAATTGGCTGATGCTTTTAATCCTGTAACTGCAGTTGAAGATGGTAAAATTTCAGCTAAAATGCCTGATTTAATGCCAAAACTTAAAGCTGACCTTGAAGCGTTATTTGCAGGCTCTATTGATGAAAAAACCGCAGTCTCTGATATATTTGAATTATTCAAAACGCATTCAAAAGAAGACGGAGACGCTCTTATTATAAAAGCTTTTGATGCTTCAACTTCAGGCACAAGGGAAGTAAGAATTTCAAAAGACAATTTACGCCAGGCTTTAGATGAAACAATACAAGGTGTAAAAGAAGGCAAAGTAGCTTATACAGGTGATGGTATTCTTGAAGCTTTAAAGCAAAACGAAAACCTTATTGTTACATTCAATGCAAAAACCATCGGAAGCGAAGCGCTTGAAGCACTCAAAAAATCTTATATCCAAAGTTGTCTGGATAATTTGGATGAACAAAGAACAATTCCCCAAATAATTGAAAGTATTGAACAAGGAAAAGAAGCTGCATTTAATGCTATGAAACAAAATGCGGGCGATACTCTTTCAGGGGTTGAAGTTCAAAAACATTTGTCCGCCCTTCCTTATGAATTTTTGGATGATAAAACAGGCGTATTCAATAGCTTTATTCAGGATGGAAAGAAGAAATTTGCTCCAGCCTTTATGCAAAAGGTTGAAGAAAATTATAAAACCGCAAGAAAGATAGGTGCTTCACTTGCAACAGTTGAAGATGCGCTAAAATCAATGGATAATGCCTTTGGTAAGGAATATTTCAATATTGTTGAATGTGTGTTTGATGTTGCGAAACCTGATATGAAAACACTTAATCTCATGAGAAATAATTCCGAATACGCTGCTGAATATTTACAGGAAACTATCAAAAATATTGCGTCAGACCCCGAAAAATATACGCAATTGCTTCAAAAACTTGCAAAATCACCCGCCGTGGATGAAGCAAGAAGAACTGAAATTCTTAAAAATTTAATTAATAGTTCAAACGCTGCTTTGCATGATGTTTCAGCAGAACTTGACCCGGCGCTTAAAACTTTGTATGAAATGTCAAACTTTACACTGAGCCGCTCTTATGGCATTGTAGCTGATATTGATAAATATATGCTTGAAGCATTTCCTGGTATTGATGCAACCAAAAACAGAATATTCCTTGCTGCTGATTTAGAAAAAAGAATTCAAGACGGCACATTAAAACAACAGTGGGATGCTCTTCAGGCTAAAAGTGCTGTTTCAGAAAGCTTTGAACGTTTTGTAAGTGATGCAAGAAAGATTATGCATAAATCTACACCTTCTGATTTTGCAAATACAAATTATATCCACGGAAACGGTGCATATTATAAGAGATTAAATGACATGTTATTTAATCAGCCCTTAAGTGCCGAAACTACAAAAATCATTAGCGGAACAGAAGGGCTAGCCTCAAGTATTGATGAAACAAGAGGAGGCCTAATGGCAATTGGTTCACGCGGTTTTGCGCATAAGAAAATTGCAGGCGATGCTCTTGCTGTTGCGGATTATGTAAATAGTGCAAATACTTTAGTTAAAAAAGCATGGGATGAAAAAGGCAAAGAATTTTTCACGGTTTGTGATGAAATTGCCGTAGATAATGGTATAATTAAAAAAGCATTTGAAACAACTTTACTTCAACCCGATTCAATTAAATATCAAAAAGTCGGCAAATCCCTAAAAGATTTTGCGTTTGAAAATGCAGGTCAAAAATATAATTCTAAAGTTTGGATGAGAATTTTCTTGCCGGTTGCAGGAGTTCTTGCAGGTGTGACGTTGTTATCGCAAATTTTCATCGGCAAGAAAAACAAAGACCAGCATTTGTATATGGAAAAACAACAGCATTCAGGAGCAGTAAATGGAAATAGGCAATAATATAATCAAAACGAGTCCTATGCTTCAAAATTATCTTAAAAATAATGGCGAAGTTAAAAATATTCAACAGCCTCAAATTCAGACTGCGCACACAATAACTGTGTTTCCGGGCAGCGATTTGTTGAAAGCGTATTTAGGCTTAAATGAAACACAGGGAGCAACTCAGGCTGCAAATGTTCAAGCTGTGAACACATTAAGACCCGATGCTTCTTTTTGGCAAAATAGCCTTAGATACAAATTGAGAAACAATGAAGCAACGATTTTTGCCGTTATTCCAAGAACAATGAATGCTCAGGATTTTGATGGAAACGGCCTGATTCAGGGGAATGAAATCAAAGGCAATCTGGTTAATGCTGTTGGCCGCCTTGATGAGATTAAATCTATGGGAATAAATACCCTGCACATTCTTCCTATTCACCCGCCGGGAAAAACTGAAGCCATGGGGACAGCAGGTTCTGTTTATGCGCCTGATGATTTGCTTAAAATAGACCCTGCAATTGTGGATGAAAATCCGCCTGAAGAGGCTAAAAAAGCAATTGAAGCAATATACAAGCAAAGAACGGGACGTGATCTTGTAAAAATGGATAAAAATGATCCTGAAGTTGCCTTTGCGCAATGCCAATATTTTGTTCAGGAATGCCATAAACGTGGAATTAGTGCTATGCTTGATTTACCAAGCTGTGTTTCTGTTGATTTTTCAAAAAGAAATCCACATTTAATGGCAAAAGAAAAAGATGGTGCTGATAAAACGCCAGGCGGCTGGCGCGACATCAGAATGATGAGTCCATGGGAAAATGAAGAAAAACGTATTTTAAATAAAGAGCTTGTTGAATTACACAGAAAATATGTTGATATGTGTATAGGGCTTGGTATGGATGGTATCAGGGCAGATGTAGGCAGAGCAAAACCTGTTGAATTCTGGAACGTTATCATTCCTTATTCAAGAAGCAAAGACCCCGAATTTGGCTGGCTTGCCGAAACTTATACTTATGAAGATGCTTCTCCGCAATTAAATATGCCGCATGATAGACCGGAAGACTTGTTAAAAGCAGGCTTTGATGCTATTTATGGCCAATGGCATATCTTTAACCAATGGACAAAAGCCGATGACCTTTACAGCTATGTAAAAGAAAATATTGATATGAGCAACCGTATGACTGACGGGCAAAGGACGCTTATCGGTTCGTTTTCAACACACGATGACCAAAGCCCCATGTTTTATGGTGGCGCTCCATGGGTAATGCTTACAACTACTCTGCAAGCTACTTTACCTCAAATGTGTCCATATTTTGTAGATGGTGTTCAATCAGGCGATTATTATCTTTATCCTTATGAAGGCATGAAAAACCCTGAAACTGTGACAGATACAAACGAATGCACCGTACATAAAGGAAGGCTTGATATCTTTAATTTCTCAAGAAAACCAGGCGGTGATCATCCTGAAATCGGGCAGTATATAGCATCAGCCATGGCGCTAAAGAATAATCCTCAATATAAGGAAATTGTAAATAAAGGCTCTTTTGTTGTTTTAGAAACAGGAAATCCTGAAGTTATTGCGTTTGCAAGACATTTGAACGGCAAAACCCTTCTTGTTGTTGCAAACAGAGATGTTAACCACAGAAATTCTGCAACTATTAATATAAACAGCCTCAAAAAAGACCAGAAATTAATAAACCTTGTACCGTCTTATGCAGACAAGAGCCAGTTCCAGATAGATGATAATAAATTGGTTGTTGATTTAGGAGCATCCCGTGCGCATATATTTGAAATTGATACTCCTAATATTGAAATAGGTGCAAAAGCTGTATATAAACAAAACTTTACCGATACTAAAATTTACACCCTGCAAAGCGAAGCAGCAAATTCCGCAGCTTAAAGCTATGTAAAATTTAGGGCTTAAAAGAGCAATTTTTAATATTTTCAGGTTTTATATTGGTATAGTACTATTTAAACTGAAAGCTTAAGGGGAATATTTGTGAATTCATTATCATTTAACAAAGCTCATAATATAAGCGCAGCTGAACAAAAAGTGTCTTTCACCGGGCAAAAAAGCATAATGGATGCTGCAGGGGATGGTATATACAGGTTTTATGCGCCGCCCTATGATGATTCTAAATATTTAGTAGCTCTTGAGCTTGTATCTGTTGATAATGGCAAAGATTCAAAAGGACGCCAAACAGAAAGCCTTGTAACAAAAGGTAAGCCTGTTCTTTTTGATAAATCTGTAAACTCTTTTGATAGTTCTGTAAACGGCGTTAGAAACCTTCCTTTTGATGTTTCTGAAAAAGAATTAAAAAAATACCAAATAGACAAAGACCTTGTAGGGTATAGGTTTGTTCTTTTGGATAAAAAAACCTACAAAGAAACAAAGAATATTGATGCAGCAAGGGGTGCCGCCAATTATCAGTATTTGCTTGATTCAGGTAAAACTGCATCTGGAAACTTTGGCGATAACTATTCATATTTTTCAAAAAAACAGGGTTTTGTGAATAAAACAGGCCCTATGTACCATATTTTTCCCGATTCTTACAACATTGAAAAAGATGAAGAAGGTAAAAATATAAATGAAGATTTCGTAAGAAGTCCTTTTAACAAAGCAGGCGGAAATATCCAGGGGATGATAGAAAAACTAAGGGAAAAAAGCGGCGAACTTTCTCCCTATGAAATGATTATCACAACCCCTCTTTTTGGCGGAGATGATATATCATCTCACGGTTATTGGACTGCAAATCCGTTTCAGGTTTCATCAACAAAAGGAACCCTTGAAGATTTTAAAGAACTGCAGACAGCAATGTTTGATGCAGGTAAAACATACGTTACAGACGGCGCTTTTACATCTTTCGGGCTTCAGTCTCCACAATTGCACCATGTTTTAAAATGGGGCAAATCTTCGCCATACTATAACTGGATAAAGTTTGACAAGGCAGATGCACCAAATCTTAAAGTAAAATTAGGTGTTTTGCCTGATACTATTGTGCCGCCGAATAATAAAAATGAAAATCCTGAAAAATATGAAAAATCTCAAGTAATGCTTGACAGTATCAGGTTTAAGGTTGTAAACCCGAAATATATTGAATCAAACGCAGATGATAGATTTTCAAGCCGCAAATTAAACCCTAGCTATGATGATACAAAGCCTACATATATTCAGTTTTATGATAGCAGGCTTGCAGGCGCTGAAGCTGACGATATAACAGAACTTATTACCTTCTATGAAAATCAGACTCCTGAAAATCACTATGATATTGCAACCCATCAGGATTCCGTTCAACCCTTCTATTTTGAGGTTGACCCTAAAGATGTAAGATTTCAAACAAGGGGTGCAAGCTTAAAGCAGTTGCAAGAAGAAGGTTATGTTTCAGGCTATGATAAATTGAAAAAACCTGTTGTAGAAAAAGGATACAGCGCATTTTTTGAATCAGAACATTATACAATTACAACAAAATCAGATGCAGGCGGCGCCAATTCATGGGATGGGCAGATAGACTTATTTAAAGCAAATATTTCAGGCCCGACAAACGACCCTGCAAATAAATTAGGTAACAAACAGGTTAAAAATCATTATTATAATATAGCTTCATATTGGACAAAATTAACTGATGACGCTTTAATTGAACACATTGCAAAGAATATCGGGCAAAAAGGCGACGCTGCGCTTAATGATATAGCAAAACAGCATAAATTAAGCAGGGGCGAAGTAAACAGCTTATCTTATATTATCGAAACACCAGAATTTACCGAAAACTTTAATAAGAAATTTAAAGGCCAATCGGATGAGCAAATTTTACTCAATGCTATTGTTAGTTTTCCGCTTGAAAGTATTGAATTTGCACCTGAATTAACGGCAGTTTTATCAATGCCTCAAATCACTCCAAGGCCATCAGGTAAAAATACTGATGAAAAAGCAACCAAAGCTGAACTTTTAAAAACAATGCCCCAAACTGCACAAAGTCTTTATAAAGATTCTATGCAAAGGTATGTGATGTCTATTCTCGGGCAATTGAATGATAAAATGCCCGCTGGCCAAAAAATATTCAAAGGAGGAAATGTAGGCTCACTCACAGAATATGGTAAATTTGTAGCAGATATCGTAATTTTAGATATTATGAAATATGGTGTTGTAAAGGCACTATTCCCAAATGACGACCTTGTTGAATTTGATGAAGAAGGCAGACCGGAATATGATGAAGGTCTTAAATATAAGGGGTTAGCAAGCCTTGGCATCAATGAACCAAATAAACCGGAAAATGACGCAAATGTTCTTTTAAAACAATTAATAGAAGGTTTTAATAATATTCAAAAAGAAGATAATTCAGATCTTGTAAATGCCCTTTATACAAGATTTAAAGATGTTGACTTTGAAGGCATTAAAATGGCAAGAGCGGTTGTAAACAAGACAGGTGCCGGCTTAAACTGGCGTTTTGATGCCGCAAAAGACGTTGCAGACCTTGATAAAAGACGTGAAAATAATTCCCGTGTTAAATTTGAAGATTGCTGGGATGATACAATAGATTTCTGGGGTGGGTTTATTCAAAATATTAGAAAATATAACCCTGCAGCATATACTATTGCTGAAGTTACAAACCTTTGGGAATTTTCAAGATGGCAATATTCAGGCAAAAATACGGCTGCGCTGAAAAATATTCAAAACCTTGAAACATTGAGTGACCCGCAGCAAAAACATGTACTCTATGAATTTTATATGGCAAACAAAGACCGTCTTGGAACAGGTGATATCAGTGAAGATGTTCAGCATTCACTTGCATCTAAAAATATAACTGCAAAAGAATTGGAGAAAAATCCAAGCCTTATTTCTGATAGAGAATACAGAGAACTTAGAACATATTTCGGTATAAATAAAGACAAAGGCACAAGGCAGTTAAATATTGACCAGTACAGGGCAAACGATGCAATGCAGCTTGAAGATTTTGGCAAATATATAAATCCTGATGTTGCAGAAAGAATGCTCTATGAAAAAACAGGAGCTACAACAGGCAGCAACTACGATACATTCTTTGGTTTGTATCCTGAATTATTTGGTCAAAACTTTGAACACGGTAAATCAAGTAGTAGTGAATACAGGCTGCATAATTTAAGTGCTTTTGAAGATGGCCTGAAGGGCTTTTTCAACAGAAATACACCTCAATTTATAAACCATAGCCATATATTTGTAAATAACCATGATAAGCCGCGGCCTCTTCATTGTATGGCGCTTGATATGGAATTATTCTTAAGTGACCTTAAAAACTATGATAGCAACCCTGAAGTAAGACAGAAAAAAACTGCCGAATATACAAGCAGGGCAAAAGCGGTTACAAAAATTTCAAAAGATAGCGACCTTGATGCAGTAAGCTCTATGGCAGTAGCCGTTGGTGAAAGATACCTTGAAATGTTTGAAAACAGCTATGAAGGCATCATAAGCAAGGAAGAATTAAACACCATAAAACAAGCTATTGCAGATTTAGCCTGCGGTAAATATTTAAACCATGAACAAGGTTCTATGGAAAGGTCAAGAACATTTGGCTATCTGCCTTTTGACATCACTTTGCAAGATGTTATCCGCCAGGCAAGATATCTTTCAGAAAATAAAGGTATGAAATGGAGCATCTCTGAAGGTAAAAAATCAGATGATAAAACATTATCCAAAAAAGAAGAAAAATTATTCAATGCAGCATTCTCTGAACTTGCACCGGATACTGAAAAACTTTCTGCTATGCTTCGTATGATGATGTTTTCTGTTGGTATCCCAACCCTTTTTGCAGGGGACGAAATGGCGCATTCAGGCTATGAAACACCAACCAAAAACGTTGAGCTTGCAATAAGAAACATTGTTCACCACTCATGGATTGATGATGGAGATAAAGATTTTGTAAGAGAGCTTTATAACCATACAACGGCAGCTGCAAATGTTCATAAAATGAAAGGCTTATCAGCACTTGCAGACGGTACACCCCTTATTGTTCCGCAACATAAAGATGGGGAAGAAGCAGCACATACGGCATTGTTTAAATATAATGATAAAGGTTCAAATGTTCTTGTAGTGTATTCCGATAAACAAATGGATAATAATGGTGAAGATTATACCAAAAAAGCAAGAAATAATTTAAAAACAGATGAAATTGATAAAGTTTCCCATATTGACCTCGATTATCTTGATACGTACGGCAATCCTTCAGGCAATGCTGTTGCAAAAGATGGTGATAAATATAGAAAACTTGAATACAATAAAAATACCGCCCAATATCAACCTGGCGAAGAAACCTATGTAGTAAAAGGTGGCAAACTTGTTCGTGAAGGAATGGTTACACAAAATGGGGTTAGCAGACCTTTCATAGAACTTGATGATGTTGCAAACGTATTTTATAAAGAAAACTAGAATTCTTTTAAAAAAGCGGGTAAAATTTATTCCCGCTTTTTTTATTTAAAATTTACAAATAAAAATAATTTACCGGTGTCTGAACGCCAGCGAAACCAGCCTGTTTTGGTTTGGTTATCTGCTGTAATTACCTTTACGAGCATCCAGTTTCCCTGAATAAGCCATGGGCTTATATATTTTGGATAGTTGAATTCATCAATTTTATCCGAGTCGGAATTTGGTGAAGAATGCAGTGTTTTTAAGTCTGCAGGTAAATTTCTAAAAGTATACAGTCCGTATTTTTTACCATATTCAAAAATTAAATCTTTATATAAATAAAATTTGGCGCTATTTTTGCCATTCTCTTTTTTTATCCAGCCAAAAAGCCCTTTTTTTTGATTATAACAGACATTTATCCACTCCTCATCTTCATCTTCTACACTTAAAAACGCAATATTATCTTTTGGAAGAAAAGTGATGAAAATATCGTTCGGGGTTTCATTTTTATTATTTTCTGAAATAAAGTTTCCGATATTGTTCCAGTAAATTCTTTTTATTACTTTTGAATTTAAATCCGGCTTTTCATAGATTATGATATAGTTTGTAACCCTTGCAGCACCTATCCCGAAGTGACTTATTGAATTTGTATAGGCTGGCACAAAATCGGCGTGTGCTGCCATAGATATGCAAAAAAATGCCAAAATTAAAAACAATATCTTCTTCATAAAGATTATTATAACTTATTTTATTTTCCATCAATCGGGAAGATGGATTAAATAGTTTTAAATAAATACAAATATGTAACATTTTGTAAATTTTCAAACTTGACTTAAAACCTTGACGCGATAAGATGTATTAAGCTAAATTTATTGTATAAAATGGGATTAGAATTGCATTTTAAAAACGCGGTTTTTAAATTTCATTTTAAAAATAAAATGAAGCAAGAAAACAACAAAAAGACTAATATTTATATAAAACAGCTGTTATTTAATTTGTAATTACATATATTAGAGGTACTTAAATGTCAACAACACAATATGCAACAAGAGTTACTCCTATGGGCATTCCACCAACCCGTTTGAGCGAACTTCCTGATTTGATTGAAATTCAGAAGAAATCGTTTGAATGGTTTTTAAAAGAAGGCTTAAAAGAAGAACTCTTATCTTTTTCGCCTATTAAAGACTATACAGGAAGATTGGAACTACATTTTCTTCCAAACTATACGTTCGATAACCCTAAATACACAATCGAAGAAGCAAGAATCCACGATTCAACCTATTCAAAACAATTAAAAGTTATGATGAGGCTTGTAAACCGTGATTCAGGTGAAATTAAAGAACAGGAAGTATACATTGGCGATATTCCCACAATGACTGATAAAGGTACATTTATCGTAAACGGTGCGGAACGTGTTATTGTATCTCAAATCGTAAGAAGCCCTGGTATTTATTATAAAAAAGAAGTTTCTCCGACAGGAAAACGTCTTTATAATGCTACTTTGATTCCAAACCGTGGTGCTTGGCTTAAAATCGAAACTGATTCAAACGATTTAGTTTATGTAAAAATTGATAAAAATAGAAAAATCTTAGCTACAACTTTATTAAAAGCTTTGGGTATTACACCTGTTGAAATGGAAACGTTGTTTACCCACTTTGAATTTTTAAAGAAAACTTTGGAAAAAGATACAACTAATTCAACAGATGAAGCTTTAATTGAAGTTTATAAAAAATTAAGACCGGGTGATCCGGCTTCTGCTGCTGGCGGCCGTTCAATTTTAGAAGCAAGATTCTTTGATGAAAAGAAATATGACATAGGTAAAGTTGGCCGTTATAAGTTAAACAAAAAATTAGGCTTAAACCTTCCTGAAACACAAAGAACAATTACTGTTCAAGATATTGTTGCAGGCGTTGAATATTTAATCAACTTAACCTATGATGAAGGCGTTTTGGATGATATTGACCACTTAGGAAACAGAAGAATCCGTTCAGTTGGTGAATTATTACAAAACCAATTCAGAGTTGGTTTATCCAGAATTGAAAGAATTGTTAAAGAAAGAATGACTCTTCAGGATTCTGAAACTTTAACACCTTTAAATTTATTAAACGTAAAACCTTTAAACGCTGCAATTAAAGAATTCTTTGGTTCATCACAGTTATCACAGTTTATGGATCAGACAAATCCTCTTGCAGAATTAACGCATAAAAGACGTATTTCAGCTCTTGGACCTGGCGGTTTAATGAGAGAAAGAGCCGGTTTTGCGGTTCGTGACATTCACCCTTCCCAATACGGTCGTATTTGTCCGGTTGAAACTCCTGAAGGTCCGAACGCAGGTTTGATTGGTTCTCTTGCAACTCACGCAAGGGTTAACGATTATGGTTTCGTTGAATCTCCATTCTTTGTTGTAAAAGATGGTGTTGTAACTGAAGAAGTTCACTACTTAACTGCAGATGAAGATGAAAACTATCGTGTAGCACCAGCCGACGTTGAATTAGATGAAAATAGAAGAATTAAAGAACCATTCATTCCTGTAAGATACCGTTCAGAATTTACAATGGGTGATTCTAAAAAGGTTGACTACTTCGGTGTTTCACCAATTCAGATTATATCTGTTGCAACATCTTTAATCCCGTTCATTGAACACGATGATGCTAACCGTGCCTTGATGGGTTCAAACATGCAACGTCAGGCTGTTCCTCTTTTAATTACCCAAAGACCTGTTGTAGGAACAGGGTTAGAAAAAAGAGCAGCAAAAGATTCAGGCATGGTGTCTGTTTCTGAAGTTGACGGCGAAGTTATAAGAGTAGTTGGTGAAGAAATCCACATTAAAGATAATGAAGGCAAAGTTCATCAATACCAATTATTGAAATATATAAGATCGAACCAAGATACATGTATTAACCAAAAACCGTTGGTTAGAGCAGGTCAAAAGGTTAAGGCAGGGGATGTTATAGCAGATGGTGCTTCTACCCATAAAGGTGAATTGGCACTTGGTAAAAACGTTCTTGTTGCTTATATGCCTTGGGAAGGTTATAACTTTGAGGATGCTATCTTAATCAACGAAAGACTTGTGTATGATGATGTATTCACATCTGTTCACATTGAAAAACTTGAAATAGATGCTCGTCAAACAAAACTTGGACCTGAAGAAATCACAAGAGAAGTTCCGAATGTTTCAGAAGATGCTGTAAGGCACCTTGATGAACGCGGCATTGTTAGAATCGGTGCAAGAGTTTATGCTGACGATATTCTTGTTGGCAAAATTACACCAAAAGGTGAATCAGAACATCCGCCTGAAGAAAAGCTTTTAAGAGCAATCTTTGCTGAAAAGGCAAGAGATGTTAAAGATAATTCTCTTCGTGTTCCCCATGGTGAAGGCGGAAGAGTAGTCGATGTTAAAGTGTTTGACCGTGAAAAAGGAGATGAGCTTCCACCGGGTGCAAACACTGTAATCAGAGTATACATCGCACAAAAAAGAAAGATTTCAGTAGGCGATAAATTATCAGGACGCCACGGAAACAAAGGTATCGTTTCCCGTATTCTTCCAAAAGAAGATATGCCGTTCCTTCCTGATGGTACCCCGATTGATATCGTGTTGAACCCTCTTGGTGTTCCTTCCCGTATGAACGTTGGCCAAACTTATGAATGTTTATTAGGTTTAGCCGCATACCTCACAGGAAATCACTATATGGCACCTCCTTTTGATGAAATGTACGGTGCTGCACAATCAGAAGTTGCAACAAAAGAAGAATTAATCAAAGGTATTAAAGCTTCAGGCTGCGATTGGGTTAGAGAAGACGGTAAGGTGACGCTATATGACGGCAGAACCGGTGAACCGTTTGATGAACCTGTTGCTGTTGGTCTATCATACATTCTGAAACTTGTCCACCTTGTTGATGATAAAATTCACGCAAGAAGTACAGGCCCTTATTCACTCGTTACCCAACAGCCTTTAGGCGGTAAAGCTCAATTTGGCGGCCAAAGGTTTGGGGAAATGGAAGTTTGGGCGCTTGAAGCTTACGGCGCTGCTTATACACTTCAAGAAATGTTAACAATTAAATCAGATGATGTTAACGGTAGAAGCAGGGCTTATGAAGCTATAGTTAAAGGTGATAATATCCCAAGACCTGGTATCCCTGAATCATTCAAGGTATTAGTTCGTGAATTACAAAGTATCGGTCTTGATATAGCTGTAGCGAAAAAAGGCGGCGAAGAAGTTGATTTAATGTCTGATACGGATGACCTTAGAAAATCCGCTCCTAAAAGAGTATTATCAGATATGGACAGTGAACTTTTAAATATCAATTTCTTTGAAACACCGACAAGCTTTAAAGACTAAAAACTTTGAAAATATTATTTAAATAAAGAATTAAGGAGCAATATAAAGTGTCAACAAGCATAGATTATTTTGATTATATACGAATTTCAATCGCATCAAGCGAGAGAGTTCTAAAATGGTCTTACGGCGAAGTTACAAAACCTGAAACCATTAACTATAGAACACTAAAACCCGAACGCGACGGTCTTTTTTGCGAAAGAATATTCGGGCCATCCAAAGATTGGGAATGCTATTGCGGTAAGTATAAAAGAGTACGCCACAAAGGTATTATCTGTGAAAGATGCGGAGTTGAAGTAACTGATTCTAAAGTTCGCCGTCACAGATTAGGCCACATTAAGCTTGCAGCGCCTGTTAGCCACATTTGGTTCTTAAAAGGTATCCCGAGCTATCTTGGTCTTTTATTGGATATGACCTTAAAAGATTTGGAACAAATCATATATTTTAACAACTATGTTGTAGTGGATGGCGGCGAAAGCCCGTTTAAAAAATTCCAATTATTATCTGAAGAAGAATATGAAGATTATATTTTGGAAAACGAAGAAAGCGGCTTAAAAGTCGGTATCGGTGCTGAAGTTGTTAAAGAATTATTATCTGAAATTGAATTAAATAAATTGGCTGATGATATCAGGGCAGAACTTGATTCAGCAGGCGGCTCAGTTCAAAAAAGAGCAAAATTAATCAAAAGATTAAGATTAGTTGAATCTTTAATTGAATCTGAAACAGAGCCAACCTGGTTTATTATGGATGTTCTTCCTGTTACACCTCCGGATTTAAGACCGATGGTACAATTAGACGGCGGACGATTTGCAACATCAGACTTAAACGATTTATACAGACGTGTAATCAACAGAAACAATCGTTTAGCAAGATTGTTGGAAATGGGCGCACCCGAAATTATCGTTAGAAACGAAAAAAGAATGCTGCAGGAAGCTGTAGATGCCCTAATTGATAATGGAAGACGCGGAAGAACCGTTGTAGGTCCAAATTCACGTCCTTTAAAATCTTTATCAAACATTATTGAAGGTAAGCAAGGTCGTTTCAGACAAAACTTATTAGGTAAACGTGTAGACTACTCAGGCCGTTCAGTTATCGTTGTTGGGCCTCAGTTAAGCTTGAACCAATGTGGTTTGCCTAAAGAAATGGCGATAGAATTATTCAAACCTTTTGTTGTAAACAAATTAATTGAAAGAGGTTTGGTGCAAAATATTAAATCTGCTAAGAAAAAGATTGAAAGGTCTGAACCTATCGTTTGGGATATCTTGGAAGAAGTGGTTGATGGACACCCTGTTTTATTGAACCGCGCCCCAACCCTTCACAGGCTTGGTATCCAAGCGTTTGAGCCAATCTTGGTTGAAGGTAGAGCTATTCAATTGCATCCGCTTGTATGTACAGCATTTAACGCTGACTTTGACGGTGACCAAATGGCAGTTCATGTGCCTTTATCAATTGAGGCGCAAACTGAAGCCAGAATGTTAATGCTTGCAACAAACAATATTTTGGCTCCTGCAACCGGTAAACCTATTATTACACCATCTCAAGATATGGTGCTTGGTATTTATTACCTAACAATTTTAAAAGACGAAGCTGCACCTGTTAAAGGCTACTACCACAACTTTATGGATGCAATTTCAGCTCTTGAATTAGGAAATATCAAGCTTCACGATAAAATTGTTGTGAGAGATGAAACCGGAAAGAGAATTGAAACTACAGCAGGAAGAATTATGTTTAACGAAACTGTTAGAAAATCAATTCTAGCCTAAAGAATAACATTCTTTTAAAGAACTAATAATTAAATAAAGAGGGAAATATAAAAAATGACAACTTTAACTCCTGAAAGTGCAAATAAAAAGAAAAAGCATGTCGAATATATAAATAAAACTGTTGATAAAAAGGGTTTAAATAAGCTCCTTGCCCAAATTTATCTTGAATGGGGCGGAGCAAAAACTGCAGAACTTGCAAACAACCTTAAAAACTTAGGTTTTAAATATGCAACAAAAGCAGGAACTACAATTTCAATCCACGACCTTTCTGTTCCATCTGTTAAAGGTAAACTTTTAAAAGAGGCGCAAGATCAAATTGAACAATCAACTTATCGTTATATGAAAGGTGAAATTACCGAAGTTGAACGTTATACAAAGGTTATTGATACCTGGTCTGAAACTACTGCAAGATTAACAGAACAGGTTGTTGAAAACTTCGATAGATTAAACCCTGTTTATATGATGGCATTCTCCGGTGCGAGAGGTAACTTATCTCAGGTATCGCAATTGGTTGGTATGCGTGGTTTGATGGCAGATGCGCAAGGTCAAATCATCGACTTACCTATTAAATCAAACTTTAAAGAAGGCTTATCTTGTACAGAATATGTTATTTCATCTTATGGCGCACGTAAAGGTCTTGTAGATACAGCCCTAAAAACAGCTGACTCAGGATACTTAACAAGAAGACTTGTTGACGTTGCGCAAGATGTAATTATAAGAGATGCAGATTGCCATACTGAAAAATCTATTAAATTAACCGCTATTATGGATGGTGAAAATGCTATTGTTCCTCTGTTAGACAGATTATTAGGAAGAACAATTGCACAGGATATTTTAGATAAAGATGGCAACGTTCTTGTTGAAAAAAATACAACAATGAACCGCGACGATATTGCAAAAATTCAAGACTTAGGTTTAACAGAAGTTGACGTACGTTCAACCTTAACTTGTGAACTTGAATACGGTATCTGCCAAAAATGTTACGGTTGGGCAATGACCACACAAAGGCTTGTTGATATCGGCGAAGCAATCGGTACAATCGCAGCCCAATCAATCGGTGAACCCGGTACGCAGCTTACAATGAGAACATTCCACACAGGCGGTGTATTTAAAGGTGCCGGCGCTATGAAACAAGTTTTAGCACCGTTTGATGGTAAAATTTCAGGCGCTGTTAGAACAAGAGAAATGAGAACACGTCACGGGGATGTTGTTCAAGTTGCAATTAAAGAAGCAGATATTGAATTTAAAGGCTCAAAAGAAACTCAAAAAATTCACATCCCTGCAGGTGCTAAAGTTATGTTTGTAGATGGTGCTGAATTTAAAAAAGGCGAAAAAATTGCTGAATATGAACCGGTTTCAAAAGGTGACGGCTCACGTTTAACTGAAAAAGCTACAAAAGATATAACTTCAGACATCTCAGGTGAAGTTGTTTTTGAAGATTTCGTTGCAGATGAAAAGAAAGACAGACAAGGCAACATCTCAAGAACATCCAATAAATCAGGTATTGTTTGGGTGCTTGGCGGTGATGTTTATACCCTTCCTGCCGGTTCTAAAATCTTAGTTTCAGACGGCCAAAAAATCAAAAAAGGCGAAAAATTAGCTGAAACCTTGATTGTATCTGAACATGGCGGTGAAGTTCGTGTTAATAATTCTCTTGAAGTTGAAGAAGTTAATTTTGAAGGAAGAAAAATTAAAAAGATTGTTGCAGGTAAAGAATTAACAATCGTTATCGCATCAATTCAGCCTTCAAATGCCGTATTTGAACAAACTAAAAAAGAACAAATCTGGCATGTAACTTCAACCGATGAAAAATATATTGTTAAATCTCCGATAGATACAACCGTTGAAAACGGTATGATTATAGCAGAATTAATTGATGATGAGCATAAAGTGACATCATCCGGTGAAATCAGATACAATGGTATTGAAGTTGATGAAAATCAGGTAGTTGTTCAGGGCGGTGAAGTTGTGTTTATCCCTGAAGAAATTCACCAGATTTCAAAAGATTCATCTCTTAAACTTGTTGAATCTGGAACTTATGTCGAAGCCGGAACAGAAGTTGTAAAAGACTTATACACACACATTGACGGTATTGTTGAAATAAAAGAATTTAACGATATTATCCATGAAGTTATCGTTCGTCCTGGTGAATTACATACACTTGATTCAATAAATGACCTTAAAGTTGAAGAAAATGAAGTAATCAAAGCAGGTACGGTTGTTGCAGGCAAAATCAAAGCAAAAGCGGATTCTATTGTAACAATTGTTGAAAACGATTCTGATGTTCTTGAACTTGATGATTTAGATGAAGAAATAACAGAAGATATAGTTGATGAAGATTCTTTAGATAAACAATCAGTTCAAATCTTGATTAGACCTGTTCAAAGCTTTAAAATTGAACCTAAAGATGTATCAATTGAATTTGATACAACTGATGAATCAATTGAAATCCTTCCTTTAACGCAGCTGCAATACAAAGACGGCGCAAGAGTTAGAAACCTTGATGGTGCCGTGCTTACAAGAACTTCTCTTGTTCTTTCAATGAGCGGATATTTAAGCCACCTGAAAGGCCTTGTAGAACTTGATAAAGAAGGTAATTTAAAAATTGTTGTTCTTGAAACCTTAATTGTAAGACGTGAACAAGATGATGCTTCAAGAACTTTATCATCAACACAAACCGAATTATTGGTTGAAAACGGCCAGATTATTGAATCCAGAACGCCTGTTACAAAAACTCAGGTGCTATCTGTTGATAACTCCGTTGCAAGCATTAAATCAACTGATAAAGACTTAAGAAGATTGCTTCTTGTATCTGAAAAATATGAACAAAAAATGCCGATTAAATCAAAAGCGACCGTTAAAAAGGGCGAGTTTGTAAAACTTGATAATGTAATTTCAAGCTCAGGCGAAACCTCAACTGCTTCAGGCCAAATTATCGAAGTAGGTAAAGACTCTGTTACAGTAAGGCTTGGCAGACCGCATTTAATCAGCCCTGGTACACTTTTACAGGTTGAAAATGGCGCTTTAATATTAAGAGGCGACTTGCTTGCTACTCTTGTATTTGAAAGACAAAAAACAGGCGACATCGTTCAAGGTCTTCCTAGGGTTGAAGAACTTTTGGAAGCGAGAAAACCAAAAGATTCTGCAATTGTTGCAGAAGAAGATGGTGTTGCTGAAATTGAAGTAGAAGATGATGTTGCAAGATTGTATATCGTAAACGAAAACGGCAGAACTGAAATCAAATATCCGATTGAAGCAAGCGTTATCGTTATGGATAAGCAAAAAATAACAAAAGGTCAGCCTTTAACATCAGGACCCTTAAACCCGCATGATGTTATCCGTCTTCGTGGAACTTTTGCGGCACAACAATATCTTGTAGATGAAGTTCAAAGAGTATATCGTTCACAAGGTGTTGAAATTGCAGATAAACACGTTGAAGTTATTGTAAGACAAATGAGTAAAAAGGTGAAAGTTGTAGACTCTGGTACTACAAAGCTTCTTCCTGGCGAACTTGTTGAACTAAAAGTAATTGAAGCAGAAAATGCAAGAGTAGAGGCTGAAGGCGGCGAAGTTGCAACCTATGAAGCACTTTTACTTGGTATTACAAAAGCTTCATTAAATACAGAATCCTTTATTTCAGCTGCTTCATTCCAGGAAACAACAAGAATTCTTACAGAAGCTGCTGTTGAAGGTAAAAAAGACCTGCTTCGCGGCTTAAAAGAAAACGTTATCATTGGTAGATTAATTCCTGCTGGTACTGGTTACCACCATTTGATTAATGCAAATGAAGAAAAGGAAAAAGAAGCAATGAAACGTGCAGCTCAGAAAAATCAGGCCAGAAAACCATCAGCAATCTTAGAAGAAATTGAAGGAATGTTCGGTACTCCTGATTTTACAATTGAATAAAATGTAATTTCAATAAAATAAAAAACTCCTTCTTGAACATTAGAGGGAGTTTTTTAATATTTCTAATTTTAAAATTGCCTTATCGTCGGGTTTTCTTAAAATAAAACTCGGGTAAAATATTTCTAAAATGAAATAAAAGGAAAAAATTTATGTTTAAAAGAATAGTTATATCTGCTTTTTTGCTTCTTGGTTTTATTGCACCCTCTTTTGCGGATGAACTTGAAGATGTCAAAACGTTTTTTGAAAACTATATAAAAGCAGCAAATTCTTATTCAAAAAATGTAACCGATTTTTATCTTCCTGATGCAAAAATAATCAGAGTTGTTCAAAAGCCTGATGGAGGCCTTGAAAGCGTTGATTTTCCTATGGAAAGATATAAAAAAGAGCTTACAAAAGGAATGCGCTTGGCAAAGCTTAGCCGTTATAAAAACACTTACACGAATAAAGCATATAAAAAATTAGATAACGGGGATTATAAAATCAGCGCCATAAGAACTCCAAACCGTGATAAAACAGGTTTGCCATTTTATTTTATTGTAACAAATACTCAAAATGGGTGGAAAGTAAAAGAAGAATCCATGCAAACCACTGTTCAAAAATTCTTAACCTCTAAGTAATACATATAAAAACGGGCTTCAAGGATTATTGAAGCCCGTTTTAAAAGATTTTAATTTTATTTTATATTTTGTCCGTTGTAATCAGCAGCATTTCTTAAATCATTCAAATATTGTTTGCCATTCATCACTTCCTGATACAATTGGTTTAAATGCTGTTCTAATTCATTTAATACACGCTGTGCATAATTTTGCGCACCATCTTTGATTCTTATTGATTCTTCATTTGCATTTAAGCGAACACTTTCGGCTTCATTGAATGCCTTCATCTTAATGTCTTCGCATTCTCTAACCACTTGCTCTTTGAAGTTTTCAAGTTTTTCTTTCATATCGCGCATAATGTTTGATTCATTAAGCATTCTGTGACGCTCATTTTCGGCATCTGCTATTATTCTGTCTGCCTTCATTCTGGCATCCTGCAATATGTCATCTTTTTTTCTTAAAATAACATGTGCATCTCTTATTTCGTTTGAAACAGCATCCGGGAAACCGTTAATAATTTTTGATAATTCTTTGCTTTTCACCACTACATAATGACCCGGTATAATATGCAGTCCTACTTCCCATAGTTCGTTTAATTTGTCTATTAAATCGTACATTTTTTCTTCTGACTGTGACATATTAAAATTCTGCCTTTCGTTCCTTTTTAATTTTCTTTATGCCTTTGTAAATATTCTACCACACTTTTTGGTACAAATTTAGAAACATCCTGATTAAAAGATGATAATTCTTTTACAATTCCTGAACTTATAAAGTTATATTTTGGTTTTGTAATTAAAAATACAGTCCCGATTTCAGGTGCTATAGCCTGGTTTGTCTGGGATAACTGCATTTCATATTCAAAATCAGAAACTGCGCGAAGTCCTCTTATTAAAAACTTTGCACCCACTTTTCTTGCATAATCAATTGTAAGCCCGTCAAACGAATCTACTTCGATATTTTTAAGCCCTTCTATATCATTGATTGATTGCCTTATAAGTTCTACCCTATCTTTTGTTGGGAGATATGATTTTTTTGAATTATTTTTTAATACTGCAATAATCACCTTGTCAAACATTGAAGAGGCGCGCTCTAAAATATCCAGATGCCCCTTTGTCACAGGGTCAAAGCTGCCAGGATACACTGCAATTTTCATTTCTTTAGTATTATTCATTAATTACATTATATTATTAAAATTTTTCAGCCCAAATACATGTCTTTACATGCGGGCTAATTGTAAATATTTTGTTACATTTTTATGTTAATTATGAAAACTCTGCTATTTTTATAATCTTGATTTATTTTGTTCTTAAAATACAATTGGGTTATAAAAAGAATGACAAAAAGGCACAGTGTATGAAAATTAATATTGTAGATAAAAAAATAACCATAACTGCTTTTATGCTTGCGATAATAATTCTAGCCTCTTTTTGTTCAGGAGCGGCAGCTATAAAAATAAAACAAAAATTTGAAACAAAATCTGAAATAAAATCTGCCGGTGCACAAATGATAAAAGAGGGCAGTCGTTTAATCTATGCTGCAAATGATAAAAAATCAACATATTTTTCGTTCAGCGCTTTTGATGAAAAATTTTACGGACCATTTGATAAAGAAAATGTAAAAGACGGTGATTTTTATATAAAACTAAGTATTTTGCAAGGCTCTGGAGGATATTCTTCACTTAAGCTTTTTGATAAAAACAGAAAACTTATTGAAATAAATGCAGGCGAAAAAAATACCTGTGATTTTGGAAGATTTTTATATTTTAACGGAAATATTTACATGGAACGCGGGGAAGAATTATATAAAATCAATCCTGAGCTGGATTTTGCCTGTTTCCCTTTGCTAAAACATGAATATGATGAAATATCCGTTAAATAATTTTTAAATTCCCCTCATGACTTTTTTTCAAAAATCATTAATTCAGATGATATAAATCGTGTTTGGTTAAAGTATTATATCTTCTTGCCGTCCACCTAGATAGGTGCCTTATAAATTGTGTTAAATTTGCTGCCATTATGGTTGCAAGAGGCAAGGGGAAATTTAAGAGATTTTTAGATTATGTTTAATCCTTCCATTCAAAGTTATATAAATTCTTCAGGCGAAGCTCAGGCAAAAACAAGAGCTAAGCAGATTGATGCATATCTAAATTCAATCTACCCGACAGAGCAAAAGCAGCCTGTGAAGGAAAGCCAAAGCACTTTTGGTGCAAAGCCCTTTAATGAAGTTTTAAAGGCATCTGAAGAATCTAAACAGGTTTTTAAACTGGATGAACCCCCATCTATTCCCTTTGGCGCGCTTTCTGCTTTGGGAAGAAATGGCAAATTAAGCAAATCTGATATTTTGCAGCTTATTGATAAAACGGCGCACAAATACGGCGTAGATAATAAGCTTGTACGCGCACTTGTAAAGCAGGAATCGGGCTTCAATCCGAATGCTAAATCAAAAGTAGGCGCAATGGGTTTAATGCAATTGATGCCTTCAACTGCTGCAGGGCTTGGGGTGAAAGACCCGCTTGACCCTGTTCAAAACGTAGATGGTGGTGTTCGATACTTAAAATCAATGCTTGAAAGATTTAACGGCAACAAAATTTTAGCCCTTGCAGCCTATAACGCAGGCCCTAATGCTGTTAAAAAATATAACGGTGTTCCCCCGTATAAAGAAACTCAAAACTATGTAAGGTCAATTTTAAGTATGTACCTGTAAGGACTGCAAATGTTCAATAACCAAAAATTCATAACATAAAGGAATATAAAATGAGCGAAGGTTTTACCCCGAAAATCAATCTAAATGACAGAATGGAACATTCTAAAATAAGCTCCACCCAATTAAGAAATGTACGCTTAAACAGTGTAGAACAGCCTGAAACCACCGATTTTAAAGCCGTATTTTCAGGGCTTGTTGAAAACTTAAATCAGGAATTAAATGCGCCGGACCAGGTTACAAAAGATGCTATTTCTGGTAAAGCAGATGTTCATGATGTGATGGCGGCTATTGCAAAATCTGAAATCCAATTGAATATTGCAACCACAACCATAGGTAAAGTCCTCCAAACGTATGAAAAAATAATGCAAATTCAAATCTAAAGTTACTTTATGCTAAATTTAATAGTATAATTATTTGTGTATTAAGCCTAATTGTTTACTAATACCCCCTTGAAAGCGGGGAAACACAAGGAAGATATAAATTGCCAATCGATTTTAAAAAGATAATGGAAAATAAACCGTTATTTTACGGCATCATAGGTGGTGTTGTAATACTTCTGCTTCTTTTTATTATTGTTGGTGTTGTAGCCTCATCAAATAATAATTCTAAAGCTGGCGTTGTAAAAGAAAAAATTATAAAAGAACCCTATGATCTTTTCACAACGGATAAAATAGGCCAAGCCCTTGAGGTACAGGCGCTTTTAGCCCGCCAGGGAATAAAAGCTCAAAGAAGGGTGGACGGTACAAAATCTACATTATTTTTAGAAAATTATACCCAGTCTGAAAAAGACCAGGCGCTTTTGGCTGTGGTTAGAAGCGGCATTGTAGACCAGCATATCGGTCTTGAAATCTTTGATAACGGTGATTTTACATCCACAAAAGAAGATAAAAGAATTCGTTTAGCCCGTGCCATTAATGGTGAGCTTGCAAGGTTAATCAGAAAAATTGATTCTATAAATAACGCTCAGGTGTTTATTTCAATTCCTGAACAGTCGCTTTTTGTAAGCAAACAAAAACCTGTAACAGCAACTGTTCAGGTGCAGCTTGATGACGGTAAAACTCTTGATAATATGAAGGTAAAAACCATCACAAACCTTTTATTGGGTGCAGTTCAAGACCTTGAACCTGAAAATATTTCAATAACAGATACAGATGGAAACGTTTACAACAGCATTATAGGCGGTGCAAATGATGCGCTTTCAAAAATTGAAGAAAATGATAAATATATGCAAAAGAAAGTTGCAGCGCAACTTGACAGGCTTGTTGGCAAAGGAAATTATGTTGTAACGGTTTCCACCTTCTTAACACAGGCACCTGTTGAAAAAACAAGTATAATCTATGACCCGGCTTCAAAAACTGCCGTAAATGAGCAGAATTTCTCTGAAAAATTAGGGGATGTTTCTTCTGATTCAAATTCAGCAACAAATGCGGTAAGCGTTTATTTGCCATACGGAGTTCCGGGCGGCGGGGCAAATTCAAGCCAGGATAGAAGATATGTGCGTTCTGCCCATGAAACCCAATACGGTGTTTCAAAAACGCAAATTAATGAATATATGAAAGAAGGGGTTATTGAACAAATTTCAATCGCTGTATCTCTTGAGCAGTCTGCAATTCCGATGAGTATGACGATTCAGGAGATGAAAGAATTAATTGCAAACGCTGCAAGCCCTTTAGTTGACCCTGAAAATGTTTCAATAGCTTTTGTAGAATCAACATCCCCCATTCTTGCTCCTGATGCCGCAAATCATCTTCCTAAACCCGAAGAATCAGGCAATCCGTGGTGGGTTGTAGGTTTGTTCCTTTTAATAGGGCTTGGTTTCGGTTTAAAACATATAGCTCAAAAGGTTAGAAGTGAAGCCGAGCGTCAGGAAGAAGAGCTTGAATTGTTAAGAAAAAAAGCAGAAGACCAGGAAAAACAATTAAAAGATGTAAATATGAAAGCTGCAGAATTGATTCAAAAACAAGCACAGATGGCGCAGAATTTAATAGAGCAGCAAAATCTTCAGATGATACAAGCACAAGCTGCAGCACAGGCTGCAATGGCTGCAAATATGCAGCAGGCGCCGGTTAGAGCTAATGCGCAAAATAATAAGCCTGTTAATATTAATGATGAATTAAAAGAACTTTCAATGGATTTTGATGATTTGGATGAAAATCTTGCCGTTGAAAAATTAAAAAACTGGATTGAAACAAACTAGCCTTTAATAAAAAAACAATGTAAAATATTAACCGGAGGGGAACCCAAACTTGGCAAACGAAAAAAAAGCTATAGCGGGGTTTAGTCCGCAAGATTTTGCAAAAAACCTGGCAGGTCAGGCTGCTCAGGTAATTCCTGCTGATATTTCCCCAAATGATAAAAAGTTTATCGTAGATATTGTCTATAAATTTTGTGTATTATCAGGCGATGCCTTAACGAAAGATACAGCCTTAAACCTTGATGCGGCGCAGGCTTCTTTAATTACACAATTTATCGGCGAATGGTCTTTCCATAAATCAATCGACCTTTTAAGGGCAAACGTTAATCCTGCACTTCGCGAGGGGATACTTCAAAGGGTTGCTTTTACTGTTTTTGAAATTGCAAAACAGGCCGTTGTAAAGAAAATGCCGCAAGAGCAGATTATTCCCCTTGTTGAACACCATGTAAATACTTGCTTTAAACAGGCAATTGAAGACCTGAAAGCAAAAGGGCAGCTTGATGAAAAGGTATCTGATAATGTTCTGCATCAGTCAAACATTGATGCTATGGCAAAAACTGAGGTTGAAAAAGAAACAGTTGGCGCCAATATGTCTGATGCAAAGATTTTAAAACTGGCATCTTTAGCGCTTTTAATTAAAAATTTCCCACAGGAAAAGATTAAAAATATTGTTTCAAAATTCAATAAACCAGAAGCACAGGTTTTGATTCAATACCTTAAAATGCCTGATTTAGAAGGAAAAGTGGATAAAGATATCACAGCAAGGTGTATAACAGAAATCAGAAAAACTTTACCGGAGCCAAAAAATATGACGATAGAACGGTGCTTCAGGAAATTGTGTAAAATTGTTAAAAATTCGGATAAAAACTCAATTTCAAATATTATAAAAGATGAAAGACCCGTGGTAAGGGATTTTGTATTGTCAGCCTATACAAAAGATGAAACGCTTATACCGTCGCACGTTGCAGCCGTTATCTGCAAACACTTGGAAGAAAAACTTGCCCTATGATTATAAAAAAAAGATTAACTCCAAAAACTGAATTGAAAATCGAGCAGGTTGAAGAAATTTCAGCCTCCGCATCTGAAGCTGAAATTCAGGCTGAAACGGCTCCAGAAACTCTTATTGTAGAGCATGAAAGTGAAGCAATAGCGCCAAATGAAACTCCAAAAGAAGAGCCTAAAGAGGCACCGCCGGTTGTTCCTGAAGTTTTAACCCCTGAAATGGAACTGAAAAAAAAGCTTGATGAGATTGAAAAAATTGATGTTACAAGCCTTGAATTTAAAGAAAGGTTTGAAAGAAGACGGGGCGAGAGGCGCAGGGGTTATAGAAGAATTGATGAAAGGACCCTTGTATCGCGTGCGCAGGAAGAAGCACAGAGTATAAGAGAAATCGCCGCAAAAGAAGGGTATAAAAACGGCATAGCGGAAGCGCATAATGAGCTTGAGCAGCTAAAATCTTCTCTTGTTGAATTTTTAGGCTCTAAAAAAGAAGCCTATGATGCAATTTCAGACGATATGCTTGAATTATCTCTTGAAATAGCTAAAAAAATAATTAAAAAAGAAGTGGAACTATCAAGCGATATCCTAAAAGGGGTTTTAAACGAAGTGTTTGACGAAGTCTCCTCTAACGAAGAAAAAATAACAATAAAAGTGGCGCCCGATGAGGTTGAATTTGCGCGTGCTTCAATGCCTGATGTGCTGCAAAATTCTGCAATTGACGCTAAAATTGTAATCATAGCAGATGAAGCCGTTGAAAAAGGAAGCTGTGTCGTAATTACAAGCAACGGGGTTATTGATGCCAATTTTTCAACCCAGCTATCAATAATTCAAAATGCCTTCGGTATTTATAAAGGAGGCAATTAATGGCACAGGCAAAGGGCGGAGCAGCTCAAAACAATCCTGTATCTGAAATTGCTCTTGCAATATTTGTAATTCTCCTTATCTTGATTTTATTGATGGAGATGCCAAATTGGGTTATAAATTTCTCCATTTCATTAAATATCACGCTCGGTATCGTGCTTTTGATGATTTCTCTCTATGTTCAAAAGCCCTTGGAACTTGCGGCTTTTCCATCAATTATTTTGATTGGTACAATGTTTCGTCTGGTGTTATCTATTGCATCTACCCGTCTTATTCTTGCAAAAGGGGATGCGGGGCAGGTAATTGAAGCCTTCGGGCAATTTGTAACAGGCGGAAATATGATAGTTGGTGGTGTAATATTCTTAATTATCACCGTTGTTCAGTTTATGGTAATTACAAAAGGTGCGGAACGTATCGCGGAAGTTTCGGCAAGGTTTGCACTTGATGCTATGCCTGGTAAACAGATGACAATTGATGCCGACTTTAACGCAGGGCTGATATCACCTGATGAAGCGGTAAAAAGGCGTGAAGACCTGCAAAGAGAATCATCGCTCTTCGGTTCAATGGATGGTGCGATGAAGTTTGTAAAAGGGGATACAATTGCGGGTATCATTATTACCGTGATAAACATCCTTGGCGGCTTAATTATAGGTGTCGGGATGAATCAGATGCCTATGGCGGATGCCGTTTCAAAATATACAGTACTTACAATTGGTGATGGCCTTTGTTCGCAGGTGCCATCGCTTTTGATGTCAATTTCATCCGGTATCGTAATGACACGCTCCACTGCAGCATCCACCTCCTTAGGTAAGGATGTTTCCGCTCAGGTATTATCAAAACCGCAAAGTTTATTCTTTGCCTGTGCATTTTTATTCTTAATTGCTGTAACATCCCCTATTACAGGGCTTCCATGGTGGCCTTTTGCCTTATTTATTATAATTATTGCGGTTGCAGCTTTTTCCGTTCTTGTAAATCAGGATGTGCAGCAGCAACTAGGGCAATTAGATGCTGTTAAACAAAATATGCAAGACCTTGTTAACCCAAATAAGATGTATGAACGTCTTGGTGTAGATGTTTTAAGCTTACAAGTCGGCGCAGGACTTCTTGTTATTGCAGACCCCGACCAGGACGGGCAGCTTTTGGCAAAAATTGCGGCGCTTCGCCAGAGGGTAACCGATGAACTTGGCTACATCATTCCGAACATAAGAATTATGGACTCTTCCGCCATTGCAGATAATGAATATTTAATTGCAATCCGCTCAAATACTGTTGCAACAGGCATGGTGTATCCGGGTAAATTTATGGTAATTGCAGACCAATGGGAAGCTTTAGGCAAAAAGGTGCCTGAAAATGTGATTGTATCGGTTGACCCTACTTATCAATCGCAAGCCTATTGGATTGACGGACAATATATCAATAAAAATGACAGAATTACAGCTGTAGATTCTGTCGATGTTATTGTAACGCATCTTCAGGATTGCGTGCGCAAATATGTTGATGAGGTTATGACAAAAACAGATGTCTTGAAGCTTATGGAGCTTGTAAAATCCCAAGACCCGACACTTGTCAATGACCTTGTTCCGACGATTATTTCAACTTCAGACCTTAGGAAAATCTTTGTAAACTTAATTCGCGAAAAGGTTTCAATAAAAGATATTATCTTTATTTTTGAACGCTTGTGCGATTATGCAAGGTTTTCAAAAGAGCCTGATATTTTATCAGAAAGGCTCCGTGCGGCTTTAGGACGCCAGATTTGTCTTGCAAACTCTAACAGAGATAAGGTTTTATATGCACTAACATTATCAAGTGAATGGGAAAAAACCCTTGATGATTCCTGCCAGAGAACAGAACTTGGCACAATGTTCCTTCTAAACCCAATGCAGGTGCAGGAATTAATCGAAACCACAGCAAATACTTTAATGAAGGCTCATCAGGCGGTGGGTGTGCAGCCTGTTATCCTTTGTTCGCCAAGAATTCGTCTGCCTTTGTATCAGATGCTTGAACGTCATATCCCGACTATCGTTGTGATTTCGTACTCGGAACTTATTACAGACATTCGTGTTGAAGCTATCGATAGCATTGGGGAAGGGTATTAAAAAACCCCTTCAAATTGTTTTAAAGGGGTTTAAATTTATTTGGATTTGATTTTATTAACCTTGTGTAGTATTTAATTTAGCAGCAGCTTCAGCAGCAAGTTTACCTTTTGTTGTAGGTAAAGTTACAACCTTATCACCGTATTGAAGTGCTGCTGTTAGCCCGTCTTCAGCAAGTTTTACAGATTGTCTGATTTGTTTTTCAAGTGATTCGGGGAATATATCTGTCATCTCACCTGTTGCGATTTTTACCATAGTGTCTGTGAAATCGGTACCGTTACCCACGTCGCAGAAATCTCCGCCTTTTGGAATAACATCCAATGCACCTTCTTTACCTGCGGGTTTTAAAATACCTTCGGTAACGTGCCATTTTGGTTCACCCTTATCCATTTTTGTAAGTGAAGAAGGTTGTGCTAAACCATCGGCTGGAATTCTGCTTTGAACGTCTTGAATGCCTTTTGGCGTAAATAAAGTTTTACCAATGTTTGTTAATACAGTATTTTCATTCGGTAATAATTCATTCAACGTTTCCATAGAGGGTTTTTCGTATACCGCAAAGCTTCCGTCCGGGTTTGGTAAGAATGTTCCGAGTTTTCCTGCAGCAGCATCTTTTGTTGCTTCATAACCTCTTGAAATTACTTTAACGGGTGAATTTTCGCCTAATTCCCCAAATCTTTCCATAAGTTTTGAATAATCAAGGTGTCCTGCCGTACCAACGTCATCTGTGTAGCTGAAAATTGCAGGTCTGTCTGTCGGAATTAAGCCTTTTTGCAAACCTTCAACAAGAACCTGAGCATCGCCGTCACTTGTTTTTGAAGAAATCCAGTGTAATTGTTCAAAAGGTGAAAGCAATTTTGCCTGCATCATGTGCAATAATTCGTTAATGCCTGTTGTTAAATAAATCTCACCTTCTGCATCTTTTCCAATAATGGCAGGAAGCGGAACATCGGCCTTGTGGGTAGGCGTCATACCAAGAGTATCAGTGATTGTATTTCTGATTTTTTCGCCCCTTATGCCAAGACCACTTAAAGGTGATAATTTTGTAACGCTTTCATCTAAAGCTTGAGTATATTTTTCAGGGTTTTTAATTAAAGCATTTGCAGCATCAGAACCGATTAACTGTCTTAATTTTTCTGTAGCATCCCCGCTTTTATTAACGGCCTGCATTGTTAAATTTCTCATGTATTCCATAAAACGATTAACGTTTTTTTGAACTAACGGGCCGAAAGAATCAGCCGCAGTCTGTGCAACAAGAGCGCCAAATTGTACATCATTTTTCTTTACACCGTTGTTTTGGTTTCTGTTTAAGCCGTTTGCTGAATAGCTGTTTACGGCTGAAATTCCGTTGATTCTCATTTTTTCTAATTCCTTTATTTTCTACAACACTAACAAATTAATATGCTCACATACAAAACACGTAAATGATTTTTTTTGTTTTTTTACTCTAAAAACAAAAATTACTACATAAAACTTTACAATTTATTACCTAACACCAAATCTCTAAAAAATGTGCTTCATTATATTACCATATAAATTAAAAATGTACAGCTTTATTTTTTAAAACCTCTAAAACAACGTCTGCTGCTCGATTTTGGCATTATCTAAAATGTTTCTGACAAAAGATTTCCTATGGTATTTTGTAACCCCAAATTTTTTAATCGCTTCAATATGTTCGGCTGAAAGATATCCCTTATTAGATTTCCAGGCATATTGCGGAAACTCTTTATCAAGCTCTATCATATAATTATCACGTTCCACCTTTGCTAAAATGCTGGCTGCAGCAATTGATGCCGATTTTGCATCTCCTTTTATAATCGATTTTTGTGGAAATTCATACCCCTTAATTTTGTGGTTCCCATCCACAAGCACGATACAGGTGGTTATTACCTGCCGGACTACATCCATACAGGCGTTTTTCATTGCTTCAAATGTTGAATTTAAAATATTAATTCTATCAATCATTTTTTCATCAACCATCTGAATTGAATACACAGCATGTTCTTTGATGGCAGGATATAGGGCAAGGCGTGTTTTTTCGGATATTTTTTTTGAATCGTTCAATTTAGAAAGCTCTTTAATGAGTTCTTCATTTACCTCTTTAAAACAAACGGCAGCCGCAAACACAGGCCCAACAGCGGGTCCCCTCCCTGCTTCGTCTGTCCCTATTAAAAGGTTGCATTTTGATTTTTTTAATTCATCCCTGTCGAAATTAAATAATTCAGCATTATTATTCATCAAGTGTAAATTTTCCTATTTTTCCATCACGGAAATTTAATAATATAAATTGTGAACATCGCACTATATCTGGCTTTCCTTCTTTAACAATCCAGTTTCTTTTTAGCGCGATATTCTCTATTGTTATATCATCATTTTCTAAATTATAATAGTTTCTTAAATTTTGTTCATATTTTTTTGACAAAATTTTCAATAGTTCCTGCGCTACAAACTCATTATTATAAGCATTTTCGCCTATTGAATTAACGCAGGCTAGTTTTAGCGCAGCATCCTGATTGGGCTGTTTCATAGGAATAATGCCCGGTGTATCTAAAAGTTCAATTTTATCATGTACCCGAACCCACTGCTGCTGTCTTGTAACGCCGGCCTTTGCACCTATTTTAGTTTTTGACCGCTTTATCAACCTGTTTATTGTGCTTGATTTTCCAACATTTGGCATTCCTGCTACCATCACCCTGATTGGGCGCGGCAAAAGCCCTTTAGCTGTCATCTTATCTATAACAGGTTTTGAAATTTCAATAATTTTATTAATTATTAAATTTGTATCCTTGGCGTTTGAATTTGTGGTTAAAAGACAGATGGCGCCTGTTTCTTCTTCCAGTTTCTTTTTCCATTTTATATTTTCATTTGGGTCAGACAGGTCGCATTTGTTTAAAAGAATAATCCTCGGTTTGTCTTTAAAAAGCGCCTTTGTATCACCATAAGCGCCGGATTTTGGGATGCGCGCATCTAAAACTTCTAAAATAACATCAACAAGGTTGAGTTTTTCTTTTAAAAGCCTTTCCGCCTTTGCAATATGCCCGGGGTACCAGTGTATATGGTTATTCATTAATTTTTCCTTAGTTTTTAAATAGATTTTGTCATTGCGAGCATTTTCACTCTCATATCATTGCGAGGAAGAGATAGCGACCGCGGCAATCCAGATTGCCTTTAATACTTAAAAAGTGCCGCAAATCCTGTGGCACTTTTTAAAACCTTTATTTTTTTAAATCTATCTTTTTTCAAGTTTTTCTCTGATTCTTGTGGCTTTACCTGAGCGTTCTCTTAAATAATACAATTTAGAACGTCTAACATCACCTTTCCTTAATACTTGAATTTTCTCAACTCTTGGTGAGTAGATTGCAAAAACTCTTTCAACACCAACACCTTGGAAGATTTTTCTTACGGTAATGG
Organism: uncultured Vampirovibrio sp.; assembly: GCA_910577515.1. Lineage (GTDB taxonomy): Bacteria > Cyanobacteriota > Vampirovibrionia > Gastranaerophilales > Gastranaerophilaceae > MGBC122484. Next base: position 278,781 of record CAJTLW010000003.1, read on the forward strand.
TTTTGTTTATGCCTGAACCATGTTTTTTAATAACAGTGCCTTCAAAAGCCTGTGTTCTTTCTTTGTTGCCTTCAATAATTCTTACAAACACCTTAACGGTATCACCGGGGTTTGTTTCAGGCATTTCTTTTCCTGTATATTCTTTTTCTAATTCGCTAATGATGGGATTCATTTTATTTACCTTTTCTTTTTATTATTACTCATTAATAACCAATTGTACAAATGATACTACATTAAACAATAATAATATTCAAGTATAATTTGTAAATATTTTTTAAGTTTTTAAAAAAACTTGTAAGGCCAAATAAATTTTCAAGAAAAATCAATTTAAAGGGACGTTTTTGTAAAATCTACGCTGTACCCCACAATTTTACAAATCAGCTCAACCTCTTTAAAGCTTATAATTTCCTTCCTTATTCTGTTTGAAATAAGCTGGTTTGTATATTTTCTGCCTGTAACCTTTGTCATCTCTTCGGCAAGTTCTACATAATTCCACCCTGCCGCGACGATTATGCTTTTTATTTTATCTCTTATCCCCATATTCTACATGTTGACATACGTATGAGAATTTTGTACAATTCACTATAATAATGAATTATATATTTATATAATGAAAATTCATTAATAAACTTAATAAAGTTTATCGTAAAAAATTGTTTTATTGTTTATCTTAAATAAAGGTTACAAAAATGAAAAATTGTTTATCGTGTTCATCTGCGCCTTTTCGCGCGTTTTCGCTTGTTGAAATGCTCATGGCACTTTTGGTTGCTTCCCTTTTGATGGCTGCCTTAGCTCCTGTTATAACAAGAAAATTAAACGATTCTGTTGTAATATCAGGTTCCGGTGAAAATATTATCCCAAGCACATTTTGCGGCTATGTGAACGATACAGTGCAAGACCAGCTGAATGAGGGTAATAAAGCTTGCAGAGTGCCTCAAAACACTTATTCTATGAATGCAATAATAGTATCTGGCGGCGGAGGCGGTGCTGGCGCTATAGGAAAAGTTTATGAAAAAGATACAAACACATTTGGTGGCGAGATTACAGGTGCAACGAATGCTACCGCAACAACAGGAAGGTATACGGCTAAATATGTTGTTATAGATAAATATATGAGTGATATTTGGGTAGAGCTGCTCTCTGCAGGCGGCGGAGGTGGATACGGAAACACAAATGGCGGCGGTCGACCTGAGCAGCAGAGCCATTGCGGGGATTGGGGCGTGTATGTTTCCGCTACCCAAAATGGCGGTAAAGCAATATGTGTTTCAAGGAAAAATCCCGAATACCAAAGCGACGGCAAAGCAGCGCCAAATTCGTATCTTTCAAATGTATATAATAGCGTTGCAGGAGTAAAATGCCCTACAGCTACAAGTGCCAATTGTTGCTGGAGGGAGGCAACATCTGGAACATCGTGTGAAACTTCACAAAGCGGATTAACATATTCAGGCTGCAATAGAATGGCTTGCCAGTGGAATGCGGCAAACGCAATTTGTAAAAACTGGAAACCTACAGGAGATATTGCAGGAAGATTGCCGTATGTAGAAGAATTAGAGGCTTGGGTGCCAAATATTCAATATAATTCTACGGTTAGCGGAAGTACCGGAGTTTTAAATAAGCCAAACGGCAGCTTTCCGGGGTTACAGTTGTGTGATTGGTTTAGCGGATATGGTGCATTGCAGTGCGGTGCGGCGGAAAGGTGTCAGGGCGCAGGATACAATTCAACAACTTATGTTGATATCTGTTACCCTGACCATTTGTGGACAGGTACAAATATAGGAGGCACAGCCTATGCGGGTTCGCACTTTAGTAGAGGTAAATTGGTTGTTGCGGCAGTCAATGATACTGATGGAAAAAACGACCGCGATATCGCCCAGGCATTTAGTGTGCGTTGCGTTTTGGATAGTACATTTAAAGGATACACTGGTGGCGGCGGTGGAGGGGGCAGATATGCAAAGGTAAAAATTCCGGATGATATATTGAAAAAAGCTTTTATAAAAAGCGACGGTACTGTTGCAGACACTATAACACTTGGGCTTATAGCGGGTGGAGGCGGTGCCGGTGGAACAAAAGAACACCCGTCAGGATATTATGGATATACATCTGCTGCAGAACTTCGTGATGCGAATGGAAAAATAGTATGGAAGGTTTATCCAAGCTCCGGAAGTCCGGGCAATGGGGCAGTAAATTCTTCAAACGGCGCTGGAGGGGAAGGTGCCAAAGAAGTAATGTGCGGGTATGTAAACGCTTATCTTGAAGAACCTATAACCACGGATACACAGGTGGAATGCAACAGTATCCCTTATTATACCTCTGTTAGTAATGATGGAAATGGCAGTAATAATGGTACCGGCGGGCAAGGTTATTGGAATGGTGTAAATACGGGAAGAACCCCTGCAGGTGCTGAAGAAAGTTTAAATGGAGGCAATGGTGTACCCGGTGCAGGAGGTGGCGGAGGAATATGTGTTGAAGGCAGCAAACGCTCTGCGCCTCAATGCGGGAATGGCGGAAGCGGCGGGCCTGGTATAAGTAAATTTACATACAAAAGAGCATACCCCGGTGTTGGCGGTGGCGGCGGCGCAGCAGGAACTTTGCTGCATGTTAAAAACATACAAGTACGTCCGAATGATTTAATAACCGTACAGGTAGGCGCAAAAGGAATGCAGGGAATAGCAGGCGCCAATGGCAAAGATGGTGGCACAAGCTATATTCAACTTGCAGATGGTACAAAATATCAGGTATTAGGCGGCGGAGGCGGAAAAGCAGGAACTGCAGGCAACCCTTCAACTGGTAAATTCAGCATCCCGGGGAAAGGCGGCTCATCAGGCGGAATAGAGGCCAAAACAAAGACATATTTGAATAAAGATGATGAATATTATCCAAAAAACCCTAGCGATGCAAAAGGAGCCGATGCCCCCGAAAATGATGCGGATATGTATAAGGCTGCAGGCGGAAATGGCGGAATAAACGAGAAAACCTTCCTTGCAGCGGGGGAATCAGAAAACAGAATTCCTTGCGGCGGTTTTTCAACAACTTCAATTATACTAAATAAAGAAGAATATAAATGTGAGACCGAAGCCCCTTCATTCAAGCCGTTTGTGCTTACAAGAGCTGTAAATCCAAGGTCATTTTCTGCAAGTGTAATTCAAAATTATTATCTTGGCGCAACAGGCGGAGGCGGAGGCGGCTGGCTTAATGATTATTCGTCCGACGCCACAATGGATGCTAAATCCTCAGGTGCAGACGGCATGGGCGGTTATGTATTTATATATTTTGGAAGCTGGTAAAACTTAAGCCTCATGCTGTTTTAAGGCAAATTTTTATGATATAAACAACTTTCTTCGGTGCTGTTTTTCTGTAACCTCAGCACCTTTTTTTATCATATAATTTTAAGTATGAAGAAGATTTCAGCCGTTATTTTAATAACCTTGTTTTCCTTGATTTTTCTTATTATTGAGCGCCAAAATGTGCAGTACTACAAGGTTTTAGAGGTTGTTGAAGGAGATAAATTTTACATAGATTTAAACAAAAACGGCATCAAAGATAATGATGAACTTTTTCATATTAAAAATGTAAATGCTTTCCCTGAGCGGTATAACAGAAAAATTGAAGACTATGCCAAAAGATATGATTTAACACTAGATGAGTGCATTTTTCTTGGCAAAATGGCGAAAACCTTTGCGGCACAAAAGCTTTTAGGCAAAGAGATTTCCTTTAAAAGTGCAATCCAACCCTATAATCCCAAATATTACTATCGTTTTGCTGAAATTTATCTTGATGGGGAAGATTTTGGGATTTTATTGTTAAAGGAGGGCTTAGCCTTTGCCTACGAAGGAAAAGGGTTTAATCCTTATAAAGCTTATGAAGATTTGAAGAAAATTAAGAAAAATGCTGAACGCTGTGGTAAAACTTGTTTGAAAAATCAAAACCCGAATTTTGCTAAAACCTCGGTAAATCGGCCATCTAAACAAGATAATAATGCTAAAACGATTATATATACTACATCTCAGCACGGAGTATTTGGGGATGTTGAACTTTTTCTTATTAATCCAAACTCATCCAAGCGTCCTTCTAATACCTGTAAAACCCAAGCCTGCAAAGTGATTTTGACCAATATAAATAATGCCTGCAATTCAATAGATTTTGCCCTTTATGGCATAGAAGGCAGGAATGAAATTCTGAAAGCCTTGAAGGACGCCAAAAATAGAGGCGTTAAGATTCGGGGTGTTGTAGATGGCAAGCCTGATAATACTTATGTCTACAGTGATACGGCAGAATTGTACGCTAGCTTTGACACTATATCTGATTTTAAGCCGCATTTTATGCATAATAAATTTTTTATTTTTGATAATAAAGCTGTAATCACAGGCACAATGAATATTTCAGCTTCAGGCACCGGCGGATACAATGCAAACACGGTAGTTTTAATTAAAAATCCAAGTGTAGCACAGGTTTACACAAAAGAATTTAACGAAATGTATGCCGGAAACTTTTCTCTTGCAAAGGAAAACAACGATTCAAGCATTATATTAAATGACGGCACAACGGTTGATATTTATTTCTCTCCCAAGGGAAACCTGCTCTATAAAGGAATTTTGCCCATTTTAACGCAGGCTAAGCGTGAAATATTTGTAAGTATTTTTTATTTAACAAATAATGAAATAATAAATGCTTTAATTGAAGCAAAAAAGCGGGGTGTGGATGTAAAAATCATATACGATGCTGTTGCCGCTAATTCAATGAAGGAAAAAGTTCGTTGGTTAAGGGTTTCCGGCGTGTCTTTAAAGGTTGAAAACTGGGGCGGAAAAGACCATGAGAAAAATATGGTAATAGATGGGAAATATTTTATAACAGGAAGTGCCAATTTTTCAAATTCCGGAATGAAAAAGAATGATGAAAACGTTTTAATATTTAAAAGCTCAGCTATTGCAGGATTTTACCAGAAGCATTTTTTAGATTTATACAATTCAATTGATAATAAATATTTAAAGTTTACGCCGCGTGCGGAAAGTTTTGAAAGCGGAAACTCTTGCTATGATGGCATAGATAACAATTTTGATGGAAAAATTGATTCGGAAGATATTGGCTGTAAATCCTGAAAGATACTGAAAAACCGGACTTTGTTAACTTGTTTGCAAGTGTACTGTTTTTCAGGTAAAATGTTGCCATAGCAAAAAGTTAGGATAAATTTAGAATATGGAATTTTTCAGAAAGAATAGAAGAATTATTGTTGGCATTCTTGTTATCACTGTTGCAGCCTGGATGATTGGTGCAACAATACTTTTGCCGCTTCTTGCAAATTAATAAACGCTCAATAATTATTTATGAATAAAAAGATACAAAAATTAATAATATATCTGTTTTGTGCCTGTATTTTGACTATGCACGGCGCTCCGGCGTGTGCTGCAAATGCTTCAAAAGGGCAAATTGAGCAAAAGCGCGCGCAAGCTAAAAAAGAAATTCATAAATTAAAACTTCTAGAAAAAATTGAAACAAACAAACTTTATAGAAACCAAAAAAAGCTTGAGCAGACAGAACAGGGGCTTTATTACAACAAACAGCAGTATAAAAATGCACAAGAAGAACTCTATTCTCTTCAAATTCAGCTAGAAAATGCGCTTAGAAATTATAGAGCGCAGCAATATGCTACAAACAAGCGTATTAACCAGATTTTTAAAACCAAAAGAAAGAATTATGTTGAATTTTTACTTTCTGCAAAAAATATAAATGATTTTTTGGACAGAATTTATTTTGAAAATATCGTAATGGATATAGACAGGCAAAAAATTGCAAGAACACAAGAGCGTACAAGACGCATAAGAGAATTAACCAAGCGGCTTGAAAGCCAGAAAAATGAGCTTAAAACCTCAATTGAAACTATGAACCGCCAGCAAAAAAATATCCAAAGTGCGATTTCAAGAAATGAAAAAATGATTCATAAACTCAAAACTGACCGTGCAACATGGGAAAAATCCGAAAGAGAGCTTGCACGCCAATCAAAACAAATTGAGGATATGATTAACAAAACTGTAAGTAAAACCACTAAAACGACCACAATTACGACATCAGGCTCATTTGTAAGGCCTGTTGGCGGCCCTATAACATCTCCATACGGTTCAAGAATTCACCCGATATTCAAAAGACAAATTTTCCACTCAGGAGTTGATATCGGCGCACCATACGGAGCAAACGTAAAGGCTGCAAATTCAGGTAAAGTTATCTTTACAGGGTGGTATGGCGGATATGGTAAGGTAGTCATCATAGACCATGGTAAAGTTGGCGGTGTGCCTACAACTACACTCTATGCCCACCTTTCAAGCTATAGGGTTGAAAAAGGTGCATCTGTCTACAGAGGGCAGGTTATTGCAAATATAGGCACAACAGGGTATTCAACCGGCCCTCACCTTCATTTTGAAGTGAGAAGAAACGGCGCCACAACAAATCCTTTAAATTACATACCAAGATAGCTAAATTTAGCTATATGATTAGCATGATTTTTTAAAAGGATTTGGTGTAAAATAAAATCTGGTGTTATACCAAAACAGGGGAGAAACAGGAAAATTAGTATTTTTCTAAATAAAAAATTTATAAAGCCATCTTCAATTTTTGCAATTTCAATGATGATTGTTTTCGGTGCATACAGCACAGCTTTCGGGTATGAAGTTGTAGATGCTAAAACTGTTATTCCTAAAATGCAAAAAAAAGGTAAAGATAAAGAAACCTTGCGTACAACGGTTGAAAAGAAAGAATTTGTAATACCAAATCCGTTGGATGAGCTTACTTTAAGAAGAATAAAGGAAGCAGAAAAAAACACTAAAACACCTGTTGTTGAAGAACAAAAGAGCGGTATTTCGATAGACAGTAAAAAGCTTGAATATTTTGATGAAACAGGCGAATTAGAAGCAACCGGAGATGTTGTTATTAAATCTGCAAACGGTACTGTAGTAACGGCCGATAGAGCGGTTTATGATAAAAATTTAAATGTTATAAAGCTATACGACAATGTTATTTTATCTCAGGGGCCAAACAAGCTGGAAGGCGAATATATGGCAATCGACCTTAATGAAGAAAATGCCCTTATGGATACTGTTGCTGCCTCTTTTGGAACAATGATAAGAATGAGAGCGCCTGAAGCTTATGCTTATACAGACAGGATTGAAGCTGTAAACGGAAGCATTGAGCTTGCAAAAAAACTTGACTTAAAGCTTAAATCATCAGGCTTTGAAAGATATGCAAATATGCTTATTTTGGAAGATGAAATTTCTTTCGATAAAAAGAAAGAAAGAATTTCGCCGTATAAAATTAAAACCAAAGAAATAATTGTAAACTCTGAAAAAGACCATGATGTCCTTACGCTAAAAAATTCTGACCTTTATTATAAAAAAGTAAAAATAGTTACAATAAACTCCATAGAACTCTTTTCTGATAAAGAAATGAGCTATATTGAAGCAAATATACCCTTTGATGCAGGTTCCATGAGCGATTTTGGGCAATATATAGGCATAGGGCATGTTTTTAAACTGCCTACAGGTGCAACATTAAAGCTCTCTCCGGCACTTGTTTATGATGATGAAATAGGGGTTGGTGCGCTTGCAAGCTTAAAAACTAAAAGATTAAAAATAGATGCAGCCTGGGCTACAAGCAGTGAAAATTTAATCTTGGATGGCGAGTATAGGTTTAAAGACAATTTATGGTTTGATTTTGCCCGCCATGCCTATAAAGATGAATGGTTTTTAGGCGGTAAAAGAGCGGGCCATTTGGCACAGCTGGTCTTTGATGATTCATACGAAATTGAAGATATAGAGGCCAATTTTAGACATAGGTTAACACTTGGTTATGCTTCCGATTATCACAAAGAACATCAGGAAAGCAACAACTATGGTACTATGCGCTTAAGATGGCAAAATGAATTAAATAAAAATTTATTTACAATAGCAAATGAAGAACAGGATATGTCTCTTGACCTTGGTGTTTTTGGACAATCTATGGCAACAGTATACGGCACCGGTGAAACAACAGCTCTGGTTCGGGGCGGCCCTTCAATCGTTACCAGAATTAAAAACTGGAAATCAAGAATAAGATACGCTGTGGGTGGTTTCCACGGGGCAAGCCCTTTTAAATTTGATGAATATACCTATGGTAAATCTTCAATTGATATTGACGAAAGCATAAAGCTTTGCAAATATTTATCCATTGGTTATAGAGGGGTAATAAGCCCTCTAAAAGATAACCGTGATAAGGATTTAATGACAGAAAACAGTTTTTATGCTGTTGCAGGGCCTGAAGATATTAAATTAGCGTTTTCTTATGATACGGTAAGGCATAATGCCCGTTTTGATGTTTTATTCTTTTTAGGTACGGATAATGCAGGGGTGGATTTTGAAAAGATGACCATCAAAAACCCTGAAACTCTGCAAAAGAAACCATCGTTTTTCGGTAATAATTTCCAATACAGGAAAGTAAAAGTCCCTGAAAATCTTTAAAATTATTTTAAATATTCGCTGAATTTTTTATCGGTATCAAAATAATATCCGCACCCGTCAAGGGTTTCCCCGCCATTATAAATAAAAGCGGAATTAATTGAAGGGTAATCTCTACAATAAAGAGAACGGAAAAAATACCTTGTGCATTTGCCATCTTCCCCTAAAGACTTGCATTTAAACATTAAAGCGCCGTCGTAAAATGAATTATTTTTATCTTCCACCTTACCGTTTATTGTAAAGTGTCTGTATCTTCTGTTTCTTATCTGCAGTTGTCTGAAGCCTTCTTCATCTTTTATATACCCGTTTTCATCTGAAAAAAGAATACAAGAGCAGCATTTGCCGCATTGTTTACATTTTCCTTTTACGACATATTTTGAAGAAAATATTTTATTTTTAATATATAAAATTAAATCCTCAAACCCGTTTTTTAAAAAATTAACAGAAAACACCTAATCTTCCACCCTTACAATTCCAATGATTACAGGCTTTATGGTATTTGTAAATTCAAATGCCTGAAAAACATAATAACCTTTGCGGTTTATTATAAAATAATCCGTGTAAAATTTCCTATCCTTTAATTCAACAGTTTTATTGTATAAATATTCATACCCGAAAAATTCATCCGCACCGTCATTTTTTCTAAAAACCTGAACCTTTAAAAGCCTTGTTTCAAAGCCTTTTGGTTTGTATAAAAGGTAATAAATCTTTTCTCCTTTTTTATAAACGCTTTGTTCAGTGTACCCTAATTCTTTTGAAAAAGGGGTTGAGGAAAACAATATGCCGGGCTTTTCCCTGTCGCATCCGCAAAGGGTGAAACACAATAATAACAGTGTTAAAAAGATAAAAATATTCTTCATATTAATATGCTAAGCTGCTGTATAAATTTCGGATTTTTTCCTTTGTAGATTTTATCAATTCTTTATCATCTGAAAATTCTATAAATTTTTCATAATTATAAATTGCATCATCTGCTTTATCCAGCTTTTCATAAGTTGCACCGAGCGCCCAATATGCAAAAGCAAAATCTTTTTTTAATTGAATTGCTTTATTGAAATCTTCAACCGCTTTATTATATTCATTTAAATCGTATCTGACAAGGCCTGCGTTAAAATAGGCATTTTCATTTTCAGGGTTAATTTCGAGTGTTTTCATATAATATTTAATGGCATTTTCGCCTTCATTTAAGTATTTATAGGTATTTCCTATTTTTATATAAAGCCCGTCATCTCCGTCATTAAATTTTAGCGCTTCAAGGTATTCTGCAAGTGCTTCCTTGTAGTTTTTAGCCTTGCTATAGCTATCTGCAAGTGCAATTCTTGCTTCAAAATAAGTGTTATCCTGAGCTAAAATTCTTTTAAATATTTCCTGTGCCTCAGTATCATTATCCATTTTAGAAAGGCTTTCCCCGTATTTCATTAAAATATCAAGGTTTTCAGGTTCAAGAGTAATAGCTTTTTCGTATGTTTCAACAGTTTTTGCTTTGTTATCCAAATTTTCATAGGCAGATGCCAGCCCCAAATACGCTTCAGGATTTTTGTCATCCTGCGCAATTGCTTTTGTATAAATTTCTTTTGCTTTTTCGTATTCTTTTTTATTTTTTAACATATTTGCCTGAGCAATCATATTTCCTGATATGCTCTGTTTAATGTCAAGTCTTGTTATTTGATATTTTTCAAGTTCAGCATCACTTGCTGCGCTCACTCTTTTGAAGATTTTATCGGCCTCTATAAATTTTTTATCTCCACTTAAGGAAAGCCCTTTGTTAAAAAGCGCTCTTAAATTATTTGGCTCAATAAGCAAAATTGAATCATAGATGCTTATTGCTTTTGAAAACTCATTATTTTGATAATAGCTTTTTGCAAGCTCGTTTTTCATCGCATTGCTCTGTGATTTTTTAACCCCTTCCTGCAATACTGCAATAGCATATTTCGGGTTGTTTAAATTTTGATACAAAATTCCAAGGTTTAAATAAGCATTTGAATCTTCAGGATATGCTTTAATATATTCCTGATAAACCTTTATAGCTTCATCGTTTTTGCCCATTGATGTAAGCAAACTTGCATAATCGAATTTTAAATTTTCAAGCTCCGGATGAAGCGCGAATGCTTTTTTATAATTTTCAAGCGCCTGATCGTTTTCTTTTAAATATGTTTGTACAATTGCAAGGTTTCCAAGCGCCATATAATCTTCAGGATTTAATTCAACAGCCCTTAAAAATGTTGATTTTGCTTTAAGGTAATTTCCACTTCTAAGGTATGATAAACCAAGGTTTTGATAATCTTTGAAAACCCTCGGGTCCATCTCTTTTGCTTTTTCAAACTCATCTATTGCTTTTTGATATTCTTTCAAATTCAAATAACTGCTTGCAATAGAGCTTCTGGCATTAACTGAATTTGGATAATCGTTTAGATAAATTCTGTAATATTTAATGGCTTCTTCATAATAGCCGCCTAAATATTTTGTATTTGCAAGGTTTAAATAATTGTATCTGTAGTTTGGAGAAAGCATCATTGCCCTATAATAGGAATTAAATGCCTCATCATATTTTCCTTGCTGTTCATATATGTTTGCAATGCTGATATGTAAAAAAGCATCCTCAGGATTTAATTGTATAGCTTTTGAATATACCTGCGCTGCTTTGTCTAATTCGCCAAGCTGAGCGTACAATCCACCAAGCTTTGTGATTAAAACAATGTCGTCATAAGATGTGTTTAGAGCTTTTAAAATTAAATCGAGTGCATCTTCATATCTTTCTTCATTTTCAAATTTTACAGCCTGTTCGTATAGTTCACTTGCCTGCTCGCTCATTTTCGCGCTGCATTGATTTGCGCCAAAACCAATTCCCATAAGGCATAAAGCCAAATATAATATAATGAATTTTTTGTTCTGTTTCATAAATTTTACACCTTTGTCATCTCAATAACTTTTAAAGCCCTGCATTCTCTTCCCGTCTGGCTGTCTATATATTTTCTTAAAAGATTGAAGCAGGTTGAAACCACTTTTTCATTTACAAGGCTGTCATATTTTGTTTTTTTATCAATGTCTGTATCTAAAAGATTACATAAAAATTCTTTTATTTTTATATGTATTCTTATTTTATGCCCGCCATCATTAAGACAATGCTTACACACGACCCCGCCTGATTCAAAAGAAAAATAAGATTCTTCTTCAATAGGGCAAGAACACTTTAAACAGTGTGATAATTCAAGCCCAAAGCCAATCTGCCTCATAAATTTTAGCTGAAATTTTATAACAGAAAGCATTATATGAATATTATCTTCAGCATTTGAAATGTTTTCTAAAGTTTTATAGAAAATTTCATAAATATTTTTATTGATATCATCTGCTTCTTCAGTGTTTTCTCTGCAAAAGTTTCCTATGATTTCTGTTATATAAATTGAATAATTAAGTTTTTCAAGGTTATATCTTAATTTATTAAAAGGGTTAATTGCCTGTGCTTCTTTTATTACATCAAGGTTTTTACCCTCGTTTAACATTAATTTGTTGCAAACAAGGCTTTGCATTCTGGCGCCAAGCTTGCTTTTTGGTTTTTTAACCCCTTTTGCAACTCCTTTAATTAACCCTTTATCCTTTGAAAACATAACAACAATGTTATCGTTCTCACTTAATGGATACGACTTTATATTTATAGCATCTGTCACAAAGGTGTTATTATTCATTTTTTATCCGTAATTTGCTATTCTTGATTCCTGATATACAAAAAGCCAGAGCTTATGCAAAGACTTTTCTTATGATTTCTTCGTTAATAAACTCTTCACAAAGTTTATCCTGGTCCTGAAAATTAAATTTAATTTCGCATTTTTCATCCACAGATTTAAACATTTGCCTGTAAAATTCTTTTTTATCATTTTCCTTTGATAAAATGTAGATTTTTGAAGGTCTGCCCGCATCATAGGCTGATTTTATAAAATCAAATATAATTTCTTTATTTTCATCCAGTGGAGGATTAACCAGAATCCAGATTTGTGATTTTACCATAGCAGCAAATGCCCTGTGCCAGAAAACCGGGTTGCAATCAGGGTTGTATGAATTTATTGCATAAATATCAGGGAAGGCTGCCCCTTCACAATGCGGACACTGAACACTTAAAGTTCTTGTATTAAAATCAGTTTTTAGTGTTCTCATATTGCAATTGGAGCATACAAAAATATTAGTTGAGCCGTTCATTGGTATTAAATCAAATGCCGCATCTTTATTTTGTGCTTTTGCCTTTTTTACAAAAGGAATATCAAAATCAATATTTTTTTCATAGAAAATTTTTGAAATATTCTGGCTTTGCGATGCTGTAATAAAAGAAACTTTCCCTTTTGAGGTTGTGAGCATTGAAATAATCTTATCAACATCTGATGTATTTGTGTCAAGTGCCTGGGTTAGGGCAGAAATTTGCTTTAAAATATTGTAATCCTGGCCATTTTGGTTTTTTGAAAAAAGAAAATTCAGATTATTTTTATATTCTTTTACATCTGCAAAATCAATATCATTTTTAAAATCATCGTAAAAAACGGCAATATTTTTAACAGAATATTCCTCCTCTTTTGGAGCCTGAGGCTGCGATTGTACTTCCTGCTGCATTTTAGGCTGAATCGGTGGCTGCATTTGGGGTTGAGCAGGTTGCGGTACCCCTTGCTGTGCAGAAGGTATATTATTTGTTTGCATCTGTTGTATTGGTTGATTTGCAGCTTGTGCCTGAATATTTTGCACAGATGTTCTGTAATATGTATTTTGAGGCATATTCTGTGGAGCAGATTGTGTTTGTGTATTGTTAATTTGAACCTGATTGACTTCATTTAATGTTGTTTGAATAGGTTTAATTTCTTCAAAATGTACATTTCCCGTATTTGAAGAATTTATCATTTGCGCTAATTGCTGTATATCATCCCCGCCCGGTTGCAGCGCCTGTGGCATAACATTTTTTCCGCTATCCATAGGTAAAATCTGGTTTTCTCTTGAAATTGCCTGCACTGCTTTTTTGGATAGAATATCTTTAATTGTAGAACATAATATGTCTGAAATTTCAGGCGGATATTGCTTTTTTTCCATTGTTTCAAGAATTTGACGAAGTTCATCCGTAAGTTCAAATTCATGTCCTGTGTGGAATTTTTCATGGAGTTTATAAGTTCCCATCTTTAAAAGCTGGTAGTCATTTTTTCTTAAAGCTACCATAAGCCTTTTTATGGTCATATCCTCTGATTCCGGAAACGGTGCCATATTCTTAAAATCCTCTCCTTTTATAGTAAATTATCCACGGGGCTTGCACTTCCGTGGTATATTCCCCTTAGCATCTGGTTGAGTTCAACCTCATCATCCGTTGCATTAAGTGCCTCTTCTCTGCTTATAATTCCGTTTTTAAACAGTTTAAATATAGAGGCATTCATTGATGTCATGTTTTGATATCCACCCTTTTTAATCAGCATATCAATCTCTTCAAGCTGGTTTTTTTGGATGTAATCAACAATAGCAGGTGTACTTGCCATAATTTCAAGCGCAGGAACAAGGCCGCCTTTACCTTTATTTTCAAGTGCAGGAATTAGCTTTTGGGCTATTGTCCCTCTTAAGACTTTTGCAAATCTGTCTCTTATAAAACCTCTTGTTGAATCATCAAAAAGCCCAAGCATCCTGTTTATTGTTTGAGATGCTGAATTTGTATGAATTGTAGAGAACACCAAATGCCCTGTTTCTGCAGCATTTAAGGCACTTTCCATCGTATCTCTGTCTCTAATCTCGCCCACAAGAATGATATCAGGGTCTTGTCTCAAGGCATATTTTATACCATCTGAAAATGAGGCCACATCTACCCCTACTCCTCTTTGGGTGATTAAAGATTTTTTATCTGTGTATAAAAATTCGATAGGGTCCTCAATTGTAATTATGTGTTTTTGGCGTTCTTTATTAATAATTTCAATCAAAGAGGCAATGGTTGTTGATTTTCCTGAACTTGTTGCACCGGTAATTAAAACAATCCCGTTATTGTATTTTGTAAAAGTTTCAAGCGAATTTGGCAGTGATAAATCTTCTAAAGTAGGGATTTGATAGGGAATTGTTCTTAGCGTTAATTTTGGATATCCAAGCTCCATACAGTAATTTACCCTGTATCTTGAAACATTGGGAATTTCGTATGTAAAATCAATATCACTTCGCTTTTGGATTTTTTCTGCCAAATCCCCATAAAGCATGGTTTTTAGCATGTTTTCAAAATCCTCTTTTGTGATAACAGGTTCATCTACTCTTACGATGTTCCCTGAAATCCGAAGTGAAGGCTGCTTGCCGATTTTAAGGTGAATATCGGAAGCTTTGGTTTTATTAACTTTGATTAAAAACTCTTCTATATTAAACATAAATCATCCATTTTTATTAAGGTAATATTTAAAATAATACTAAAACATTGCCTATACAACAATATCTTACACTATATTAGCTTTTTGGTCATTTTTGTTACATTTTTTGTAACCATTTTTGCTTATAATTATTTTTTATTAAGTTTTATTAACAAAACCCTTAAAGCCATGTCAATTTCTAAATACAAAATGTTTTTATTTAAATGTAAGGTTAGTTTAAAGTTAAATTATTGGAAGGAAGTTTACTATTATGAGTTTAGGATTTACAGGCTACAGTTCTCTAAACGGGCTTGGTTTAATCACAGGGACTACATCAGGCTACGGCGGATATGGCTATTATGGCGGTTTAGCTGACTCAACTTATGTAGATAATGCAAAGACCTCAATTGCAAACAGTTATGCGCTTAGAACTACACAACAATCATATTCAAGTTTGCAAAACGCAGAAGCTGCATCTTTAAATTTAGAATGTCAAACAATCAAAGATATGCTTCAAGATGGCAGAAGCGATGATGCCATAGCAGCATTTAACAATCTTGTTGATGAAATGTCTGAATTGAGCCAATATGCAACATACGATGAAAGCTATATAAGAACACTTGTCCAAAGCCAGTATGCAACAGCTTGCGGTTCAACACTTTTGGGTGATATTTCAAGATATTCAGATTCTTCTTTTATCTCAGGTGTTAAAAATTCTAACCCAATATCAATATTCCTTTGCCAATCAAGCAGCAAGGCTGACCTTAAGGCTGATGTTACAGGAAAAAATGTTTCAAACTCTGATACATTTGCAAAAGCAGCAGGCGCAGCAGTTGGCGGTGCAGGATTTATGCTTGCAGGCTCAGGTTTATTGGGTGTTAAAAATGCTTATAAAGCTGCAAAAAAATCAGTTACAAGCGGTAAATTTGGTGAAACACTCGGCGCAGCAGCCAATAATCTCTGGTCAAA
Source organism: uncultured Vampirovibrio sp. (assembly GCA_910577515.1). GTDB lineage: Bacteria > Cyanobacteriota > Vampirovibrionia > Gastranaerophilales > Gastranaerophilaceae > MGBC122484. Next base: position 294,565 of record CAJTLW010000003.1, read on the forward strand.
CCTTAAAAAATCAGGCGGCAAGGCAAAATGGCTTGCTGTGGCAGGTGCAGCTATAGGTATCGGATGCATTGTTGCAAAAAACTTATTCAACAAAGCAACAGATAATTCCGCAAGCGCTTAAAAAAGATTTAAACTAAACTCCTTAAAAACTTTAAACAAAAAACTTATCCTCTTTTCAATGTTGAAAAGAGGATTTTTTTAATAATTTTGTCATTGCAAGGTAGTGCTAACGATTGCGGCAATCCAGTACATCTTTCAATTCTTTTAATTCGTAAGTAAGGCGGTTCAACTGGCATGTAACAGGGTCGGGGATTTTGTTGTGTAATAATTGCCCCTGAATAAAAAATCTCTGCTGCACAATGCGCCCGGGGATACCCACAACTGTTGAATGTTCAGGAACATTATCTATTACAACACTCCCTGCACCTATATTTGAATTATCCTCAATGGTAATATTTCCTAAAACCTTTGCTCCGGCGCCTATTGTAACAAAATTTCCAATGGTAGGGTGGCGTTTGCCGTGGTCTTTTCCTGTTCCCCCAAGGGTTACGCCCTGATACACCAAAACATTATCCCCTATTATTGTTGTTTCTCCAATAACAACGCCCATTCCATGGTCTATAAAAAATCTTTCGCCAATTGTAGCACCAGGGTGAATTTCAATCCCTGTAAAAAACCTCGCAATCTGCGATATTAACCTTGGGATAAAAGGGATATGCCATTTTAAAAGCTTGTTTGCAATTCTGTAGGCTAGAAGCGCATGGAAACCAGGATACAAAAGCACAATTTCAAACACGGATTTAACAGCAGGGTCTTTATCTTTGATGTTTTCAATATCTGATAAAACCCTTTTTATCCCGCGAATTAGCGCCACAGGGTGCTTTTTTGCCGTGCCTTTGGCATTTTTTTTAGAATTTGATTTTTGCATATTTTCTTTTTCCGCCTTGGAGAATGCCTTCTTTATCAAGGGTGGTTTGAATATCGGTTATTTTTTCACCGTCAAATTTTACTCCGCCCCCTGCAACAAGCCTTTTTGCTTCGCCTTTGCTTTGAACAAAATTTAACTCGACAAGGATATCTAAAATATTATTGGAATTTACCTTAACTTCTTCGATATCATCCGGCACACCCTTGTTTTGCACAACGTTTATAAATTCATTTTGTGCCGCATCTGCTGCATCTTTACCGTTGTACATTTTTGTGACTTCATAAGCAAGGCGCATCTTTTCATCTCTCGGGTTATTTTCTTTGTTAAATTCAATATCTGTTAAAAGTGTAAAGTATTTTTCCATCAATTCATCAGGAATTGACATCAATTTGCCATACATATTTTTAGGCTCTTCAGTCAAAGAAATACAGTGTTCAGGATAAGTTTTAGACATCTTTTTAACGCCGTCCGTACCTTCAATCAAAGGGGTCATCATAACAATTTGCATTTTATTAAGCCCGTAAAATGTCTGAATATCCCTGCCCATTAAAAGGTTAAACCTTTGGTCTGTTCCGCCAAATTCTATATCAGCATCCACTGCAACGCTGTCATACCCTTGCATTAGAGGATAGAAAAATTCAACAGGGCTAATAGGACGGCCTTCAGCGTATCTTTTTGCAAAATCATCTCTTGTCATTAATTTTGCAACTGTTGTGGCTGAAGCAAGCTTTAGAAAATCAACAAAACTCATTGAGTGAAGCCAGTCCGCATTATTTCTGACTTCGGCTTTTTCAATATCTATAACTTTTGACATCTGTTCAAAATATGTTTTTGCATTTTCTGCAACCTGTTCTTTTGACAGGGCAGGGCGGGTTTCAGATTTCCCTGAAGGGTCGCCCACCATTGCAGTAGCGCCGCCTACGATAAGGACAATCTGGTGTCCTAAATCTTGAAATTTCTTTAATTTTCTCATTACAACGGTATGCCCAAGGTGTAAATCAGGGCGTGTCGGGTCTAACCCCAATTTTACCCTTAAAGGTTTTTTAGAATAATAAGAATCTTGAAGTTTACGGGCAAGCTCTTCAACGCCGTTTGGCAGCACTTCTGCACCCTTTGAGATATCTATTGCCTGTTTTAAAAATTGCTCTTCAAGTTTAACTTCTGTTTTTAAATCCATCAGTATAAAATCCCTTATTATTCTGTACTGCTTAATAATAACAAAAACACTTTTTATAAGCAAAAAGCATTTAAAAAGTGTTTTTGTAGTTTTTTATTCTTTAAAAAAAACTATAATGTTGCAGGCACAGGAGCCTTTGGCTGAGTATGTTCAATGACAATTGGGTCATTTTTAAATTGATTAGCACTGGCTTTAATCCTTGTGATAAAAGCTTTTGTTTCACGGAATGGCGGAACACCTTTATATCTTGCAACGTTTCCAGGGCCTGCATTATATGCTGCAAGTGCTAAATCAATTGAGCCGAATTTTTTGTACATCATTTGATAATACATAATTCCACCTTTGATGTTATCACTTACAATGTAAGGGTTAACCCCCAATCTTCTTGCAGTGTCTGGCATTAATTGAAATAAGCCGACTGCACCTGATGCTCCTTTTTTAGAAGGTATAAATTCTGATTCTAATTTTGCGATACTTAAAGCAATACAAGGGTCTACACCCATATTGATTGCCGTTTTTACAATTGATGCTTTAATTTCGTTGGGCGATTGAGCCGCACTTGCTGTGCCGCCTAAATTTATGCAAAGCGCACAAACCAAGACCAGCAAAGTTTTCATAAGCTTTTTCGTCATAAAATAATCCTCTTTTTTGTTGCCTAACAGGGTAAAAACTTAAAATACATTTCTTAACTAACACAATTTTTATGCATTTAAGGTGAAAACCCAAGTTGTAAACTTAATATACAATAAAACTAATATTTTGCAACCCCCCGAAGTAGCTACTATACAGTGCTATTGTCTGCTGTAGAGTGATTTTCAAGCAATATTACAAATGTCGCATAATTGTCTATATTGTCAATTTTTTATCAAACATCTTGATAATAATATTCGGTTTATGCTAGAATTAATTTCATAATTTTTAAACTAAATTATTTTGACAATACGATATATGGAGAACTGGCCGAGTGGCTGAAGGCGGCACCCTGCTAAGGTGTTATGTGGAGTTATCTGCATCCCGGGTTCGAATCCCGGGTTCTCCGAATTTTTGACCCGAAAATTCGGTCGTTTGCTTTTAAATAAGCGTTTATCTTTAAGATTTAGGAAGAAATGATTAGGAAATATGCAAGGATGAGAAACAAAGGAAAAAGATTTTTAGTTTGCTGCATGGCTTTAGGGCTTTTATTTTCAGCATCAAACTTCAATAATGTGCAGGCAGCTTATGTGGCCCCTGACAGTTATAATACTGTGGTTAACGGAAATAGCGGGGGTTCAAGACTAGAAGCAGAAGGCACGCTTGGTTCGTATCATTTTTTAAATAATTATAATGTTAATACTACCGATGATGCTTCAAATGCCGTTAAGGGCGGTGCTTTACATTTAAATGCTCAGATTGTCAATATGGGTTTTATGAATATGTCATCTAACATGTTGACCAATTCACTCTTTGAAAATAATACAGGGGATTATGGCGGGGGTCTTTATCTTGAGCCTGCAGATACCAGTATGCTTCGCAACGTAAGATTTGTTTCAAATAACGCCTTAATACATGGCGGCGGGTTGAAAATTTCTGATGCCAACATGGCTTTAAGTCCTATGTTTCAAATATCTGACTCTTTATTTGAAAGAAACCATGCAGGGGCTTATGGCGGCGGAATTCATATTGGCGGCAATGCTTATATGATAAATATAATTAACACAAGCTTTATAGGAAACACTGCAGGCCAATCAGGCGGTGCTGTGTATGTTAATTTGTATGATTCGAACGGTAAAGTAAGATTTACGTCTAATTCAGGTGAAGAAATTGTTTTTAGAGGGAATATGGAAGGTGTTAATGATGAATTCCGTACTCCTGAATCAAATGCTATTCATATTGCAAATGGTAATGTTGAATTAAAGACTATGAGTAACTCTGAAAGCAAGATTACCTTTGACGATAGTATAAGTGGAACTGTTATAGATCATACGGATAGTCAAGGTAATTTAGCCAGTAAGGAATACAAAGGAAACTTGCATATTATTTCAGATAAGGGCGGCGAAATTACACTAAATAATCAAATTAAAAATTTAAATCTTGTTCATAAATCAGGTACTTTGCGCTTAAATACTTCAGATAAATTGGCTGATGGTGCTTCAATATTGCAAAATGTTAATTTAACATTTAGCCCTGATGGAAATGACAGTATAAGGTTTGACCTTGCAAATGGCAAGCTTGATAATCTTTTAATTAATAATCTATCTATAACAGAACCTACGGGTGACCAAAAACTTTTAATCGCTCTTGATGTTGACTTAAATCAAGGTTTAAGTGATTTCTTTGAAGTTAAGGGTGGTTCAACCGGTACATTGAAATTTGATACCGATCATTTTGAATTAAATATTATTGATGATGGCAATGCTGATAAATTTCAATTAATAGGCGGTGTGCCGGATTCATTTTTAACGGGCGAACTTGTTCAATTTTCTGAAAACGGCAAATATAAGTTTACCGTCGGAGAAGGTGGTTTTATAAACGTTACAAGAGAAGATACAAGCGGGCTTCCTGAGGCTGTTGCAAGCGATGAAGCAATAAGAGAATATGTTGCTTTGAAAAATATTAAATTAACCCAGTCTCTTGGTGCAATGGGCGGAGAATCTTTAACAATCAATATGAAAGATTTTGCTCTTGACGGTAATAAAAATCAGGGTATAACACTTGCTTCAAACCAAAGGCTTACCATTAAAAATGCAAACGGAGCAAATGGTGGCTTAAGCAATTTTTATACAGATGGCAATGGTGCTGCTGTAAACAATATAGGAGGAGCTGTTACAATAACAGATTCTGTTGTTTCAAACAACGTATCAGATGGTAAAGGCGGCGCTATTTATGCACTTGGCGGTGCAGTTACCATAAATGCTGATACAAAAGATGTTGTTTTTAGAAACAATATTCATGAAGCTGCAGCACAACCGATAGACCCGGATGCTCCGATTGTTACTAAAGCTGCAGCCGGAAGCAAAAATGATATTTATTTGGAAAACGCTGCAGATGGCACAAAAGCAACGCTTGCGGTAAATGGTTCTAAAAACACCATTATTGAAAGCGGTATTGCAGGAAATGGTGAAATTACAAAAAATGATGCAGGTATTATGAAACTTGGCGGTGATAACAGCAAGTTTACCGGAGATGTTTACCTTAATGGTGGTGAAGTTCAGCTTTTATCTGGTGCATCATACTTTAATGCCCAAAATACTTTTGTAAAAAATAACTCAAGAATAAATCTTGCGAATAACAACCCGAATGATGTTGTTAATTTTGGAAATCTTGACCTTGATGGCAACGCTAAGCTTGGTATCGATTTAGATGGTAAAAACAATTTGAGTGATAAAATCGGAGCTATAAGCGTTACGGGTGATGGCAAAATTTTAATTGATAATATCAATGTTATGTCTTATGGCAGCGGCAAAAGCACTTTTGATATCATTACCCTAGATGAAGCAACCAAAGACAGCCCGCTTTTAGGACTTGTTGAACTAAGCCCTGAGGCTAAAAAGGTAATGAGTCCTATATTTAAATATCAGGCTGATTTTGATTCTAATACAGGTGTTATGTCACTTGTAAGCGGCTCCCGCGGGGATAAAAACTCATACAATCCTTCAATTTTGGCAACACCTGTTGCGCTTCAGACAGCAGCACAGGCTGGCATTAAAGAAGCTGTAAATTATGCTTTTGAACATAATGATGCATTTACAAAATTGCCTTATAATGAAAGATTTGCGCAATTAAATTCAAATAAATATGCTATTTCTGAATTTAATGGTCAAATGCCTTTATACAACGGACAGGCAGAAGGGAACGCAGTTTGGTTCCGTCCTTATACGGTTTTTGAAGAAATTGATTTATCCCATGGGCCAAAAGTTGATAACTTAAGCTATGGTTCTTTAATTGGTTTTGATGCCAAATTTAAAGAAAGAAAGCACGGCTGGACAAGCATTTCCTCTGGCTTTTTAGGATACCATGGTTCTAGCCTTGATTATGGCGATATTGATATTATGTCAAATGGCGCCCTTCTTGGTTTAACTAAAAATTATTACAGGAAAAATTTCTGGACTGCTTTAACAATGGCAGGAAACATAGGCCTTGGCAAAGTTTCTGAAATGTATGGGGATGACGATATTGTGCATTTAAGCGGTGCAGTATCATCTAAAACCGGTTACAACATAGAGATGGCTGACGGCAAATTTATAATTCAGCCAAATATCGGCCTTAGCTACTATATTTCAAAAATCTTTGATTATACAAATGAGGCAGGTGTAAGAATTAATTCTGACCCCCTAAATTCATTTGAAATTAAGCCCGGTGTAAGGCTTGTTGGCAATACAAAAGGCGGCTGGCAGCCATATTTAAGCGCCGCTATGGTTTGGAACGCGTTTGATAAAACAGATGTAAGGGCAGACGGGATTAAATTACCCGGCATGAATATGGATCCTTACGTTGAATACGGTCTTGGTTTCCAAAGAATTGTAAACAATGATTTTACCTGCTATCTCCAATCATTGGTGAGAAATGGCGGAAGAACGGGTGTTGCGCTGACAGGCGGCATGAGCTGGGCAATTGGTGCCGATGATACTCATAAATACAGAATTCACCTGTAGTTTTTAAAAAAATATAAAAGCATCCTTGTTTATTGTAAAATAAGGATGCTTTTGGTTTATAAAGGAGGCTTTAAAATGGATGAAAAAGAAAAGATGCTAAACGGTTTAATGTATGATGCAAACTATGATAAAGCCTTAATTGAAGAGCGCAAACACTGCAAAATTTTATGCGCAAAGTATAATAATTCTTCATATTCTGATACCGCCTATAGGCAGAATATTTTAAAAGAAATTTTAGGAAAAACAGGTGAAAACTTCATAATAGAGCCTGCTTTCTGGTGTGATTATGGCTACAATATAACACTTGGTGAAAACTTTTATTCAAATCACAACCTTGTCATCTTAGACCCTGCACCCGTTATTTTTGGAGATAATGTTTTTATAGGCCCAAATTGCGGTTTTTATACAGCAGGACACCCGATAGATGCTAAAGAAAGAAATAAGGGCTTAGAATATGCAAAACCAATCAAAGTAGGCAACGACGTTTGGTTTGGCGGAAATGTGACAGTACTTCCTGGTGTTACCATAGGAAATAATGTTGTAATTGGCGCAGGCTCTGTTGTAGCAAAAGATATCCCTGATAATTCAGTTGCAATAGGCACTCCTTGCAGGGTTGTAAAAGATATTTGAATTAATTTGTGTGCCAATCAACCGGCTTAAGTCCTTTTTGTTTTAAAATTTCATTGCATTTTGAAAAATGCCCGCAGCCAACAAATGCATCTATTTCGCACTCATTAATCGTTATTTTTGTATTCTTTGCATTTCCCATATTTGAAGGGTGTGAAGACCTTAAAATATAAATGTTTTTCTTTCTTAATTCATCATCTTTTTCTATAGGAAATATTTCCATAGTGTTTGCGGAATTTCCCCAAAGCATTACAATAAGCGGTTTCTCCCTTTTTAATAATTTTGCTATAATAATGGATACAGGTTTTTCCCAAAATTTAAGCCGCTTGTTTAGAGTTAAATTTTTTTCAAAACTAAGCGCACGGTTTAAAAGCAGTACTCCTTGTTCTGCCCATTTTTGCAAGTTTCCGCAATTGTTTTTTGTTCCTATAGAATTTTCAATTTCAAAAAAAATATTTTTTAAAGATGCAGGCACACCGCCTGTTTTTTTGGAAAATGCTAAGCCATGGGCATCCTCTCTGTTTGGATAAGGGTCCTGGCCTATTATTAAAACCTTAATACTATTGAAATCCGTTATTTTAAGAGCATTGTAAATTCCGCTATTTTCTTCTTCTAAAGGCAAAATCTCTTCCTCAATTTCAGTGCGCCTTTTTTGTATTTCATCATAAGCCTCTTTTAAAACTTTAATTTCATCTTTATTGAACGCCTCTGCCCAGCTCTTCCCGATCATCTCTTTCAAAACCCCTTCATCTCATTTTGTAAAATTTTATCATAAAATATGTGGTATAATCTATGCTATGAAATTTGACTTGCAAAAATTCAATAATGAATTTAAAAAGCGTATCATTCTTCTGTTTATATTGTTTGTTATTGCAAATATATTTGCAAACCTTCCATCACTAAATATTTTTGTCGATATCCTTTCGCATTTTAAAGTTCAATATTTCTATATAAGCATCTTATTTACTCTATGTTTTTTGTATTTTTCCTTTTTTAATAAAAAATTTACAATAGGCTTATTAATCTCGTTTATAATTTTGATTTTTAATTATCTTGAAATTTCAAAATACTGTATAAAACCTGATACAGACTTAAAAAGTGATATAAAAATCGGCCTTTTTAATGTTTTAACAAGCAATAAAAAATATGATAAATTAATTAACGAAATCTATCTGAAATCCCCTGATGTTGTAATTCTGCAAGAAGTTAACAAAGCTTGGCTTAAAAATATTGAAAGCATTAAAACAATTTATCCCTATTTTGTTGATTGCCCCCGTGACGATAACTTCGGGCTTTCTTTGTATTCAAAATATCCATTGAGCAATGCCGTTGCCGAATATTGGACGGATAGATACGTTCCTATAATAAGAGCACAAATTAAAAAAGATGAAACTCTTGTAACAATTTATTGTGTGCATACATTGCCGCCTGTTAATAATGAATATATTTTGACGAGAAACAATATGCTTTTAAAAATAAATAATATTTTACACAAAGCAAGTAAAGATGGAGAAAATATCATTATAGCCGGTGATTTTAACACCACAATCTTTTCTCCTGCCTATAAAAAAATTATAGACCCGCCCTTTAATTCAAATATTACTATATATGATGCGATAAGATATTTGCCAAAAATAGAAGGAACCTGGAACGCCTACCATTTGCCGGTCTTTAGAATAACTCTCGAACATATTCTATCAATACCGCCTGTTGTTCCTGTAAAAACAGGACTCGGGCACAAAATAGGAAGTGACCATTTTCCTGTCTTTGCAGAGTTTGCAATAGCAAAATAACGGTTTATTTTCTTAACAGTTCTTTTTCTTTTTCTGACATAATTTTATCGTAAGAATCTATTTTATATTCAAGCCTGTCTATTGTTGTTTGGATGGCATCCCTTTTTTCAATTAATTTTTTTCTTTCTTCAATTAAAATATTCTTTCGCTCTTCCCTTGTAGAATCTCCAATATAGAAAAGCTCAATATACCTTGCCAAAACCTCAATTGAAAGCCCTGCACTTCTCATACATTTTATAAATTCCACCCACCCTAAATCAGATTCAGAATAATCCCTTATTCCGCTTGAATTTTTCTTAACATTAGGCAAAAGCCCCATTTTTTCATAATACCGGAGGGTGTCTGTTGAAATATCATATTTTTTGCTTACTTCAGAAATTTTCATTTTTATAAAACCTTTTAAAACTATTTAATAATACTCTACAACCTAAAGTAAGCTCTAAGTCAAGCTTTGATAAAAACTGAGGTTATTCTATAACATGCTCAAGTGCTTTTTCTAAAATCTCTTTTATATGGGCATCATCAAGGGAATAATAAACATTTTTGCCGGTCTTTAGTGCCTTAACAAGTTTTGCAGTTCTTAAAACCTTTAATTGATGTGAAACGGCAGATTTTGTCATGTTTAGAAGCACTGCTAAATCTGAAACGCACATCTCACTCTCTTCAAGCGCCCATAAAAGTTGAATTCTTGTTGAATCGCCCATCACTTTGAAAAAATCCGATAATTCATAAAGCGTCTGCATTTTTGGCATATTGGGCTTTACTTTATTTATCAAATCAATATTGCAGGCTTCGCAATCAGTTTTTTTATTATCCATATCTTTATTATATTTTTTTATGTTGCAAAATGTCAATTTTTATTTTGCCCCTTGACAATTGAATAGTTGTTCAATTATAATAATATTATAGTTGAATGATTGAACAATTATAAATATAAAAGGAAAATAATATTATGTTGAAAGAACTTCACCTAAACCCAGACGTTATAAAATTTCTAATATTTTTCATACCTTATTTATTTATTGCGCGTGATGTCATAAAGCATGCCTTTAAAAATCTTCTTGAAAAGAAATTTCTTGATGAAAATTTTTTAATGACAATAGCCACCCTTGGTGCTTTTGCAATTGGCGAATACCCGGAAGCACTTATGGTTATGGTGCTTTATCAGGCTGGAGAATTTTTTACAGATTATGCGCTTGATAATTCTAAAAAATCTATATCCTCGCTTATGGAATTAAAGGCAGATTATGCAAATCTTATAACTCCTTCAGGTGTTAAAAAAACTACTCCACAAAATGTAAAAAAGGGTGACATTATCTTAATTAAACCGGGCGAAAAAATTCCGCTTGATGGTATTGTTGTCGAAGGCAGTACCTCTCTTGATACATCAAATTTAACAGGTGAGGCGCTTCCTTTGCCCCTAAAGCCTGATGATATTGTATCCAGCGGCTGCGTAAACCTTGATGGGATGATAAAAATCAAAGTTACACACGAATTTCAAAATTCTACCGTTTCAAAAATTATTGAAATGGTGCAGAATGCTTCAAATAAAAAGGCTCCTGCTGAAAAATTTATCACGAAATTTGCAAAGATTTATACGCCAACAGTTGTGATGCTTGCAATCGCGCTTGTCGTCGTGCCGGTTTTATTTGGGGCAGAATTTTCTATCTGGTTTAAAAGAGCTTTGACTTTCCTTGTAATCTCTTGCCCTTGTGCGCTTGTAATATCAATACCATTAGGGTTTTTTGCATCCATAGGTGCTGCCTCAAAAAATGGTATATTAATCAAAGGCAGCAATTATATTGATTCGCTCTCTAAAGTAAAAACAGTTGTTTTTGATAAAACAGGAACGCTGACATCCGGTGTTTTCAAGGTTTTAGAGGTATATTCTTCAAATATTTCAAAAAAAGATTTTATAAAATTTGCAGCACATGCAGAACACTTTTCTGCTCATCCTATAGCACGTTCTATTCAGGCGGCGTACAATGAGCATGTGGAGGAAAATAATATCAAATCTTTGAAAGAAACTCCGGGGCTTGGCATCACAGTTGAAGTTTGTGGCCAAAAAGTAATTATAGGTAATTCCTCAATTATGGAAAAATTTAACATAGATTATCCTAAAAATATTGAAGGAAAAACTATAATTTATATGGCACTAAATGGTGAATACAAAGGTTATTTAACAATTTCAGACACTATAAAAGAAGGTGCAGTTGAAACCCTTTCAAGGCTCAAAAAAGACGGGGTTAGAAATATTGTTGTTTTAACAGGCGACAAAGGAATTTTCGGACTTGAAAATTCAAAAACTGCCTCTCTGATTGATAAAACATACTGCAATCTTTTTCCGCACCAAAAGCTTGAACACTTAGAAAACTTACTTAAAACCCAAAAATCCTCTGAAACACTTGCTTTTGTTGGCGATGGTATTAATGATGCTCCTGTTCTTGCAAGGGCAGATATCGGGATTGCAATGGGAAAAATCGGCTCAGATGCTGCAATTGGGGCTGCAGATGTTGTTATTATGGATGATAATTTAACAAAAATCCCTGCCGCTATTGAAATTTCCAAAAAAACCATAAAAATTGTAAAACAAAATATAGCGTTCATTCTTTTTGTTAAAGCGCTCTTTCTGATACTTGGCGCTTTTGGAATGACCTCAATGTGGGGTGCAGTGTTTGCAGATGTCGGTGTTTCAATTCTTGCGATATTAAACTCTATGCGTATGTTATGTTTTAAACCCTGCCGTTAAATATTTACAAACATTGCATACACAAATAAAAAAACGGGGCGTTAAGGTTACTAAATACGCCCCTTTGAAAAGTTGTTCATCTAAAATTTGACTATTCCCACCATTCAATAATTATTTTACCGTCCGAGCCATTTCCTCCTTTGTTTGGGTTTATTGTGGAAAGGTTTGGAACACCAATATCTAATATTCCTGCTCCGCCTCCACCTGCACCGTATCCTGTTGCATTCTGGCCGCTTGCATTACTATCGCCTGCAATACCTTCTTTTCCTCCGGCTCCTGTTAATTTTATGCCTGCATTTTTTAATATGCCAGGAAGATTGGGCAGCCCTGCTCCTTTCCCGCCTGTGCTTTTATTAGCGTTTAATCCGGCTGTTGATATTGAACAATTTTGCGAGTTGTTTAAATAGCTTGTTCCCTTGTATGTGCAGTAGCTATTGTTTCCTGTTCCATTATTTCCACCGCTTCCGCCTTTACCATTAATTATGGTGTTATCGTCGGCTAGTTTCAGGAACGTTCCCGGGTTTCCGCCTCTTGCCTGTAGTTTTCTTTTGCCATCATCAAATGCAAATACAGTATCTCCTCCCTTTTTGGCCTCAATTGCCGCGTTATTATTAATGCTGCCGCCTTCTCCTCCTTTTCCTATCCTTATTTTTATTTTTTCCCCGCTTTTTACGGAAACATTATCCATACTCATAATATTACCTGATGCCCCGCCTCCGCCTGCACCTGCTTCTGCGTATTTATACCCGCCTTTCCCGCCATCTAAAGCTGCATCCCAATATTTATTCCAGCTGATTCTAACATACCCTCCTGTTCCGGCGCCGCTTTCTGTAAGACCGTATCCGCCCCCGCCGCCACATCCGTAGCCTTTCGTTGCTGTTTTGCCGACAGGTGAAGCCTCTGTACCTCCCGTATTTCCTTCGCATTCGGGTGTATAAGGTGTAACAGGTGATGCCCCCTTTCCGCCATTAAAGCCATCTGCAAGCCCGCCTGTTGCTGCAATTGAAGTGCTTATTCCTGTGTTTGCCAATATTGTTCCGTCTTCTTTTACTATTGTGCTTGCAGTGCCAAAAGCAACACCGCCAAAACTTACAAGTGTACCCGAACTATTGATATAAGGTGCATTCTCTCCGCTTGTTCCTTCTCCTACAGTAACTGTTAATGTTTTGCCGCTATCTACATTTATTCTTTTATTTATAATTACATTTCCTCTGCCGCCGCCTTGCCCGCCTTCACCGTAATCAAGATAATTTATTTTCATAATACCCGGTTTTCCATTTCCACCCTTTGCAGAAGTGCCTGCACCGCCTGCAGGAATACCTGCTCCGCCGTTACAGAAATTATCCCCAAAGATATTATTTGCAATAATTCCTGCAATTGCACCGTTTGCAGAATATGTGCCGCCGCCCCCGCCTGTTGCATTTGTATGCTTTAAACCGTAGTGGCAAACAGAACCTTTGCCGCCGCCATAGTTAATATTGGAACGTACAAAAGAACCGCCCCCGCCCCCGCCCCC